>JAHHHF010000015.1 GCA_019359495.1 Goleter apudmare HA4340-LM2
TATCTTGTTCTCTGGTCACAAATACCCTTAAACGGCTACCCATATCCCTGTTACCTTGCTGGATATATTATACGTATTTACTTATCTTTACATAGTTTGGTTTTTTCACCTCGTTCTACTTAATTAGCCATTAGCATCGTTTAAGCAGTGCGGAAACGCGCTAGTTCTTCACCAGTTTTGGCATCGTGGGCGTGAACTGTGCAAACTAAGCAAGAATCAAAAGACCGTGCTACATGTCCCACTTCCACTGGATCTCTAGAATCGTAAATGGGTGTTCCTATCAAAGCTTCTTCAATCGGACCGCGTATTCCTTCACCGTCACGGGGGCCGATATTCCAAGTACCAGGAGCGATCACTTGGTAGTTTTTAATCTTACCACCCTCTATGTCTACCCAGTGACACAAGGCTCCCCGCGCTGCTTCTGTTGCACCCCAACCCCGGCCATCTTTTTCTTTGGGTTTGATATACCAGGGGTCGTTTAATTTGAATTCGCGTAAGCAGTGTTCAGCTTGGCGATATAGCTTGACAATTTCGTGAACTCGTGCAAGCTGACGCACATGAGTACTAGCACCGCCCATTTGCTTAAATACATCGAGGATGAACCCGTCGTAGTGCTGCCAAGTTTCGCCATGATTGCCACCAGCGACTAATTGACGGGCTAAGGGGCCTGCTTCCAAACGTCCGAAGTCTTGGTGTAGAACTGCACTTGCCCAAGAATAGGCATTATCGAAGTCTTTGGTATTATTGGCGATGGGTTTTGTTGTGCGATCGCTAGGGTGAATATTTGCTGTCCCCTCATCGTACCAAGAGTGAGTTGTATTTTCGCGGGCAAAGGACTGATCCATCAAGCTGTGTGTATCACTGAAGCTGTCATACACTCCACCTTTCATAATCATGGCGGCATTTCGCCCTTCAATAGTGGGTTTTTGGTATTTATCCTCATGGGCTAAATATCCCCAAGTCACATATTTACCGACACCAGCACCATATCTATCTAAACCAATATCTAAACCCATGCGCCAATATAAACCCAAGTCAGAATCCCGATGCTTGCGGTCTTCATCTAGCCAATCCATGAAGTCATCATAACTTTGGATTTCTTCGTAGCGTTCTAAAGAACAACCCAACCACACAGGTTCTAACCAATTGGTGCGGAAATATTCTAACAGCGACCAGGCGCGGGTAATGTCTGTTAAGGTCGGGGCGCACATGACGCCACCAGGCACCATATAACTGCTGTGGCAACTGGTGATATGCTAAAAATGTTCTTGAGTAACTTATTTGTCAAGTAATTTTGCTCGGTAATAACATTTTATTTTCACCATTTCAGCTTATAAATAAGGGAATATTTAGGGAATGAGCGGGCAAAATCAAAACCAGGGTAATTGTGATCGTCCCCCATCTACACATGAGTATGCAAACGCAGACTCAACGGACTTGTTCGCCGATATGTTTGCAGATTTTGAGCTGCAGAACACCACAGACGGTAGCTACAGGGGAACAATGGCGAAAGTTAAAGCAACGGAACTACAGTATCAAGCAGTTTTTGAGCAGAAGTTAGTCGAAGCTAATACTAATTTAAAAAGGGATAGAGTTAGAGTTAGCATTAAACAAACTGGCAATTCTCTTCAGTTAAGGGCTACCCTGCCATTAAAACCAGGCGATGCCTCCGGCGGGCATTCGCGGAGCGTCTCGCAGAGAAGCCATCGCAGCTTAGGTAAGGAAAAAAAGCAGTATGACTTGTCTCTAGGGATACCAGCAAATTTAGAGGGATTGAAAACTGCGATCGAGGAAAGTTACGAGTTGGGTAAATTAATCGCTCGTCATACTTTCCAGTGGGATGAGAAGTATTTAGGAATTAAATCTAGAGAGAAGCAAGAGATAAAAACTATTGGGGAATTATTAGATATATTTGAAGAAAAATATTATCAAACCCGTCAGCAGACTATCACCAGTCAAAATACTTTTGCTAACTATATATCTGTAATTAAAAGAAACTTTCCTCTCACACATTTAGCTACAAAAAATAACTTTGAGGAAATTATTAATTCATTTCAGGGTAATAAAAAAAATGAACTAATTGCGGTAACTTCTGTTTTTATTAAAACCTTTCAGTTAGGATTTACACTCGACGTGACACGAGATAATGTCACCCCCACCCATCGAGAAATCCCCGACGATGATAAAATAATATCTTCTTTTCACCTATTTGAAAAATTCGCCCTCAACCGCAAAAATACAAATATTAGTGATGAAATCGACACTTGGGAGATGTGGCGTTGGGTATATGGAATGTTGGCGACTTTTGGGTTAAGACCAAGGGAACTATTTGTACAGCCAGATATTAATTGGTGGATGTCTCCCCAAAATATAGACCACACTTGGAAAGTGAATAAAAATACCAAAACTGGATATCGAGAAGTTATCCCCTTTGTACCTGAATGGATAGAATTATTTGACTTACATAATCCCAAACCATTAAATATTTTAGAAAAAAAGGTGACAAAAATTGCATCTGTGCAAAATATTAATTGGATGCGGAGAGATATATCCAGATGGTTTAGAAAAGTGGGAATTGAGTTTCAACCCTACGATTTGCGTCATGCTTGCGCCATTCGAGCGCATCTTCAAGGAATACCGATTAAAGCCGCAGCAGATAATTTAGGTCATACTGTTGATGAACATACAAAAACCTATCAAAGATGGTTTGGCATTGAAAACCGGAAAAAAGCTTTTGGTGAAGTAATTAGTCAAAAGTCGTTAATTGAATTGCAGAAGAGTGAAATATCGGCGCTAAGGATGGAGAATGAAAGGTTAAAGTTGGAAGTTGAAAAGTTTAAATTATCGGAGAATGTCTAACAATTCAGAGGACTGCGAACACCTTTAGCACCACGGTTTAGAAAACAAGTATAAATCAATAGCGTTCAGTTAAGTTTAAAAACTAAAAAAGGTGTAGCGACTGTATTGATTTTCAAGTGCGATCGCTAAATTTGCAATGCATCATTTATTCTTGCTTTGAGAACTTATATAAACGCAAATATAATACTTTTATTTTACTTATTCTAAGTATAATTGCGGTTATCGTTGATGCAGAATGATCGTTTATAATGCAGAGATGATATGCGGTGTGTGAACGGGGACGTTAAGGGGTTTAGTTTGATGAAGATAGATTTTGGTAGTATCACAAACTACCATGCTGACAGAGGATTTGGGTTTGTCGGTCGTACTTTTTCTAATCCTAATGGAAAAGTTTTCTTCCATATAAAAAAAATCAAGAAAAAACATCCTGAATTAGCCCAAAAATTGGACAATACCGAAGCTTTTGAAACAGTCAATTTCTGGTATGAAATTGAAACAACTGAAAAAGGCGAACAAGTTAGTAAGCTTTGGCTAAACACAGACAATATCCCTCAAAACTACACAGATGAATTATCTGGTTTGAGCCAAAAAGTAGAGAGTATCTGGAAAAATGTAGACTCTCCAAAACCTAGTTGGCTTGACCTTGTAACGATAGAGTTAGTTGGAGTTGATCGTAAACATGAACTAAGTGTTGAGCGAGATAACTTAGAGAGTCAGCTTAGAGCGGCAGAGGAGGAGCGACGCAGGGAGGCAGAAGCTCTACGACAAAATGAAATTACAAGAATAGGTAAGGAGCATAAGTTAACAAAACCGGAAGCTGATGAGTTAGAGCAACTATTAGCAGAGATGCGTCCTAAAAAATTTACACATAGTAAGCAACTCTCGGCATATATTGTAAAACATCAACTTGGTTACAACTATCAACATATTTCAGGTATTTTGAAAATGCGACAAGCAGGTAGAGAATGGGATTTTCATGGGGGGTTTCCTCCACGAATTTATAAAATCATTTGTGAGGAACTCGATTTAGATAACCAGGGTACTGATGCCGAACCAGGAGAATTTACCCCATATAAAGATATCTATATAAACAAATCGAGAATAATGCAATAAACAAATCAAGAATAATGAAAAACTCAATCAACAGTAAATAGGATTAGACAGAAATGAGTAAACCCTTTTACAAAAATGCCATCACCGTCATAGCTGCCGTAGTCGGTGGAGTCGGTGGAGCTATATTAGCTACACCTGAAACATATTTGTTGGTGGACAAAGTACCAGGAGTAGCTATTGACCGTCAATGTAACCCTATGGATATGATGTGTAATGAAATCAGAAGCAGAGAGATATACTCAGGGCAAGGTTGGACTTCTACAAGAACGGTTAATAGTGAAGCAACATTGAGGAAGCAATTTACATTTGGTGGAATTGGGGCGATAAGCTTAGGTTTTGCAGCTTTTGCTCTCAGTCATTTTATGACGGGCAAGAAATCCGTAACTAAGGATGAGTGAGTTTTTATTGTCTTAATGAGACACGGAGTTTTTAATGTGTGATACAACTTGGGCGACTCAACAGCTAATAGACTTTTGTCCTCAATCCATTACGGATGAGGCATCAATTTATGTTCAAGCAATGAACCGGAAAATAGCTCGTATATTATTTCTGCTAGAGCGCTTTTCATTTTCTGAAAACTCAACATTGGAAGAAGGAAGTGATAAGTTTTTAATGACTCAGATTGAGATTGAGATATATGTGGAATCAATTGCGTATAATCTCCATTCTTTAGCTGACGTATTGGCACAAATAATCAACATCATCGTCTTGAAACCGTTACTTCCTACCAATAAACATTTTAGCAGTGAAGATGTTACTCCCAAGAAAATTAAAACTCACTTGCAGAAATTAAATCTAGATGATGTAAAGCGTAGGTACGTTGACGACATTATTGTTCAGTTTGATAATCTCATGAATTCAAATGAGTTTTCTTATGTTGCAGGTTTCGTTAACACTATTAAGCATCGTAGATTACTCAATACAGTTTTTCATTTTGAACTTAATCAGGGAAGTCTGCTAGATTTTGGATTTAAATTAGATCCGTTTCAATACAAGGGAATCAATTACGCCGAATTATCATGCAAGGATTTTGTAATGAGCCACAGAGAAAAGGTAATCAATCTAGCTTTTGAATTAGGTCATAGTGTCAATAATTATTGTCGTGCAGTCTTTATTGCAAATGTCTAACAATCTGGTGGAGAGGATTGACCGAAGCCGTTTGGGTTGGATAGAAAGTCCTGACAACCCCTGACCGCAACCGTTAAACATCTTTGAGATGAGCGATTGCTCAATTGCCAAACAAATAAATAATAGAAATATGCGTGCAAATATTGACACTCAGAAGTTAGAACGTCTGATGCAAGCCCTAGGTAGAGAAGCCCAGGGTTCAGGCTGCATCTACTTTACAGGTGGAGCTAGTGCGCTACTAATTGGATGGCGCAACTCTACAGTTGATGTCGATATTCGTCTAGATCCTGAACCACCAGGCATTTTTCAAGCGATCGCCAAACTCAAACAAGAATTAAACATCAATATCGAATTGGCATCTCCACAGGATTTTTTGCCACCCCTTCCAGGATGGCGTGATAGAAGCGTATTCATTGGCAAACAAGGTCAAATTTCGTTTTATCACTATGATTTTACAGCCCAAGCTCTTTCTAAACTATCCAGGGGATTTGACCGCGACATTAAAGATATTGAAGCTATGTATGAACAGAAATTATTCTCTTTGAGTGATCTACGGGATTGTTTTGAAGCAATTGAACCTGAATTAATCCGATTCCCCTCTCTTAACCCCGATATGCTTAGAAGCAGAGTTGAGAAATTTATTGAACGTTTTGAAGATAAGCTGGAGGAGGATCAATTATGAATCTCAATGAGTTGCCGGGAGCCGAGATCATCTTGCCTGGACTCAGGGATCTTCACAATGGTGAGTGCAATACAATTGGGGCATTGCTAGTTGCGATCGCGGCAGGGCGCTTAACTGAAGCTGGTTTAGATATCCCTAAAGATCACTTAGCCCCAGAGCCAGAGCTAACCTTATATGCCCGTCTCCAAGATGAACGAGACAATGCTTACGCTTACTATAATGCTTTGCTAAATCTCCTCAATAGCTTTTGCAATGCACTCGAACTCAATTATAAATATAAGCCGTCTAACAATGTGTTATAGCCGACCTTGCAAAAGGGATCTTTAAAAGCCAATGTTTATACGCTCATTGATATGCAAAAAAAGTAACAGCCAATTTTTCAGTTGGCTGTCCAACGCAACAAAATTAACTTGTTAGTCTACGAACCCAGCCAGGAGGTTATTCTGCAATGGATCAAACCTTGAGTTATGCAGACATTCTAAAAAAAACGGTACAAGAAGCGGTTGTCAATCAACCCCGTTTACAGGCGATCAAACTCTATCCCGTTTGCGATACTGAATCCGGTCATTTTCTGGTACTAGCAACGGGTTGGACTAAACAACGCCGGATGGACACCATTCTGTTTCATGCGCGTTTAGTGGAGCAGCAAATCATCATTGAAGAAGACAACTTTGAGGAGAGCTTAACCCAAGCTCTTATTGCTGGGGGTATCAAAAAAGAAGACATTGTGACCCATTTAGAACCTGCATTTACATCCTGAAAAGTGCGATCGCTCAATATCCAAACAAAGAAATCAAAATACTCACGCCCGAATCACAGTAATAGCACGCTGATTTTCCGTCACCACAACCTGGGTTGATAAACGTTCTTCCATTGGTAGGGCATTTTTACGCCTGTCAAACACAAATAACCAACCAAAATCCAACCCCAAACGCCCTAAATAGGATTCTAATTGCTCGATACCCTCAGTTTGAGGGTCACGCTTTTTCTCCCGCCATACCTTTAACTCGATACCTAAGGTGACATCTCTGTAACGCAGACATAAATCCATTCTGTCACTACCAATTGCATATTCCCTCTCCAAAGTTCCACCACCATTAACAACACGATGCAAGAAAGCCATTAATACGATGTGAGGGGCAATTTCATGATAGCCAGTGCTACCTAATAACGGTTCCCCATGCTGTCGCCAAAACTTGAGAAATGCGGCAAGTAACGCATCTATATTTAATTCACCTTCCGGGGTTAACCAAGTTGGTGCAATCATTGGTAGAGAAGCCATCGGTGTCACCGTTAATACCCTGGGTAAAACTTCCCGATAAATTGGATTAGCAATGGTTAATCCACCCTGGGGATGCATTTTACATAAACCCAAGTCAATCACAAATTGAATATCATCGTTGGGTATATCCCCCAATTCCAAACCTGCTAACATCGGCTCGATAATCGCTTTTATCCTTGGTTCCCGTAAGCGTTCAGCTAAACTATCGAGATGAGTATCTTGACGGGCAATTAATATTTCCTTTGCCTGTAAAATATGTTCTTTTGTAATAGCAATACTTCTATCCTTAACCATTTTTTCCACAACTTCTTTAGCCAGAGCATTCACTAACCAAGGTTGACCCTGGGTTAAATCAAAGGCTGTTGCTGTGGCTTCTGGAGTGAAAATTTGTCCTGTCTCTTCTGTATGTTGTTGATATAGTTCTTGCACCTCTGTAGCATTAAAATTTCTCAGGGTAATCGAACTGACTTTAATATTAAAAGGACTGGATGTGTTTAATCTGTCACTACCACCCGATGCCACCTTATAATCCCGCACATCCCGCAAACCAATTAATCCCACAGAAGAGGGAAAATTTTCTGGACGATTGGGAAAGCCATCTCGTAACTGTCGCAAAACTGAAATTAGGGTTTCATCTTGCAAAGAATCAATTTCATCAATCAATATTATCAAAGGTCGGGGTGAAGACTGTGCCCAAGCCTGCAAAAAAGCCCTAATTCTGCGTCCTGGTTCTTCTTTTTGCCCTTGCTTAACAGGTGGTTGCAATTCATTGGGCAATCTGATTGAAATTGTATCGTACCAAGTTCCCAAAATTGCCAATTCTGCTGTACCTGGGTCATGATTAAATGCACTTCCCACCTCCACCGATACCACTACTGCTGCATAACGTCCAGTTGAGGTAAGCTGCTGCGCTAGGGCTAACATTGCCGTTGTTTTCCCCGTTTGTCGCGGTGCATGAACGACAAAATAACTTTCTTGTTCAATCAGCATTTCCCAGTCGGGGAGACGACTAGTAGGGGATAGCATATAGTGCTTATCGGCTTGACAAGGGCCAGCAGTGTTGAACCAGCGAGACATGGGATGTTAGCAGTTAGCGGACACTTTGAGTTTAGGCGATTTTGGGATTGGGGATGGCAAGAAGGGCTAACTGATTTCCGTATAATTCCGAAAGGAAGTGATGATGCTTGATATATTGGGATTTGGGAAAAGATGATATGGAATATTTCTGTATAATAAATAGTTATGTATTATCAAGTCGTGTTACTGAAATTGTATGGAAAATCAGAAGATCATAGCACTACAAAATATCTTCAGTTCTAGGCTTGATACGTTGAGTCATTTCTTAGATATAGCAGAGAGTCATTTCGCAGATGATGTAGAGTCTCTATTGCAGCGTCGTATTGCGCCCGATATGTTTCCTTTCAGCACACAAATAGCATTTGTTTGCAATCAGCCTCGTAACTTTGCATTGTGGTGCTTAGGACAACCAGCAAACAACTTGAACCCCGATGTCGCATCTCTAGTTGAGGTGCGTGGTCATATTTCATCGACTAAGGAGTTGTTGGCAAGTATTAATGTTGCTGATTCTAAGCTATTAGAACTCAATCGGCTTGATCTTGGGCAAGGGCTATACGCAGAATTATCTGGACTTTCGTATGTAGATGATTTTTTGATGCCAAATTTTTATTTCCACATAACAACAGCGTACAATATCCTGCGTATGGCAGGAGCACCAATAGGTAAGCGCGACTTTATGATGCATTTAGTACCTTTTCTGAAGCATCAAAGCAATGCATAACAACCGCAATGCATCAGAACTTCAAAGTATATTGGTTTATAGCTAGATTTGTTTGAGTCCGGTGATTGCGAACGTTAAACATCTTTGAGAAAAACGGTCAATATCCAAACAAAGAAATCAATACTTCTGTACTCAATTTGGCATGTAATTATTTAAAATCTAATATCAGTATTTAAGTATTTATTCTGAGGAAAAGCCTGGTTTATACTTCAAGGTTCAGAAAATAATTATACTTAATCACTTGCCTTGTACTTCCCTTAACTGCGATCGCCCTCCGGGCGGAGCGTAGCTCTATCGCCTTCGGCGCACCGGAGGCGATCGCTAATCTAGGGTTAGGGAAAAATTAGGTAATACCTGAGAAAACCAAATAACTTTTAGCAGAGAAAAATAAATGGATTTACTGCGTGCTATCTCCGCTCATAGCGTAGCTAACCGTGGGTTTATCGCCTAATTTAAGGAAAACCCAGGGAATCATTACACCTATCCTGGCAAATCCTTACTATATAAGCAATTCCCCAATTTATTTCCATATAACTGCTGTGGGGCCATTGACCGCCTAATAATGCATAAATTTCTACAGGTTTAGCAGAAATGGTTACGCCTAATTCGTAAGACTTACCAGTGTAGGCGGCAAAGCGTCTCACGGCTTCATCATAGAAGTGACTCCGGCGGTAATTTTGATGGGTCAAGTCAATGGCAAATAAACCATAAAAATAGCGGGGTATGCTTTGAATAGTTTCGACTATTTGCCCTAAATTTCTCGCTAAAATCGCATTGCGAGGGACTTCTGTACCCCAGGCTGTATCTAGTGCCCAGGATGCACTAGTGAGGTGAGAACCACCGCAAATACCACAGATGCGAGGCGTAACAATTAAGCCTGCTTGGGGGTCTTTGCCACGGAGGATAATTTCAAATCCTCGGAATAGTTCGGCATGTGTCCAAGCGTTGACTACGTAACCGTCTTCGATGTCTACGCGGACATCTAAATCTCCCTCAACTCTACCGACTGGGGAGATGTCTAAGGTTTGGATTGTCATTTGGTATTGGTCCTTTGTCATTTGGCATTTGTCATTTGGCATTTGTTATTTGGGGTTTGGCGTTTGTTATTTGGGGTTTGTTGTGTATTAATGACCAATAACTAATAACCAATAACTAATGACAAATGACTAAACTGTAAAAAAGTCTTCTTCTGCCCAGGCGGGGGCGATGTTTTTGGCAACCATTGTGAGGACTGCATAGTCTTTGGTTTTGACGCCTGGTGGTAATTCTTTGGGAACCCCCATGACTGTTTGCGTTTTAAATACGGTTCCTGGTACGAGATCGTAGAAGGGAAATTCTGGTTCTGTACAACCTAAACAAGGCATACCGGCGCGGGTTTTGGAGGAGACGCGGTTCCACAAGATGCGGTTGCAGGAGGAATGGGTCATGGGGCCACGACAACCGAGGTCATAGAATAAGCAGCCTTTGCGCTGACCGAATTCAGCCACCGATGCTTTATAAGCAAAGTGGACGTTACGGGTACAACCAGTTTGGGTGTAGGTGTTGAAGAAGGTTTGGGGGCGATGGAGGTCATCAAGGGCAATATCGTCGATGCGTCCGGTGGCGATCGCTACTAATATCTGCGTAATCCAGTCAGGATGGGCGGGACATCCAGGGATGTTAATCACTGGTAATCCTGACTTGGTCACGAAATCTTTGCCTAAAAAGCCACCTTCTTGACGCTTGAGAAATTGCAATCCTTGGGATTCGCTGGGGTTGGGTGACATGGCGGGAATTCCTCCCCAGGTGGCACAGTCTCCCACTGCGACGATAAAACTAGCAGCTTGGGCGAGGTCACTTAGCCAGTCTTTCATTGGGCGATCAGCAAAGCGATTCCATTCCCCTGTACCGTTGGGAGCGTTAACCACACTACCTTCAAACACCAAGATGTCTAGGGGAATTTTGCCCGAAATGCAATCCCGGAGAAGTTGTTGTAAGCGATCGCCTAGTTCTAATCCTAAGGACGGATGCCAAAGTAGGTTGATACCAAAGTCGGCAATCAAATCGCAGACTGTCGGTTCTTCAGCGTTGAGAAATGACATATTATAGTCACTATAGAATATAAAATTGTCACCATGCCTGAAAAATGGTTTTATGGTCGAGTTTCGACTGTCGAGCAACAAGAAGATCGCAACGCGCTCAAAAAACAACTAGAAAGGGGTAAGAATGCGGGATGCGATCGCTTTTACTGGGATATTCAAAGTCGCACAACTGAAGTGCGTACTGGGTTGCAGCAATTAATTGATGATTTAAAAATATCACATAAGGGTACTGTCAGTGACTTAGTTGTTACCAGGATTGACCGAATTGGGTCATCATCAAAACTGTTTTACTCACTGCTGGAAGTATTACGAAGTAAGGGTATGAAGTTAGTAGCACTAGACCAAACAATTGATACAGAAAGTTTAGGTGGCGAGTTAACCATTGATATTTTACTAGCAGCCAGCAAATTTGAAATAAAAATGTTGTCCAGCCGTGTATCTGCCGAACGCAAACATCGTATGGTGCAGAAGAAAAGCCATAGATTTGCGCCGTTTGGCTGGAAGGTTGTGAATGATGCTTACGTTAAAGATGAAAGTTGGTGTGTTTCGCTACTGGAAAGTAAGCGTAATTTTAGAGTGTGGGAACTGGCTTTATTTATATTTGAAGTATTTGATAATTATGGTAGTGCCAGAAAAACTTGCAATATATTAAATGAGATGTTGGGGGTATGTGGTCAAGTAGATACCAAAAGTACAAAATCAAAAGGTAATCATCGGATTATGCCCGATGATATCGAGGAATTTGATTTATTGCAAAATCATAAAAAAATTTATCAACGATACCCTTGGACAGGCTTACAGTGGTCACCTGCTGGGCTAAAAAACTTCTTAGTCAATCCAGTACATGCAGGTGGAACGCCATTTAACGTCACCACATCTAGTCCATCAGGTAAACAAATCAAGCATTTTGATCAGTGGGATTGCAACTGGGATACCCATGAGGGGATAATTACCCGCGAACAACACGAACAAATAAAACGTACTATTCGCGGAAATCGTAACAATAAGTGGGCTGCAAGAAAAGATGATATTAACCCATTCGCCAATTTATTAAAGTGTGGTAGATGTGGCGGCGCATTAACCCGGATGTCATCTCGACGCGATCGCAATAGGCAATATACAGCCTACTATCAATGTACTTACTACTCCCTTGGACGTTGCGATGCCAAGGAAATGCTTAGTAGTCGTAGTTTAGATTCACAAGTGGCTGATTTGCTAGTACGTGAAGCGACTAGATTAGCTGGTATGGTAGATTTTGCAGAAGATAAGCAGCTTGAACCTACAGAAGTTAAAGAACTGCGCGAAAGTTTAGCGGGACTGGAAAAGCTACCTACTAATCCTTTTGTAGAGAAAGCCAAAGATGGTATCCGTGACCAAATTGCTAGTATCTTAAGTCTGCATGAAAACATCACAAAACGTAGCTTGTTGGTTCGAGAAGAGTTAGTCCAGATGTTCCGCGACCATGAATACTGGGACAGTCGTACATCTGAGGATAAAAAACGCATACTAAACAAACTTGTCCGTCGGATTATTGTTGATGGGCGGGTTGTTTTGGGTATTGAGTTTCTTTAGCTTCCTTTGGCGGACAATTTCTCGGTATTCGTCTAATTGGCGTAACCAAAATTCTTTCTCTGATTCAATTCTCATTTGTAGCGTTCTCAATCAATCAATAAATTTAGATTAGCTTTGAGTTGCAAAATTTCTGTTCTCTACGAACAAGGTTCATTCGGCACGCAAATGCAACTGTCGCATCTAATTTTTTAATTGAGCTTTAGCTCATATATAGGACTCATATTTGATTTTTGAACAGATACGTAGTGGCGTGGCAAGGCTAAAATGTTGCAAAAAATTTTCTTGTGGTGCGGGCATCTTGCCCGCTAATTAGAACGGGCAAGATGCCCGTACTACAAAAGATTGCTAATAGACAAAATTAGCTTAGACACGCCAGTAGGGTGTGTTAGCGACAGCGTAACGCACCCCCCCAAAGCTTTCGGTGTGTTAGGCGCAAGCCGTAACGCACCCTACACATACTGAGATTTTTTCAGATATCAAATCGGATTGCTATAGCAATCCGATTTGATTCATGAACAACTCGTGAGGGCAGGCAACAGAGAACAAACAATGTTACGTATACTGAGTTTTTTTCAAAGAATACCAGTACGAAAACGTTACTTGCACTACTAAAATCTGTGGAGCCGCATTGAGAACAGGGTTCAGACCAGGCGCGTGTTTGTTCAAATGCTGCGGTTAGTTCATCAAGAAATCGCGTTTCTTCATAACCGCATTCTGCACATGAACGAGTTTGTTCGTATTTTTGAGAGGTCATTTATGCACTATAAAAATTGCAACAATTAATATCTTCAATGCTGCCTGATATGATTTCGCACGAATTCCGGGGATGGGTTTTCCCGTCGCTTTCAACGAAACTCAGATTTCGTTAAGAGATTAGCGATCGCCAACTCACAAGAATCTCCAAACGCATCTCTATTCTCTACATTTGCAAACCTATTTATTCATTTTCAATAATTGGACAAATAGTTGAATGAGAATTATTAGGCTTTATTTCCCAACCAGAGAGTAACCCTGATAATTCTTGTCTCAAAATGAGTAATTGTTGAATTTGTTCATCAATAGCTTTTACTTTATCTTCTAGTTTAGTTTTGATATATTCACAAGGTAATTCCCCTCCATCATGAACATTTAAAAACTCCTTAATCTCTGACAAACTTAATCCTAAACTTTGAGCGCGTTTAATAAAGTGCAATCGCTCCAAAACATCAGAGTTAAATAATCTAAACCCACCTTCCGTTCTTCCTGATGATTTGAGTAGACCAAGTTCTTCATAGTAGCGAATAGTTTTAATTGGTACACTGCTTTCTTTTGCAACTACACCAATCTGTTTTGCTTCTGTTTGGGCTAACATACTGACCAAACCCTGAGTGAGATATGATTACTGAATCTTATACTAAACTCTCCAGTTAACTGGAGAGTCAAGCATGAAACGTATCATTTCATTAAGCTTATGAAACACTAATTGGAGTAGAAGCTGTTTCTTCACTAGCGTTTGTTGATTGGACTGCGATCGCACCGCGAAACATATTCATCCCACAAGTGAAAGTGTATTCACCTGGTTGTTGTGGTGTAAATTCCACAGGTGTTACTTGATTCAGGGGTAAATCTGCGGCAATGTGAAAGTCTGGAATCACTACTTGTTCTAAGCAACTGCTGGGATCTTTGCGTTCAAATTTCAGTCGTACTGGTTTCCCGGCTTGCACCACAATTAGGCTGGGATCGTATCCCCCATCAACGGTGACGGTTATTTCTTGAATATTTCCACCTGTTGCAACTGCTTTTTGAGACTTGGGTTTACTCAGCAAGAACCACCAAAGTTGTAAGCCGATGAGTCCTAATCCGCCGAGGGTAACGGCTACTTTGTTTCCTAAGGGCTGTTCAATACGTTGAAATTGATTTGTTGTTTGAGGATGCGTCTCGTGGGATGTTTGTGCGTTCACCGTTCGCGTAGCGTCTCGCAGAGAAGGTATTGGCGAAGCCATCGCTTCAGCAAATGCACTTCCAAATAAAATTCCTAAACTGGCTATACTACCGATGAGTGCTGTTTTCTTCAACATCAAAAAATCTCCTACACTAAAGTTCCTGAAATCACTCCCAGCAGAAATCCAAATCCTGCTAAAGTACCGAAAAATATGGTTTGATTGAACATTGTTATTGCCTCTATCCAAGTGTTTTAGGTTGGAAGTTACGTAAACGCAGTGCATTAGTGACTACGGAAACTGAACTAAAGGCCATTGCTGCACCGGCGATGATGGGGTTCAGTAACCAACCGAAGATGGGGAAGAGAATCCCGGCGGCGATGGGAATACCAGCAACGTTGTAAATGAAAGCGAAGAATAGGTTTTGGCGAATGTTGCGAATTGTGGCGCGGCTGAGTTGAATGGCTGTAACTATGCCTTGTAAATCTCCAGAAATTAAGGTGATGTCACTAGCTGCGATCGCTACATCTGTACCCGTACCAATGGCAATTCCGACATCGGCTTGAGCTAAGGCTGGTGCATCATTAATACCATCACCAACCATTGCGACAATCTTGCCTTCTGCTTGTAGTGCTTGTACTGTAGCGGCTTTTTGCTCAGGGCGGACTTCTGCTAAGACTCTTGTAATGCCAACTTCACGCGCAATACTTTCTGCGGTGCGGCGGTTATCACCTGTGAGCATGACAACTTCTAAACCGAGTCTTTGCAATGCTCTTACAGCTTGGGTGGAAGTAGGTTTAATGGCATCAGCAATCCCCATCAATCCTTTGATTTCGCCCTCAACTGCTAACCAAACTGCTGTTTTACCCAGGTATTCTAAGCGTTCTTTATCTTGTTGCAAGGCTTGAGTGTTAATACTCAACTCTTCCATCCAGCGTTGTGTACCAATTTGCACCAGGCGGTCAGAAACGATACCTTGGACACCACTACCAGTAACAGCTTCAAAATCTCTCACATCTGCTAATGGTACTTCCTGAGATTGGGCATATCGAACAACTGCTTCTGCCAAGGGATGTTCAGAATTGCGTTCTACCGAGGCAGCTATTTGGATCAGCTTGATTTCGTTGCTGTTTAGTGTACCATTAACTGTCAGAAAATCTGTAACTGTCGGTTTACCTTGGGTAATTGTGCCTGTTTTGTCTAACACAATTGTTTGAATCTGGTGTGCTAGTTCTAAACTTTCAGCTCCTTTAATTAAAATGCCGTTTTCTGCACCTTTACCTGTTCCTACCATTACAGAGGTTGGTGTAGCTAAACCTAAGGCACAAGGACAAGCGATAATTAACACACCGACTGTGGTAGTCAACGCCAGGGTGACATTGCCCATGATGTTGTACCAAATAATAAAGGTGAGAATGGCGATCGCAATTACCGCCGGCACAAACCACCCTGTAACTTGGTCTGCTAGTCTTTGAATGGGAGCTTTTGAGCCTTGAGCCTGTTGTACTAATTGCACAATCTGCGCCAGTACGGTATCTTTTCCTACTCTGGTTGCTCGAAACTTAAAACTGCCAGTTTTATTGATGGTTGCGCCTATAACTTCATCCCCTGGGTGCTTTTTCACGGGTACACTTTCGCCAGTCACCATTGCTTCATCAATTGTGGATGACCCTTCAACTACTTCACCATCAACGGGAATCTTTTCCCCAGGACGCACCAGCACCACATCGCCAATTTGTACTTCTTCAATCGGTACATCTACTTCTCGCCCGTTGCGAATCAACCTTGCAGTTTTAGCTTGCAAACCAATCAGCTTACGGATAGCTTCTGAGGTTTGTCCTTTGGCGCGATTTTCAAACAGTCGTCCTAACAAAATCAAGGTAATGACAATCGCCGCAGTTTCGTAATATACATCCGGCATCAATCCCTGAGCAATGAAGAAGCCGGGAAATAAGGTGGCAAATAGGGAATAGAAATATGCTGCACTCGTACCTAAAGCTATTAAGGTATCCATTGTGGCAGCATGACGCTTGAAAGCTTTCCAGGTATTGACGTAGAAGGAGTAACCACACCAGAACTGTACAGGTGTGGTAAGGACTAATTGCAGCCAAGGGTTATGTAACCACATGGGAATCAAAGGTATGTCTAACCCTATCATCATGGGTAGTGAGCCAATCACCAGCACAGTGCTAATGATGCCCCCTACCGTCAACTTTTGCACCAAATCACGGGATTCTTTCTGGCGATGTCTTTTTTCTTCGTCATCTTCCCCTGTTATGAAATTTTGTTCTTGGAGAGAATAGGCGGAATAACCTGCTGCGTCCACCGCATCTTGAATGGCTTGTAAATCTGTTTGTTGAGGGTCATAATCAACTGTTGCCTGTTCTGCCCCAAAATTCACACTACATTCATTCACTCCTGGGACAGAACTAATAGCATCTTCAATACTTCTGGCACAGGAAGCGCAACTCATACCACGCAGCTTAAATGTTGCATTCTCCATTTCAAAGCTCCAACTATCAAGTCGTGTTCAAGAATAATCTCATCTTGAACCCTCCAGTGAACTGGAGTGTCAAGAGGATAGAGGAAAAAAATTGGAAGTAGGCAGAAATCCCTTTCTCAACTAGCTTTGCAGCTATTTCCCATACATTAACTGAACTCAGGAAAAATTTCTGTTCATACCCTTGATTCTCGAGCAAACAATAACCAGCTTGTTCTCAAATTCGGACAGCTTTTGGGATGAAAACCAAATGGCGATCGCTTTTATTTTAAATTTCTCACCAATTACAGAAGCAAATACCTATAGTTTTTTGGAAAATTAAATTCAATCGTCCGAGGAGTCATCCTATGAAACCGGATTATCTGATTGTCGGCAGTGGTTTATCAGCATTAGTCTTTGGTGCTTTGATGGCAAACTCTGGCAAGTCTGTACAAATCCTCGAAGCCCATGAGCATCCGGGAGGCTTTGGGCATACGTTTACAATGGCTAAAAAATATACGTTTAATGCTCAACTTCATTACGTTTGGGATTGCGGTGAAGGGCAAACGGTGAATCGGGTACTCAAACAACTGGGCTTAGATCGGGAAGTGACCTTTGAGCGATATAACCCAGATGGCTTTGACCATATGCGAATGCCGGGGTATGCGTTGGATATTCCCTCACAACCAGAGGAACTGATTCGACGATTATCGGCATTATTTCCTGCACATAACAATCGCATTCGCCAATTCGTCCACGAAGTGGAAAAGACTGGTGCAGGCTTGAAAATACTCGCTCCTCCAGTTAAGCCAACTGAACTACTCAAATATGCAAGTGAGGTATTTTGTGCTGTCCAGTATCTCAACAGCACACTTCAGGATGTATTTGACAAATTTCAGCTACCCCAAGCCGCCCAAACTTTATTAGCACTGCAATGGCCAGATTTTTTGCTGCCTCCCAACCAACTCTCCTTCTATGCCTGGGTTATATTATTTCGCGGTTATCAAGCAGGCGCATTTTACCCAACTCAGCATTTTGATCATGTGATTAATTCATTTGTCAAGGTGATTGAATCACACGGGGGACAGGTGTTGCTCAACCATGAAATCACTAATTTTATAGTTACCGACAAAACGGTGATGGGAGTTGAGGCGATGGATCTCACCACCCATCAAACCCATAAATTTACAGGTGACACCGTGATTTGCAACATCGACCCCAAAAAAGTTGCCAAAATGATTGGTGAGCAAAAGTTCTCCAGAAAATTGCGCCGGAAACTCAACTATGAATATTCGGCATCTAACTTCATGGCTTATTGTGCCGTCAAGGATATTGACCTCCGCGACTATGGTTTTGGTAAGTGGAATCTTTTTCATACAGGGCATGAGGATCTAAACGCAGCCTTTACCCAGATGTATGCACACAATGACTTTTCCAATCCCAGCTTTGCGATTACAACGCCCACTTTATTAACAGCAGCGAGACGGGATTGCCCAGAGGACTGCCAGATTGTGGAATTTCTCACCGTTGCTAATTACGACTACTTCAAGCAATTAAGAGAGCATGACCGCAAAGCCTACAACCAGAAAAAGCAAGAAATCCTCGATTCCATCCTGGATGTTGTGGAAAAACATTATGTGCCGAATTTTAGAAAGCACATGGTTTTTCATATCACAGGTAGTCCCACCACCAATGAACGTTTTTGCTGGTGTCCTCATGGCAATTCCTACGGCTCTAGTCTCACACCGCGCAACATGGGTTTAGGGCGACTGAATCACGAAACCTCACTCAACAATTTCTATTTCTGCAACGCCTCATCCGGCTATCCAGGTTTCGCTCCCACCATTTGGACAGGAGCATTGCTGTATCAGAGCTTATCTGGCGACGTGATTTTAGGTAATGGTTAATACCCAAAATTCAAAATTGGTATGAGAGGTGAACCATGAGGATTGCGGTCATTGGGGGCGGAGCCAGTGGTATGGCTACAGCTTACTTCCTCAATAAACAAGGGCATCATGTCACCGTGTTTGAACGGCAACCCATGTTAGGGGGACATATTCGGACACTGAACAAAAACGTGAAGCCAAACCAATCTCAGTGCAATGAAATTCTAGAAAGTGGAGTGCTGGAATTTCCTACTGTATTTCATAACTTCATCGCTCTCATGCAAGAGCTAGGTGTGGAACTAGTACCAGTCGATATCGGTTCAGCATTGTTTCCCAAATATGGCGGTCACTTTTTATCGGGGGTGGCGATCGCCAAGAACTTCACAGGCATCCAACGCCTACTCGAATATATGCGATTTCATAGCCTCTATATGTGTTCCCCTGGATTATGTCTGAAAATGCAATTTGCTAGCATGAAGGATTTTTACGACCAGCCACTATCTCACTATCTAAAAGCCAATATTACTAGCAGCATCTGGCTGAAGTTGCTGACAATGTATAGCTACTCGATACCGTTTGATCTCATTGACGATTGTCCCGCAGAATTGGCAATACCGATGTTACGCGACTACCTCGCGGTCAACTGGCTCAGGATTGAAGGCGGTGTATATGCTTACATTGAAAAAATTCTGGCACGCTTTCAAGGTAAAGTTTTGCTGAATGTAGAGATTGCCAATATTTCCAGAAGTCAAGATGGCGTGAAAATTCAGAGATTGAACGGCGAAATGCCGGAGTTTGATAAAGTCGTGTTTGCCACGCCACCCGACCAGGTAATGTCGCTGTTAGCTGACCCAACCGATGCGGAAATTAGACGTTTCTCAGCTTGGAAAGCCAATTATGCAACTACTACAGTTCATCAGGATAGTTCTGTGTACGACAACCACGGTATCCGATACCCTTCGGAATTTGATTTCTTCCAGACAGACACCTGCTGGGGATATAACTGCTCTTTGAATCAGCTTTGCGGCATTTCTTCATCACAGCATCATTTTCTATCGTTCCAACTCGAAGAGTTAATTGCCGAAGATTGCATCATTCACACTCAGCAACATCATACTCCGTTATATACCACTGCATCTTTTCGATACCGAGATGAAGTAGTTGCCACTAACGGCGAGAACAATACTTACCATGCAGGAGCCTACCTTGGAGATGGCTTACATGAAGGAGCGATCGCATCTGCTTTGCGAGTGGCTCAACTGATCGGTTAACCCTTATGCGCCCAAATGAGCGAGCAATTATTACAAGTAATTGGTTACAAGTAATTGGGCGTAACTAATTTCTACTATTCTTGCAGGTAGTGGAATGGGCAGCGCATCCGCTTCCTGTCATATCTGGGCGTCAAGAGCCAAGTAAATTGGCTGTAATGCTGACTAGATAATAATTATCATTACTGTACAAGTGAATACATATATGCAGCTTCATAATTAAACTAGTGTTATGTAAATAAAGTTTAAGAAAATTGAAGTATTTTAGATTTATTCAAATAATTTGCGCTATTAGGCTCTTGAAAATTAATTAACAAAATCTTTTATAATAACATTATTTTTGTAATAGCTATCTTAATTTCAAGAATATTTAATTTAAATAATTTTAGTTACTTAATTTTTTTACGTTCTTCTTCAAATAGTTAAATATACTTGATCATTACTATTTTTTAATCGCATCTTTACTTTAGAAATGGTTAAACCAGTTAAGATATTCTGCTCTTAACAATCTAATCATGTAGTTCATTAAAGTAGCTGAAAACTTAAAATCACGTTGATTTATAAATTAAATATAAAGACAAATCAGAAATTTACATTCAAAGAGCATAATGATACGAAGCCGAACATTTGAATATAAAATTCAAGCTCAACAAGTTTAAATCTCTGACAAAACTGTTTTAATTTTCGTAGCAGGATAATCTTAAAACAAGATAACTAATGACCGTATCTAAAATGGTAGTTCACTTAGTAACGGACTATGTGAGTTATGGTTTAAGGAAACTTTGTTTCTTTCTCAGCTTAACGCTAACAATTAAAGCGAGAGCTAAAACATCTTATCCATTCTGGAAATTTTTACCAGATCAATAAACATATAATAATTTTGCTCGTAATTGCTGTAAAATCTTGTATTTACGGCCATATAAAATTGTTTTTTGGTTTGATTTTTCGAGCAAAAGATTGTGCAGATTTTTACTAAAAAATCAAGTATTCACAACTTAAAACATCAAGTCATCAATGTTTAACTTTAGAGGGTGTTTGAAAAGTCTAATTTAATACTAGCCCAGGCGACTGGAAGTCGCGGCTACACAGACAAAACCCACCTTCGTGGGTTGAAAACCTTGATTTTGTGTTAGTCCGCGCAGGCGGACTTTGTTTGTGTAGTAGCGAATTATATTCGCCCAAAACTTTTCAAACATCCTCTTACTAATTGATCCAGAAATCAACTAAAAACTAACCTGTAGTTCATTAGCAAAGTAGAATATCAGTGGTTGTATATGCCTCACTACCAAGCAAAAACTCAGACTCAATACCTCAATAATTTTGAAGGGAAATATTTAACATCTTTTCAGCGCAAACTGCTGCAAAAGAGCCTGCAAGATGATTTACCTGAATCTTATCGCCAGCGTATCGAAATTATGCTGCTGGCAGATGAAGGTAAGCCCCAAACAGAAATTTGTCAAACTTTAGGATGTTCTCCAGCAACCGCAAGGCATTGGATTCACATTGCCCGCACTGGAATGGCTCACCAGTGGCAAGATTGTCCAATTGGTCGCCCTAAAGCAGTCAATGAACAGTATTTAGAACGTTTGAAAGAATTGGCAAATCACAATCCTCGTGATTATGGTTATTCGTTTCGACGTTGGACAGGTAATTGGTTGAGTCAGCATCTGGCAAAGGAATTTGGCATTCAAGTAAGTGGACACCATATTAATAGGCTTTTGAAACAAATGGGATTGTCTTTGAGACCAAAATCCAATCAAGATCATCAAAACATCAATCACCAGGAAAATAGTTCAAAAATTTTAATTTCTGACTTGAAATCTGAACCCATACCGGAGGAGCATTCAGGATTTTTGCTTATTAACTTTGAGGATGTTTGAAAAGTCCTCTTGTCGGTATCAAAAGTTTTAGATCCCTCTAAATCTACGCCACTTGCTACAACGGGGGGAACCCCCCAAAGTTTGCCGAACATCTCCCCGACAACTTCTCTCTGCAACGCAGTGGCTCCCCTTAAAAAAGGGGGTTAGGGGGATCTTAAAGTGCCTAAAGTCACAGCAAAAAACTTCTCAAACACGCTCTTAGAGAATTAACGGAGAGGGTTAGGTATTCATGGTGCAAAATCTATCAGAATCTTCAGTTTCTCAACAACAACTGGGCAATATTTTGGGGTATTCTCTATCCTCAGAAGAATTTCAGCATTGTCTAAAACAAGCCAAATTCCTTAACCCCAAAGTCGGTAAATTTTGGCAAGGAACTGAGGTTGAAATAGGTATCTATATTGTGATTTCTGGCAAGGTGAGATTACTCGATGACACTAGCGAGTTAATCGCCTCCTTGGAAACAGGAGAATCATTTGGAGAGTTTACCTTGTTCCCAAATGGTGAATTTCAGCCTTATATTGCCAGAGCCTCGGTTAATTTACAGCTATGCTTTTTGCCGAGTGGAGTGTTATTACCACTCATGGGTAAGTATCCCCAAATCCGAGAACATTTGTGGAATAAAGCCCTATCCTATAATTACCTTGTCACCCATTGTGATAATTCTTCGGTCATCGCCGATGAAATAACCGATAAAAATGTTGTGAGAGGGCAAGAAAAAAGCTTTGAAATATCAGGAAGCTTTGAGACGGAAGCTTCGGGACAATCAAAGCCACCAAACAAGATTAGTAAAGCTTATTTTCCTAATCCCACGCAACGAGTTGGACATCTCCTACAAAAAGTAACTCGGCGTTATCCGTTTTTTGCCCAACAAAGTGCTTCTGATTGTGGTGCAGCTTGTTTAGTGATGGTATCTCGCTATTGGGGTAAACGCTTTAGCGTCAATCGCTTACGAGATATTGCCAATGTTGACCGCAATGGTGCATCCTTGCGGGGGTTATCAACTGCGGCTGAAAGTATTGGGTTTAGTACAAGACCTGTAAAAGCCAGTCTTGACCAATTGGCGAAGCAGAAATTACCTGCTATTGTCCACTGGGAAGGCAAACATTACATCGTTGTTTATGAAATTACTAGTAAACACGTGATTGTGGCTGACCCCGCCATTGGTCAATGTACCCTTAGCCACAAAGAATTTAAAAAAGACTGGACTGGTTACGTACTATTACTAGAACCCACAGTCTTATTTAAGGATGTCAAAGAGACAACAACTCCCTTCTGGCAATTTTTTGAGTTAATGAAGCCCCACGGGCTAGTGATGCTGGAAGTGTTGATTGCTTCCATATTTATCCAACTATTTGGACTAATCACTCCTTTATTCACCCAGTTAATTTTAGATCGTGTGGTAGTACAGCGATCGCATCTGACTTTAACAGCAGTAGGCATAGGGTTACTGATATTTAGCCTGTTCCGCGTAGTAATGACTGGGTTGCGGCAATATCTGCTTGACCACACGGCAAATAAGCTAGATTTGGTACTAATTGTGGGGTTTATTCGCCATACTCTACGGCTACCCTTGAGTTTCTTTGAGAGTCGCTATGTGGGGGATATTATCTCTCGTGTCCAAGAAAACCGCAAAATTCAACGTTTTTTAGCTGGCGAAGCCTTGTCCATCCTCCTAGATTTACTCACGGTATTTATCTATGTAGGATTAATGCTTTGGTACAGCTGGCAAATGGCATTGCTAGCGTTGCTCATCATACCGCCTTTTGCGTTGTTGGCGTTAATTGCCACACCATTTTTGCAAAAGATTTCACGAGAAATATTTAGTTCTGTAGCCAAAGAAAGTAGTTATTTAATTGAAGCTTTGACTGGGGTGCGGACTGTGAAATCTACAGCAGTAGAACAAACAGTGCGTTGGCATTGGGAAGACCTATTAAATAAGGAGGTAAAAACTAACTTCTCTGGGCAGATCATTAGCAATCGCCTACAAATTTTTAGTAATACAATTCAAGCTTTAGTTACTACTGGCTTGTTGTGGTATGGAGCCAACTTAGTCATTGAAAACCAGTTGACTATTGGGCAATTAGTAGCATTCAATATGTTGTTAGGTAACATAATTTCGCCCTTTCAACGAGTAACCGTATTATGGAATCAATTGCAGGAAGTAATCATAGCGATCGAGCGCATTAATGATGTCTTAGACGCTGAACCAGAAGAAGATATCCAACATCAAGTAAGGCAATCTCTACCAGCAATTAAAGGTTACATTCGCTTTGAAAATGTCACATTTCGCTATCGCCCAGACAGTGATGTCAATATTTTGGAAAATCTCAACTTTACTATCAAACCTGGGCAAATGGTAGCGTTGGTAGGACGTAGTGGTTCTGGTAAAACTACCATTTCTAAATTAGTTTTGGGGCTATATCCTCCCACGGACGGTAAGATATTAATTGATGGCAATGATATTACTAGTATTTCCTTACGTTCCTTACGCCAACAGGTAGGAGTAGTTGACCAAGATACCTTTTTATTTGGTGGAACAATTCGAGAAAATATTAGTTTAAGTCACCCAGGGGCAAATTTAGAAGAGGTTAGCCAAGCAGCATATTTGGCTGGTGCTGATGAATTCATTAAAAAACTGCCGATGGGGTATGAAACCCAAATCGGTGAAGGTGGAGGTATGTTGTCTGGTGGGCAACGACAGCGCATAGCTATTGCTAGGGCGTTATTGGGTAATCCTAAATTGTTGGTTTTAGATGAAGCTACATCGCATCTGGATACGGAGTCAGAAAGGATTATCCAAAGGAACTTAAACTCAATTCTCAAAGGCAGAACCACTTTGGTAATTGCCCATCGTCTATCGACTGTGAGGAGTGCAGACTTGATTTTGGTACTGGATAAGGGAGTTGTAATTGAGACTGGAAATCATGAAGAACTGATGGCGAGGCGTGGGCATTATTTCTATCTCAATCAACAGCAATTAGATGGGTCTGCTTGACTACCGGATGGGAAATAGAGTTCTCAAGCAAAAATCCAAAAATCACAATTGAACGAGGAGAAATCATGCCTAATACATTAAATGGAAAAAGACCAAGCCAAATCCATACAAATCCACTTCCTGAAGAAATATTAACTCCAACAATCCCAGAGAAAACAACTGATGATTGGTCAGATATAACTAAGGAGTTAGTTGACAGCTTGCCCCAGGTATGGACGAGGGGAATGTTGTATTTTCTGGTGATATTTGTTTGTATTTTATTGCCTTGGATGATGTTATCTAAGGTAGATGAAACTGGTATTGCTAGAGGCAAAATTGAACCTAAGGACAAAACAATTAAACTTGATGCTGCTGTAGCAGGAACTGTAGCTGAAATTCGCATTAAGGAGGGTGAGTCAGTCAAGTCTGGACAGACTTTATTGTTGTTGGAATCAGAATTAGTTAAGTCGGAGTTACGCCAAGTACAGGATAAATTAGAGGGTCAATTAAATCGGCTCACACAGTTAAACTCATCTAAAAATCAATTAGTTGTTTCTTTAGCAACTCAACAGCAACAAAATCAATCGCAACAGTTAGAGAAACAAGCTTTAATTGACCAAGCAAGACAAAATATTAATGCCTTGCAGAATGCATATAACTTACACAAGGAAGAAAAATTATCTCAGGTCAATCAAGCACAACAAACTTTAGAACATCGTGTAACTACTAATAAGTTAGTGGAGAGCAGTCTAGCAAGTAGTCAGCGAGAAGTAGAACGCTACAGAAAATTAAATCAAGAAGGAATTATTCCAGAAATTAATCTTGTAGAAAAGCAAGATGTCGCTAAAGATAAACAGCAAATATACGAACAGAGTAGGTCAGATATTGAACAAGCCAAGCTACGTCTCGCAGAACAAAAAAGTAGCTATGAGCGCAATATTCGGCAAGCAAAAGCTGATATTGAACAGGCTCATTTACGATTAAAAGAACAAGAAAGAGGGTATCAGACTTTAACTCGTTCTGGTGAACTATCTGTGCTAAGAATTATAGAGCAACAGAAAAATTTAGATACTGATATTACCTCTTTGCAATCAGAAATTGCTCAAACTAGGAGTCAGATAGAATCCCTAAAATTTCAGTTAGGACAACGAGAAATAAAATCAACTACAAATGGAACCATCTTTCAGCTACCAATTCAAAAGCCTGGTTCAGTAGTTCAGGTAGGGACAATGGTTGCAGAGATTGCACCAGCAGGTTCACCTTTTATCATTCGCGCACAAATGGCTACTACAGAAAGTGGTTCTTTGCGGACGGGATTACCTGTAAAAATCAAGTTTGATGCTTATCCGTTTCAGGATTATGGCATCCTTGAAGGCAAGTTAGTAGAAATTTCTCCTACTACCACAGAAATTGACACACCTAATGGAAAAGTAGGGGCTTATAACTTAGCGATCGCTCTTAATCACAATTGTATACCTAATGGTAACAAGTGTACTGCTTTGCGTCCTGGAGATACAGCGATCGCAGAAGTAATTGTCCGACAACGACGTATTATTGATTTCTTGCTTGATCCGTTCAAAAAATTACAGAATGGTGGCTTGAAATTATAGTCTGCTCATCTTAATTTTTGATTGCTGCAACGAATTTAGGAGAATAAACATGTCTCAATCTATCACTATTAATAGCGAAGATATTCTTAATCAAGTTAAGCTATCTTGTAAGATGCCAGAGCTTTTTGAGCAAATTATCACTCGCAAAATAATTACAGCCGCAGTAGCTGAAGCAGGTATTAAAGTAGAAACAGAAGAATTACAGAAAGCAGCAGATCAGATACGATTAATTAATCAACTTAGTAGTGCAGACGATACATGGGCATGGTTAGGAAAAAATTGTCTATCTTTAGATGATTTTGAAGAAATTGTCTACACCAATGTAGTATCCAGTAAATTAGCTACCCATTTGTTCGCAGGCAAAGCTGAACCTTACTTTTTTGAAAATCAACTTGACTATACAGGTGTAGTCATGTCTGAAGTTGTCTTTGATGATGAAGACTTGGCTATAGAACTCTTCTATGCCATTAAAGAGGGTGAAACAAGTTTTTATAATGTTGCCAATCAATATATTCAAGATACAGAATTACGTCGTAAGTGTGGCTATTTAGGAGTAGTAAAGCGTAAAGATTTAAAGCCAGAAATATCTGCTGTTGTTTTTGCTGCTACCCCTCCCCAAATTCTGAAACCAATTGTAACTTCTAAAGGTTCACATCTGATTTTAGTTGAAGAAATTATCCAACCAGAATTAAAGAACATATTGCGTCTACAAATTATATCTGATTTGTTTGCTGAACATATAAAGCAGCTAGTTAAGGAAACTGAAGTTTGTTCTGAATTATCTCCTTAAATTGTTCAGGTATAAATTACACGGGTAGGGGCACAACAATGTTGTGCCCGATTTTGTCTCATTGATTGTTTTTGAAAAAATTATGCCTGACGCATATTTTTTTCAATTGATTTCACAGCATCTAGTGCTTCCTTTAGGCTGATTCCTGGATTCATTTGACGAAAAGCCCGAATAGCTTCTATTGTATTACCTCGTCTTAAATGTTGTTCGATGTTTTCTGACATTGAATCAACATATTCAATATCTAGTTGCTGCATTAATCGGTCTAATTTTTGCTCAATTCTAGAAAGTCGCCAATTATTACTATACTTTTGTGGCATAAATAAGTTCAAAAACAAGAGTATTAAAAAGAAAATCGCTAGAACCAAAACTAGATTATCCATGATTTTATTCCACCTCTTAAATAAATTCTAAAGCTGCAAAACAGCCCCAAGATAAATTTTTGCAATCCTTTATGAATTTACTTCCTTAGTTACATTTAGTGAATATAACTAAGGAAATATTTAACTAACCTTGATTTCTAATTAAAGTTTGGTAACTGCTGCGATACCCGCAGCCGCACCACTAATGAGGCTAGCCACGAAAGTTACACATTCAACAGAGGATGCGGTAGCAAAAACGATAAATGGAACTCCACCTTCAACCATCGAGAGTTCAGTATCATCTATATCGCTGAGATAGCTTTCTTGATCCTCGAACAATGACAGCCCTGTAACTCTTAAATCCGAAATTGCAATTGATGACATGATTCTTACTCCATTAAGTATGATTTATTGACAGTTTTGTAGGCAATATTAATTAAATGCCTTATAGATGAGAGTGCCGATAACGCCTGTAGCAGCGCTAATAGCAGCACCACACTTAATACTAGAGTAGGCAGCAGTTTCGATGATGGCGTAATAAACTCCAGGAGTTAAACCACCATTGATATCGTTCAGATCAGAATCGCTGAGTTCGCCTAGAAAGCTTTCAGAATCAGAGAAAAACTCGTGTCCCACAGGACGTAATTCAGTAATTGCAATAGTAGCCATAATTAGCTAAAACTCCTAAGAATTGTGATGAGATGATCTCAGAGATAAATTACATCTCTCATGTCTAAAGTTTAGGTCTAATAACAAAAACAACCTAGCTTTTATCTGGTATTTATTGAACATAAATGTATCTGTTAAATGTTATGTATTTGCTCTCTTCTGATATTTGATAACTGGAATTTTAATTGATTTAGCAATGAAATGACTGATTTATCTCTAAATAAATAGCTGGTATCAAATCTGAGATTTGATACCAGCTCAATTGGTTAAATTAAATGCAGAAGTTTAAAGTTTCAAAACTGCTGAAATACCCGCAGCCGCACCACCAATGAGGCTGGCTACAAAAGTTGCACATTCAACAGAAGACGCTGCAAGGAAAACAGTGAAAGCAACTCCACCTTCAACTGTAGAGAGTTCAGCATCATCTATATCACTGAGATAGCTTTCTTGGTCCTCAAACAATGACAGCCCTGTAACTCTTAAATCCGAAATTGCAATTGATGACATGATTCTTGCTCCACTAAATATGATTTATTGACAGTTGTTTGTAGATATATCAGGTTACAGCCTTATAGATGAGAGTTCCAACAATAGTTGCAGCAGCACTAATAGCAGCACCACACTGAATGCTAGAGTAAGCTGCACTTGCGATGATCAGTTGGAATATGCCACCATTGATATCGTTCAATTCAGAATCGCTCAATTCGCCCAAAAAGCTTTCAGAATCAGAGAAAAACTCATGTCCTACAGGACGTAATTCAGTAATTGCAATAGTAGCCATGATTAAGCAAAACTCCAAAGAATTGTGATGAGATTATGTTAGAGATGGATTACATCCCTAATATCTAAAGTTTAGAGTTAAAAACGAAAATAACCTAGCTTTCATCTGGTGTTTATCGAACATAAATGTATCTATTAAATGCTATATTTTGACATAAAATATTATTTGATAAATTTGAATTTAAAATTAGTATCTATATACAAAACAAATAGCTTAGAAAATAAAAAATTTCTAAGCTATGATTAAAAATATTTTCGAGATAAAATGTGTTTTTTATCAGTTGCAATACTATTTTATGCTGCGTTCAGTAGTGTGTATGTTGCTCAACCAAGTCTGAAACAACGATTCTAAGATGTTTGCTCTGACAAATTCATTCAGTTGTGCAGGGAACCATTTCTCAACTTTTAAAATATGATAACCAAGCTTCGTTTGAATTGGCCCAATTACCTCACCTTCAGAAGCATTAGCCACGGCTTGAAAAATTTCTGGCAATAGTTCGTTTAAAAATCTTATGCCGACAAAGCCACCATTTTCTTTGGCTTGTTTACTGATGGAATATTCCAGTGCCAGATTACAGAAGGAAGCTTTATTTTCTTGAAGCAATACCGCAATATTCATTGCTTCTGTCAACTCACGCACTACAATTTGAGACAAAGCTAAACGTCGATAATCATTGCGGTTACTCATGTAATGATTATCGATCGCTGAACCAAACAACAGTTCTTTTAACTTCTGTGTCAGCAGCGATACCTTAATCCCAGAAGACCAATCTTCTGCGGTGATTCGCTGCTGCGCTAGCCATGCGAGAGTTTCTGATATCCCCAATAGCTTACGATCCTGGCGAAAGTCGTTTCCTGCTGCTTGTAATTCTTCATCAGCAACTACAACGCCCAACTGTTCGCAAATAGTCACAACTAACTTATCTGTTTGCGCTGAAGCTGTAATTTCCGCGATTCGGCAAGAATGCCGTAAATAAGTAATAATTTCCTCATCAGTTAAGGCTGCAATTTCTGGCAGTGAGAGTTTTTCTAAATTTTCAATCATGATGTTTTTATTGTGTGAAGTTGACAAATGGCTAGTTGTGCTCAAGTAACTGTTCGGGTGCTATATCTTGAATTTTGAGTCGCTTTTTATGTAAATCACCGTACAAATTGAGGTAGTCTAATTCTGCCTGTGTTAACTTACCTTGTTTTACACCTGCGATCGCAGCATCAATTTCCTGACGATGACGCCAGCCAGTTAAGCAGACATCTACACAGTTTTGACTCAAAGAGTATCTATATAGATCAGGTACTGAAGGCCGCCAGCATTTTGTCGGTAAATCAAAGGGTGCTTCCCACAAAGGGCCTGCTGCATCAGAACCAGTAGACTTAAAAGTAACAACACCTGGTCGTTGTGGATCTTTAACATTCAACTGATTAAATACCCGTTCTTGAGCAGACCGATGGGCAACATTATGTCTCACCATCACTACATCTAACAGAGGGCTGTTAGACCATTGTTGAGCAAGATGTGTATCGTGAAAAGAAGCACCAATATAACGAACAACCCCCATTTTCTTTAAAAGTTCGGAAGCACCAAAAATTCTTTCAGCAGTACGCTGATAAACAGAATTTGGGCCTCGCAAATCAGGGGAAAGCTGCAAACAATCTTTTAATGCAGCACCATCATTACTGCCAAACCAACCCCAAAAAAATACATCTATATAGTCAACTTTTAATTCAGACAATTGATCGAACAGTGCAGACAGAGCTACTTCTGGGTTTTTGATGTAGGTTACAGTTGCCAACACAACTTTGTCTCGCACTGTCGAACCTCGACCACATAACTGACGCAATGCTCCTGACATGCAACTATAAAAATGATGGTGTAAATCACTAGAATAGAAAAAGTAATTGATACCTTGATCAAATGCATAGAGGGTATCTTCACTAGAGATAGCACCACCACCACCCAATCCTAGACAACTAACATTCAAGTCAGTCCGCCCCAATTTGCGATAGAAAGGTAAATCAGATTGTGGCAACTGCTCACTCAGTTGATCAACTTTGACTGAAGGGATACTAGAGCCTGGATTAAGTTCAGTTATTAACATCGGTTTATTGTCAAACTAATCTCAATTGAAACAACGAGGAATAATATGATTTGAGTCTTGATAGTAATCGAGAATTTCATGAGTCCGTAGTACCATAGACTCCATCAAAATTCTCAAATTCTTTTTAACTAGCAATTGCTCTTCTGGAGAGACATAAGGAATTTCTGCTAATAATACTCTTGTAATCTCTTCATGCCCACCTTCCTCATTAATACCAGCATGTAACTGAATAGGTTTATAAAAGTTAGTTGGTAAGTCTTTAGCTTGACATGCTTTGGTAAACAGTTCGTGGAAGCTTTTATCATCTTCCTCAAAGAGTAACAACGCAGCTTTAAAGCTTAGAGGATGCTGAGACGCAAACACACCCAAACTAGAGCAAACAGCAAAAGTCATAGGTAAAGGCTGCATAGTTTCTAGTTGATCTGGCGTAATTCCTACACTGATTAAAGAATTAGAAATTAAGCGATCATGATGCAACTCAGATACGAAAAATTCTTGCAGCAGTTTCTGCGTTTTTGACAATTCATAATTAGCTAAGGATGGAGCCAAAAGTCTAGGGCAGAGATGGGTAACATGATAGGATTCTAAAGCATAGCCAATTAACTGCTCTTTAGTAATCGTGCCATCAGCCATCTTTTGTGAATAAAGAGAGGGCGGAAACTGTCGCTTTAAGATATTAATAAATCGGTATAGCTCTCGGTAAAACTGAGCACCAGTCATACCCATAGCATTCTTTTCAGTTTCGCTTTCTACTAAGAAACCACGGCGACTAAATTCAGCCAATAGTTCGGGAATATCCTCTTGAATTCCTGGATAAGCTTGACCTAGCTGTTCTAGTGAAAAACCACCAATTTGCAAAATCCTTAAAAGTTGAACTGTAGATTCATGATCTTCAGATGGTACAGAGATAGAACATGCTTGATGGCGATAATGAATTTCAATTTCTGTTTCTTGAAACTGAAAAAAGACTTGATCTTTAAATTGTGGATGTTGAAAAAAAACTTTGGTTAACGACATAAAATCCTCACTGTCTTAAAATACTGCTACTTGTCTACATAAATCTTTACTAGACGAGTAGTATTTAAAAATAGCTGTATAAAAGTTGTTATACATTTCTGCAAATAGATAAGTTTGCCTCCGCAAGCGCTGTTTTGTTTCTTGGTCTATGTGGGGTATTTCTTGAAAAATCCGACGATTGAGATTTTCTACCTGATTGTTGTGCAGATGGTTGAGCAACTGTCGTATCGGGTTAAGAAAATCAGAGTCTAGTTTCAGCCTTTCACAAGCTTGCAAATAGCATTCAAAATTTTTCATTGTCTGACCTCCTATTACTCCTAAAATACTTAAGAAAAATAGTGGATCAAAACTTGACCAATATACTAAACCATGACAAATTGACATTGTTTCTGGCAGTGGCATTGTTTCCATCAAATCTTCTTGACTAAGACCGATATGATGCAACGCTGCTAGTAAATGCTTTTCTAAACCATATTCTTGACAGTAAAATTCATTGATTAGCTGCCTAATCTTGGTCGAGTTTTGAAATTTTAAAATAGGAGAATAAAAATGGCAGTTATGGGAAAATAAATGATAATGTTCAATAACAAAGCCATAGATAACATTGCTTGGCAAATTAGAGGCATTTGATTTTATTGATTTTAACAAGATATTTTGCTCTAGCTGAGGGGTGAGGATTTCGCTAGTTAAATCTTCCAATTCTAGTAAAGTATCGATACCAGAATTAAGCCTCACTTGAGCAATATCATTGATTAGATTATATTTATCTAAATGGCAAATAAAATTATTTATTATTTCAGGATTACTTGGGGCAATATTTTGTTGTAGTTCTCCTAAACTTTTAGCTCCATCCATCATTGTTAGGAGTTTTTTTAAAATTTTTTCCGATTGAGCAGTAGTCGGAAATACAAAATCTTGCCCATTCTGAGAAAAAATAATTTTATTTTGATAAAAATTAACTTTGCAAGCTAATTGTGGACGTAACACTGGAGAAAATTGCTGTTTTTTGCCTTGAAAACCTTGTACAGATAAATCTGCTTCTAACTTATCTTCTTGAATATTAGAAACAAAGTTTTTAAACATTGATAAGCTAGCTCCATTATTTTTTGGTTTATGAATTATCAATCAGCAGGATTGATTGATAATTAGATTATAATTTTTCTGATTCAGGATTTAGCAGTCTAAAATCAGCAAAAATGAACCTAATAGTTACATTTGTATTCCAATACCTTTTGGATAATAATCTATAGATTTATTGAATATATCTAAAATTTATGAGTTTACTATATTCTATTATTAAAGTCGAGTACAAACCTTCACTCCTAAGTTTATTCAGGAGTGAAGGTATATTCTTAAAAAGGACTAGAGGATGACAATTGTGTATGGCAAAGTGCAGGTGTAGGTATAAGTAGTAGTGTAAATGGTGGTTTTGACTATGCTGATAGGCGCTGTAATTATTGATCTTGCATCTGCTGCTACTAATCCACCGATCGCATTTTCTAGTTCGTCATTGCTGACTTCGCTTAAAAAACTCTCAGAATCATCAAATAAATCAGCGCCAGTAGGTTTGATGTCGCTTACTTTAATTTTAGCCATTGTTAGCAATCTCCATTGAATGTTGTATTCAGATAAAATCAACTCAGGTTGATTTCTGATGTAATAATACTTTTTCTAATTTTAAAAATATGGTTTTTTATGTAATTCCAGGAACATAATAGTTACAGTTATTTCCATGTTCGTAGAAACAAAAATAAATTAGCCCAAGTTGATTTATGAGCTAATTCATAAGAGTGTTAAATCCAATCCTGGATATTGATGCTTCTAGTTAGATAAAAGTGTAAATATCTTCAGAATCGGCATTGAGATAAGTGCGTTGCAAGTCAATTTTCAAAGCAGAAAACTGCTCAACTATAGATGCCATCCTGCCATGTGGAGAATTATCACCTTGATACCAAGCTTTTAGCAAGCCATTGGCAACAATTTGACAGCGATTCATGCCAAAACTTTCTTGAGAAACAAACTTTTGATTTGGTTCTTCTGCTAAACCCAATCCTGATGCTAGCTGTTTTGTAAATAGGGGAATATCTGACTGAAAATGTGCTTGATTCTCTTGATGTATAATTGGCAAAATTTTACCAACTTCATCATAATCTCTCTGATCAAAATATAAAACTCCTGAATCGTAGCGGTTATAGTCTTTAGGGTTGTATAAAACCTTAAAACTAAAGGGAATCGCCTTCTCATTTAATTGTTTTGTCAGACTACTCATTACTCCAATAGCACCTTCAGGAGTCACGTTAAAGTAAATTCGCACGATCGCAGGCTGAACTTCCAAATAATCACGATGATGTAAACCCATGTTACCAACGGCCATATAGAAACCGTTTTGTACCAAATTTTTGGGCATTTTAATCGCTACAACATCTCCCACCACAGTAGCCTGTTGGTTTGGTTGTAGATGGCGATCGCGTTGAATATGCAGTTTCAAACCACCCTTAGTTACTGCTAAACTACCATCAGATTCTTGTTTCAATACAGACCAACCATGATCAAAATAGCCTGTTCCACAATTCCTGTCATGCAATCTTTCGTAAAACCCTAGATCTACACCCAAAAAAGTATTATTCTCTAAATCTAAGGGCAGACTATTTTTTTCTCCATCTAATGCTAGAGCACTCTGCATGGAACCGTTGTAATAGATGCCATAGAGAAAGCTCCGCAATTGCAGACTTAAATACTTCTGCTGCATTGGTAACGGCATGGTTTGCCAACGCTCAACTATTTCAGTTGGTAATTCTAAGGGTTTATAATCTGGATGCCGAATACAGAAGTTAGACTGGATTTCTATTTTGTGAACAATATCTGACAAAACAGCTTCTAATCTTTGATTAAATCTAGGGGTGACTGAAGTTTCGGAGGAATCAATTAGTTGCATATTATGATGACAGTTGTGACTAAATATTTGCAGTAGTAGAACTAAACTCAGTTAATTCAGTAGCAGTGATGCCAAAAATAGTTGACATAGATTGTTCTGGACGGCAGAGTAAAGTTTTGGCAACTTGCAGCATAGCAATTCCGGTATTACCAAAAGATTTTTGGTATTGAATCATGGCTTGAATTTGTTGAATTAAAACAAAGCCAGCAAATTGCACTACCCGCCGTAAAAAATCGGGACGATGCTCTATAATTCCTGGGAAGTTATGCAAATAGGCGAGAGTCAGTGCCGCCATAGAAGGTTGAAGCTGTTCTAATGGTCTAGTAGCTAAACGTAGAGATTCGTCGATACTCAGAGACTGACTAATGACTAAACTAGTCAACCAAATTTGCAAGTAACTACCAATAAGTGTGCCTAAATCAAAGGCAGGATCTCCCCAATTAGACCGTTCCCAATCAATTAGTTTGACTATATTTTTACCATCTGATTGCTGCCAATCTTTGTTGAGGAGAATATTGTTGAGTTTTAAATCATTATGCGTTACACAGTTAGGAGCAACAGCATTACCTAGTTCTGCGATCGCCTGACCCAAGCTATCATATTTTTGATAAAGGGCGAAAAACTTTAAGCCATCAGCAGGTACTAAACCAAAAACTTCTGGTTCAACCCGTTCTAAACCCCGAATTAAATGTGAAACTTGCTGATTTGTTAAATTATCAGAATTTTCAGCAAAGAATTCTTGATATTCGGTGTGATTAAAAGTTTCCCGATGGATAGTTGCGAGCAAAGTGCCAATTGCTGTGGTGATTTCTGTCGCAAAGATATTTTCCTTCACGTAGAAATCCATTAAGTCTCGATAATCATCTAGATATCTGACAACCATAATGGAATTGTCGATATCAAAATGCAGCACATCAGGCACAAATGGACGAATTTTGTGCAGTTGGGAAAATCTTGCTAATAACTCTTGAATACGCCATTCACCCAAAAATTCACCAGCCGCTTTGCCACTTTGATTATGTCGTTCTTGTTTCACCAACAGTTTGCTGCCATCTGCAAAATGCAGTAAAAGATTAAAGTTTTTGGCTGTCAGTGGTTCTATTTTTTCAGGCTGTGACTGAGAGCGATCGCACACCCCTTTTTCTAGTAAATAATCGAAAACATTTTGTGAATTCAAAATCATAAGTTTTGCAGGATTAACTTCACCAAATTATAGAAATTGAAGGAGCAAAAATATCTTCAGAGATAGCAATGTTGATGACGCTGATATTCAGAGGGATAAAAATTCCGCCGTAAGTAATGGATGTTTCCGCCTCTTCTAAATCCATCAAAAAACTTTCAGCATCTTGGAAAAACTCAGTACCAACAGGTAGATCAGAAACTTGGATTCTAGACATGATTAGATTTGAAAATGATTGTGTAGTCTGACGAATTAACCTTCTCAAAGTAACTCATATTTCTCTCTGCTACCTCTGCGCCTCTGTGGTTAAATAAATTTTTGAAACCGCAGATGGCACAGAGGAAAGAGTTGATCTTTGAGACCCACATTGCCAAAATGAGTCAGTTGTAATTTCTATTAATCCCAGCTTCCTGTTCGATACGATCCAAAGCCTTCTTAGCTTTAAAAACCAGGCGCAAGTAAGCCAACTGACTATTCCAAGCAGAACGGGGTAAAAGTATTTCAGATTCAGTCGAATTATTCTGCATAATTAAGCGAATTTTGTCACTAATTTTTAAACTGAAATAGCCACAGGTAATCCTGACTCTGCGTCATCTTCCCAACCTTCTGGCCATTGAATGCGGTCAGCAGTAAAATGTAGTGGATCATTATCTGGCCAAGGAGCATTAATCGACTCTTCCACTAAACCGAATTCCCCATTATCAAAGGGATTACCATTAGCACTACGTTTGAGAAATACTCGTTCTCTAATCCCATGTTTAGCTTGAGTCAGAGCGCGATAATGGCAGTAAGGATTATTACCTCGCTTGTCAAAAAAGACATGTGCAGTCCAACTGCAACCACCGCGACAAAGTTCAGCAAATTCACAAGTCTTGCAGAAACCCCACAAATGTGATGTCCCTTTGGGAGTACCAGCACCGAGATTAAACCGTAGTTCTTCGGTTTCTTCGATGATGCTGCGTAAAGAGCGATCGCGGATGTTCCCGCCGGTGTAAGCTGTAGTTGGTAGTGAAGGACAACCTTTAATCGCCCCGTCAGCTTCAATCCCTAAGGCTGAAAGTCCCGCACTGCAACCTTGCCAAAACGACCAAGCCTCCCCACCCCGCAATAATCGTTCATAGGGGCCGTAGTAACCAATATTATTTCCCGGTTGCACCTGTACCCCTTCTTGCTTTGCTCGTTGGGCAACACGGGCAATCATTGGGTAGACATCTAGTAGTTCATGGGGTTGCAACAAAATATGGCTATTGTCGGCAGCATTTCCCATTGGTACAGTCAATTGAATTTGCCATGCAAAAATTCCCGCGTCGCGCAGATGTTCATAAATATGGGGAAATTCTGGTGCAGAGAGGCGATTGATTTGAGTATTGCAGCCAAAGGGGATACCTGCTTCTTTAAGGTTACCCATAGTTTTAAACGCCCATTGCCACGCCCCTTGCCTACCTCGGATGTAGTCATGAGTCGCTTCTAAACCATCAACCGACACAGAAACCACACCAATACCAGCGTCTTTCATCCGGCGTGCTGTGTCTAGGGTGATGCCATAACCCCCAGTAGTCATACCACAGAGCATACCAGCTTGAGTAATTGCTTGGGCAATTTCTAACCAATCAGGACGAAGGAAAGCTTCACCTCCAATGATGGTGACTTCTGTAATCCCCACATCGGCCATTTGTTTGACCAAATCAAGAGCTTCTGCTGTCGAAAGTTCCTTTGCCCTTGTATGACCAGCACGAGAACCACAATGCTGACAGGCTAGATTACACTTGAGCGTAATTTCCCAAACGGCATAACTAATTCGGCGATAAGTCATCACAATCCCCTCAATTAATTGTTCCCTAATTGGGACGAATATCTTGTTATCCGTCCCCAACAACCGCAGTTTTTGATCTTCAGAAAACCTCTAGTTTTCTAAAGAACTACGTCATCTATCCGAATCACTCCATACATCAACTGATAAGGTGGCCAGATTGCTCCATATAAAGGCTGGATACGTGGCCAACCAGTAAATCCACCAAAAACTGCTGCTAATTCTTTTTCGTCTAAAGCTTGAAGTTCACCTTCAGTATTTGCTGCTTCTAGCAATTGAGCCGTATATTCTTCAAATTCTGCTTGAGTGAAATTGTAGCCAGCCGCTTTAACTATTTGGCTACATTCATCTTTGCTCTGAACCGCCTGAATTTGGTTACGAAAGGTTTCATCATCAGCCAGCTTTTCGTAAAAAGCTTTTACATGCTCTAAAGACATAACTTTCTCCTGAAAAGATTTTTTAGCTTGACATTCCCGACAAATAATTAGAGAAATATCCGAATTGCTGAGATGACAACACCGTACAACATTATTGGTGGAATGCCAGGATAAATCAGGGATGAAATGCCACCAAATACTGCTTCTATTTCTTGTTCAGTTAAATCTCTCATATTCTCATTATTAGCATTCGTTGCTAATAATTTTTCTGTATATTCTTCTAACTCTTTCTGAGTAAAATTATACCCAGCATTTTGCAAAATTTCTCTACCTGCTTCTTTGCTATCTACACCTTGGATTTGGGTACGGAAAGACTCATCAGCAACTAGTCTTTCGTAGAAAGCCCTTACATTCTCTAGGGACATATTTCTCCTGAAAATACTTAAATTTTGTGTGTTAATTAGGCATGATTCCTCTGGCTTAACTTGCTGTTTCCTGACGAAAACCGCATAGAAGTTGATTTTGCATATTGCCTAATATCTGTTTATATTAAGTGAAATCAAAATTAGGACAATACTGATGTTGAGTGTTTATTAAACCGAAATAAACTATTTATGTTCTAAAAATTGTGCTGTCTGTAAACTTGCAAAATTGCCTTGATTAAGTTTCAAGAAAAGGACGGATGAGGGTATCTCCGTCCTAAGGAACACGAAGCTTATTCATGACTCCTGACAACTCCAACACAGTCCCTCAAATGATTTAACTAGCAGTTGGTGTTGCCACTGCAATTGTTAATTCAGAGGCGTTATAGCTATCTGTAATTACTTGTGGACAACGCATACAAGCCGTTTTGCCTTCCTGCTGCCACCAGCGACAATCTCTGCGGATAGAACAAGGAGGTAGTTCTGTTGTGACTACAGGTAGTTTTTCAACAATTCGCATTGCCAAACGACAATCTTGGCCATCAAAATGCTGACAACCTTTAGTGGCACAAGGTGCGGCAGTACGAAATAAGTAGCTAAACAAAATTAATTACATATTTTTTACCGAATTCTCGGAGAATATTTTCCACAGATGCAACAAAAGTCTGCCAATTTTTATAAGCATCAATTTCAAGCCATTGATACTTAATAAACCG
>JAHHHF010000016.1 GCA_019359495.1 Goleter apudmare HA4340-LM2
CAGCCGATGTATAGGCGGTTATTGGTGCTGGTTATCCAGTTGGCGAATTTTTCCCATACGTTGGCGCTGCTGCGCTGTTGTAAGGTTGCTGTCATGTTTTTATGATTGCGTTGTTTTTTGTATGTATCAGGCGTATTTGTTTTTGCCTGTAACGTTAATTTACAATAATTTACAAAAATTAATCAAGTAAATAAGGTTTTGTAAACTTAATATTTAATATTAGTTTTACTTATGTAATAGAGATGAGGGGAGATAAATTAGTTGCTCCCCTCATTGGTCTACCCAGCACTTAAATTAGCGATCGTGATTTGCTTGTTGACGATATTCTCTTCCTTGCCGATATCAGCAGCATCTGGAGTCGGGACATCCACATTTTCACGATTCTCTCCAGAATCTTCTAAATCGGAATTAGGGCTGATTTCGCTGGGATCTGAGGATTCATGGACGGCTAAATTAATCAGCTTACGTGACTCTTGAGTCATTTTTACCTCTGGATGCTAATTGCATAAGTTGAGTACTTGCATAATTTAATACTTTGCAGTTCTCCGTTACCTCTAGCAATTGATGTATTCTTCCAGCAATTTTCAAGCCCAAAACCGATACTTTTGGTTTATGTCACTGGAATTTGCAAATCTAATCATCAAGTAGTTAATATTGCCCTCAATTTACTGATACATAGAGCTTGAGTATGTAAATATCTTCTAGCGCTGAATACTATCTCTTATAATTTCCTACTAGCTAGGAAAACTAGCTGAGTAACAATCGATCGCTCTAAAAATTAGGAGGAGTGAAGTGGGACTTAGCGAAGGACTCTCGAATCCAGAGAAAAAGGCCTCAGTTGTGGATGATATTGGCAACATGATAGAAGCACAGATCGCTTCTAAGTCAGGTATAAGCGGGATTGCATTGAAAACCGCTTTCGCTGCTATTAAGGGCGTCAAGCCAGGGTATATTAGCTACGTTGTCGAGCAGATACTACCGCAGAGTTTTACAGCGATTGATCCTATTTGGAGTGAAGGGGTACAGACAGGAGATCCGGTTGGGTATCTCGTCACTAACCGTTCTCGGACAGCAAACGCGCTACTTAGCGTCACGGATGAGAGGATTAAAAAGACGCAGCGTCAAATAGTAAAAGGAACATATGATAAACTCCGCAATTCAGCCCAGCAACATGTGGAAGCCGCAGTTCCAGATTTAGCCAAAATCATCGGTAAGTACACCAACACATAAGCTAACCCTGGCTCAATCTGCTGCTATTCTTGCTAAGTAGGTAGTTTGAATAAATAATTAAGATGTACTGAGGGTATCTTGCCCGCGAGCGAGACGCTTGCACTAAGGTTATCTACGAATTAATCACACCCACCTACTTAGCGCTCTTCTATTACTCTCATTAAATCAAAATATGAGGGACGAGAGTTGCTAATCTCCATGATCATTGCCAAAAGATACACAAGGACTGTCAATCTCCTGTACTGGTTGGAATGAATTACAGAAAATAACGGTGGAGCAATTGACCTGATATTCCTCAGGGTGAATGCACTCCATCCCTCTTGCTACTTTGGTATGAAAAATACAGTCTTTGCAGATAGTTGGAGATGGCAATGGTTGCAAACGCTTTTGATTTAACTTATGCTGCCAGTTGATTGAATTTGACATTAGCAAAAATCTTTACACAGGGCACAATGAGAAAATCAAGCAGATTAGCTGATTTTGATTTTTAGATCATCAATTTCACATTTTTTTTAGTAAAACACTCGTATTTTCCACAAAATTGCTGTATCCTAGTTTATCTTAAGTTAAGTTTTACACACTAGACTTAATAAACGTTCTTGCGGATCTCTCTAACGGTTCTTGAAAGACTATATTGGACTCTTTCAGAATTGGTGTTTGAATGCTCAGTTTTTTGATGTACAGCTATCAAGAATTTAAATAGGTATATATGAAACTAATTAAAAAATCTGAAAAATTACTCCTTGAAAAAATCAAGATCATGGAGGAAACGGAAGAAGAAAATCTGCAAGTTGATCTTATTGATGCACCAGAACCAGCAGTAGAAGTGGAACTTAGAACACCTAACTATTTTCATTGGCGTGATCAACAGATCATTCGCTCTGTTGGGAACTCAGGATGGCAAGTTTCTGAGATTTGGAAGGATGTCCGATTGGATGATTTCAGCAGTAGATAGGTTGGTTCAGTTAAGGAGAATTTTCCTGAACTAGTAAGACTGACTTCACAGGTCGCTTGATTGCATTTCCTGCTGAATCAACTTTGCCGTAAAAGGTTTTGCCGTTGTAATAAAGGGAAGATGAACTCCCCCCATCCAGGTTCATGGCTTTCTGGATACCAAGGGTTTTCATCAAACCTGCTAGTGCTGGCAAGGATATCCCAGATTTATTGGGAGTTGATGATTTCTGAGAAACCATTAATAGAATAACACTGCCATCATCGGTAATTCCTACAGCAGTTCTAGCGTTGGCTTGGTTGCTACCAAGTGCATCTCGTCCATTGGTATGATCTACAAATCCTTCTGGAACTGAGGTTAATTCTGGTAGTAGCTGAGGCCCACCACCGATCGCATCAACTAACTGGCAACTTGCTGGTACTGACTTACTACGTGGAGCAATATCACAACGGATAGTTTGTCCACAAAGGTAGCGTCGAAACTCTGTGCGATTGAAAATTTTATTCAGGTAAGGTTTTAAGTTGGGATTGTTGATTAATCGTTCGTTGTTTTTGGGGTCAGCGACGAGTTTCCCTTGGAGAAAAATATAGGATGTAGATTTTTGGTTGGCTGGGTCAAAAAAGCCTGCGTTGAAGATTGCCTTTGCTGGATGTTGTTGGGTAAATTCTTCTATGGTATTTACTTTAGTTGATAATGCAGGTGTTACCAAAAATCTGCTATTAGCCGGAATCCGCAAGATGTGAACTATACTGTGTGGCAAATTACGTTGCTCATAAGTAAGAGTTTTTGGTGCGGTTGGTACAGGCAGTGGTGAGGAACGTAAAATAAATAATAGTGGGATCCCGAAACTCGTTAGCATTAAACCCAGCAGCCAAATTTTTCTCACTGATTTCCTCTTTCTTTGGTATATCGCTCTTTCCACAGTCAAATTAGCTGGCCTTATGATATATTCTCAATCAATAAGCGAGTTATCACGCTTAGTGGACTTTTAACTCATTGCAGATGACTCATTACCAAAAGCTATTGAGAGTTTCCACGACTGGCAAGTCTTTCTACAATATCACCTCAAAAATTGCAGCGATCATTGCTGAGTCGGGTGTGGAAACTGGTTTATGTACTTTATTTTTACGCCACACTTCAGCTAGTTTGGTGATTCAAGAAAATGCTGATCCGGATGTGCTTGTGGACTTAGCTGACTTTATGGCTAAACTTGTGCCAGAGTCGGGTAAATACATTCATGATGCAGAAGGCCCTGATGATATGCCGGCACACATCCGCACAGCCCTGACCCACACTTCAGAAAATATCCCAATTAATCGCGGTTATCTGGTGCTGGGAACTTGGCAAGGCATCTATATATGGGAACATCGTCAGCGTAGTCATACGCGGGAGTTGGTTGTTCACATTTCTGGATGAATTTGGTAAGGGTTTTGTGTCAGAGTTATTAATTAATGAAAATTGCTGATTTAATTACTTGGTTTGAAGAATGGGCAAATCCGGCTTGGTGTGAAAGTTGGGATAATTGTGGTTGGCAGATTGAGCCTGGTGTTTTGCAAGAAAGTGCAAGGGTCTTGGTGTGTTTAACTCCCACCTTGGCGGTGATGCAAGAAGCGATCGCTGATCATGCTAATCTGATTTTTGCCCATCATCCCCTAATTTTCACTCCTCCCAAGTCGCTTTGTAGTGGTGAGGCGATCGCGGAAATGGTCAGGTTAGCATTTATTCATAATATCGGTGTCTACAGTGCCCATACCAATTTTGACCAAGTTGATGATGGCACTGCTGATGTGTTGGCGCAAATTTTAGAACTCAAGGAAGTCTCTCCCATTGTCCCCACACAGTCTGGATTGGGATATGGGCGTGTCGGGCTACTTCAGCCTTGGTTGACTTTACAAAATTTATTAGAGATGATCCATGCTCGTCTTTCTCCCCATCATCTTTTGGTTTCCCCAACTGCTGATTTACAACAGGAGATTTCACGAGTTGCAGTTTTAGGTGGTTCAGGGGCTAGTTTTATTTCGGCGGTGACTAAAACTGGTGCTCAAGCTTATCTGACTGCTGACTGTAAGTTTCATCAATTTCAAGAAAGCCGCGAACGCCATCTGATTTTAATTGATGCTGGTCATTATGCAACCGAACGCCCAGCTTGCGATCGCTTGGTGCAAAAATTTTGCTCTTTAAATTTAGATTGGGTGCAATTGAGCCAAAACGATGAAGATTTTCGCCAATTTTTCCCTTGATTATAGGAAGTCAGCAACTTAGGGAATTGATTGTTGCTGTACACAAGTCAAACTTCACTCTGTCCTAGCGGATATCCCTCTCCTTAGCAAGGCTGAGGTTTTGATTTTCGGTTGTTGAGTTTATTTTGATCAGAAATTTTTGTTAACTGTATCTTAGATATTCATTTGTCTTTGATGCTGCTAGAGCTTTTCGGGTTTTACTTAAAATCAAGTATCTTTTTATTGTTAAATTGTATGTATTTTTTCGAGATTTATGCTGAAAAATTTTGTCCGTTTATTCTGAATTGTATTAATATATGGTTATTCCAGTAATCGCTGGTATTACCTATTTCTGTGATGGAGATCACAAAATATTGTAATTATAATCACCAAGTTATCCGTTCCATGTCAATTAGTAAAGTTGAAAAATGTTTCACACTGGAGGTAATAAATTGCTCACCATGCCCTAATTAAGATGATTCGCACACTCGTTGAATCTGCTTTCCAAACTGGATGTCTTAGTGTTGAATCTGAGGGTCTACTCCATCAAGTGCTAGCGACTAAGTGCTATCAAGCAGATGATTTAGCGGCTGTTGCAGCCCTATACGATGCTGTGCGCGCGGGTGAAATTAAACGAGAAGCGCCCACTGACCTGTTAATGGAAATTCCCACAGGGCACAAATCTTGCTGATACTCCCACAACAGGTAACTCTGGCGCTCTATTGTTGCTTATAGATGGACGGATCACATCCAGCAAACATCTTCAACTCAAAACTCTTGACATGTTATTGTTGAAAACCGTTCAGGTCAGCAAGAGAATGAGTTAAGATCAAATACATAGGGGCAAAAGTACAGCCGAGTTACCGGACTTCCCAGCAATGCCAATGAATATAAGTAGGCAACTCAAACAACCGCAATCAACACTTGTTTTGGAGTATCTATTATTACATAATGGTAGGAAGTACTCACCAGCAACTACTAATCTGGTTAGGACAGCTCCCGAATCGTATGACTTCTATGAAGTAAACATTCGCTTTCATGAGCCTGAAGGAGATTTAGTGCCACTGGTGCAGTAGTTACTAGTTTATGACCCAAAATTTCCCTAGATTTTTGATAACTGTAAGCAAATATTGGGTAGGGTCAAAAGTTGTACTTATACTGAGCCGTAAAGCTTAACTCTCAAGGGTATTATGTACTGGGATAAAACCCAGATTTTGACAGGTTTAACTACGTTGTTTAAAAAGGCAGAAGCAGTACATGCTACACCGCAAGATTTATCAGTTGTGTTGCGATGGGCGGGAGGTATGTGTATTTTTGCGGGACCAGCAACGCTGGATCGAACGTGCCCGCATCATCGATATAGAGGGAGATTTAGTGACTCTACGCTATGAAACAGAAGAAGAGGACGAAGTTTGTTCTTGGGAAGAGATGGTTCGCCTTGAAAGCATTGGCGCTGTAACACAAAAATTAGCCTCAGTGCCACGCGGTAATGTAGAACCTCTAATGACTGAGGACTGTCCGGAAGCTGAACGCATCCGCAACCGTTACACAGACTCAAATCCTGAATAACTTAATTAGTCGAAGGTCAAGAGTCCAGAGTCAATATTTCCGCTCTGGACTCTCGGCTTATTTGCTAATTCGTAAGTAGACTGTGAATTGAATAACTCTTTATTGAAAAAATATTTATACAAATATCTAGTGGAGAAATATTTGTTAAAAAAAATTAAAGATAAAACCTAGTGCTTAATTTTCGATGCAGTCGAGCTAATAAGCTCCGTTCCTATTAAAAACAACCTTGAGCGTTTTCAGTATCAATTTAAGATCGTAAAAAATAGACCACTGGCGTTGGTACTTTAGATCCATGCCAACAATTTCTTCAAATGATTTAATGCTGGAGCGACCATTTGTCTGCCATTCACCAGTCATACCCGGTTTGATATTCAGCCTTTCCCAGTGGTGGCTTGAGTAATGTACCACCTCGTCGGGAGTAGGAGGACGAGTGCCAACCAGACTCATTTCTCCTAGCAATACGTTCCAGAACTGAGGAAGTTCGTCTAAGCTAGTACGACGCAGAACTTGACCTACACGGTTAACGCGAGGGTCGTTCTCATTTTTGAATATATGATGGTCTTTAGCCTGATTATTAACTAGATGCTTGCATTGATCAGCCCCCAATATCATTGAACGGAATTTCCAGATTCGGAAAAGGCGACCATTCAGACCACAGCGAATTTGACTGTAGAAGATAGGTCCAGGGTCATTTATGTAAATAGCTATAGCAATAGGAATGATGATGAGTGCTGTTATCCCCAGTCCTACACAAGCACCTAGAATGTCGATGATGCGCTTCATTTTGCTTTGTACAGAAGGATGAACTGGTAAACCAGCAAAACGTTCTGTGTATCGGTCATCGAGAACTGGTAGATGAACTGGTTGGAAGTCAGACATAATATAGTATCTAGGATTTTTTTTACTTTTGCCTGTTTGTAGTGCCCAAGTAATAGCTTTATTGACGAACGTTAACTGTGGTCAGAAAGGCTTCGTAACTTTCAAAAATTTCAAACACTGAATCTAGCCGAGTGAGTTCAAAGATGATCCGAACAGGTGCTTGCAAATTACAAATGACCAAGCGACAACCATTTTGGCGTAAAGTAGCGAGTCCGTTAACTAGTGTAGATAAACCTGAAGAATCTATAAAATCAACGTTGACAAGATCAATCACCCAAAGGTGATGAGGCTGAGGCAACAAGTTAGCAAACTGTACACTCAAGGCTTTATTATTGTGTAAATCTAAGGCTCCTGAAAGCTGAATCACGAAAAGTTGATATTCTTGCGTAAGAGACATAAATTATAATAGTGTTTAGCTTCATGTTTTTTTAACATTGCGTAGATACTACAGGACTCATATTTCATTTTTGCAAAACAAATTTGGTTATAAGCTTGCCATACAAAGGTTTGTTCCTCAGTATTCTTAGCAATGATCAAGTCGGATTCCTATACATAAATATTTGATAGTGAAACTTTTTCCCGTGTTATTACAGTTTCATCTTTAAACAGGTATAGAAAATACTATCTGATGGCTACTTGTGAGATATCTGTGTACAGTATCCTGTTAGGGCAATAGAATTATCCAGCTAGCTATCCGCTTGGTTGTAGCGTAGAAATGGTCGTAAGCTTTATGATTAATCTGAATCAAAAATTGGTATGAACAAATTTTATACTTGAGTTTTTAAATTACATCTAGGGTAAGAAACTCCTTCAGGTAAAGCTACACTAAGGGCAAAAAGACAGATGAGGTTAGCTTCCTGATAAACAGTTGGATTTTAGGGAAAATCAGATCTGATTCCTATATCTTGCCTGGTGACTCTACATTTCCCTAAAGAAATTACAAATTTACCACAACTAATTTAAGTACCTTAATTGTTCCCCAAGGCTAGAAATTTAGGCTAATTAATATGCAATTATATAGAATCATGATTATTGGTAATAACATTACTACAGTACAGCGTGTCAGTGGCTACTGCCTCAAGCAACATGCAGAAGTATTCCCCTACTATGGTATTCCCACAATTGCAGAGGTGACTCTATTTGATCCTCACGTTCTGGTTATATGCCTACCCATGCCAGATGATTTTCATCACCTATTATTTAAGCCTTGTATTTTGTGCTCGGAACAGCCTATGGAGCCAGATATGTACTTGGTTACTACTGCCGTGGATCTACATGAAAGTTTGTATAGTGTCTTGCAAACTTAACTAAATCAATCCATCTCGAACAGCTATGGCTGCTGCTTGGACGCGATCATCAACGCTGAGTTTATTAAGTATCATGCGTACGTAAGATTTGACAGTTCCTAATGAGAGGTATAGTTCTTGGGCTATCTCTTGATTTGAGTATCCTTGAGCAATCAGTTTTAGGACTTCCCGCTCACGATGACTTAAAATCACTTGCTGTAGCACATCAGATACAGTCTTTTCTTGATAGAGCAGAGCAGGTTTGAGCATCCGGGAAACTTTTTGGGCTATGGGTGGATCGAGATAAGCACCACCTTGGAGAATTAATTGAATGACAGCAATGAGTTGTTCCCATTTGATGCTTTTAAGACAATAGCCATCGGCACCAGCTGCAAGCATTCCTACTACTTGAGTATCATCATCAAATGCACTCAAAGCAATGATTCGAGTATTAATATCGGCATTTTTTATCTGTTGTGTAGCTGTGATCCCGTCTATGACGGGCAGATCAATGTCCATCAACACTACATCTGGACGGAGTTGAGCAGCTAATTCAATAGCCTGTGCACCGTCCTCTGCTTCTCCCACTACCTTCAAGCCAGCTTCAAGAGAAAATTGCCCCTTCATTCCCCTACGGATCAAAGGGTGATCGTCTACTAGTAGAATTTGTGCTGTCTTCTTTTCAGTAATCTTCATCATAATTTTCCTCAATGCTCTTTCTGTAGCAGTAGTTTCCCTGAACGAAGTATGGAAGATTTGCGAAATTTGCGTGTATTATCTGATTTGAGCTACTGGAAGGGTAAACCAAAAGGTACTGCCCTGTCCCAGAATACTATCGACACCAATGCTGCCTCCGTGAGCTTCAACAATTTGACGACATAGGTATAGACCAAGTCCGGATTTACCACGATAGCGATTTCTTCCCTGAATGAAGCGATGGAAGAGCTTTGCTTTCTCCAATGGTCGAATACCTGGACCATGATCTGAAACAGAAATTTTTACTTGGGTATCTCCAATAGCTACTACATTCAGAGAAATTTCTTGCTTGGGCTGACTCACACGTGCAGCATTATCAAGCAGGTTTTGTAAAACTCGTTGAATTTCTAACCTGTTACCATAGATAACTGGCAAAGATGAAGAAATTTTATAAGTAAAGTCTAGGTCTTTCTGGAAAGTAGCTTTGATCAGAGCAATTACTTTCATAAATACTGTTTCCCAATTCAAGCGATCGCACATTAGTGGATTGTGAGTTTTATCATTAGCTTCATAACGAGAGATATCCAAAAGGGTGTCTACAAACTTGAGGAGATCATCATTAGCTTGTTGATGCTCTTGTAGCACCTCTTTTAATGAGCTATTAACTTCACCAAATACTCCTTTAATCGTGCAGTCTAAAGTATTTCTGGTAGCTAGTAAAGGGGTACGCAAGTCATGGGAAAGGGCACTAATCAGATATTCCAGTCTTTGGTTTCGTGCTTTGAGGCTTTGCTGTCGCTGGTTAATTTTACTTGCCATTTCATTGAGAATTTCAGTCAGTCTACCAATTTCATCTCGAGATTTATAACCAAGTTGGGCTTCCAGTTGACCTACCTGCCATAGTTGACCTATTTTGATCAAATCACGCAGGGGAAGCTCGACTCGTTGACGTAAAAAATAGAGGTTCAGTAAAACTCCTAGCAAGATGAATGTTGAGACAAGAGTATTAACGATGTTGTTTAAAGTTTGGAGATGTTGTAAATGATTTCTGTGTGTTACCAGCAACTTCTCCTTTTCCTGCAACATCTTTTGAATTTGAAAGCGTAATAAATCGAATGTATTCTCTTGTGCTAGGGCATATTCTGTGTTTGTGGAAGCTAGGAGTGTTTGGTTTTGATAGTGGTTTTTCCAAATATAGTAAGTGTCTTTGATTAGATTTATATGCTGAACTTCAATAGTGTTATTTTGTACTAGATCATGTATGTTGTTTAAAGTATTAATGAAAGTAATTTTCTGGTTATTATCTGGTTTGTTTCGGTGATTTATTGCTTCGTCTATCAAAGCATTAAGTAGATTTTGGGCTTCTTTATGTATTGATAAGCTCAGAGTTTTTCCATCAACTGTTTCTTTGTAGGCAATCTGTATCCAAATACTAAATCCTTGTTGTACAGATATTAAGAATAATAGTATCCAAGAACTAGCATGCAGAGGTATTAATAAACGATCTTTTCGGTTTAATCTATCGTAAATTTTTAAGATGAGACTAATGAATAACATGTCTTGATACACCCTGCAATGTTAAACTCATGATGATGTCATGCTAGCAGTATTACTAGATACTAAATATTAATATGTAGCTATAGTTTGTGATTTTACTGCTAAGTTTTTTTGAAAATAGATTTCCTCTGAAATAAAACTGCTTGTTTAGTAGCATGTAAAAAATACAACATGAGTCGCCCCAATTTTTGTAGGTCAAGGGTATTTATAAGGAATACCTAATTATATAAGATACCTATTAGTCAATTATAGAATGTAACTAGTGCTACTAATTAACATTTTTCTGTGCTTATCCATGAAGAGTTAGTGAAGAAAAACAGTACTACTTAGGTCAATTTAGGTTGTTAAATGAAATTTGGGTAAAGTGCTAATATCAAATTACTACTTCCTGAGGAAATACGGCAGCTTACTAGTTATTGAAGTAAATATCGGCTAGCAAATAACTGTAAATAAATTCCAGAGAGTGCAAGTTGCTTTCACAAACTGAATCTTGCTGAATTTCCTGTTGCATGAAGCTAATATCCAAGCGGATAACTTAGTGGATAGTTTTATATTCTCATAGAATGCTGTCTGTGTTAGATGTGATCATATCCACTAGATAGTATTGAATGAATTGTTTAAAGTAATACAGTTCCAAATAGTAAATACTGAAAATATTCTTTAAGTAATTTTTCCGACTTCGGGTTATAAAATTGTATAAAAAACCTACTGCACATGGTATATAAAGAAACTTTCTATGTAATTTAAAATGATGCATAAACCAGTTCTAACTATTTTTTACCAGTTCAATCCTTGGCACTCGACGATCGGAGGAATACAGACACTAATAAATACATTTATTAAGTATGCCCCTAGTGAATTTGATGTGCGACTTGTAGGTACAGGAAGCGATCGCAATCAATCTGTGGGTAAATGGCAAGAAGCAGAGCTGGCTGGTAGAGAAATTAGCTTTCTACCCCTGTTTACTCTAGAAAATGATAATTTTAGGAGTTTTTTACCAACGACAATCAAGTATACTACAGCACTCCTGGGACGTTGTTTCACCTCCGATTTTATGCACTTTCATCGGATCGAGCCAAGTTTAGCCGCCTGGAAATGGCAAGGAGAGAAAACCCTTTTTATTCATAATGATATTAATACTCAAATGAAAGCTCAGGGTGATAAAAATGCAATTTTGTGGCGGAGATTTCCCGCAGCATATTTTGCTTTAGAAAGCTTGCTAGTGCGGCAATTTAGCCAGATTTTTTCTTGTAATACAGATTCGGCACAATTGTATAAACAACGGTATCCTCTAATACAAGACAGAGTTGCATATATCAAAAATTCCTTTGATAACGAGATTTTTTACCCGTGGACTCAGATACAACAGGAAGTACAAAGACGTGAACTGGCTAAAAAGCTGAATTTGAACGAGGACACCCGTTTCATTCTGTTTGCTGGTCGGCTACATCCCCAAAAAGATCCTATTCTTTTAGTACGTGCGCTCGCAGCTTTAAATCAACCAAACACTCACTTGCTGATTGCCGGAGATGGAGAATTGGCGACGGCATTACGTGCAGAAATCTCTCAATTAAAACTGTCTCATCGCGTGACGATGTTGGGAGCCGTCGCCAGAGATGAATTAGCGCAGTTGCATCGAATCAGTAATGTTTTTGTTCTCAGTAGTGCCTACGAAGGTCTACCTTTAGTAGTTCTAGAAGCACTCGCCAGTGGAACACCAGTAGTTACTACTAGATGTGGTGAAACACCAAAGTTATTATCTTCTGACAATGGGGTTGTGTGTGAACAGCGAACTCCAGAGTGTTTAGCCGACGCCTTAAGACAAGTAATACTTCATCCAGAAAATTATCCTGGTGTGTCCTGTGTACGCGCAGCAGAACCCTATGCGGCTCGTACCGTGATCAGAGATGTGTATAACGAAATGTTTGTTCGTTGGGAAAAGCGAAATTTTTCAGTTGTTGGCTAGTTATCTCAAGTAGTGGTTAAATCCAACACAAAGTCTTTATTGAAGAACAGTAGTGATATTGACTTAATACCCACGCGGCAAATATATAGATGTACTCAGTATCACTCTTTACAGGTTTTTGCGGAGCATAAATTTTGACTATGAAAATTGCTGTCATCGGTGCAAAAGGATTACCACCCCAACAAGGAGGAATTGAACATTATTGTGCAGAGGTGTATCCCCGTATGGTTGCACAGGGTCACTCTGTAGATTTGTTCGCCCGCTCCTCCTATACTCACGGTTCTTGGCTCGAAAGTTATGATTTTCAGGGTGTCCGAGTTATATCTTTGCCCAGTGTGCATTTAAAAGGGATAGACGCTTTTGTTACCTCAGCCTTGGGAGCGATCGCATCCATTGGCAAAGAATATGATATTGTTCATTTCCATGCTCTCGGCCCATCTTTATTTACCTGTTTACCGAGAATCGTTAACTCTACCAAAATTGTAGTTACCTGCCAAGGACTAGATTGGCAACGCGCAAAGTGGGGTAATTTTTCTACTCGCTTAATTCACACAGGAGAGAAAACCGCAGTCCGTTTTGCCCACGGAATCATTGTGGTATCAGAGGCACTACAAAACTACTTTTGGCAAACTTACGGTAGAGAGACAGTCTATATCCCCAATGCCCCCGCCAGCTACGGTGTTTCAGACCCCAAATTCACCTACGGTAAGCAGCTAGGTCTTCAGCAAGGGCGTTATATTGTGTTTTTGGGCAGACTAGTTCCAGAAAAGCGTCCCGACTTGCTTGTTGAAGCCTTCTCAGCTTTGAAACCAGCTGGATGGAAACTGGTTCTGGCTGGTGGTGTCAGCGATACTAAATCCTTCACATCCAATCTATTAGAAAAGGTAGCCAATAATCGAGATATCGTATTTGCCGGTGAACTCCGAGGAACTCGTCTTTGGGAGATTGTTCGGGGAGCAGGGTTATTTGTCCTTCCTTCTGAATTAGAAGGACTACCTCTAGCAATGTTAGAAGCGATGCAAGAAGGTATACCAGTTTTAGCAAGCGACATCCCACCCCACCAACAATTGATTAATGGGGGACGGGGAATGCTGTTTGCATCTGGAAATTTAGACTCATGTATTAAGTCTTTAGACTGGGCAATTCATCACCCACGGGAACTAGGGGTGATGGCTCATAATGCACAAAAATATGTGCAAGTGAATTACAACTGGGATCGGATTACTGCTGAAAATCTCAAATTGTATGGAGATATTTCTGGCTTATCTAGTGAATTTACTAAAATTCCCAAAAAAGTGTTATCAGTAAAAAAAAGCTAGAAAATATAGCTTATATTCATGCGTTTTCCATGAATATAAGCTACATCTAAAGCCGGAGAAAACCAGGTGAAATATCAGTGAACAGGATAATTCTTTTAAGAATCAGCCAACCGTGCTAGAGAAAAGTAAACAGCATGATGAAAGTGATAGAGGAATTACTTCCCAGAATATTGACCAAGCACCAAAATTCTAGAAAATGATTAGTTTGTAGGTTTCTTTAAATAATGGGAATATCTGAATGTCTGACTTTACAGTAATCCCTCGTTCTTCTTCTTCCCCGTCTAATATTCTAAAAAGTAGAAAAAGTTATTTCTTTTTATGGCTGCTGACTAATGCCATAATATGGAGCTTTGCTTTACTGGCCTTGAAAAAAATCCCTGCCAATTATACAAGTGAGTGGACGATCGCTTTCCCTGGAGCTAAAACTTCTACAAATGTGATTTTACCAGGAATCGGTCAAGCCTCTACCAACAGTGATCCCGGTTTCAACAGCCAATCTTCCGATCCTAGGGAAAACTACAAATTCATAGCTCTGACTAATGAGGTTATAGAAACAGCAGCTAATAATCTCAATATGTCTATAGAGAATTTTGGTAAACCTAGGATTAAAATCCTAGATAACACGACCCTCATGCAATTTGAGATTGTAGGAGATAGCCCTCAACAGGCACGGCAAAAAGCGATCGCTCTTCACCGTGCTTTAGAAGCGAAATTAGACGAACTGAGAAAGGAAGAGAATGTTAAACAAGACCGAAGTTTAGAAGCAGTTCTCACTAACGCTGATAAAAAATTACTAGTAGCTCAACAAAAACTTTCTGAGTACAAAGCTCATTCACCTTTGAGTTCGAGTGATCAACTACGAGATCTCTCGGTTAACGTTGAAGGATTACGGCGGCAACGAGCTGAAACTCTAGCCCAACTGAAACAAGTAGGTGCTAAATTCAGGCAACTATCAGCTAGTTTAGGTTTGTCTGCTCAAGAAGCTGTTGATGCTCTAGCACTTCAATCTAATCCGTTGTTTCAACGTTACTTAGCTGATTACAGCTCAACTAGTGCACAGTTAGCTAATTTGAGTGCTAAGTATTTCCCTACTCATCCTGCCATAATTACTAAACAGATGGAGAAGGATGCAGCTGCTAGAGCACTTTTTAAGCAATCTCAATTTCTTCTGGGAAGACCTATCTCTCAAGTTACTATAGAAAAACTAAATCTGAGTAGCGGTAGTTCATCTGGCTCATCCTCGGAAAGATCAATTTTATTCCAACAATTGATTTCACTTCAGACAGAGCAGCAAGGACTTCAAGGACAAGCTCAGGAGTTAGACCAACAGATTAATCACCTAGAATCTAGGCTCATATCCCTATCTCAACATGAGTCAAAGTTAGATAGTCTTCAACGTAACACCAAAATAGCAGAAGCTGTTTTTTCATCGACTTTAACTCGATTAGACTTAGGCAAGTCAAATATCTCTGCTTACTATCCGCAATTTTCAGTCTTATCACAGCCTAGTTTGCCAGAAGAAGCTACTTCACCTAAGACTAAATTTGTATTACTAGGTACAGTTATAGGTTCTTTTTTCTTAACTACAGGAGTAGTATCGCTATGGTTTTACAACCGTAAAAGTCGGAAATTTAAAGCCAATACCTGAAATCATGATCTTTCAGCCTTATTGTATTCACTATTTACTAAATAATCAGTGAGCAGAATTTCCATTAAGCCACAAAATCTTCCAGAATCTCTAGTTTGGTACTACATTATTGGTACTTATCCAATTTATTTAATAGGCGCGCAGTATGTGTGTGCCACATTATTAGCATCTTTCTTAACATTTTATCTGCTGAGAAAGTGCTGGACTCAAACTGAAGAGACACTTCTAACCGAAAAAATCACTATCTCCTCATCAGCTTGGGTATGGATTATTGCCATGCTGATTATAGAAGTAGCTTTAATTGTCGGGCACTTAAATTTTGATTTAGGTATAGGTCAAATATTTAAATCCTCATTTATGTGGTATAGAAATTGGGGACTGTTAGCGTTATTTCCTCTAATAGGTCATCTCAATATCCGTTCCAAAATCATCTATCGAGCCGTATGCATCTTGTGCTTACAAAGCTTGATCATAATCATTATCTGTAGCCTGGCGCATTTCTTAAAACTTCCTAACTTTTCTTATGTTTCTCCGCTCAAAGTATTTGGAGGAGTAAGTGATAGTTATAGTATCTATTTATTCTATGTTCTGGATGAGTATCAACCCCGGTTACAATTGTTTGCTCCCTGGGCTCCTGCTTTAGGCTTGATAGGTAATATCTACTTCTGCCTTGCTCAACAGGAACTTAATAAAAAATGGCGATACTTGGGAATGGTTGGTGCTGTTGCAATGATTTTTGGATCTGTATCTAGGTTAGCTATAGTGTGCCTTCCATTGGTTTTATTATTGATGTGGATATTAATGAATATTGTCCGTCCTTGGGTACATTTATTGACAGGGTTTGTTAGTACTTTGATGGGCATATTTTCATCAACATTGATTAGTACTTTAGAAAATTTCAATGATCGGTTTACTAAAGCTCGTTCTGGTTCTTCAGAAGTACGGGCTAGATTAGGGCGTATGGCACGAGAGTCCTGGTGGAACGAAGCTCCCATCTGGGGGCATGGTCGCATGGAGGCAAAGGGACCAGCAGTAGTGGCATACAAACCGATTGGTTCTCACCATGCATGGTTTGGAATTTTGTATAGTCATGGATTAGTTGGCTGTATTGCTTTAGCAGTAGCTTTTTTATGGAGTTTTATCGATTTGCTGATTAAAGCTCAAACTAATGAACAGGCAAAGGTTGGATTAAACATCCTTTTAGTTATGTTCTTCTTCACTTTTGCCGAAAATATAGAAACTTTAGCTTATATTTGTTGGCCTGGTTTATTGATACTTGGAATTGCATTTAGAAAAGAATTTGTATTTAAAGAAGATCAGGAAACTTTTATAAAACATGAGCCATGCTAAGTATTGCCTAAAAATCGGGTTCACTCAACTTTATATTTTCAGTAATAAAATACTGATTGTTTAATAATTAATATTATCATCAGGAGCTAAATATGCCGAAGATTTCTGTGCTTATTCCAGCCTATAATGCTATGAATTATCTTCCTGAAACCATGAAAAATGTTCTTAGCCAGACATTTACTGACTTTGAAGTAATAGTTGTTAATGATGGTAGTTTAGATGAGACTGAACAATGGATTTCTCAAATAAAAGACCCACGAGTGAGACTGATTAATCAGGAAAATCAAGGTTTAGCAGGAGCACGCAATACAGGAATATTTCATGCAACCGGGGAGTACATAACATTTCTAGATGCTGACGATCTGTGGGAACCAACTAAGCTAGAAAAACAACTGCATGTTCTGGAAGAAAATCCAGAAGTTGCGCTGGTATACACTTGGGTTGCTTACATTGATGAGACAGGTAAACCTACAGGTAGGGTATTTAAAAATCAGGCAGAGGGTGATGTTTGGCAAAAGCTGACTGAACACAACATTGTTGAGTGTGGCAGTGTAGCAATGGTTCGTCGTTCCTGCTTTGAGACTGTCGGACTGTTTGATCGAAATTTAGGCTCATATCTAGAAGATTGGGATATGTGGCTACGCATGGCATCTTGCTATGCTTTCAAGGTAGTAAAGGAACCTTTGGTTTACTATCGGCAATGCTCAAGTAGTGCATCCAGAAATTGGGAAGCGATGGCACGAAGTTTTGAAATTGTGATTGAAAAAGCTTTTTTTACTGCACCATCCGAGTTGCAGTATTTGAAAAACCGCAGTTATGGTTTTGCTCATTTATGTCTAGCTTGGAAAGCTTTACAAAGCCAGGCACAAGATTGGCAAAAGGCAGCTAGTTTTCGCGCTCAAGCAGTGGCCTACTATCCTTGGCTTTGCTTTTCACAAGAATTTGTGCGGTTAACTATTGCGATTACTCTCATGCAGTGGTTTGGGAGTGATGGTTACAAAAGATTTTTATCTTATGTTTATATTCTGCGTCAGCGCATAGTAGCGATCGCACGTTGAAAATTCATTTCTGTGGTAATTATTGATAGTGAGAATATGCCCAAAACTTCTGTGATTATTCCTGCTTATAATGCCGAAAAAACTATAGCAGAAACAATCGAATCTGTTCAAAAACAAACTTTTTCTGATTTTGAGTTAATTGTAATTAATGATGGCTCAAAAGACAGGACTGTAGAAATAGTTGAGACTATTCAAGATGAGCGCTTACAGATTTTTTCCTATGAAAATGGTGGGGTTCCAGTAGCTCGAAATCGTGGTATATCTTATGCAACTGGTGAATTTATTGCCTTTCTTGATGCTGACGATTTGTGGACAGCCGATAAGTTGGAACTACAATTAATGGCCTTGGAACAGAATCCAAAAGCAGGAGTTGCTTATAGCTGGACTTGTTTTATGGATGTAGATGAACAAGGAAAACCTTTATCATTTCTGCCATCACCTAAATATGCTTTTTCCGGCCATGTTTATGAAAAGTTGTTAGTTAGTGATTTTATTCATAACGGCTCAAATACTCTGATACGTAGGCAAGCGCTGGAATCTACTGGTGGTTTTGATCCTGCTTGCCCTGGTTGTGCAGACTGGGACTACTGGCTGCGGCTATCAACTCGTTGGTATTTTGTTGTGATGCCTAAGCACCAAATACTTTATCGTCGAACACCTGGAGCAATGTCATCTAACATTGAAAAGATGAAGGAAGATGCCCTCATCGCAATGAAAAAGGCATATCAAGCAGCTCCTCCAGAACTTCAATATCTCAAAAAGTATACAATGGTCAGCTTCCATATATATTTTGCTGGTCTGTATTTGCAACATCGTAGTCATACCAGTGGTGTTAGCCAAGTTCAGCAACACATATGGTCAGCAATTCGCCTCAACCGTAAAGTTTTACTAGATAAAACAACTCAAAAATTAGTCATCAAGCTGCTTTTGAAACTAATTCTCCCAACTAAAGTTGCTAATTACTTCTTGCATTTGATGAAAAAGCCTCTGACTCTAAGCGATCCGAGGTTAGAAGCATGAACAAGTACTCTGGTTTACAGTTAACTGTGCAACACGATAGGGAATCATTTTCTTTGAGCCAAACCTCCGAACCAACGATCGCCTTACTGCACTGTTACGATTTGATCGATGATTTTTTAGATAGCATCAACATTTCTTTCGAGACTTTCTGTAAGGAGTTTGTCGGCAGCTGGATGTTTGGCTACATCAATGCTCTCAAACAAGTTGGTGTCCGGACAGTACTGTTTTGCATATCTGCTCGTGTTGATCAACCATCGCGTTTTACTCATCTACCTACTGGTGCCATGATTTGTGTGCTACCTCCTTCAGGTACATATCATGCTTATCGTACTGTACGGCGTAATTCACTGCATCTTTATGCAGCAAGCGAGGCACAGTCTTTTAAAGATATTCAGGATGACAGTACAATTCGCCGTTCTCTGCTTACACCCATGAAGGATTTAGCCAAGAGTTTAGGAACGTATCTCTCTACACCTCTAGGTTTGTTAGCTCAGGAACTGCGGCGTGAGAATTGTCAAGCAATATTGTGTCAAGAGTATGAGTATGCTCGCTTCGATAGTTGCGTAGTTCTGGGAAAAATGATGCGTCTACCAGTGTTTGCGACTTTCCAAGGAGGCGATCGCACTCAAAGTTTTCTGGAGGTTCTGCCACGATGGCTGGCATTTCGTACTTGCACAGGTGCGATCGTGGCTACACAAACTGAGGTTGAACGAATTCAATCTCGTTACAGGATAAACTCTCACAAAATAGCTCGGATTTTCAACCCAGTAGACATAACAACTTGGCAAGTGAGCGATCGCACTCAAGCACGAGCCGCACTGGGAATTTCCCACAATGCCAAGGTAGTTGTCTGGCATGGACGAGTTGAGATCGAACGCAAAGGATTAGATGTTTTATTGGAGGCTTGGCAGCAAATCTGCAATCAACGTCCCGATCAAGACTTGCGGCTGCTACTAGTAGGAACGGGAAGTGACGCCGAACGCTTGCGTCAGCGCCTTGACACCATGCAGTTAAAAGGCGTGCAATGGCTGAATCAATTTGTGAGCGATCGCAATGTTATTCAGCAATACTTATCAGCAGCTAATGTTTATACTTTGCCATCCCGACAAGAAGGTTTTCCCGTAGCACCGATTGAAGCAATGGCCTGTGGCCTACCCGTCGTAGCTGCTGATGCTCCCGGTGTATCCGACATTCTTGAGAGGGGCGAAGTTTCTGGTGGAATGATTGTGCCACGAGAAGATGCAACAGCATTGGCATCAGCACTGGGACGCATTCTGGATGATGAACCTTGGGGGCGTGAGTTGGGCAAGCGTGCTCGATCTCGGATAGAAAATTGCTTTTCATCTGAGAGTGTTGGTAAGCAACTGCGTGATGTTCTATTGTCCCAAAGCTTGCAGAAAAAGGCTTAATTGCACCCTATTTATAGCACTGTAACTGTATTTTGATGCTAATTCATAAGCTAAAGCAAATATTATCGGGTCAATTTATCCGTAATGTTGGTTGGCTAGGCGGAGCAGAACTAGTAAATCGTATTTTCCGCTTAGGAACGACAGTTACTCTAGCTCGCACATTTAGCCCCCAAGACTACGGTCTAATGGCTGTTATTTATACCGTTTTTGACTTTGCGACTGTTTTCACTCTCAGAGGTGGGATTGGGGCTAAGATTGTCCAGGCTGATCAGAGGGATGTCAAAACTATATGTGATACATCCTACTGGTTGAATTGGATTCTATGTGGCTTGATTTTTATTATTCAGTGTCTTTTTGCCTTTCCCGTTGCTCAATTTTATGGAAATAACCAGCTTATTTGGCCTCTGTGTACCAGTGCTTTAATTTACTTAATGATGCCGCTTTACAACATTCATAATGCCCTGATTGAACGAGAAAATCGGCTAAAAGTTACTGCAATAACAAATGCTACGCAGTCACTACTCAGCAATATCATGACTGTAATTCTAGCTCTGTTGGGTATGGGAATCTGGGCGATCGTTGTGCCTATGGTTTTGACCACTCCAGTTTGGATTGTCATCAACTGGATGAATCACTCTTGGAGACCTCCCAAATCTTTCACACTAGAAAAATGGCAAGAGGTCACCAATTTTGGCAAAAATTTACTTCTAGTTGAGATTTTGAATAAACTCAGGGGCAACTTGGATTATTTAGTGATTGGTAAATTTTTAGGAGTTGAAGCTCTAGGATTATATTATTTTGCATTCAATGCTGGATTAGGAATCAGTATGAATGTGATCAACACTTTTATGTCGGCTTTGTTTCCTCATATTTGCGCTGTCCGTGAAGACTATTATCTGTTTAGACAAAGATATTTTGGTGGACTGAAAAATGTTTCATTTATTGTCATCCCCATTATTTTATTACAATCATTTTTAGCTCCTTTTTATGTGCCAATTATATTTGGAGATAAGTGGATTCCAGCGATTCCAATATTAATAATAATCTGCTTATCTGTGATACCACGTATTTTTGGTTGGTCATCTTCTTTACTACTTAATGCTATAGATAAAACCGATATCTCGCTCTACTTAAATACAGCTTTTACTATAGTGTTTACTGTCGCCATATTAATAGCAATAAATTGGGGAATATTTTGGGTAGCTGTAGCCGTGCTTGTTTCTAATTTAGTAATGCTAACTGCTTCCACAATCTGGATTCATCGATATGTCTTTAATCAATATCTTTATCAAAAGTTTATCGTTAAATAATATTTGAATTGATTATTGCCTTAAACGGTTCATCTGCTTAATATTTCCAAAATCAAAAATTGACATTCAGCCATCGAGGTGTCCTATGCAAGAAGCCAAAGTAACTCTTATTGTTGTTCCCAGAGAAAGATATAGTTACACTCAGAAATCACTTGAAAATATATATAAAAATACCGATATACCCTTTGAACTTATATATGTAGATGTCAATTCTCCTTCTAGCATCAAACACTATCTTGAAGCACAATCTCAAGAAAAAAAATTTCACCTAATTCGAGTAAATCATTTTCTTAATCCGAATCATTCCCGGAATCTAGCATTAGACTTTGTTAAGACTGAGTATGTTGTTTTTATTGATAATGATGTTTTAGTCAAACCAGGTTGGCTGGATGCATTAATTAAATGTGCCGATGAAACTGGGGCCTGGATTGTTGGACCCCTTTGTTTAGAAGGCGATGATTTTGCAAAAGTTCACATAGCTGGAGGAAGTTATGAGTTCAAGCAGCGTGGGAATGAGCGGTGGATGATCATAAGACGCCCATGCTTTAGAACTCCTTTATCCAAAGTGCGAATAGAGTTTAAGCGACAGCCCACCCAAGCAATAGAGTTTCATTGTGTTCTAGTTCGGATGGACGTTTTCAAGGAATTAGGTTTATTAGATGAACAGGTTATGGGTATTGGGCAAGAAGATGATCTATGTTTAACAGTACTTCAGTCTGGCAAACCAATCTATTTTGAACCAGCTTCTGTAATGACTTATGTACCTCCTCAAACACTTGCATGGTCAGATATGCCCTTTTTCTATTTACGTTGGAGTCAAGCCTGGTGTGAAGTAAGCATCAACCGACTGCGCGCAAAGTGGAATTTGGCAGAGGATGCTCCTGTAGTGAAGAGCTACAAAACATTTATACATGTTCAAACTTTGCTCCCTGAACCAAGAGTTCAGAAAGGTTACAGTTATATCAACTGGATAGTGAAGTTTAAAATCAAGCTATTGGGAAGAAAAATCATTATGCGATTGCTCAGAAAATTAATTAATTTGCAAGCAAGGTTAAATTTAATAAAGTCAATAAATTTCTAACTTTATTGACTTTTTCCTGCTCATGATCATTGGAATTATGATAAATTGGCACAACATTTAAAGTCCCTGGAAGCATATTTAGTTATTAGGTATTAGATTTTAATGCACACATCGACCATTACCTAAACTCTACTTTCTATGCCAAAAATATCTGTCATTATTCCAGCCTACAATGCTGAACATACTATTGTAGAAACAATTCAATCTGTTCAGCAGCAAACTTTCCAGGATTTTGAGTTGATTATTATTGATGATGGCTCAAAGGATAGAACTTTGGAACTACTTCAAACTATCAACGATGAACGCCTGAAATTTTTTTCTTACGAAAATGGTGGAGTTGCTAAGGCTCGCAATCGAGGTATATCTCATGCTAATGCAGAGTATATCGCCTTTTTAGACGCTGATGACTTGTGGACACCAGACAAACTAGAATTGCAGCTAGCCGCTTTACAAAAAAATCCAGAGGCAGGAGTTGCTTATAGCTGGACTTATTATTTAAGCGATAGTCCAAAAAAAGTTTTGTTTCCGGGTAACATCGTATATTTTTATGGTGAGGTTTACGCTCAATTACTAGTAAATAATTTTCTTGCCAGTGGCTCTAATCCACTGATTTGCAGAAAAGTAATTGAATCTATAGGTGAATTCGATCCTGCCTGTACACCTTGCGAAGACTGGGATTTTTATTTGCGATTGGCAACTCGTTGCTTTTTTGTTGTGGTTCCCAAACACCAAATTCTATATCGTCAATCCTCAAATTCCAGCTCATCTCAAATCAAAGCTGTGGAAAAAGCTGGCTTGTTGACAATTCAGAAAGCTTATCAAGCCGCTCCACCTAAATTTCAATATCTTAAACCTCAAAGTTTAGCTTGGTTTTATCAGTATTGTACACAACAATATTTAAAGCCAGATGTCAACAATATTGATGCGGTTATTCAGGCTGGAACAAGATTGTGGATGGCAATCCGTCTGCATCCACAAATTTTGTTACAAGATTATGCTCAAAGTCTGATTAGATGGTTGATCAAAAAGTGGATATTAACACTGGTACAACAGGTTGGAGTTGCAAAGAGTAAAATGCTACTGTTGAATAGCAAAGATTAGCTATATGAGTGTCAAAAAAATAAGCTTTCTGCTCTGTCTATTTGCTACAGTACTTGGCTGTTGTTTTGTGTACAGAGTAGATGCACAGACTCCAAAACCAATTAATTCAATTGCAACTATCATTTATGACATGCAACCACCTCACGAGGCAATGCCACATGGTGTTCCCAAGTCTTACAGTTGGGCAACTAAACCTCGTGTAGGTAGCAAAAATCCGAAAAAATTCAACGCGATGACTGCTTGGGGGCAATTATATGAAGCAGCTCAAGGTAATCGTGCAACTAATACCCGCGTTCAGATAAAAAATATCAAGGCTTACTACCTCAGTCAGTTGGATGATAAATGGCATCTCCTCCAAAGTTCAACAAAAGTTGTAGGGGCAGCTTATAGAGAAGATTTTGCAGGTGATATCAATAAACTGGCAGATATTCGTGATGAATCTGATGGTAGTGTTTCAGTCAAAGCTGGTAATGGCTACAACTTCCACTTTTGGCCTACCACTGGTAGAGCCACAATTAATCCCTATGATGTGCGTGGTATGTTTACCACTGTTCAAGCACGGCTTGTGGTTGATAATCCTAGAAAACGTGACGATCGCTCTCAGGCTCGCTATTTACTGAGTATGGGTGGCGATTACTGGCTAAATTTAACTACAAAGTGGGATAATTGGAAAACCAATGAAGATTTTGGTATTGGTAAATTTAAGTACCTGACAAATAATTGGCAGGCTTTCAATTTGATTACTCTCCCACCAGACCAAATTCGTCGCAATCCACCACCAATTGAGTAAAGGCAAGTATGGGAGTTGGTTACACATCCCCATTCCCCACTCCTTCCAGGGGGATGAGTTTAAGAGTTATTTTGACTATCGTTTAAGCTTTCAAAAGCTGGACAGTAACCTTCAAGTGTTACTCTAAAGTTATATAACGGTGAATTGGGATTCCAGCAGCGTTGACCTCTTTGATGTCGGCAAGTACCACAGCAATCTACATCAGTCCAAGTAAAGCGATCGCTACTTTGGTTCAGTAGTTCCCGTTGCGATAACCCCCGCAATACGATTTCTTCCCCTTGCCAACGGGCTTCTATTAAACCTGTATCTGCAAATTGTTGCCAACGTGGATCGGCAGTAATGGCGTCTGGAAGGGTGATGGTGATTACGGTTCCCAGTTCTGTTAGTTCGCCTTCATAATGGGTTTCTGGTGCAGCTGGTTGTAAAAATGTCTCGCCAATGGGCAATTCTACTAAGGTGTTGGCGGCTGGAGAATGGACGTGATAACGGTTTTGTAACTCTTCTAAGCTAGTCAAGTCTGCCAAGTAGGTAGGGGAACCGTGGACAAAGATGACGTGTTGGGGTCGCAAGTTATGAATTAGCTGGGTTGTACCAGGGCCATCACTATGTTGTGCTAGCAGATAACTTTCAATGGTAGTGGGTGCTGAATATTGTTTTTTAACGTTGATATCAATTTTTTCAGGGAGCAGAATTAGCCAAGGGCCGCTATCTGGTTGACAGTATTGACTTAAATCAGCTGTAGAGTCGGTGAGGATAATAGAGGGTGCATGTCCTAAAGTCTGGCGATGTTCTGCTTGCAACCGCCGCACACGGGGACGCACCCGTTCATCCCAAAATAAAGGTTGATGACGGGCGAAGTTTTGTACTGATGGGGGGAGGTGGGGTAACAATTCTAGATAAGCGTCACAGCCAGTGGCGACAGCACCATCAACCCAAATATCTATATCCCGTCCTGTGAAGTGGTGATGGCTGCGTAACAGCATTAACAGTTCTTGACCCAAGCCTAACGCAGGTGTGGGGAGTAGCACTGAACAACGATCAGCGATCGCCCGATGAATTCGTTCTGCTAATTGATTTTCTTGATTGCGGCGGTGGGTATGACGGGATGTGCCGTAAGTACCTTCAATGATCAGCACATCTAATTGTAATCCCCGTAATTCTTCTAAACGTAAACCTTCCACCAAGCGCGAGTTGGATAAGAAAAAGTCTCCTGTATATAGCAGCTTGTAAGTACGCTGCGCGGTGGTGTAGCTGAGTAAAATTGCTACAGCTCCTGGTAAATGCCCGGCGGGAAATAATTCTACTACTAGACCTTCTTGGAATTCTACAGGCGATCGCAACGGCAATGCTTGACAAAATTGGGGAATTTCTTGAGGATTTTGGTCTAACCAGTTTAGTGAAAGTAACTTGCTGGTGACTTCACTGCCATATATGGGCAAAAGTGGGAAAGCTTTATGTAGTGCCAGCAATCCTCTAGCATGATCTGGGTGGGCATGACTAACTAAGACTAAATCCACTGGTGCTGATTTAGCCAACTCTTGAGCCAGTGATGAAATATTCCCTAAGCCACAGTCCAGTATGATGCGGTATGGGCCCATCCGCACCAGTAAACATACACCCTCATCGTGATGCTGGACACTATAGGGCAAACATTCTAATTCGCTAGTTTCCCCAGCATCGACGCGAGAGGATGCCGACAGCTTATCTCTCATGCTCTCCTCCCCTCAAATCTCATCATCATGGACACATCCCAAAAGCCAAGAATTGCGCGAATTTTGGTTTTGTGATCATAGGGGTCAATTTCATAGTGCGCCCCTACACCCTGAGAATGCAGATTTTTGATTGGGGAGGACGCCTCCGCCGAACCCCCGTTGGTTCGGTAAAGTTAGGTAATGAGAAGCCCTCAAACCAGGGTATCAGAGATTTTTTCCCTCGCCTGTTTTCCTTTGGGAATTTCTGGGGGTCGGAAGCTGAATTTTAGACCTGTTTTAATGTGCAGAACCATTGCCGTGATAGTTCTCTGAATCATAAAATCCATTTTTCGTACCAAAGAACAAGCACGAAATCGAAAATATAACTGTTAATCCGACTAAAATCAGCTTTACATCCATGTTTTTTGCTGCCCTTTACGAAAGACCTTCTTAATATTAATGTTGTGATTTCACTTCACGGCAGAATCACTAGAAAATCTTTACTATGGTTGCGGAGATTGAGCAATAGGTAAAGTTACTACAATCAGTCAAATTGTAGAACGTTTTGGTAAACCTGTCTATCTATCTAGATAAAACTCTTCGGGGCGTTGCTGATTGAAAATATGAATTTATCTCACGCAGAGTCGCAGCGAAAAGTCTGAGCGGAGGCTTCCTCCGCTCAGAACTTTTCAAGACAGAGGACGCAGAGAGTTTTTTTGCGTAAGTCCTAGCCCAGTTTGTACTTAGTATTATTTTATCGAGTACCTCGCTACTTACTGAATAAATTTAGAGCACTAATATTTAGCATTTATTCTTTTTATGTAATAAGCATTTAAACATTTAAATGTATAAAACATCCAGATGTTTAAATATCTAAGCATGTAGTAAAATTTGATGGTTATGTGTATGCAGTTCAAAATGATTATTACTGTGGCGGCTTTCAAGGGGGGCGTGGGTAAATCGACAACAGCGCTACACCTAGCTACATATCTGCAAAGTATGGCGGACACGCTGCTAGTAGATGGTGATCTCAACCGGAGTGCATTAGATTGGTCAAACCGGGGCTGTTTACCATTTAAAGTTACTGATGAAAAGCAAGGAATAAATCTAGTAAAGCTTTATGAACATATTGTGATTGATACACCAGCCAGACCAGATCCAAATGAGCTAAAAACGATCGCCCAGGGATGTGATTTGTTGGTCATACCTACCACTCCCGATGCGATCGCTTTAGCTGCTACATTGCAAATGGTGGAGGCAATCAAACAGTTCAAGACAAATTATCGTATTTTGTTGACTCTGATTCCGCCAAACCCCAATAAAGCCGGAGAAGAGGCTAGAACAGCCCTGCTAAAAGCAGAAATACCACTGTTTCAGTCAGGAATTCGGCGGTTGGCTGTATTTCAAAGAGCTGCTTTAGAGGGGGTTCCAGTTAATGTTGTAAAAGACCCCTACGCGAAAATTGCATGGCGCTGTTATACCGAGGTGGGAAAGGAGATATGTAATAATTCAAAATGAGATAGAACAATTTACAAACATTTAATTAGCTATGTAATATGTGAATAAATTCAGGAGTTAGTAACTTTGAATAATCAGAAAAAAAATGGACGTTTTGATGATTTAATTGATGCTGCTCGTAGTCGTCAACAAAGAGATCAACCGCAGGTAATTGAAAACAAAGCGACTGCTTATGGCAAAAGCACTGACCCAAATTATACTCGTACAACTATTTACTTACCAAAGCAAGTGCATCGAAAACTGAAAGCCATCGCAGCCACACAAGACCGACAAATGAGCGATATTTTAACTCAGTTAGTTGAACAATGGTTGCTGTCTTTGAATCAAGGAGAAGAATGATCGATAATAAATAATTAAAGTTCTACATTTTCGCCTCGTTCAGTAAAGCGAACCTGTTTAATGTTCCATTTTGGGTTACTTGTCAGGGTTTTGCGGAGGCTACCAAACAGAGCAAACTGTTCGCAGCTAGAAAGTGAAGCTAATTTGCGTCTCGATTGAGGTGCGACACGTAAATCGACGGTAGCAATGCCATTTTTAACGTTGACGCGATAGCCAGATAAGCTAAAGTCACCCGTGTCTCTTTGTTCTAAAATTTTACCTACTGACCCTGAGACAGGTGCTTGGGCTGATACTGAAACTTTTTGAGGGACTAGCGTTTGACATTGAACATCACTTGTGTATAGGGTGACGTTAGTAGTTTTATTGGTGACGGCTTTAGGAGCTGCATCTGGTGTGTTTTCAATACGGGCTACTGGAGGTGTGGATGGCTCAGAATCGCCATTTTTAGCTCTTAGCCGACCGATGCTAGGATTTTGGCTGGGGGTTGGGGATGAGATGGTATTTGGTGTTTGGCTAGCTGTATCCTGACGAGAACTAGGGTTAGAACCACAACTGCTGAGGCTGGCTGCGATCGCTACCAGGATAAATGGTACAAAATGTCTTTTAGTTGTGTTTAACATAATGGCCTCTGGTGTTTTTAGGTTGTATTAATAATTTCAGTGTTTCTGGTAACAATTCCGCATAAATTTTATGAAATCGGGCATTGTTTCGACTTGGCTCAACAATCGGGCATTGTTTCGACTTGGCTCAACAACCGGGCATTGTTTCGACTTGGCTCAACAATCGGGCATAGGTAATAATAACCTTTGACTCTGCACAAACAACAAATGACAAACGACAAAAACCCCCGTAACGCTGAATGGGATGAGACACCAATTGACGAGTGGGAACCATCCAAGTGGAAGCAGTGGAAAGGTAAACATGCTGCTGCTGATGCAGAGGTGAAGATGGAACGTGAATATCTCAGGATTAAACACGCCATTCAACAAGCCAACTCTGCGTTGAGTTTGGATCGGGTAAAAGTTAAGCTGAAGCTAACCAGTGCGAAAACTATTGGCTTGCAAGGGTCTTTTCCTTGTAGACCTGGTGATATAGGGAAAAATGGTAGCCCAAGTAAGCAATATACAATTTCGTGTGGTTTTGCCGCTAATGATGTGGGGGTAAAAACAGCGATACTTAAGGCGCGAGAATTAGATTTATTGTTAATTACAAAACAATTTCAATGGACACCTGATTTATTAGGTAAACAGGCGCAGAAGATATCGTTAATTAATGAAGCAATTTCTACTAAACCTATCAGTGAATTAATTGCTGAATATGAGCGGGAGTTTTGGAAAACCCATGAAGAAAATAGACAAGGTATACGTACATGGGAAACCCATTATCTCAGGCATCTGAAAAAGTTACCACAAGATTTACCTATGTCTTTAACTGCTTTAGAATTAGCACTAGCAAAGACAAAGCCTAATACTTCGAGTAGATTTTTCTTAGTATGGCAGCTAAAAAAGTTTTGTGAATTCTGTAATATTGATGGTTTGAAAACAATTAATGCTTTCGCTACGCCTAAACCTCATCCTACTATTCGCAAAGTGCCGTCAGATGAGGAAATTATCCAAGGATTTAGCAAAATTGGCACGCCACTATCAGTATATGCCAGCAAGGAAAATCTCACTCAACCAGAACAATGGCAGTGGATGTATGGCATGTTAGCTACCTATGGCTTAAGACCTCATGAATTATTTGCTGTGGATATACCAGCGTTTCTAGACTCAGCAAATTCTTTTCATTTAGTCAGTTTAAATCCGAGTTTGACAGAGGGTACTAAGACTGGCGATCGCAGTTGTGGGATTCCGCCATTATATCCGCATTGGGTAGAATTATTTGATTTAAAAAATATCAAGTTCCCTGATAATGAAGGTAGCCTCAGTAATAAAACAGCAAAACTACAAATTAGGTTTAGAACTGCTGATATTGGGTTTAAACCTTATGATTTACGTCACGCTTACGCCATACGCGGACATCGGTTAAGAGTTCCTATCAAAACGATGGCTGATTATATGGGACATACCGTACAAGAGCATACTAAAACTTATCAAAGATGGATGAATGAGGATGCCAACTTAGAAATCTATCGAGAAGTTGTCATTCATAGACAAGGGACGACAAAGGAAGCATTGAAAGCAAGAATTAGTGAATTAGAGGCTGAAAACACTTCCCTAAAAGCCGAAAATGCCACTCTGAAAGGATTGCTGATTCAAAATCAATTGAATAAGTTGGTGTAATTAAATATCACTGGTAAGGGTCGTCATTTGTTATTTGTCATTGGTAAAGTTTTTAATACCAATTCTTTGTGTTAGCGAAGCTGTCCTGAAAGGACTAGCTGCATAGAATTTCACCCCTCCCCAACCCTCCCCTTACCAAGGCTACGGTGCGCGATAGCGCGGGTGGGGTCTTTATGTGCGTCTTCATATTAAATTGGTATTGCCTGATGGAATTGGGCAAAATAAATACTGAAGTTAACTCCAGACCCCTAGCTGGCAAATAATAAAATAATGGCTGCTAATCTTATTTCTCTAGATAAAAATACTTATGATTCCCTGCAACAAGAACTAACGGAACTACGCCAGGTGGTTGCGGCTCAATCTGCACATCAACAATGGCAGAATCTATTTATAGAATACATGCCGGTGGCGATCGCTATCTTTGACCGACAAATGCGCTACCTGCACACAAGTCGCCGTTGGCGAGAAGAATACGGCTTGCTGAACCAAGAAATTATTGGACGTTCTCAATATGAGATATTTCCGGAGGCTGAACGTTGGCGGGAAGTTCACGAACGCTGTTTGACGGGAAACATTGAGAAATGTGAAGAAGAAGCCTTTCCCCGTGCAGATGGCACAATTGATTGGGTGAGGTGGGAGATACATCCTTGGTATGAGGACTCAGGAGATGTTGGGGGTATTATCCTGTTTGCAGAGGTGATTACCGCTCGTAAAGAGGTAGAAGCAGCTTTAAAAGCCTTGAATGAAGAATTAGAAGCCAGAGTTGAGGAACGCACCGCCGCATTGCATCAAAGTGAAGCGAGGTTACAGCGACTAGCAGACAATGTACCGGGAATGCTTTATGAATTTCGCCTCCGTCCTGATGGGACGATGTGTTTTCCCTATGTTTCTTCTGGTTCACGAGATGTTTTAGAAATAGAACCAGAACAGATGCAAGCAGATGCTTTGTTTGCTTTTTCTCATATCCACCCTGAAGATATTTCTAGCGTACAAGCAGCAATTGCTGACTCTGCCCAAACTTTGCAAGATTTTGAATACGAGTGGCGGTTTATCACTCCCTCTGGTCAAGAGAAATGGGCAAAGGCGGTGTCTAGACCAGAACGCCAACAAGACGGTGAGATTGTCTGGTATGGCTGCTTATTTGATATTAGCGATGCCTATCGGCAAGCTACGCAACGCAAACAAGCAGAAGCAAAATTTCAACAACAAGCCCAGTTTTTACAAAGTATTTGGGAAGGCGTGGATTATGGCATCTATGTTCTAGATGTTTTAGATAATGGGGCAGAATTTCGCTTCCTTAACTTTAATCCTACCATCCTCAAAATCAGTCCCATGCCTCTGGAACCTCTATTTGGTAAAACTATGGCAGAGGGATTACCTGTTGAAATGGCACATCACTATCGCCAACGCTACAGGGAATGTATAAATTCTGGCAAGACAATGTTATTTGAGGAATCTTTCTTCGCTAATAATCAAGAAACCTGGTGGCAAATAAATGTCACGCCTCTACGAGATAACACTTCACAAATTTCTCAACTAATTATCACAGTGACAGACATCACAGAACGCAAACAAGCCGAAAAAGAACGGCAAATGTTCGTCTCACTAGTAGAAAATAGCAATGACTTTATTGGTTTTGCCAACTTAAAAGGACAACCTCTGTTCATCAACGCAGCTGGTAGAAGGTTAGTTGGCTTTAGTAATTTAGAATTTGCCCAGGATTTCCAGATTATTGACTTTCATCATCCAGAAGATAGAGAAGACGTACAGCACCGCATCATACCTACAGTTATGGAACATGGACTGTGCCAAGGTGAATATCGTTTCCGACACTTTCAGACAGGAGAAATAATCCCAGTAGATTACAACATTTTCATGGTTAAAAGCCCTGAAACTGGTGAGCCTTTATGTTTAGCAACTATCACCCGTGATATTCGTGAACGTAAACAGGTAGAAGCACAACTACAAGAACAAGAGCAATTCTTACGTAGTATTTATGATGGTGTCAATCAACTAATATTTGTAGTTAATGTTTTAGAAAATGGCGAATTCCGTTTTGCTGGCTGGAATTTACTTACAGCGCAAGCAACGGGAATCAGTAACGCAGAAGCGCTTGGCAAAACTCCAGAAGAGACTTTTGGTGATATTCAAGGTGCAGCTGTCCATCAACGATATCAAAGCTGTATAGATGCGGGAGTTGCTATTACCTATGAAGAATGTCTGACTTTCGATAATCAAGAAACTTGGTGGTTAACTACAATTAATCCTCTGAGAAATAGTGCAGATCGAATTTATCGCCTCGTGGGGACAACTTTTAATATTACCGAACGCAAACAAGCTGAAGAAGAACTCAAAGCTAGCCAACACTTTATTCAACGCATGGCTGATTCTTCCCCCAATATTCTCTACATCTTTGATATCGAAGAACAGCGTAATGTCTACGCAAACACAGAAATTGTCACTCTGCTTGGCTATTCGCCTGAAGAAATTCAACAGATGGGAAAAAATTTACTTCCCAATATCATGCACCCAGATGATTGGCATAAGGTTGAAACTCAGCTACGAAAATTTATGACTGCTCAAGATGGCGATATTTTTGAAACCGAATTTCGCGTAAGAAGTGAGAATGGTAAATGGTACTGGTTATATAGCCGAGAAACACCGTTTATCCGGAATGCTGATGGTGCAGTCAAGCAAGTCTTAGGTGTGTCAACTGATATTACTGAACGCAAACAAGCTGAAATTGAACTACAGCAACAAGCCCAAAATTTAGAAAATACTCTGCACAAACTACAACGCACTCAAGCCCAACTAATCCAGAGTGAGAAAATGTCCTCAATCGGTAATATGGTTGCAGGTATTGCCCATGAAATCAATAATCCAGTTAACTTCATTCACGGTAATCTAATTCCAGCCTGTGAATATACCCAAGACTTACTGCGACTGATAAAACTTTATCAACAACATTATCCTCACCCCTCGGTAGAAATTGTGGAGGAAATTGCAGATATTGACCTAGAGTTTATTCAAGAAGACTTAGTTAAACTCCTCCAATCTATGCGCGTAGGTACTCAACGCATCCGAGAAATTGTCCTGTCACTGCGAAATTTCTCCCGTTTAGATGAAGCTGGAGTCAAGAATGTCAATATCCATGAAGGTATTGATAGTACTCTGATGATTCTGCAAAATCGCTTGAAAGCTAAACCAGACCATCCAGAAATTTTAGTGATTAAAGACTACGGTAAACTTCCTCTAATTGAGTGCTATCCTGGTCAACTCAATCAGGTATTTATGAATATTCTCAGTAATGCTATTGACGTTTTGGATGAGTCTTTGAGAGGTGAACAAGGTCAAATTCGTATTCGTACAGAAGTATTAAATCATCATTGGATAGCAATCCGCATTTCAGATAATGGTTTTGGAATTCCTCAAACAAATATTGCTAAATTATTTGACCCTTTCTTCACTACTAAAGATGTAGGCAAAGGTACAGGATTAGGTCTATCTATTAGTTATCAAATTATAGTAGATAAGCACCACGGAAAATTATCTTGTAATTCAAAATCTGGACAAGGTGCAGAATTTGTGATTGAAATTCCTGTGAGTCAATGAACAGTCACCAGATATTCTGTAAATTTAAAATAAATCCAGGTAAGACATCTGCTCCTGATAATTCTGTAGGAGATTGCAGTACTTCCACTGCTTGGTTTTGACGATAAATTTCCACTTGACGTGCTTTGCGGTTAATTAACCAGGCAAGTTTGATTTGATTATCTATATATTCTTGCATTTTAGCTTGAGCATCTTCCAAGCTATCACTAGGAGACATTAACTCTAAAACAAAATCTGGTGCAATGGGGGGAAATTTTTCTTTCTCGACGGCTGTGAGTGCATCCCATCTCTCTTTTTTTATCCACGCCACATCAGGAGAACGATTTGCACCGTTGGGTAATTTAAAGCAGGTGGATGAGTCAAATACTTTACCTAACTTAGTTTGGCGATTCCAAATCACAAAATCAGCATTAAGTTCTGAGTTACAGTTCCCTGTTTCTCCCCCTGTGGGTGCCATAACAATTATTTCTCCCTTGGCGTTGCGTTCAAATTTAACATCAGGATTCTCTCGACATAGTTGATAAAATTGGTCGTCGTTGAGTTTGATGATGGGGTTAAGGTTGAAGGTGATGGCTGTCATTTTAGTAAGTGCGTGGGTGCAAATCAGGTTAACTAGTAAGGGTCATTATTTGTTATCCTTTCGGCTACGCTCAAGGCAAGTTGTCATTGGTTATTTGTAAGAATTTTAGTCATATTTATATTTTGTAACATAATTGGGTTGGGTTTATTATCGATTTTGATGAATTGGTATTTCTGTGGGGAAATGGGTCGAATTGCTGGCAAAATCACTTATCCTATTAAATAGCACACTACCAAGCTATAAAATATGCTGACGCCTGGTACAATCCTCCGCAACCATTATAAAATCATCAAAATCCTTGGTAGTGGCGGATTTGGCGATACCTACCTATCCCAAGATTTAGACTTACCCGGACAACCCAAGTGTGTAGTTAAACACCTCAAACCCAACCCCGATCCCAAAGTATTAGAAATCGTCAGAAGATTATTTGATAGCGAAGCGCAAGTACTATACCGTTTAGGTAATGATAGCGACCAAATACCGCGACTATTTGCCCACTTTGAAGAACAAGGGCAATTTTATCTAGTCCAAGAATTTATTGATGGAGTGGACTTAAGCTATGAAATCATTCCCGGTGAAAAGTTAACAGAACCACAAACCATCAAACTCTTACAAGAAATACTAGAAATCCTAGCAGTAGTCCACAAACAAAATATCATCCACCGCGACATCAAACCCCAGAACTTAATGCGTCGCCGACAAGATGGTAAAATCGTGCTCATTGACTTTGGTGCAGTCAAAGAAGTTGAAGCTATGGTAGTGAATAGCCAAGGTCAAACAAGTTTGAGTGTTGCCATTGGTAGTCTTGGTTATATGCCCAGCGAACAAGCCGCCGGACGACCGAAATTATCGAGTGATGTCTATGCAGTGGGGATGTTAGGGATTCAAGCTTTAACAGGGAAACAACCCCAAGAATTACCAACAGACTCCACAAGCGATGAAGTGATTTGGCGTAATTGGGCAAATGTCAGCGACAAGTTGGCAGATGTGTTAGATAGGATGGTGAGTTATTACTTTCGCAATCGATACTCTTCCGCAGTGGAAGCGTTGGATGCAATCACATCACTACAGCTACAACAGCGACAAGTAGCGCCAACCGTACCCATACCGCAGCCACAACAGCGACAACAAGTAGCGCCATCATCATCACCAACTAAAATCATCACCCCTTGGTCACGGCGTAAGATAATTACAGTTGGTTTTGCTGGTGCTGGGTTGGGTTTAGCAATTATAGTACCGCGTCTATCACAGTCTGATTCAGGAGAAGTCAGTATACCTGATATCACAACGACATCAGAACCTGAACCTACACCAACTCCCAGAAACACAACCCCTGTATCTTCAAATTCCCTGCAAACCTTTCAATTTGAAACAGTGACAGTCAACGCCCAGGGAAGCATCACCAACCGCCGCAACGGTGAAGCTAGATATTTAATAGAAAACTTAGCCACTGGCGTCACCTTGGAGATGCTACAGATACCAGGGGGAACTTTCACAATGGGTTCACCAACAGGGGAAGCGGAAAGAGGTACAGATGAAAGTCCCCAGCGTCAGGTGACAGTTCCCGGCTTTTTCATGGGGAGGTATGCAGTCACCCAAGCCCAATATCAAGCGATTATGGGGAATAATCCTGCCAACTTCCAAGGGGAGAAACGACCTGTAGAAACAGTGAGTTGGAATGAAGTAGTGGAATTTTGTCAAAAATTGAGTCAGAAAACAGGACGCACCTACAGGCTACCCAGTGAAGCCGAGTGGGAATACGCTTGTCGTGCGGGGACGACGACGCCGTTTCATTTTGGGGCGACAATTACGACAGATTTAGCAAACTATGACGGGAATTTTACATACGCCGCAGCACCCAAAGGTCAATATCGTCAGCAAACAACCCCAGGAGGCACTTTTCCCCCCAACGCCTTTGGGTTATACGATATGCATGGCAATGTGTGGGAATGGTGTCAAGACCATTACCATGATAATTACAATGGCGCACCAACAGATGGTAGAGCGTGGGTTAATGATAATGATAATCAATCTCTTCGTCTGCTGCGCGGTGGTTCTTGGTTCAACTTCCCAGTGCTCTGTCGCAGTGCGCTCCGCGTCAGGACTTCTCCCGGCTTCCGTGACGACGACGTCGGTTTTCGTGTTGTTCTTGTTTCCGGGTGAGGACTCCTTTCCCTTTTCTCTTTTGCCCTCTTGCCCTTTACACTTCTTTACTTTTCACTCCCCCTCCGCCTACGGCGGATCGAAAATTTTTTTAAGATTTTGGGGATGGCTGCTAAATTCGTTTTATCATTTTACGGTTAACGAATTGTTGTTGCTACCATAGCATTTGAATTATAACCCACAATGGTACACAAATTCAAATCATTCAATATCATATCGTTCACCACCACGATCATTTAGAGACGTTGCATTGCAACGTCTCTACAATATGATTGACAACATCATATATATTTGTAAACTCATGAACGAATTACCCATAATTCAAAAAACCTATGACCTAATTAAATGGTACGTCCCCATATTAAACCGCCTACCACACAATCATAAATTTCTCTTAGGCAATAGAATCATCGCTGGCTTATACGATTTACTAGAAGGGTTAATTACTGCGCGTTATTCTAAAGAAAAACTCACCCAACTAGAAACCCTCAACGCCAAATTAGATATATTGCGCCATCAAACTCGATTGTTACTAGATTTTGATTTAATCAAATCCGAAAGATATGAATATATCGGCAAATTAATTAACCAAATTGGCTCAGATTTAGGTGGCTGGATTAAACAACAACACAGAACCTCGACAGGGCACGGCGTTAGTGAGACTATCGGTTAGTAGACATAATTTCTGATGCCGTGCCCCTACCATAGCGTTTCTCGCTTGGATACAACACATATGAAGGACGGGGAAACCCTACCCCTACGGGTTTTGTGATTTAAAACTACACTTCACTTGTCTGGAAAACGCTATAAATAACTATCAAAAATGGTAACATGAAGCGTCACGGTAATCTCTGGCAAGAAATCATAGACTTTGAAAACTTACTCTCAGCCGCTAAAAAAGCGCAAAAGGGTAAGCGTTTTCGAGGTAATGTCTTAGCCTTTAACTATAATTTAGAATCAGAACTAGAAAAAATCAAAACCGCATTACAATCAAAAACATATATTCCCGGTACTTACAAAACCTTCACTATTGTCGAACCGAAACCACGCCTTATATCTGCTGCACCCTATAGAGACAGAGTAGTACACCACGCTTTATGCAATATCATCACACCAATTTTTGAACGGACACTGATAGCCGATACTTACGCAAACCGTCTAGGCTTTGGAACTCATCGCGGTTTACGACGCTTCACAAAATTTGCCCGTTCCAATCTTTATATTTTGCAATGTGATATAAAAAAATACTTTCCCAGCATCGACCACGCTATTTTAAAAACTATAGTCAGACGCAAAATCAAATGTCCAGATACACTGTGGCTGATTGACAGCATTATCGACAATAGCAACCCTCAAGAAGATATTGTCGATTTTTTCCCAGGTGACGGTTTACTGACACCAATTCAACGTAGACGTGGTTTACCAATCGGTAATTTAACTAGCCAATTTTTTGCCAACATCTATCTCAACGGTTTCGACCATTTTATCAAAGATAAATTAAAAGCCAAAAAATATGTCCGATATGTCGATGACTTTGCGCTATTTGCCAATGACATCAACTTCTTAGCAGATGCACGTCTAGCCATAGAAGAATATCTGGCAACTTTAAGGTTAAAAATTCATCCTATTAAGAGTCAGTTATTTGCAACCAAACACGGAGCAAATTTTCTAGGTTTTCGTATTTTACCAGACCGTATCCGCGTGCGTACAGAAAATCTCCGCCGAGCCAGACGCAGATTAAGACAAATGCAAATAGATTATGCTCATGGTAAAATCAGTCAACAACAAGTATCGCAAAAATTACAAAGTTGGGCAGCACATTTAAATCACGGAGATACTCAACGTTTGCGAAGAAAGATATTTGCTACTCTCGTATTTGCGAGAGAGTGAAGAAGGGATAGGCACTTCCGACTGCTGCGCGGTGGTTCTTGGAACAACAACCCAGAAAACTGTCGCAGTGCGAACCGCAACAGGAATACTCCCGACAACCGTAACAACAACATCGGTTTTCGTGTTGTTCTTGTTTCCGGGTGAGCGCTCCCCAAGGTCAGAACTGATAAATGGGAATTTATTGGGTGTACAATAGGGAGTCCAGACCTGTTCCTGTGGGGAAGGTGACAACCTCCGAATATCAAACCGAGTCGGATAGCTTGGTAGGTTGCAAAACCGAAGACTTATCCGATTCAATTATCAAGTTTCTTCTTCCCAATCTTCAATCTGCAAGCCATTCACGCGACTAAATTCCCTTGTGTTGTGCGTAACTAAGATTAAATTATGTGCCAGGGCAATTGATGCAATTTGCAAATCGTAAGGGCCGATAGGTGTACCCAAAGTCGCTAATTCTGCACGAATTCTACCAAAAATTGTAGCGGCTGCATCATCAAAAGGTAAAGAGAAAAAGTTATTGAGAAAAGCTGACTGTAAAGCTAAAGTACGTTGAGGATTATTGCTTCTTCTCGCACCATAAAATAGTTCAGACTTGACAACAGAACAAATAGCAATATCCTGTGGTGGTAAAGTTTCTAGCCGTCGCCGCACACCAGAAATTGGACGATTTAGATAAACAATGCAAGCATTGGTATCTAATAAATAAATCACTCTAAAGGCTCCCGAATTTCATATTCTCCTTGGGGATATCTCACCAAAGGATCATCTTGCAGACAACCAGCCGTCTGCTCAAAAAAACCAGCAGGCCAGCCCAATTCTTCAGGTGTTTTAGCTTGTATTGGTTGCTTCGTTGCGGCAAACATTTTTAGTGCATCAACAATTACTTCCCCAGGAGTGGAATACTTACCACTTGCAATCTGACTTTGAATGAACTGCTCCATCTCTGGAGTTAAAGAGACGTTCATACGTTTATTTGCCAGTGTACTTGTCTACTTGGTTATCGATATATATGTTACCACAAATGTTGAATGCTGATATAAAACTTTACATTTTTATTAAGACTAAGCCTAAAAAGCTGAAATTAGTCAACAAAACATAATCTCCTCAAACCAGTGAACATAACTGATTTTCTGACACATA
>JAHHHF010000017.1 GCA_019359495.1 Goleter apudmare HA4340-LM2
ACCTTGGGTCGCCAAATGCTTTTCCTTCCCACTGTTGAGCGTGAATCATTATTGGATTTTCCACCACTTTTTACTCCCCACAACTCCTTCCCTTAGTAGTTTACTAGCACTTGTGTGTACACCGTAGTGGTAAGGGGGGAGACTGGAAATCTAGCTCCCTCCCCTTTGCAAGGCTACCGTGTACACACAAGTCAAATTACCCCCTTAATCCCCCCTTGGAAAGGTGGGAAACCGGAAAATCTAGTTCCCTCACCCTTTACAAGGGGAGGGTTAGGGTGGGGTAATTCAAGAACTGGTAGTGATTCGATAACTTGTGTGTACACCGTAGGTCCCTTGGGTAGAGGAGAGAATATAGTCATCCTTGACATTCTTAGCAGCATTGAGATCCGCGTGTGTCCGATGTCCACAGTTTTTGCAATGGAATCTAGACTTGTGGCGGTAAGTCCTACGAATGTGCTTACAGATGTTGCATTTTTGTGAGGTGTAACGAGGATCTTGGTGAACTACTCGTTTACCCAGTGCTTCTGCTTTATAAGTCAGGAATTGTTCTTGTTGGTAAAAAGCCCAACTACCCAACCATTTATTCATTTTTTTGAGCCAGTGCGGTGGACGGCTTTGCCGGCATAAAGCAACTGGCGTGCCCCGTCGCTGTGTGCGAATACTGGACAAGTCCTCTAGTACAAAAACCGTTATTCCTGGTTGGTTGGCTAACTTTTTACTTACACAATGGTTCGTATCCCGCATGAACCGCTTCTCACTACCAGACATCGCTTTTAAACGACGTTTGGCACTACGAGTGCCTTTTTGTTGGAGTTGGCGACGATTGTATAAGTAACGTCTTTGTACTTTTCTAATTTTAGAAGAACTGAAGAATTGACCATCACTGGTAACAGCTTGGTGATATAAGCCTCTGTCAATTCCTTGAATTTGTCCTTCTCTCTTACAAAGTTCCGAGCCAAGGAAGCCTTGGCTCGGACTTTGCGCTATGTGTTGTGGATCTTCTGTCTCAAAAACCAATCTTACCCAGAATTGCTTAGTGTTTTTGGTATAAGTAACAGTTGCTCCACAAAAGTCCCAAGTTTCAAAAACTTCTCTGAAATATTCAGGAACATCAAGAATTAAAGTAACTCGCTTACCAATACAACTAAGAGTTAATTGCTTCCCTCTTAGTGTCATTGTGCGTTTATCGTACCTTAGTCCTGATGTTGGTTTCTTCTTGGGAATGCTTTTGAATTGTCTTGAAAAGTTCAGAGCGCCGGCTTCCGGCGCTCTGACTTTCCGCTTTGTAGCTTTAATAGCCTCAAGTGCGTTATCTCGAACTGTTTGTAACAACGCAGAAGGCACATTTGGAAATTGAACCCTTAATAGGTGATACAGCTCCTTGTGTGCCTTGTTTTTGTTGTAGGTACTGTTAGCAATAGCCCAGTCAACGTGTGCATTAAATATCTCTGCACACTGATTCATCAAGGGTAAAAACCTTGTCCTAGGTAAATCAACTGGAATGCTAACAGTACGTTTCATTATGCTGTTTGCCTTTGCTCAAACTGCTTAAATATTGCCAGCTTTTGCAACTGAGGAGTTATTACAGAAATAGCATTTACTGGTATGCTTGCTGACTGCAAAACACCTATAGTTTCGAGTAATTCACTGTATGAATGACATACCTTAGCCAAGTAAACTAGATTAGTCTCTTTTGGATTTTTAGGATCGTTTTCTCCTAGAAAATAGTAGTGTGACACCATCCCTAGCGAGTCTAATGACTGTTCCAGATCGGATTGAGGTATTCCGCTTTTTACGTTAATAGTTATAGCTATTTGATTTGGTTCAAGTGCGGGAAGTGGTTCACATACCCATCCTTGGGTTTTGTTCCAAATAGAAGTTCCTGGCAATCTATCAGCGATTCTCATCTTGTTACTCCTACTGAAAGTGACAATCATAATTATTTCCATCTTGATGAGTCACATCCGTTAATTCGACGTTATACTCATCGGCTAATTCTTGACAGGTTTCTTGCGCTGATTGGTCGTCCTCAGCTTCAATGGGTTCTGTCCAAGGTTCGCTTTCTTCTTCTGGATCGTTTAAATATCTCGGATCTGGCATAATTAATTTGCTCCTAGTTCGGACTGTTCGGACTCAGGAGTAGCCTGTGTGGTGTAGCAGCACTACGCAGGCATTTTATTTTCCTGAGCCAGTGTGGTCTTTTTGGTTTCCAAAATGAACAACTGGTGGTGGTAGACTGAGTATATCACAGACTTTATATATTTTGTTGATACACACTGAAAATGGAAATATTATCAAGTTCACACGCTAAACATTGCTTGGGATACCACATTATCTTTTGCCCCAAATACCGTCATCAAATCCTTGAAGGTGCAGTAGAGGTGGAGCTAAAACGCATCATTGGGGAAACCTGTAAAACCTATGGGTGGATACTTCACGCATTGGAAATAATGCCTGACCACGTTCATGTATTCGTACAGGCAGACCACACAACTGCACCAGTAGAAATTGCTAAAACCATGAAATCAATTTCTGCTGTGCATATATTTAATACGTTCAAAGACCTTAAAAAACGTCGCTTTTGGGGTTCAGGGATGTGGAGTGATGGCACGTTCTACTCATCTGTTGGTGGAGCAAGGGAAGAAGCAGTGAAGCGGTACATTGAGGCGAATCTTGCCACCGGGGATACTCCCCGTGGCAAAGTTCGCACTCAGAAACAGCGAGGTGATGCGCTTACCCGAAAGAATAATGCAAAATAAGGGGGCATCGTTAGCGGTAGCGAGTCTTCGAGCGTCGGAACGAGCGTCACTCCCTTATTTTGCCGCGCTTACATCCCCTTGTGGATGGGGATGTAAGCGCGATCAATAAAAATTTTTGGTGGCGAATAGTTGCGATCGCCCCCCGCCTTTCGCTAGGATCTGTAGGCTTTGGGGTATTAAGCCAACCCACTTGGAATACAGCTACTGCTGCAACCCAAGATAATGAGATTCTACAGGAAAACGAAAAACAATGGTGAAACGCGTACAGTTAGTTTTAACTCAAGATGTCAGTAAGCTGGGAAAATTAGGCGACTTAGTAGATGTAGCACCTGGCTATGCCCGTAATTATTTAATTCCCCAAAAGTTGGGCACCCATGCCACTCCTGGTATTCTCAAGCAAGTAGAACGTCGCCGAGAACAAGAACGTCAACGACAATTAGAACTCAGACAACAAGCTTTAGAGCAAAAAGCCGCCCTGGAAAAAGTTGGCACTTTGCAAATTGCCAAGCAAGTTGGTGAAAACGAAGCTATTTTTGGTACCGTCACCGCCCAAGACGTTGCAGATGCAATTCAAGCAGCTACCAGTCAAGAAGTTGATCGCCGAGGTATTACCCTCCCCGATATTAACCACCTTGGTACTTACAAAGCTGAGATTAAGCTGTATTCTGATGTCGCAGCACAAATCGACATCGAAGTTGTAGCTAGCTAATTAGGAAGTTTGTAGTAAGCACTTTAGTGCTTAGAGAGTGAAGGACTAAAGTCCTTACTACGAACAAAGATAGTGAACCCTGATAGCACATCCCAAATCGCTTATGGCTGAAGAACTGAGTTTTCAAGGCGATGGTAGCGATCGCCTACCACCCCAGAATATTGAAGCAGAAGAAGCGATTTTGGGGGGAATTTTACTAGATCCAGAAGCGATTGGTCGAGTTAGCGATCGCCTGATTGCCGATGCTTTTTACATTAACGCCCACAGAGATATCTATCAAGCTGCACTACGTCTCCACGCCCAAGGTAAACCCACAGACTTGCTTGCAGTCACCAGTTGGCTAGCTGATCAAGATTTACTCGCCCGCATTGGTGGGAGAAATAAATTAGCCACCCTTGTAGATCGCACTGTGTCAGCAGTCAATGTGGACGCCTTAGCTGGGCTGGTAATGGATAAATTCACCCGCCGACAATTAATTAAAGCTGGTAATGAAATCGTCCATCTCGGCTTTGAGACAGAAACCGAGTTACCACAGGTTCTAGATCAAGCAGAGCAAAAAGTTTTTGGCGTTACTCAAGAACGTCCCCAATCAGGTCTAGTCCACATTGCTGATACATTAATTAATACTTTCCAAGATATTGAAACACGTCATCAAGGGATTGCTTTACCAGGAATTCCCTGTGGCTTTTATGATTTAGATGCCATGACTAGCGGCTTTCAGCGTTCTGATTTAATCATTGTCGCTGGCAGGCCATCAATGGGAAAAACGGCTTTTTGTTTAAACCTGGCTCATAATATCGCCTCCAGTTATAAATTACCAGTTGCTGTTTTCAGCTTAGAAATGTCTAAGGAACAGTTGGTACAGCGACTATTAGCTAGTGAAGCGGGAATTGAAAGTGGTTATCTGCGGAGTGGACGCATCAGTCAAACACAATGGGAACCTTTGAGCCGTGCTATTGGTATGCTCTCCGAGATGCCAATTTATATTGATGACACTCCGAATATTACAGTCAACCAAATGCGGAGTCAGGCGCGGCGACTGCAAGCAGAACAGGGCATGGAATTAGGATTAATTGTGATTGATTACTTACAATTAATGGAAGGAGGCGGTGATAATCGTGTCCAAGAATTATCTAAAATTACCCGTTCGCTGAAAGGTTTAGCCAGAGAATTATCTGTGCCAGTGATTGCTTTATCGCAGTTGAGTCGAGGGGTAGAAGCACGTACCAACAAGCGCCCGATGTTGTCAGATTTAAGAGAATCTGGTTCTATTGAACAAGACGCGGATTTAGTAATCATGTTGTACCGCGATGAATACTACACTCAAGATACTCCCGATCGCGGTGTAGCAGAAGTCATCGTAGCTAAACACCGCAACGGCCCCACCGGCACCGTCAAACTATTGTTCGACCCCCAATTTACCAAATTTAAAAACTTAGCCAGACCAGGCAACTATTAAACTTTTCTTTGCGCCTCTGCGCGAACCAAATTAACTCCATCAACAACGCCAAATTTCCCAAAATGCGATTAATTCTATACAGTAAACCGGGATGCCATTTGTGTGAGGGTCTTTACGAAAAGCTAGAACAAATTGTGCAAAGGGGAAATATTACACCTCTAGAATTAGAAGTTCGTGACATTACGACGCGTGAAGATTGGTTGTTGGCTTACCAGTATGAAGTGCCGGTTTTGTTTTTGAACCGCAGAGGAGCAGAGGAAGCAGAGGAAGAAGTAGTTGAGAAGCCTTTGCCGAGGCCTTCTCCACGTGTGGGTGTGCCGCAGTTGGAGAAAATGTTGCTCCAGTATTTATCCATTTAGGAAAAAATAATGCAGAATAAGCGCAAGAGAATTGTGTGCTGAGGTTCACAAGATGAAATTGCGGGAATTACTAGCTGCGGTAGATGGTATTGAAAAATTACCTGAAAATCCTCGGTTTGAGGATGTGGAAGTTAAGGGACTGAAGACCAATTCCCATGCTTGCGGTGTGGGAGATTTGTTTATTGGGATGCCGGGAGGGCGGGTAGATGGTGGGGAGTTTTGGCCAAGTGCGATCGCCTCAGGTGCGGTGGCGGCGATTGTCTCTCCCCAAGCGTTGCAAAAACAACCTCCCACCTCTGAAGCTGTGGTCATTAGTGCGGCAAACATGACTCAAGCCTGTGCCCAAATCGCTAGCACTTTTTACGGTTATCCTGGGCACAAACTCAAGCTGGTGGGTGTGACTGGCACTAATGGTAAAACTACGACTACTCACTTGATTGAATTTCTGTTGGACAAGGCAAAGCAACCGACGGCCTTGATGGGGACTCTCTACACTCGCTGGCCTGGTTTTGAACAAACTGCTGTGCATACAACGCCGTTTGCGGTGGAATTGCAACAGCAGTTAGGGGAAGCTGTGGCGGCTGGTTGTGAATTTGGGGTGATGGAAGTGAGTTCCCATGCTTTAGCACAGGGCCGGGTACTGGGTTGTGAGTTTGAGGTGGGGGTGTTTAGCAATCTCACCCAAGATCACCTGGACTATCACCGCGATATGGAAGATTATTTTGCTGCCAAAGCGTTATTGTTTAGCCCTGATTATCTGAAAGGACGGGCGATAATTAATGCTGATGATGCTTACGGTGAGCGGTTAATTGCGTCTTTGAGTCCAGACCGGGTTTGGAGTTACAGTGTCAAGGCTACGACTTCGCTCAGCCTTGACACCAATGCTGATTTGTGGCTGAGTGACCTGAATTATGAGCCTCATGGTGTCAGTGGTACGCTGCATACACCAAAGGGTGTTGTAGCTTTCCGATCGCCTCTGGTGGGTCAATACAACTTAGAAAATCTGTTGGCGGCGGTAGGTGCAGTTTTACACTTGGGGCTGGATTTAGAGTTAGTGGCTGAGGCCATACCTGAGTTTCCCGGTGTTCCCGGCAGAATGGAACGAGTACAGATTGCACCTGAACAAGATATCAGTGTGATTGTGGATTATGCCCACACACCAGATAGTTTGGAGAATTTACTCAAAGCTGCCCGGCCGTTTATTCCTGGTAAATTGATTTGTGTGTTTGGCTGTGGCGGCGATCGCGATCGCACTAAACGCCCCAAAATGGGTAAAATTGCTGCGGAATTAGCAGATGTGGCGGTGGTGACTTCAGATAATCCCCGCACCGAAGACCCAGAAAGAATTTTGCTAGATATACTTGCGGGAATTCCTGAGACAATTACACCCATTGTCAATGGCGATCGCGCTACTGCTATCCGCACCGCCATTCTCCAAGCACAACCCGGTGATGGGGTATTACTTGCAGGTAAAGGTCATGAAGACTACCAAATTCTCGGCACAGAAAAAATCCACTTTGATGACCGAGAACACGCACGAGAAGCTTTACAAGCAAGACTAACAATCCAAAGCTAGTACCTACTCCCCTTCTGGGGCAATGTCATGAACTCTGATAGGTTCGTAGTAAGGACTTCAGTCCTTGATTATTCAGCACTAAAGTGCTTACTACAAACCTCATTCTCTATCCTGTCTAGGGTTCCAAATTTGACTGAAAATTATTCTCTCATTAAAGTAATTAAAAAGTTATTCAAATATCGACGCCTTGACATCCCAGCCTAATTTGAATAATGGTTTTTAACGCAAAATCAATAAATGATGAATTATTTGCTGATTAGACTCAAATCGACTTGCCACATCTTATGGTAAATGATACACTCCATTAGCTTTACAAGTCATAGTCAATCATTGAAATAAATCATATTTATTTCCGCAGATTTTTTGTAAAAAATCTATACATAGAGCATATAAATTTCGGAGACATAATTATCTCTTCCTTCATCCATCTTGATTTGTTATTCTTGTGCTTGACTCATGAATGATTCTCTGGCTCAGGATTTGTCCATTTATCAGCTAGCTTCGTTAGTGCAAGTGGCTTCTCCACAGTTGCACCTCAGTCCTGCGGCTCTGCTATCATTAGTGCGGTCACAAATTGACTTACTAATTGAGCAGCAAATAGCAGCTACTTTATGGGTGAAGCTACCACCAGGAAAAATTTGGCATTCAGAATTAGTCCGTTATCAATCCTCTGTAGAGATTTCTGGTGTCATTTATAGTTGTCAGATGGCGGAGAGAAGAAAAGAGAGAAATTTATCTATTTCCCCTTCCTCTCTTCCCCCTTTCGAGCATGTGAACGTGCAGTTACTACCAAATAGGTCACTGCAACGGGAATACTTTTTGATCGTATTGTCGCCACAATTTAGCAGTTTAATTGTGGTGCATCGACCACTAAAAAGACGCAAAACTCGCCTGTTACCGAGGGTTAATAACAATATAACTCTGTCTTTGCTAACAACGACTAGCATGGAAGTAAAAGTAATTCAGCAAGTCTTAGATGGCATCAAACAACAAGTGAGAACGCCCACATCATCACCAATTGCACCTGGTGATTTTATTTGTGCTAGTACACCTGAGCCAGTACTAATAAGTCAATTGTTAATACAACAACTGCAACGACAAGACGAAATCAATCGCCAGACTATGACTCGACAAATGGCCAAGTTGCAGCAGCAAAATCAACAATTGCATAACAAAGAGCGACACAAGGACGAATACCTGAGCAACGTGTGTCAAGAATTGCGTACACCCCTGACACATATGAAAACAGCACTCTCGTTATTAAATTCTCCTAGTCTAAAACCTCCCCAAAAGCAACGTTACTTACAGATGCTTAATACCCAGTGCGATCGCCAAAGTTCTCTGATCACTGGACTGTTAGATTTGGTCAATCTGGAGCAGAATTTGGCGGGGATGGCCTTGGAGTCAGTCAGACTCTCTGATGTTGTCCCTGGTGTAGTCAGTACCTACCAGCCTGTAGCACAAGAAAAAGGTATCATGCTAGCCTACACCATACCTACTGAACTACCACCTGTATGTTGTGTCAGTGGTGGAGTCAGGCTGATTGTGATTAATCTGCTACACAACAGCATTAAGTTTACCCCCAATGGCGGTCAAGTGTGGGTGCGAAGCCGTGTTCACCGCGATTATGTGCAGTTGGAATTCCGCGATACAGGTATCGGGATTGCTGAAAGTGAGATTCCTAGAATATTTGAAAGTTTTTACCGTGTACGTTCCGGTACAACAGAAGACTCTAGTGGGCCTGGATTGGGGTTAACGATTGTGCAACATTTACTTTGGCGTTCTGGTGGCTCAATCTCTGTGAAAAGTAAGTTATCTGAAGGTTCTAGCTTTATGGTACAGTTCCCAATCTTCCGCCACACACCTTAAGAGACTACCAAAATTAATTCGTAATCCGTCAGCTTGTTGACCAAAAATAATGGGATACAAGCCCCGTCCTTCTAGGACGGCTTTATGTTAATATTCAGAGAAGTCGCCATAGGGCATTGGGAGACTTTAAACGAACGTCGAGGGATGGTAAGACTACAACGGTCACGCACAACCCAATGAAGCGTTAAGGAATCCTCGACCCTTTAGGACGAGGAGGTATGTCAAGCCGCGCTGTCATAGCCTAGAGTCAAAAGTCAGTAGTTTTCTGGACTTTTGACTTTTGGATTCCGCTTGGCGGTACTAGGGCTTTGGCTGATAAGTGGAAGCAACATGCAATTCTTTCAACTGCTTTTTATCCACACCTGAAGGTGCATCAGTCAACAAACAACGGGCTTGCTGCGTCTTCGGAAAGGCGATGACATCCCGGATGGATTCTTCTCCAGCTAGCAACATCACTAAACGATCTAAGCCGTAGGCAATCCCGCCGTGAGGAGGTGTACCATATTCAAAGGCTTCCAATAAGAAGCCAAATTTATTTTGTGCTTCTTCAGGAGACAAACCGATCGCCTCAAATACCTGCTCTTGAATTTCTCGCTGATAAATCCGCAGACTACCACCGCCAACTTCAAAACCGTTAAATACCAAGTCATAGGCTTGGGCGCGGGCTGTTTTTAAATCATTTACATCATCAGGGTGTGGTGCTGTAAACGGGTGGTGCAATGCTTCTAGGCGTTTCTCGTCTGCATTCCACTCGAACATCGGGAAATCTGTAATCCACAGCAAGTTAATTTTTTCTGGATCAATTAACTTAAATTCTCTAGCGACAACTTGCCGTAATCTATCTAAGGTCTTATTGACAGTAGCCGCATCACCTGCTCCGAAAAGTAGCAAATGACCTGCTTTTGCACCCGTGCGGCGGAGTATTTCGGCTTTTTGTTCAGGGCTGAGGTTATCTTTAATTGCACCTATGGTGTCAATTTCACCATCTTCTCTGACTCGGATATAAGCTAAACCCTTAGCGCCAGCTTCATTAGCTTCCCTAAATAAGTCGCCGCCTAGTTTGATGCGGACATTAGAGATGGCATCATTACCGTTGGGAATCGGTAGGATTTTGACGATACCACCATGAGCGATCGCATCCCGAAAAACTTTGAAACCAGAGTCTTTCAAGACATCAGAAACATTGACTAATTCCAAGCCATAGCGGGTATCTGGTTTATCGCTACCATAACGTTCCATCGCCTCGACGTAGGTGAGGCGGGGAAATGGCAAGTTTAACTCCATACCTTTCACTGTTTTGAAGATATGAGCCACTAACTTTTCGTTCAACTCAATAATTTCTTCTTGGGACATGAAACTCATTTCCATATCCAACTGCGTAAATTCTGGTTGTCTGTCGGCGCGTAAGTCTTCATCACGGAAGCAACGGGCAATCTGATAATATCTATCCATGCCCGATACCATGAGTATCTGTTTGAATAGCTGGGGTGATTGGGGTAATGCAAACCATTCACCAGCGTTGACGCGACTAGGTAAGATATAATCCCGCGCCCCTTCTGGGGTAGAACGGGTAAGTATGGGAGTTTCCACTTCAATGAAACTTTCCAAGTCTTCCAAGTAACGCCGCATAGCTTTCACGACTTGATGACGCAGTTGAATATTTTGCGCCATGCGATCGCGTCGCAGATCCAAATAACGGTACTTTAAACGTAAGTCTTCCCGTACCGACTCGGTGTCAGCTGTGGAAACTTGGAACGGTAACTGTTTACGGACAGCATTGAGCAATGCAATTTTATCTGCGTAAATTTCTACGTCACCTGAGGGTAAGCGAGGATTGAGGGATTCTTCGGGGCGTTGTGTTACCCTACCAGTGATTTCGACGACGTATTCATTTCGCAGGGTGTTGGCTTGATCATAAGAATCTGGGGTACGTTGCGGATCACTGACGATTTGCACAATGCCAGAGCGATCGCGTAAATCTAAAAATATCACGCCCCCATGATCGCGGCGACGGTCTACCCATCCGTATAAGGTAACAATTTCTCCAATATCTGTGTTTCGGAGTTCGCCGCAATAGTGAGTTCGCATAGTTATTAGTTCTGTTTTCCTGGGCTAGATTGTCTGGTAAAAGTCAAGGCTTCCCCATTATCTAGCATCAATAGTATCTAATTGAAAACAATATGACATAATCTCGTGCAAACTCTTTCTTGAGAACATACTTAACTTAGGCAATGACTCATGAAGCTCAACATCATCCTTCACCCCTACCATTACCACGTTGCTGGAGGAGGTATTGCCAGATTTGACGAATTTCGTTTTGAGTTTCTCTCCATCTAACTCGGTCAGCTTCAGCGTTTTGAGTGAGACGTGTGACAGCATCGGATAGTGACTCGACAGCAGATGAGGTCAGAGATTGCTGTTCACCCAGTCGGTTAAACAAGCGTTGGGTTTCAGATACAAGACTATCAAACCGTGAGGTTAGCTGTTGTTGCTGCTGGGCTGTTTGTTGGGCTAACTGGGCTGTTTGTTGGGCTAACTGGGCTGTTTGTTCCAGGATGCGTTCAATACGGTCAAGTCTATCTGGGGTGGCTTCACTCATTACTGCCTGATTTTTATTGGTTTTCTTATTTTATTTGCTATTGCACTATTACCGAAGTGTATCCTAGGCGATCGCCATCCATGAGTTTTTCCCTTCAGTGGCTTGCCTTACTTGCTGTAGAATTGTTGGCTTTAGCTGGGATACGTTTTTTCATTGCCTCTAGGACTAGTTTATTGCTCTCCATAAAAATCTTCATCTAATAACTGTTCTAAAGCAAAAGGACAATCTAAAGGATGTTCAGATTCATCAGGCTCTCTCACTCCTAACTTAGGATTCTTACTTTCTTTAATTGCTAGTTTGCGAGCATCAGTATAGGCTTGAGAAATAACTTCTGTAATATATTAGGACTCATATTTGATTTTTGAACAGATACGTAGGGTGTGTTAGCGACAGCGTAACGCACCTCCCCCAAAGCTTTCGGTGCGTTACGGCTTGCGCCTAACACACCCTACGTATCTGTTCAAAAAGTCGGGATTTTGGTTTTGAGATAATGGTTAATTCATGATTAATAAACGAAATTGGCGGGCAAAATGCCCGCCCCACAAGAAATTCATTGCTTAGTTGCATTAACGTTGGGAATGAGGAGCATTGAAGGTTTCCCAGGCTGCTTTGGCTGCTTTTTGTAAGCGGACACTGAAATCTGCCACTTCTTTCATCAGCAAATACCAGTTTTTTTCCGTTTCATCTTGCACTACCGCCCAAGTGTATTCTAGGCGATCGCGCTCAATTAATTTTTTCCTGCCTTCAATTGCTTCCCGTGCTTGCCTTACTACATTCAAATAAGTTTCACGGGTGAGAGAACCAGCTGATTTAGCCTCAGCTTGGGCGCGTCTTTTAATGGCTTCAATTAACGCTTTGGTTTCGCGCTTCACTTCATCAGTTTCGCCAGCCATTTCGGTTTCTACGAGTTCGTTGGTTTCAGAGCTAATTTCGAGAATGGTTATAGATTCAACGGATTCAATCATTGTAAATTCGTTGGATTCGATATTGTTAGCAGTCATATTTGAGACTTCCTCAAATTACAAAACATCTATTGCGGATGAGAACTGCACTTTAAATTTAATGAGTTGTTGTTGACAGTTGTTGTTCTAACTTCAGCAATGCTTGCACACGCGCTTCTGTGGCAGGATGGCTAGAGAACAAGTTACCGAGAAACTGACCTGAAATAGGATTGACAATTAATAACGGCTCAAAAGCTGGGTTAGCATCTAAAGGTAACTGTCGTGATGCGGCTTCTAGTCTTTGCAAAGCCCTAGCTAAGGCGCGGGGATTACCTGTCAGTTTGGCAGAACCAGCGTCAGCTGAGAATTCTCTGGTACGGGAAATTGCCAATTGAATGATCGTAGCAGCCACTGGGGCAAGTATTACTGTTAATAGAACTCCTAAGGGGTTTCCGCCCCTGTCATCATTGCGTGAACCGCCACCAAACCATAAACTATAGCTAACCATTTGCGCCAAAAATGAAATTGCACCGGCAATTGTGGCAGCGACTGCTTGGGTGAGGGTGTCCCGATTAATAATGTGGGTGAGTTCGTGGGCAATGACTGCTTCTAATTCATCTTCTGGCAAAATATTTAAAATACCTTCAGTGACAGCAACAGCAGCATGTTCCGGATCTCTTCCCGTCGCAAAAGCATTAGCAGTTTGGCCAGGAACGATGTAAACTCCTGGCATAGGGATATTGGCACGGGTAGATAATCTCTGCACCATGCGATAAAGTCCCGGCGCTTCTCTTGCCGTCACTGGCTGGGCGCGATAAACTGCCAAGGCAATCTTATCTGATTGATACCAAGAAAGCAGATTTGTGAATGCTGCTAACCCAATACCAATCATCAAGCCTGTAGTCCCACCGATAACCCAATAGCTAATTGCAATTAACAAGCCACTCAGTGCAGCTAATAAAGCAACCGTTTTGAATTGATTTTGCATATTTTCGCTCTCCTGCTAATGCTGTATGAGTTTTTCTCAACCTTTAAAGACAACAGCATTATTTAAGTCGCATTTTGATTGTATCTAGCTCGACATAGATTTTTCAGGTAGAAATTGTGCCCTAAATCAAGTACGGTTTTCCTACTCAAGCCACAAATTTCATGCTTTTAGTTTAATCTTTGATCACTGAAGCACTAAAGTGCTGACTACAAACCTATATGAATATTGATCCAGTGACAATAAATCATCCTCATTAAGATAGAGATTCTCAACTCTTAGGTATTACTTAAGTCAAACAATTGGTATAAAGGTTATTTAAATAATACGCATAGCAATCACTCATGTTTGACCTGTAACTCAGGTTAAGATGAGAATAAGTCTGTGAGAAAAAGTTATATGGTTAAAACTCAAATCGGTATTAAATTTCCAGGGGAAGATACCGTACTCTCCTGGCTTAAACCTGAGTATCGGGAAGTGATTGCCCTGGCTATTGCCGAGAGCGATCGCTTAGGAGATCATGTAGTTGGCACTGAACATCTGCTTTTAGGATTGATTAAGCAAGAGAATAGCGTTGCTGCTCAAGCACTAAAATCTGTAGGTGTCACCCTGGAAAATTGTCAGGCGGAGATTGCCAAACTCAGAATTAGCAATGCACAAAATAGGGAATTTGACAACTCTTTTACCCCATATGCCAAGCAAGTTATTGAAAAAACTTTAGTTTTCTATAGAGATATAAATCAACCTCTAGATAAAGTAATTGGGGCTGAATCTCTACTATTAGCAATCATCCGCAAGCAAGACGTAATTACACAAGAAGAAGACTATACACATTACGGTGCAGTTCAAGTTTTGCAAAACTTAGGGGTAAATTTGTTAGAACTCACAACTCAAGTTCTGCAAATTTACTCTCAGGAATCTCCTGGTGATGACAGGCTCACTGCTAGTTAGCTTTACGGTTTCCCATCGTCATATCTCTAAGTCTTGCTTGATCACATAAGACAAAGATGGTATTGTTGACCTGATAAATCATGGCGATGGAGCTCGCCAAAACTGCCTCTCCAGTCAAAAATTGATAACTGCAAGGCTGATGGCTCCTACTTTTCCCACTGACTGCGGGAGAGTAGGACTTGGCTAAATGCATCAACCTAACTCCTCTGTAGTCAGTATTTGTCTACAAAGCGCACTTCAGGAGTTATGGGATGTTAGCCAGTATATTATGGATTTTAATCACGGGCTTTTTTGTGGGTCAACTGGCCCGTCGTCTAGGCGCTCCACCCTTAGTCGGCATGATTTTGGTGGGGATAATCCTCGGCCCCCAGGTGCGGAATCTGATCAGTGCAGATGTGTTGAATGCGGCTGATGAGTTAAGAACCTTGGCAGTGATGATTATTTTAATGAAAGCTGGATTGGGGCTAGATAGAGAAAAGCTAGCTCAACAGGGAACAGTGGCGCTGCGCTTGGGATTTTTACCTGCTGCAACTGAAGCAATGGCGATCGCCATTGCTGCTATGTTCATATTTAAGTTTGATTTTTCTACTGGGTTACTCTTGGGCTGCGTGATTGGTGCGGAATCGCCAGCCGTGATTGTTCCAGGTATGCTGCGGCTGAAAAGTTTGGGCTGGGGTGTGAGTAAAGGTATACCCGATGCCATTTTAACTGGTAGTGCTTTATCAGATGTGCTGCTATTACTAGTCTTTAGTCTGTTGCTGAGTTTCCTAGCTCAGGGAGGCGTTGAGCAAATTACTCTACCTGGGGGATTCACCTTAAATGCGCTGCAACTGCTCCCACTACAAATCATCTTACAAATAGTTTTAGGAGTTGTGTTTGGCTACTTAGCAGCTAGGTTACTAGTGGTACTATTAACTAAACAAAACTGGACTCAAAATGCCGTTCAAGATACAGTTATTGCAGCAAGTTTAGCATTGTTTCTAGTCATTGTTGCTCAGGCTTTACCTTACTTTTCTGGTTATTTAGCAACAATGGCGATGGGGTTTTTCTTAATTGAATTAGATGCTCCCTTAGCCAGAAAATTGCGCGGTGGTTTTGATAGTTTATGGATAGTAGCAGAGATTTTTCTGTTTGTCCTGTTGGGTGCAACTATCCAACTGCAAGTATTAGAAAAAATCCTGTTACCGGGAATTTTAATTTTGGCGATTGGTTTATTTATCGGTCGCATGTTTGGTTGGTATCTCTCAACTTTGGGTAGTAATTGGAATTGGCGCGAAAGACTGTTTTTACTACCAGGAAACTCTGCCAAAGCCACTGTCCAAGCAGCCATAGGTGCAATTCCTCTTGCCCAAGGCATTGCAGGAGGAGAGATAATTTTAGCGATCGCAGCTCTCTCAATTTTAATTACAGCACCCCTAGGTGCTTGGGCTACTGCTGCTTTTGCACCGAAATTGTTAACTCAAGGAGAAGTTGACCCTACGAAAGTGACAGTTGCTACTCGTACCCTATTGTTAGCTGCGGTAGACACCTCTGAGTTAGCCACAGACGTGTTGACTAAGGTAGCAGATTTAGCTCGCCGCAGTAATGGAGAAGCGATCGTTTTACATGTGATCAACACTCCAAACCCTCCAGGTGTCAAACAAATACGTACACAAGCCAAACAGTTGCTATCAGATATTAGATATGAATTTATGACCGCTACAGGCACTGTACCAGAAGAGATTATTGCCACTGCCGAGAAGTATCATGTGACAGCGATCGTTATGGGGAAACGTGGTCATCAACCTTGGGAGCAAGTATTAATTGGTTCAGTATCGCAAGCAGTATTGGAAGCTAGCTCAATTCCTGTAATTTTGTTGGAAAATCGTGAGCCTAACCACAATTTATAATACTCGCCAGAGTGCAGAAGCAAGCTACGTAATTAAGCAGCATCACAGTTTTTTTACTTACCTTTACAGGTATATTAATGTTCACTCTAAGTAGATTGCAAACATAAAGTAGGAATCCTACAGATTAATTTCCCACAATGGTAGCTATATTTCAGCAAAGCTTGTTAGCTACTTCGCCGTATTTTAAAAGTTTTTACCGTATGCTGAATAGATAGTTGTCAATGCTACTTGGTTTAACTATAAGATGATCTCAGCATGAGAATCCAAGTAATCATAGCTTAAAAGGGGGACGGAGTGACCGTCAAAACAGCAACTGAACACCTGATTACTCTAAGAGGTGTGAGTAAATCTTATCAGCAACCCAACGGTCAGCAAATCGTGATTTTAGAAAATATCAATCTAGAGTTACATCCGGGGGAAATTGTTGCTTTACTAGGGCCTTCAGGTTCAGGAAAATCTACCTTAATGCGGACAATTGCTGGGTTAATTCCCCCCAGTGAAGGTCAAGTGTTGTATCACGATACTCCCCTAGTTGGGTTAAATCCTGGGGTAGCAATAGTATTTCAGAGTTTTGCCCTGTATCCCTGGTTAACAGTATTAGAAAATGTAGAACTGGGTTTAAAGGCGAAAGGTGAACCCCCAGACTCCAGGCGACAAAAGGCGCTGCGGATGATTGATGTCATTGGTTTGGATGGGTTTGAAAATGCTTATCCTAAAGAACTTTCTGGAGGAATGCGTCAGCGAGTTGGATTTGCTAGAGCCTTAGCGGTAGAGCCAGAACTGTTGTGTATGGATGAGCCATTCTCGGCGTTGGATGTACTGACAGCCGAAAACTTGCGCTTTGAATTATTGGATTTGTGGTTGGAGCGTCGTATACCCACTAAAGCTATTCTGATTGTCACCCACGGTATTGAAGAAGCGGTGATTTTGGCAGATCGGATTATTGTTTTAGGACGCAATCCAGGGAGAGTGCGAGCAGATTTACCTGTGACACTACCTCACTACCGCGATCGCAAACATCCCAGTTTCCAAGCTATAGTAGACCAGGTATATACAATCATTACTAATCCTGAACTAGAAACAGTTGAACCCGCAGCTACTGTCTCTGTAGAAGCACCAAAGAAAGAGCCAAGATATCAGTCGCTACCACCCGTGCGTGTAGGCTCGATTGCCGGTCTATTAGAACTTTTAGAGGATCGTCAAGAAAAAGACCTCTACCGTGTAGCTCAAGAACTGCAACTAGAAGTAGATGAAATTTTGCCCATTGTGGAAGCCGCAAAATTAATGGATTTTGTGGAGCTGGCGCAAGGTGATATTAGCCTCACCCCTATTGGGTATCAATTCATCAACGGTAGCATTGACGATCGCAAACAAATTGTGCGATCGCAACTCCTCAATTACATTCGCATAGTACAGCAAATTTATCGTCTCCTGGAAGCAAAACGCAATCAACGCATCCCAGAAGAACTAGTTTTAGACATCCTCGAAAATCACTTTAGTCCAGAAGAAGCCGAGCATCAATTAAAAACAGCAATTGATTGGGGTCGTTATGCCGAGATTTATGGTTATGAAGAGCCATCTGGACAAATCTTTTTAGAACAAGCTGTTAGCGATGAATCTCTAGTAGCCAGTTAATTGATTTTTAATTTTTAATTTTTAATTTTTATGACTCGACCCTTAACACCAGCAAACAAAATTCTGGGAAGATTAAGCTGGACTTGGCAAGACGGCTCACTAATTCTGGTCATTGTGGCTTTGGCTTTTGCGATCGTCAAAACTGCTTCTCAGTTTAGCGGTGCTTTTCAAGAAAATCTGACCATTTCCACAAGTATAAGTGCTTTGCCAGGTTATACAGCCCAAACCCTTTTACGCATGGGGATTGCGTACTTTTTATCTCTAGCATTTACCCTAGTTTATTCTTACATCGCCTATCGTTCTCGTCTGGCAGAATTGATTCTAATTCCTTTACTGGATATTCTCCAATCAATCCCAGTATTATCTTTTTTACCAGGCGTAGTACTGGCTCTGATTGCCTTGTTTCCAGGTCAGCGCATTGGCATAGAACTAGCCTCCATCCTGTTAATTTTTACAGGTATGACCTGGAATATGACCTTTAGCTTTTACCAATCCCTGCAAAGTATACCCAAAGAATTACTAGAAGCTGCAAAGATTTATCGGCTCAATCCTTGGCAGAGATTTTGGACTTTAGAATTACCTGCTGGTGTGATTGGGTTGGTGTGGAATAGTGTGATGTCAGTAGCTGGGGGTTGGTTTTTCTTAATTGCAATTGAGACTTTTACCCTGGGTGATCAAGATTTCCGCTTACCTGGGTTAGGCTCTTATTTAGGTACTGCGGCAGATAGGGGAGACTTTGCAGCTATATTCTGGGGCTTAGTAGTCTTGATTGGGGTAATTGTCGCCATTGATTTCTTTGTTTGGCGACCCTTGATTGCTTGGGCAGAAAAATTTAAGTTAGAGATGGTGGAATCTGAGAACACACCAGAATCTTGGGTACTAGATTTCTTCAGGCGATCGCCTACTTTGCGAATTATTGGCGATCGCTTTTTTAGACCACTGCAAACGACGGTTGACTACAATTTGGCTAGAGCCTTTCCTGTGCGTTCCCTACCTGTAAATCCCCAAGGAAGACTACACTTACCAAGTTTCTTGAATTGGATTTTTGTCAGTGGTTTTGCCTTAATTGTGCTTTGGGGCACATGGGAGACTGTGCTATTACTCCGGACTTTGAGTTGGGAAAATTGGCTACAGGTAATGCAAGGAGCAGTATTTACCGCCTTGCGAGTAACTATTGCCTTGATCTTATCTCTATTGTGGACAGTGCCAATGGGAGTAGTAATTGGTCGCAATCGCCGACTAGCGCAAATATTACAGCCAATCGTGCAAATTGCTGCTTCTGTACCAGCCACAGCTTTATTTCCCGTGCTGTTAATAGGTCTCACCCGCATCGCAGGTGGTCTACAGATTGGAGCGATCGCCCTCATGACCCTAGGAACCATGTGGTATGTTTTGTTCAATGTCATCGCTGGTGCCCAATCTATTCCCTCCGATTTAATGGAAGCAGCATGGGTGTATAAACTTTCCCTATTAGAACGCTGGCGCACCCTAATTTTACCTGCTATTTTTCCCTATCTAATTACAGGCATTATCACTGCTGTAGGTGGCGCTTGGAATGCCAGTATTGTGAGTGAATATGTCACATTTCAAGGTAAGGTTATTAGCACACCTGGATTAGGTGCGACAATTTCTCATGCCACTGCTACGGGTAATTTCTCCTTACTTCTAGCTGCAACTATAGTTATGTCTTTGTTAGTGGTGTTAACTAATCGTCTAGTTTGGCGTCCCCTCTATCAGTTAGCCCAAGAAAAATATCAACTGTTGATTTGAAGTATTAACACTAGGAGTAATCGTACACCAGAAGAAGAGATGTTATTGGAACTGTTGATGACATTAATTGAGAAGTTTGAAGAAACCCATTACCCAATACCCCAAAGTACACCCAATTCAATGTTAATTCATCTGATGGAAGCACGCGATATGACTCCAGAAGTATTAGCTGAGGTCATTGGTTCCTTGGGACTTGCCTTGCAAATTGTCAATGGTAATCGCACCATTAATAGAGCAGAAGCAGAATTACTTGCAGATTATTTTCATGTGGATGCAAGTTTATTTACTTAGCTAATTTACCAAAATTTGACAAGGTGAGTATGGATAGTGGGCATGATTATGACCTGATGATTAACGCCGACAAAAAATTGATAAACTACCGTCATTAGCGATCGCAACATCTACATTATATTCTGCTGGACATGTTTCTATGGAATTACCTTTTTTGATTTTGATATCAACTGCCAGCCAGCAGCTTTTAAACTGTCCTTGATCATCAAATAATATAAAATTTTTAGCTTTACAAGGAAAACTGTATGTCCCTGCATAAAGACTAGAAACTTGCACATTCGTATCTTGAGCAAGTACACAACTTGCCAATGAACCATTTTGATATTTATTCATAGTTCCTGCTTGACAGACAATTGATGCTTGGGCTGGTAGAGCAATAGCAAAATTGAGTGTCAATAAACCAAAAGCAGAAGTTAAAGATGCCAACCCTGAAGACAATGATTTCATAAGAAAATCCTGATTTTATTTAATCTCATGTTTTTGCAGTTGGTGGAATACAAAACATAAAAAAAGGGCACCTACAGGAGATGCCCACAATGTAAAGAAACCCCCTACGGGTTTTCCATACACCTTCCCAACAATCAGCAACAGTGACTAATTTGGGATTAGTCACACTCACAGTCACAGACGTGAATATAGTAATTTTATTAACTCGCTGATTTAAACGGCATCAGCGTATACACCGAAACAGAAATGCTCTCAGTCAACCTTGCTCAAGCTGACAATTATCTAACAACCTAATTTTGATTAACTGTAAGTTTGTCATATCTTTGATGGCGATAGACTACACCACAAATTGCAGATAAAATCACCCAGGAAAGGGTATTCAATCGAAAATCAAATAGGGTGACATCTACTGTATTTAATAGCACCCACCCAACTAAGACAGTCAGATAACTGAAAAATATTAATCTGTGCTCCTTCTCTAGATAGTGCGACTGTCGCAACAGTTGCACACCTGCAATCAAAATCCAAGCAAGCAAACCACAGAATAAAAGAGTGCTAGGAAGCCCAGTTTCAGCAGATAGCATCAAAAACAGGTTATGGGGATGACCCAAAGAAATCTGCATTTTAGCTTGATAAAGTGCAGAGAAACTACGCAAACCTGAGCCAGTCCAAGGATGTTGCTGAGTTAAAGACCAAGCAAATTCCCATTGGGTTCTTCGCATCAAAGCAACTGGTCTGTCGGGATACATATCATCATTTAACCGCGCCCAAAAGAAAGCCGGAACGAAGCGCCGAAAAAATTGTGCGACAGGCGAGGGAGCAAACGCAGCCAAAAGGACTGTAGAGACGATACCGACAAAAATACTAACAACTAGATGCCAACCTTGGTAAAGTGCATAAGCCAGACAAGCAAAAATAGCGATCGCCCATCCATTACGCGAATTAGTAAAAATCAAGGCGATAAAATTGGCAATTAGCACCACAGTTAGGAAGATGAAGGGGTAGCGGGGGCTGGGGCGATGGGGCGATGTATGTACTTGCAACATCTCTACTTGCAACGTTTTTTCCAGCCACAAACCTAAGCCAAGGATAAAAACTATTACCAAATAAGCAGCTAAAGTATTGGCGTGCATCAACATTGAAGCCATGCGTCCTGGCGGATTTCCTCCAGATGCAATCCCCCAATCTAAGACAAGCCATAAAAAACTTAACTTGAAGTTCCAGCCCAAGAATAATTGTCCCCAACCCAATATGACGACTGGAACAGAACCAATCACTAAAATCCCGGCTATTTGCCGCAATTGGGCGGTTGTTTGCATCAGAACACTTAAACCAGCGAAAATAAAAAAGAATGGTAATAGATTAAATAAGCCAAGAAAAGCCGATGTTTTGTCATCAGCAAACCCGGCGGTAATGATCAACAATACACTCAAAAGCGCGAATCCCCAGTTAAGGGGACGGCTGATAATTGTGCGGTAGTGGCGCAGCCAAGTTATTAATGACGCCAAAACTATACCCACAGCCCCTAAAAATGGGCTTAATGGGAAGATTAGTAGTCCCAATTGAGTGCATTGCCAAGAGAATTGCAAATTAGGGTTGGGATGATAAAAAGCCTTGTTCAAGCTGGCTCCCAACATTCAGTGCGAGTGAGACGAATTTGAGCTAAAGCAAAGATAGTAGGAATGATCCGACCGTAGTTAGTAGCGATCGCTCTCCAGCCCAAATCAGCAAAAAACCAAGTCCACATCACTGGCCCTACAACGGCGAAGATACTGCGAACAGCCCCATAACGAGCTGCACTTGCAGTCATACCTCGTTGTGCCATTTGTAACGTTACATAGTTTTGAAATTGCGTTGTTGCTGCTTGTGTGCCTTTAATTGCCGTTTGTTTGGCTACTTGATAGGTAGCAAAGTGAGTAGCAAATTGACGGGCAATTTGTTTGAGCACGATAGGCTTAACCAGTGAAGTCACCGCTAGAGCACTACCACCTTTGAAAATTAACCCCAAGGGGTCACGTTGCAATAACAATGGTAAAGGCTGTTGCAGTTCTGATTTGAGCAGATGACTCTGCACTCGCACAGTTAATTTTTGCTTCTCCCTTTCAGGCAATTTTTTCCATACCTGTCCTAACAAATGCAAAAATACCTCTGCTTCTAAATCAACAGTTGCCAATTGATGAGAATAGGGAATTTTTAAATACTTACATACTTGAATCAGTGCTTGTCGGTAAGTTACTTGGCTGGTACGTCCCCGTAATACCGTCATCCCGTCAGCTGCCAAAAAGCGGAAGCGATTCTCTAGTGCATCTAACCAAGCTCTACGGTCTTGGCTTTGCACTTCGATGGGTTCAGGTGTGTGAACATAATCTAGGGGATTAAACTTCCGACTAAACAGAATTGCGGTTAAATCCTGCAATTCTTCTTCACTGGCTAGCTCTAACGCCGCCCGTAGTTCATCCAATTTCCCTTCCTCCCTTCCGTGCTGCTTTCTGTACCCTATTCTACTATTAGCCTTCAGCAGTCATTAGTAGTACTTTGTCTGACCGTGAACAGATTATGTCTCAAATCAAGATATTTATGGCGCATTTGTTGCTGTAGGTAAGGATGAAAAATTTTGCCACTTCCTATTTCATTACTTTAGGTGACTCATGACTGATGTTGTAATTATTGGTGCTGGTATAACAGGTTTAGTCTGCGCCCAGCAGTTAAGTCAAGCTGGATATGCGGTGCGAGTCGTGGAAAAGTCCCGTGGTTTAGGGGGTAGAGTCGCTACCCGCCGCTTACATGATACTTGTGCAGATCATGGCACTTGTTACCTCAAGCCCAAGGGGGAATTATTGGGGCGGTTTGTAGATTTGTTGTGCCAACAAAATATTTTAGAAGTCTGGACAGATACAGTTTTTGAACACAGATCAGATGGTGTCATCTCTCAACCCCTAAGCCGCAGTCCACGCTACGTCGCACCTGGGGGAATGAGTGCAGTTGCTAAATTTCTGGCTCAGGGTTTAGACATTTTGTTAAATCAGCGTGTTGTGGCTGTTAACCCAACACCTAAAAAGACTTGGCGTCTCACCCTGGAATCTAGCAATGAAGAAATAACTGCTCAAGCTTTAGTGGTTGCTATTCCTGCACCCCAAGCTGTGATGTTGTTAGCACCTTTAGGCGACAGTTTATTAGATGCAGAGTTTCTGACTCATCTAAGTTCTGTAGAATTCTACCCTTGTATTAGCCTCATTGCCGGATATCCTCCCGAATCCCAACCGTTACCTGAATGGAAAGCCCTGAACTTTGTAGATCATAGCGATTTGGCATGGATTGGCTTAGATAGCAGCAAGCGTCCTCACCCCCAGCAACCACATTTTGTCTTGCAAAGTAGCGCTGATTTCGCCAAAGATCACTTAGAAACACAAGATTTACAACCCGTCGGACAGTATATGTTGCAACGTGCAGCCCAGACTCTGTTACTTCCTTGGCTAGAATCTCCCGACTGGATGCAAATACATCGCTGGCGCTATGCTTTTCCTCGCACTCCTTGGCAAGAATCTGTTTTATCTGCTAACACACCTCTACCTCTCGTCTGCTGTGGTGATTGGTGTGGAGGTAATTTCGTTGAAGGTGCAATGCTTTCTGGATTAGCTGCTGCTACTAAAATTAATAATCAATTGCAGCATCTACTCTTGCCTAATGTTAACTTTTTAGACTTTTTTACACAATAATTTTATCTATGAATAGACTGGTTGCTCAGTGTAGTAAATCACAATTTACCTGTCTTAGCAAGCTGAGACACCTAATAATTAGTTTTTTAGAATACATAAGTTAAAAAATAAAATGAGGTAGTCAGTCAGAAAGTTTACTTTTATAAGTAATTTAGGTTACAAAGTAATTTTAATTTTACTAAAGATTAATCCAAGTTTAATCTTAAATTTTAGTGTATAAAATTGATCCCTAATAGTTTTTGCTGCGTTTTGTGTAGTTTTTGAATAATCAGAAAAAAGTTTGAAATAATTAACAATATAGATGATTAAACACTGGTACTTTGCTAATCTTTCCAGTACTGTCTCTAAGTCTGATGCTGTCAGACAGTATAAAGATTAACTAAAATTATCAGATCCAAACTTCTGATATTGTATCAAAATTAAAGGTTAGGCTCAGGGTTAGTATATCTCTTTATTAAATCACTTCTAACTGGTTGTCACAACGAGATTGGCATCTCAAAAACTTCTTTACTGACTTACTTCAGACTTACTTCAATTACTGAATAAAAAAGGAGATAAAAACCTATGAAGACAGTCGTCAAATTAACACAGCAAACAGTGCTAGGAGAAATTGAAAGTGTTTTGGATACATATCCATACCATCCTTATCAACAAGCCTTTGCTATTCCTGATTTGCGCCAAGAGTTAATCGCCTTCGTCCTCAGCCGCATTCCTTGCCTTTACTACACAATGAGTGAGGGACAGATCTCGCTTCCCGAAGTTGATAAAGAGTGCTCGCTCAACTACAAATTACCTCGTAGTCCTTTAGAGCAGCAACTACATGTCCAGAATTTGATTCATCAAGGCATTTACTCAATCTTCCAAGAAAAGTCAGATTGGATTAGTGATCACCTTTGCCAAGCAGTTCAACCTGGTAGTGAACCATCTCACTGGTTTGGTTAAGTAAAAATGTTTGTAGTTAGCACTAAAGTACTGACTACGAACCTATAAAAACTTTTGGTGTGATGGTAAGCGATCGCCTTTTTTTATCTAGCCCTAAAAAAGGCGATCGCTCTATGAAAATTTAGACTGATTCTACAGGGTGAGCGCGGCTCAAAACCTATTTACAATAATCAGCAATCAGGTTTTCCTGATTTTACTCTCCCCGTAGTGACAAAAGAAGGTTAAGCTCAAGTTTTTGAATTCTTTGTTGTTCAGAACCCAACATTTTTAAAATCACTTCCTGAGCCACGGCTTTTACTACATTAATACTTACTGAATTGCCCAGTTGATGGTAAGCTTTATCATCTTGAGGATGTAGGATAAAATTATCAGGAAAACCTTGTAGTCTTGCGGCTTCGCGCGGAGTTAGTCGCCGCACTCTCTGATGATGATAAACTCCTAATCTATTGGCATCACTAGCAACCAGCGTTACTGAAATTTTATTAGGATCGACAAATTTATAAACCTCAAAAGAAAAATTACCTGATAATGGTTTATATTTACCATGAATAAATTTTAAATATTTCTTGTTAACCAGCGAGTCTAGAATTTTTCCTAGATCGGGATGTTCAAAAAAACTCGCTATCTGCTCTTTGGTTAATAATTTGCCATCTTGTTCTCTTCCAAATTCTTTATTGCGTCTCTTTAAAATAAAAAGATTCATCAAGGCAATTTCATCTGGGCTACACTCACCACGTAAGCCTAATTCCCATGAATGAATTGAATTTCCGCCCCGATAATCAATTAGTCGCACTCCATGTAAGCGATTTAAGTCGTTATGGAATATACGTTTTAAAGCATTGATAAACTCTGGTGAACAATCATATTTACTAGCAGGATTGTCTTCTAAGATATCAGCAATTGTTATGGGTTTTTGGGTAGGGTAAAACAACGATAGCTGCTGAGGATTGTAAGAGTGGGAATCTTTAGGTTCCACATCAGAAATCAATTTAAAGGTGGGAGAAGCATCTAAAATACCTACCAGATAAATTCTGACACGGTTTTGTGGTAAACCAAAGTTAGCACTATTTAGTAAGAAGGCATGAAAACTATAGCCTCTTGTTTTAATTTCATGCTTAATTGTTGCTAGTGTTCTTCCTTGATCATGGCTATAAAGTCCTCGGACATTCTCAAAAATAAATGCTTTTGGTTTATAAGCATCTAGTAATCTCGTGATTTCAAAGAAAAGTGTACCTCTGGTATCACCAAAACCTGCTTTTTTACCAGCATGAGAAAAAGACTGACAAGGAAATCCAGCTAATAAAATTTCATGTTCTGGTAGTTTATCTATAAGGCGAACGTCACCTAAAGGCTTGTCACCAAAATTATTTTGATAAACTAATTGAGCATCTGTATTAATCTCGCTACTTAAAACACATTCACTGGCTATCTCTAAAGCATCAGCAGCCTGTTCAAAGGCTAATCTAATTCCGCCAATCCCTGAAAATAAATCAACAAACCTAATTTTCTGCATAGATATTAACAGACTGCAGAATTCCCCGCCTTCAATGTACTCATGAGGTAGGGATTGTGAGCAGGTAATGACATTGCATCCAGTATTGATTTTTGTATAGAAAATGGAGCAAATTCAACTCAAGTAATTTCTACTTGGACTGCACCCGCGCCTGCTTCACCATTGCAATTAGAGTTTGGTGAGCATCTTCTGCATCTGCTAAGGCATGATCAAAGGAAATGCGGACTGGTAAAGTTTCCCCGTTTACCTGTGCTGTTAAATCCATACCTTGAGAATCAATCGCCACCATCTCGGCTGTTGTCGCATCTGCTACCCCACCAAATGCTTTAGCATAGAGAACCACTGCATCACTATGATCCTCGTTCATGTGTTTGCAAATGCGTGAGCTAATTTCGGTTGAGAATTCTTCAGACATTGTAAGATTCCATGTAGGCGATATCAAGACTGGCTAAATTTTAAGCTAATCTAGGCGTGATTTACAGGCTCATTCCACTAACCTGATTAGGCTGAGTGTGGCGCTTTGCCAAACAATTGGAATTTTAGGCTTTAAGTATAAAAAAATACAATAAAAGTCAATTTGTCAAGTCTTTTTTACCTTTATTTAGGGAATCCAAACAGATTAAACTGTAGCATAAGTGTTAAGTAATACTATTGCAGTCAAGAACAGATGAGTGAAACTAATCGGCGTCGAATTGTGATTGGGGATGTGCATGGTCACTATGAGGGATTGATGACCTTGCTAGAAGCGATCGCTCCCGACTCAGAAGACCAGCTCTATTTTCTGGGAGACTTAATTGATCGTGGCCCCCAAAGTTCACAGGTAGTTAACTTTGTCAAAGACAGTAACTATCCATGCTTGCTGGGAAATCATGAGCAGATGTTATTAAACATTCTCACCAATGGCGGCGTGACTACTCCAGCGATGCAATCGTGGTTATATAGTGGTGGGCAAGCAACCGTAGCTAGTTATCAAGAAGCGACAATTCCTCATGAGCATCTGGAATGGTTCAAAGAATTACCCACATATCTGGACTTAGGGGATATTTGGTTAACTCACGCTGGTGTTGACCCGGCACTTCCCATAACAGCACAAACTGCCGAAGAATTTTGCTGGATCAGAGACGAATTTCACAGTATTGAACAGCCCTACTTTCCAGATAAGCTAATTATTATTGGTCACACTATCACCTTTACTCTACCGGGTGTTGCTCCTGGTCAACTAGCACTAGGAAAGGGGTGGCTAGACATAGACACTGGCGCTTATCATCCCCGTAGTGGCTGGCTGACTGGGCTGGACACAACCAACGACCTAGTTTATCAAGTCAACGTCTTTAAAAAGCTGGTTCGGACTTTACCTTTACAAGAAGCAGCGATCGCTATTGATCCATCTCAAATCAAAGGCGATCGCCGCAAAAAGCAAAAAGCATAATTTACAGATAAAGTCAAGGAAAAAATGTGAGCTTCCACAATGGCTTGATTACCTAACTAAGGCACGAACATTAGCTTTATAAGTATTGCTATCTAAACCATCACGTCCACTACTAGGTTGGGAGTTAATCATCCGCTGTAGGGAATTAATGCGATCGCTAGTTGCAGGGTGAGTACTCAAAAATGAAGGGCCAGAACCATTTCGCAGCAGCTTCTGCATGAAGGAAACCATCCCCGACTGAGCATAACCAGCACGCGTCAAAGTTCTTAATCCTCTTTGATCAGCATCAAATTCATCTTGGCGACTGCGGGGACGGTTTAATGCCAGTTCTACGCCCAGTCCCACCGCTTGATTACGATCCAAACGTGCGGCGGAAGCGATACCACTAGCGATCGCTCTTTGGCGCATCTGTTTGACTAAATGTTTGCCGCCAATGTGCCCAATTTCGTGAGCGATCACACTAGCTAGTTCTGCTTCATTATCTGCGGCTTTCAGTAGACCTGTATGCACATAAACATAACCACCCAAAGTAGCAAAGGCATTAATAGCGTCATCCTCCACTACTTGAAAAGTATAAGGCATATTCGAGCGATCGCTATTAGCTGCCAAGCGCCGACCAATTTGTTCCACATAGCGAACCAACTCAGAGTTACGGCTGAGTCGAATTTCGCCACTCTGTAATTGCTGATTCATCTGCTTACCCAGATCAACTTCTTGGCGCTCAGATATATTAGATAGCTGTAGTACCTGGACTCCTTGCAACAGCAACGGCAAAAAATCTAAAGCTCTTGCCGACATGGGTGTACCCAGACACAAACTCAACGCGACTACCACCGAAACTAATGGATAAAACCAGCGACGCCGCCACAAACGATAACTTGTAAAAAAGCCTTTCCAATTAATCATAATCCGGTCTGAGGATAATCTTGGGAGAATATAAAACTATGAGACGAATTTACAGCTTTTTAAGTTGCATTCCGCACACAAGACTCAAGATGGATTTCTCACATAGCTCTCAAGGATTGTGTTTATGAAAACCCATCTCTACATATCTGAAACATTTGGGGTAATATGTCTTGGAAAAATATTGTGAATTGGGGCGTGCTAGATACCGAAAAATATACTTAGAAGGCATCTACAGCCACTAGAAGTAGGAATAATTCTGAAAGTAGGCAAACTCCACTCCCAACTTCAGCAGTCATGATACACTGTCGCTTGACTGCAACGCCCAGCCAATGCTAGCGCTTACCAATTGGGGAAAATTGCCAAAACCCTAATAAAGCCTGCTGCTGAGATCAACAATCAGTTATCAGAGGGATTCAAAGTCTTCAATCGAAGATATACCGTGTTTGAAACCTTAATAACTGCTCACTGATTCAATTACTCCGCTCATATCTGGAAAAACTTTTTATGGCTATTTTAGATTCCAAAGGTCGCTTATTCGGCAAAATCAACCTCCTTGATTTAGGTGCTGTGCTAGTAATTTTACTAGTTATATTTGGCGTCTTTTTCTTTCCCGGTACATCCGGTTCCGTTGCCCAAGTCGGTACTAAAACAGTACCTATTGAAGTAGATTTAACCGTTCGCGGTTTGAACGTGCGTGATCCTGAACAGTTATTTGCCAATGGCTTCAAAAAAGGTGGCAAAACTAACGTGATTATCCGCAACCAACCCTATGGTCAAATTGGGATTAAATCAATCCAACAGCTACCTAGAACTATAAATGTTACCCAACCTGATGGTACTGTTAAAGAACTACCAGACCCCAAGGCCAACAACTTTAGTACAGACTTTCTGTTGACTTTAGAAGGCAAAGCATTAGTTACCTCAACTGGGCCAGTTTTAGGTAATAGTAAAGTAAAAATTGGTATGCCATTTGAACTAGAAGGCTTCAACTACAATTTCAATGCCAGCGTCATCGATGTCAGATTGCAGGATAAGTAATACTCCTGTTTTACCGACTTAATATTTACCCTGATAGCCGCCCACAGTGGGGGCTTTTTATATGCTTGTGATCCGGTTTGATTCCTATTTGAAGAAAGAATAAGACAGCAGATAGCAAACTGTAAACCCAGATGTAGCCTGCTTATTGCTAGAAGCGAGTATTGCGAATTAATTACGAGATAGGATTGCTATAGAGAAAGGCTAATTTAAAGGATTATACTCTGAAAGTAAATCATTCAAAAGCTTACATTCATAATTAGTTAAAACAGATATTGGTAATTCTTGTAATTTCTGGTAAATCAAATCATGTTCATAGGCTTCTATCCGTTCTTGTATTTCCTGATAGTTTTCTTGAAATGTGAATTCTGTTGATAAAGCTAGGGTAATTTGTTCTCGGTCTTGGCCAATTGACCGACCATTTAACAAATAATTACCTTGAGTATTTTGAGATAATATCCCAAGTGCGATCGCTAAGAGCAAAGTTTGATAAGCCAGCTTCAACTCTCTACTGGAGCCAATTTCTTCTGGGATTAAATCGGCAATATTGGCGTCTAGCTCGATTTGTTCGCTTTGAGTACGTTCATAGCAGTCTCGATAAAACTCAATTTGACTGAGAAAGTAAGCGGGAAAGCCTAAGGAACGGGTCAAAATACACAGTCGTTGCTCATCTTCTGCTACCAAGGCGGTTAAATTACGGCTCAAACGACTGTAAAATCCAAAAATTTGTTCTTTATCTTTAGCTCCCATCCACAGGGTGATTTGTCGTTGCGAAGTGGGGTTTAAGTTAGCATCAATATCTTGAAGTCGTAGTAACAAGTTAGCATGATCGTAAAGTTGATTGAGACGTAAATTGGCAGTGTTTGCTGTGATTAAATCTGGTTGTTTTAATACTTCTCCAACTGATAAATTACTCAAGTTTTCAAATTGCTGGCGAGTAAAGTTGATCAGTTGGTTGTGAAATTCTTCAGCAGCCATTTTCCACGATTGAGATCGGCTGATCTGTTCCTGAGTAAATTGAGCAGTTGGTAGTGTTGTGAGAAAATTTTGGTAATAAGCGTCTATGTCTGTATCAGTCAAAACTGCAATTCTAATTCCGGAGAACTTCATCGTAGATTGTTCGCGTTTAGCAACTAAATCATTATATATTTCCGAAAAGCTAGCAAGAGTTTGCCGTAAAATTTCAGTTTTCTGTTTAGCTGTTTTAACTAGAGAATTTAACGCCTCGACACGGAGATTTTGAGCATACAAATCATAATCTAACTTCAATTTTTCATTGTAGCTGCGTCTTAATTCGATGACCGATGCTTTTAAACTACTTTCTAGGCGTTTAATTTGTTTTTTTACTTTTTGGATCAAACTGCGAATATTAGTACTGTATTTGAGCCAAACTATGCCTAAGTAAGTCAGAATTGTCACGGCAGTCACCAGTAAATAATGACCTAAGTTGCCCCAAACTTGTTGTAAAAATCGCCATAGAGCAGATTGACTAAAAATTCCAGTCAGCACCAAGAAAACTAAGAAACTAGCAACCACAAAGCAGGGATAAATAATCAGATACTGAGTACGAAAACGGCTTTCTTCTGCTAGCAGTTCATTTAAGTTATCGGTGGCTGTTTCGAGTTGGTTTTCAATCGCATTAATATGGTTTTGTGCTACAGTAATTGCTGCCTCGGCTTTTTCACGAGTGTGTGCGATCGCCTGCAAGCGGATTTGCCTAGCTTGTTCGATTTCGGCATTAAATGCTTGACGATAGTCTGCGATCGCAGTTTCTAGCAGTTCCTGAATTATTTGGATTTCTTGTTGTTGTTCTTCCGGTGTTCTGGTAGTAAAAGTATCTTGTAATTGTTGTCTTCGCCCTCTTAAAGATAGAATTTGATTGAGCAGGTTTTTACTAGTTTCTCGGTCAATTTTCACTTCTAATTTAGAGTCGAGAAACGCTTCCACCGCCTGTAGTTCTGTGATCAAATTCTGGGGCTGCTCACTCATGGAATCTGTTTGCAATTCCAAATAGATGTAGGTCAATAAATTTAATAACCTCACTCCTTCATGCAAACCTCTGGGTGTAGCATCAACATAACTATTCAGCCTGCGGTCTAGCAATGTATTTAATGCTGACTGTACTTGTTTGCCGCAATTTTCTAACGTCCGTTTATACCCAAGTAGTTCTTTATTTTCAAATTGTCGATAAGCACGCTGTAATTCCATCCCATATTCCTGCGCCATCCCTGGACGGATATCAAGACGCGGGTTAAAATCTTGCCAAACTGGTTTGCCGTTGTCTCGTTCTAATTGCATGAGAACATTATTGAAATCTTCACTCAATACAAATTCTTTAGCATCTAGCAACCATTTCCTATTAGCTTCAGGATTTGATTCTGCCTTGGGTAAAAACTGCTCTTTGATGATATCAGTAGCTAAAGCAGCACTCAAACGGTTAATAACTATTTCTTTGGAAAAAAACAGTTCTCCATAGCCAAAAGTACTGTAGGCTGGTATTTTTCCCCGGACTTTGTGAGTCCCAATTAATAAGCCGTTGGTTTCCGGTTCGACACAGAGAAAACCTGCAAAAGCATCAGCATAGCTGGTTAAATTATCTTGCAATCCCCCAATGCGCTCATCAATAAGCCAACAGTTATCAAAAGGTGCTACTTTTTGAGTTCCAGTCACTACAACTCCCTTACTCATTTTGTCATCTAACTCCTTCAGGAGGGTGTAAGCAGCACCATAATCAGCAGCAACAGATTGAGCAAATAAACCAGGTAGCAGTAATAAGGCTTCTAAACTGTGGGGTACATCTGTAAAATACTTCGCAAATAGCCAACGCAGCAAGCGTACTAACTCAAAAACTACTCCCCTGGAACAATGATTGCTAGCTGACAGCATGAGATATACACGCTGGCTGCTGCTGATTTCTAATCCTTGATGTTTAGCAGCGATCGCTTCTGGTGATTGATTAGCTGCTTTGAGTAAATCAATCAGCGCAGTTTGCAGGTTGTTCGCTTCTTGGGTGAACTGGTGACGAATCTGCGAGACAGCAGCTGGTTTACTGTTAGTTGCTGCTAGGTCAAAACTCGTGTCAGCAAATCGATCTAACTCAGGACTAAAGCTAAAAGCCGACGCATCCCAAGTTAGGGTATAGGTTTGGATTAAACAGCTTTGAGTTGTAGAAAACTCTGGCAATTGCTGTTTTATGGCTGCACAAAAAGCAGCACTGTGGGGGTCAAGTGCAATCAGGATAGTTGGTTTTGGCATGATACCAATTAATTCGTAATTAGTAGTTCGTAATTCGTAATTAAGAAAGTCTTGCCTAGTCAGGCTTGCGTTATTTCGTGAAATGGTATGAGGTGAATCTCAAAAAGCAGACTACAGGACTAAATAATCACATCCAAATCTTCCAAGTAAGTTTCAATTTCCTGGATTTCCATTTCTACTTGTTCTTTAATCTGGGAATCTACTTTGTTTTCTTTTAATAGTTTATTGATTTGATTGATGTAGCTTTCCAGAGTGGTTTTGGCTTTGTCTTGGTCTTCGTGGGTGATAGTTTCCACTTTGTCAGCAATTTCCTTGACTAGAGGTGCATTACCTTTGAAAGCTTTAAATGCTGATCTGCGATCGCCTCCCAAAGTCAAAACCCCACCTTCTAATCTCTTCGCCTGGTCTGTATACACAGAATATTGCCGTCGATGATTGACAATTAATTTATATGGGTCTGGTACTAAAGCTAAGGCAAACCAGCGTAATGCTCCACCATCATCTTCTGGTGGAATTAAATTAGGTAAATTTGTCCATCTGCGGTCTAGGTGCTTAAACACTTTATCTGGATCTAGGTAAGCTAATTCCATATCCTTGATGCCATTAAAGGCAAATAAGGGCACACCTATTTCTACTCGAAATAATGTAACTTTATGGGGTTCGCCTGTAGGCACAAAAGACGGATTAGTTTTACCTCTAGGCACTCGATTAGCCAGAGGTGGATTGCTAAAGATTGTGGTGTTACTCTCAACACCGTAATAATAAAATTCGGTAATTACATGTTGTTGTTTAGTAGGAATTTCTGTCTCTTGATATTGCCACAGAGGCACTGCTAGTTTACCAAGTTGTTGTAAATCTTGTCCCGCGTCTTCTGGATTGCTATCTGCCAATACTTGCTCAACCGTCATACTGGTGAGAGGATGGTAAATTTCATTGATAAATGCCAATATTTCATTTTTGATATCTTCAGATTTTTTCTCTGTCCAATGAGCCAACGATTCAGACTGTTCTCGATACCAACGGATGAAGTCTTCGCTAGTGATTTGGGGACGTTTAGATTCCAAATTCACGCGTTGAATGGTATGAATAAATGGATTGTCGTGGTTGCCTTGGCGGCTAACCTCAAGATAACTCTGTTCTAAATCTCGGAAAACCTTATCTAAATTGCTATGCAGTCGCCGCGATTGTTCTTGAATTGTCTCTACCTTAGCTCGCAGTGTACCGTAGAGTTGGGCTACTTTATCACAACGTTTCCAATGTAAATAGGTTTTCCATTTTTGATCAGCCCGTTCTTTGTAACGTTGGCAAGCTACTTGAATATTGTTTTTATTGGCAAACAAACCGTTAGCTGCTTCTTTAATTTTTTCTTCTTGCGATTCTAATTTCAAAGCATTGAAACTTGTTTGTGCTTCTTGTGCTTTGCGTTGGACACTCTGTTGTAATTCATCTAGTTTTTCCGCCAGTTTCGTGAAAAACTGCAACACATAAGCAAGTCCATTGGGACGATTTAGACCCCGCTCCCACACAGTTAAGATAGCATTAGTTGCAGCCTGGTCTAACCGAGAAAAATTCAATCCCAGTTCTTGCACCGTGCGCTGTTCCATTTGATCTAACTGGCGCTTGTAGAGTTCTTTTATTGTGGTTAAAGCTGTACGGTCGAAACGGATTTCGCCCATTCTGAACTCTGGTTTAATTTGTCCACCGCGATCGTTCTCAACAATCGCATTCAGGACACTAGTAACTTCTGCTAAATTACAATCTTGTAAAAAACGCCCGACTTCACTTTCCCAATCAATTGGCGGGATAGATGCTAGCAACTGCTGCTTAACCAAGTTTTGAGCATCTTCTAATTTCATCCGCTCGTATTGTTGGACTGGTAGAGTTAAGGTAGCAAAGCCAAAACTACAGTAATTGATATTGCGTCCTCGGACTTTTTCACCAGTTGCTAGGTAAGCACGAATGTTATCAGCAACGTTAGCTGCATCTAAACCGATTTGAGAACCGATTTGGATGTACAAACCATCTGCAACTAAATTTTGTAAATCGTCAGGACGACTAACTACCGTTCCTTTTTTATTAATGCCATCAATTAAAAAGACGGCATCAAATGGTGGGCGGTCAGCTTTGATTTTACAAATGCCATAATCAATTTCCAAGGCATTTGATGGTGATAATCCCCAGAAATGTTCTATTTCTTTAAGCGCACCATAAGCATTTGATTTCACCAAATGAGTTTGGGGAAGATTGGCAAACACTTTGGGTAAAACAAATACCCCGGTAATATTAGAAAAATTATTGAGATATTGGCGTGCTAAAAATGCCACATCTAAGAAAGTACCACTGCCTGTCCCACCAGCCAAACTACCCACAATAAAAACTTCCACACCATCACGGCTAGAAACTTGAAAGTTATCTGAAAATGCTTGTTTGCTGGTACGAATTTCCCGGACTGCATTGATGGCTTGCGCGATTAAACCATTAATATCTGCGACTTTGGCAAAGAATGCTAACCGTCCCCGTGCCCGAATCTGTCCTGCACCACTGATTAAACTAGACGTGGGAATATCTCTCGGCCACCATTCATCAATGTGATCGTTGCGTCCCCCTACTAAGGATGTGGGATTGGCGACAGAGATGGCGTAAAGTTCATTTGGTTCTAAAACAACTCTGCTTCCATCGGGTGATTTTTCTCGTTCTTGGATATTTTCGGTAGTGTCAATCGAAAGAAACCGAATAATTTCGGGTACTGAACCGTAAACATCGATAAATCGCTTTTTCAGCTTGAGGACAACTTCATAACCCGTTCCGCCTAAACCAATGACAACGGTAGGACGAAAAACAACTGTAGGATGCACAACCCTGGAACTAGACATTCACCCTCCTCATAAAATCGTTTAAAAGTTTGTCTCGCCATTGCCTATTTCAAAGGGGCGTTGGCGCTGAATCCAGCTAAATTGCAACTTCACATTACCAATCTCAATGATGTCCTGATCGTAAAGTTCATCTGTATGTATCTTTTTAGTATTGACAAAAATTACACCTTTCAAACATCGTATAGAGATATTTTTTTTGCCTGCTTGCCAAGCTACAACTAACTCAGCCTCGGAATTGGTACTTGCAGTTACTGATATTAAATCACTCAAGTACACTTTGCTTTTGTGCAGGCGAGTGAGACTAATCTCTTCGTCTGCTAAAGATTGTGGTAGGGGTTCCAGAACCATAAGTGCCCCTTCTAAGTAGTTACGGTTGTGGAAATCCTCGACTAATTCCAAAGGAGTCTTGTGCTGAATTAAACAAATTACTAACAGGGTAATTAACAACAGCAGCAGCACCAGGAGAGTCCAGATGATGATTTTTCGCCACAGTGGCATCAATATCTGGAGATGCACTTGTGTAGTTAGGGGACTAGCGATCGCATTATCTGGCTGTAATACCAAGGTGAAGCTGCGCTTACCTTCCGAACCACTATCAGTAATCTGCAACTGTACGGGAATTTGAGTTTCTCCCACTTGCAAAGATATGGGCGTCAAGGGTGTAAGGGAAATGTCTGGAGAATTGCCTTGCAGTCGTAATTTGGCAGTCACAGCCATATCACTCGTCACCACTAAAGTTTGGCTGACAGTGGTTTTACCTGCTTCTGTGTCACCAAAATCTAGCCTTTGCGGTTGTATTTGCAGTGTGGGTTTAACGGTGATAGGTAGTTCAATAGTGATGGGGGCGATCGCTTTGTTTGTGGCACTCAAAACCAGGCGCAGGTTGTTCACACCCCTCTTGGACTCCGGTGGGATTTGCAACCGTACAGGAATCACTGTTGGTTGATTGGCAAGTAAATTAATAGGGCGATCGCTAGCAACTAAACGAATACCTGTTTGGTTCGGATCTTCTAGTTGTAAATTTACCTGAGCATTAACATTACTAATACTGTTAATCTTGAGTGATTCAATAATTTTCCCTGGTAGAACTGGCTGTAAATTAGCAGTAGGTAAATTGACATCTAGCTTAGGTTGGATTAGCACTGGTCGGATATTTTGCGCCAGTTGGTTTAGCTGCACTCCTCCAGGATCTCGTAATACCAGACCCTTGCCACAAAGCGCTGGATTACTAGCAAAATCATTCAGTTGTTTTTCATGTTCTTTTAATCCTAAAGACACGAAAAATATATAAGGTTTGCATTGTTGTTGACGCAAAAATTGGGTATTGCTAGGAATAGATACTGGATTTGGAATGCCGCGTACATCTTCTACCCCATCTGTTAGAAACACTATACTCACAGTCCGACCAAGAGAGTCAGCACGTTGGTTTAAAAGCGCAGAGTGTTGCAATGCTTGCTGCACAGCTTTACCAGTATGAGTACGCACACCCTCAGCCTGAAGTGAGTTAATTATTTGCTTGAGTTTTCCTCTATCAGGATTACTGAAAATACTAATATCATTGGCATTGAGAGTGACATCTCTATCAAAGGAATAAATCGTAACTGTATCACCCATTGGACTTTGGACAAAAAGAAAATAGTTCGCGAGTGAGACTCGCGAATAAATGAATGATTAATCCTGTTTATAGTGACGAGCAGAAAAAAGCATAGCCACCAGAGACCCAACAAATAGTAATATC
>JAHHHF010000018.1 GCA_019359495.1 Goleter apudmare HA4340-LM2
TCATTGATGGAATTCAAACAAGAGGAGAAAAGGGCAACTACAGTACACAGCGTGTAAGATTTAACTCTAACTCTTCTGCTTAACTATTTGTTACATACTTGTAAATTTTCTCCACGACTTACTTATTTCCGACTAGCTTGGATGCAGACAATCAAACTCTGAATCGGATAGCCGGTGTTGGCTTTCAGTACAGCAACAACTATCTAGTTGACACCAATTTACTGAGTAAATTCAACACAGGCACAATTGAACATCAACTGCTGTTTGGTTTTAGTCTCAGTCGGCAATATCGAGTTACTAACTTTGAAAGCGGTATCCCCATTGCTCCAGTCAACATCTTTGACCCAGTCTATGACCAAGCTTTCTCCCCCAGTGGTGTTCCTACTTTTAGCGATGCCACAACTAGAGATGCTGTTGGGGTGTATATTCAAGACCAAGTGACCTTGCTTCCCAACCTGAAGTTGTTGCTGGGTGGGCGCTTTGATGTCTTTAGACAACTCGTAGACAATCGCTTAACCAACACCGAGAACTCACAATCGGGCGACGCATTCAGCCCCCGCGTGGGTTTAGTCTATCAGCCGATCGAGCCGATTTCGCTCTATGCCAGTTATGCGCGTTCTTTCACACCAGTGAATGGTAGAGCTTTCTCAGGGGAATTTCTGATCCCTGAGCGAGGCACGCAGTATGAAGTGGGCATCAAAACCGATTTAAGCAATCAATTATCGGCAAATCTGGCTTTGTATGATTTAACTCGCAGTAATGTAACCACTTCCGATCCTCTCAACCCTGGCTTCTCGGTGCAATCGGGCAGACAACGGAGTCGGGGTGTGGAGTTTGACATTAGTGGCGAAATTTTGCCGGGGTGGAATATTATTGCGGGCTATGCCTACACCGATGCCAGGATTGTCGAAGACAACGATACTCCCACAGGTAATCGCCGGTTTAATGTTCCAGAACATGGGATTAACTTATGGACAACCTATCGCATCCAAAGCGGAGACTTGAGAGGACTGGGCTTTGGTTTGGGGCTGTATTATCTGGGTGAACGTCCGATCGATAATGCCAATACGGTCAACCTACCTGGCTTTCTCCGAACGGATGCCGCTATTTTCTACGAACGCGATCAGGTTCGTGCTGCGCTGAATATCCGCAACCTGTTTAACGTGGAAAACTATGTTAGCAATTTTGGCTCTAGTGATTTTGTTGCTGCCGGAACACCTTTTACAATTCAGGGTTCATTCTCATGGCAATTCTAAGTACTAGATAATCATGAAGCATTGTTTTCATCGCTACAATACCTACTTGCTGATTATCGTTAGCCTCGCCCTGTTAGTTGTAGGATGTCATACAACTAACAAGGTTGCCAAAGTTGGAACTGTACAGCCGTCAGATAATTGTCGAATTATTCAGCACGAACTTGGTAAAACTTGCATTCCAGTAAATCTAGAGCGAGTTGTCGTCTTGGACTCCAATATTGCACTTGATCCCACAATTGCCCTCGGCATCAAGCCTGTTGGTGTTGCCTCGTTTTACGGTAGAGAGAAATCTTTTCGCGGTCCATCACTTGATGTTGTCGAAGAAGCGACAAATGTTGGATCAACTGAACAGCCTTCAGTAGAAAAAGTCTTGATGCTCAAACCAGATTTAATTCTGGCATCAAAGAATCAACCCTACCAGTTGCTGTCTAAGATTGCACCAACTATTCCAATGCCTTTCCCAAATTTTGACCAGCCGAGCGACGAGGCATTATTTAAGCAAGCCTTACGCTACGTTGCCAAAATCTTTAGTAAAGAGGCAAAAGCCGAGGAGCTGATCGATCAATATCAAAAACGAATTGAGGACTTACAGAAATGCTTAGGAAACCAGTTGCAGCAAATCGAAGCTTCAGTAATTTTTTACAATACTGATCTTGTTTATACACCTGCAAGAAACTATGACGCAATCGCTGATGTTCTAATTGACTTGGGGCTACGCCCTAAGCTTATACCTGCTAGTACCTACCTCAACATTGAAAACATCGATCAATTCGACACGGATATCTTATTTGTTATCAGTGATCAACAAAAGTCTCTTAGCTTCTACCAGCAACATCCACTCTTCAGTCGTCTCAAAGCAGTTAAAAACAACCGACTAGATCTTGTACCTCCCGAAAGATGGGATACTAGAGGCATTCTAGGAGCGAATCAAATATTAGATGACTTGTTCAAATATCTAGTCGATGAACCTTAACCCCATGCCCAAACATACCCTCTTCGTCTGTCAATCCTGCCACTCCTCTGAAGACCGCCCTAAAGATCAACCTGCTGATGGTGCGCGTTTGCTCGAACAGTGCGATCGCACCATTCAACAGTTAGTGTAAGAGACAAGCGATCGCTATAATTAGTAATGTTCCCACTACCTTAACGCCCAGCAATGACACGCGATCGCTCGTCTATATAGTTTTGTTGGGTTATAACTTGTGCGTCGTAACCCAACCGACAAGATATGCGATCGCACTGTTTAAGCTATTGACAAATCCGCTAGCTAATGCAGACGAAAATATATTAAAATAAGCAATGGTTAGGTGTGAGTGCGATGAGAAAAACTCCAGTTGATCTGTATCGTATGGGGAATGCCCTTTCTCCCAGACTGGACAATATTCGAGACAAGGATATTCAGATATACGAGGATGGGGGCAGAACGTGGGTTGCAGCAAATTCGGGTGGGATTTCAACTTTCTCTGTACGGAAAAATGGTAAGAATTGGTGGAAACTTGATCAAGGAATCGAGATTCCTAATGAGCTTAGAGTTGTGAATGATCATGGTAATCATTGGCTTTGGGAACCTAGTAGCAATATCCCGTAGGTTGGGTGGAGACGCACAAGTCAATTTAATACTACATGAATAATTCATAATGCGTCATAACCCAACAGAAACTACCTTTAATTTAGCTTGCAATACCAAAAAACCCAGAGCGTGAGCGTGTTCCGAAGGAAAGCTTACGATTACTGTCAAGTATCGCTCCTAAAACCAGCTTTAAGACCCTGTTCTTGCTCCCTCAACTAAAGTGCGATCTGAATTTTTATGAAAAAACTATTGACATTTATAAAGTCATTGATTTCCCCTAAAAACACCATTTCAATACATCCTAACTCCACAACAAAACCCACCCTCTTCATCTGTAAATCCTGCCACTGCTCTGAAGAAAAACCAGAAAATCAACCCGCAGACGGCACTATTTTACTTGACAAAATCAACAGTTTACACAGCAAAGATTTGACATCTGACAACTTAGAAATCAAACCCGTTGAATGCTTGTGGGCATGTAGTCAAGGGTGTGTTGTATCCGTATCAAGCCCAGAAAAACCCACCTATCTTTTTGTGAATCTGACAACAGACGAAAGTCCGGAAGCATTACTAGAATTTACACAAATGTATATTAAAAGCCGTAAAGGTAACATAGCCTGGAAAAAGTTTCCTAAAGTTTTACAATCATCAATTTTTGCCTCAATTCCTCCTGTAGTTACTAGCAAGAAATTCAGGGATAGCGAGTAGGGGAAAGGTTGCAGGTGAAAGCGAGATGATTTCCTTGGAGTATTACGAGCATTTTTAAACCTTAAGTGCAGCCAACCAAGCATCCAAATCAGATATCTTAAAAAAAATTGAATCAGAAATGCCAAATATAATCTGGGAATTTTTATCATCATACATATAGTCTAGATTATAACTTAATTGAACCAGTTTGGCATAGCTTTCCGCACAGCGAAGTGCCTACTGCTAAAGAATATATAGCTCATAGACTATTTAAATCAGTAGAACAATTGGAAGAATTAAATATCAAGCGTTTCCTTGAGGTTCTACCATTTCAAGGGTCAATACCCCATTGGGGTTATCGGCAACTAGTCGCATAATCCCCAACCAAAAGGAACCCATAATAGTTTCGGGAAGATTATCACCAACATGCACGGGAACCATTACCTCCATATCATCAATAATCACTTTGCCCGAATAAATATCAAATCGTGCCGAACCTTGTGCTGTAGTCATTTCTACCTGTAAAGCCATTAAATACCATCCCAAAGCGTCTAAGTCTTGGGCATCAATAGCTAACCAACCATCCGTAAATCCAGTATCAAATAAAGCTTCAAGCAAAAATTCTTCATCATTAGCAGCAACAAGCTGAATTTCAAAAAACAATTCCTTGTTGTCACCAAATCGCCCATCTATCATATTTTTCCACAAGAACCCGTATCATTGAGCCGGAACATAGTTAACTTTGGCTCATGACTGTAGCCGTATGTTTCTGCAACTTTTTTTGTGATTCCATCAAAAGTGGGGTCAATAATGTACTCCTGGGTATCCGGGTCTATGGCAATATACCAGTTATAGTGAGCCTCAATCAAGCTGGGACGCAGGCGATCAAAAACAACGCGACACCGCGCTGCTAGGTCATTGCGTTGTTGTTGACGACTAGCTAATTCTTCGGGTGATATTGGCTTGCGGGGCAAGGTGCTGCGTCGCGCTTGGGACAGTTGTGTCATGGTAATATTTATGATGTAACTCTAATAGAACAATTGCTGATACGTAAATTTCATTATCATTAATTAGACTTTTAGCAAGTTCGCTTAATTTATCTGTCAAACCAGAATAGAGCCATACGACGACATGAGTGTCAAGGTAAATCAATATTCATCTCCTGCTCCCAACTTATATTAACTAAATCATCGGGATTTCCTTGAATAACACCTGTCTTAAAAATTAAATTTTTCAGCTTATCTTTTTTTTCTAGAGAAACTATTTTTAATAGCTTACCATTTTTATTAATTTCAATTGGGATACCTGTTTCTAGTACCTCATCTAATAAACGCTCAATATTATTACTCAATTCCGTTAGTGTCACTTTTCTCATCGGGTTCCTTTATCTGTTAGCGTTAAGCTTTTGGCTACTCGAAATCAATAGTAAACCACTTATATCATATCAATGATTGGCGATCGCTCCGCTATACTGCGTAATGTCATTGCATTGAGGCAGTGGGGAACACTCTAATTATAGCGATCGCTTGTCTCTTCCACTAACTGCTGCATAGGTGCGATCGCGCACTGAAAAAGCTTTAATCCGGCTATTAGTATTTCTCTGACGATTAATTTTAATAACTAAATGGGAGCTTTAGATGGCTGTGCGATGTCATCGATAGGAAATAGTGATGGTTTGATTGGTGTTTGATATTTTAACGATGTTTTGGTATCACGCCAAGTCAATGTTTAGCAGGTGACAAGACAAATTTTGACTTAAATTGCTTTCAACCAAGCATCCAAATCAGCCATACTGGTAAAATCAAGCAAAGCTACTCTACGAGAAGCCGTTCCGCGTCTACGCCAAGATTTTTCAATTGTTTTAGGGAAAGAGATTCAACGCGCGATACCTAACGGTAAGCTGAACGCTAACGCACCTGTTGCGGTAACTCCCCTGAGTTAACGCAGAGATCACTGAAGCGCGATCGCTCATTAGGAGTTCTTGGTTGATTGAACGTTGGCGTTAATTCATGTATACTTATTGCAATATATTCTTATTTACTTGTCAAGCTGACAAAGCTGTGGCGTGACTTTCACAAATCAAAAAATTCAAGATGTATATATTTACAGAAGTTGAATACGAACAACTCTTTGAAGAAGCGATAACAACCAATGGAAAATTGTTAATAAATCATGATGGCTTTGATGAAGTTGCCGATTGGAAAACAGATTTTCTCACCGAATTAAGCCATTACGTAAAATTGCGTCCGGGTTTAGAATTATCAATATGTGAAGGTATGCAACATTGTGAGATGAAATCCTGGAGTATTCATGGTGAACCATACCCTTTGATTTCTAAATTTTATGTTGTTGGCAATTTGCGGACAATCACCCCAAAAGTTCAAGACATTCCCAACGATTACGTCGAGCAGGTTGGTCGAAATTATTTATTCTATCTACCCAACGTTGATGAAATTCACCATTCCCTTGCTGGAGATAATTATTTACACGTAATAATTACGATCGATCTCGATGTTTTCAAAGCCTTTGCGAAGGATTTTGAAGTGTTACCCACCCCATTAAAAGCATTAATTAATCAAAAATCCCCACCTAGATTTCATCATCCGGTGGGAGAAATTACCCCAGCTATGTTTGTTGTGTTGCAGCAGATTCTCAAACCACCATTTCAGGGGATGATGAAGCGGATGTACCTCGAAAGTCGGGTTTTGGAATTATTAGCACTGCAATTAAACCAGTTTTTGGATCAAGAACAAGCAGTTCGATATATTCCCAATTTGCGACCGAGCGATGTGGAAAAAACCTATCATGCCAGAGATATTATCATTCGTCGTGCCGAAAATCCACCTTCCTTATTAGAATTAGCGCAACTGGTTGGATTCGGCGATCGCAAACTGCGATACTGTTTCCGAGAAGTGTTTGGGACGACAGTATTTGGTTATCTACACGATTACCGGATGGAGCAAGCAAAGATGATGTTAGCAAGCAATAGTAAAATCCAAGTTACAGAAGTAGCAAACATGGTTGGATACTCACATTTAGGTTATTTTGCCAAGGCTTTTAAACAAAAATTTGGAATTTCCCCCAAAGATTTACAGTTTGGTAACAAGCCGCTCGAATGACTAAAAAATGCAGCTCTACAGATAGACAAAATCTCAGCCAATCTCGTAATCTGGCTGTACTGAAGTAATTGGGAATATTTGTCTATAAAGTGTGGGAGCTATGCAAAATTTTTTACTGGCATTGGGACGGTGCGATTGGCGGCTGTGGATAATAGCGTTGGTAATATTTGCACCGCAACCTGTTGTGGCTGAAACAAAGTCGGAAAATATTCAGGAAATACTTGCAACTAATCAAGTGCCAAGTAATGCAACAAATACAAATATTCCCCAACTCAGCGATGTCGAACTTCCCGTAACTAGCGCTCAAATGTTGGTACAACAACCAACACCAACAAATACACCTGCGACTCCAGGGGAAGTTGTGACAATTACGGGGGTAAAAGCCAACCCCACCGAGAAGGGTGTGGAGGTGATTTTAGAGACAGCCGCAGGAGATAAACTGCAAGTTGCTAATCGCAGCACGGGGAATAATTTTATCGCAGATATCACTGGTGGACAGTTGCGTTTAGCTAACGGGGACGCTTTCACGTTTAACTCGGAAAAACCCCTCGCGGGAATTACGGAAATTACAGTTACAAATATTGACGCGAATACTGTACGGGTGACTGTAGTTGGAGAGAAAGCGTTACCTGTGGTTGAATTATTTGATGATAACGCTGGGTTGATTTTTGCAGTAGCATCCACAGAAACCGCAACGAAACCACCAGATACACCCCCAGTAGAGGAAAAACCAGTCACCGAGAAACCCCAAGAGAAGCCGGATGAACCGATTGAGTTGGTGGTGACAGGAGAGCAAGATGAAGGCTACCGCGTCCCGAATACCAGTGTCGGCACCCGCACCGACACCCCCCTACGCGACATTCCCCAAACGATTCAGGTTATCCCACAGGAGGTACTGCGCGATCAAAACGTCACCCGCTTAGAAGATGCCACTCGCAATGTCGCTGGGGCGAGTCTAGTTAGTTCTTCCATCACAAATTTTGATCAAAATACTCGTTTGCGAGGCTTTCTTGCCAATTTTTTCAGGAATGGGGTAAGAGATCAGGATCGATTTCAAATCATGGATTTCGCCAATGTCGAGCGAGTCGAGGTGCTCAGTGGTCCCGCCTCCGTGCTCTTCGGTCGCGGCTTTCCCGGTGGCGCTGTCAACATCGTGACCAAACAGCCGCTGAGCGATCCCTTCTATGCCGTGAATGCCACGATTGGCAGCTTTGACTTCTATCGAGGCGCGATCGATTTGTCTGGACCGTTGAACGACTCAAGGACGGCATTGTATCGCCTCAATGTTGCCTATCAGGACAGAAATGCGTTTGTTGATCTATTTGATGAGAGCCAGTTCTTTATTGCACCAGTCATCAGTCTGGCGCTGGGCGAACGCACTCGCTTAACCCTGGAGGGCGACTACTTAGACCAAGCGGGTTCTTTTATCATTGGTCTGCCGATTGAAGGCACAGTGCTACCCAACCCCAATGGTCGCATCCCGCGCAATCGGAGTACTTCAGACAGTGAGTTAAACCGTACCTTGACCACTGTTGGCTATCGGTTGGAGCATCAGTTCAGCGACAACTGGTCGTTACAAAATGTCTTGCGAGCATCGTTCCGTAGTTATGAACAAGCATTTGTTTTTGGCCTCGGACTGAATCCAGATCTGCGAATTCTTAATGTGATACGAGAAAACTTCATTTCCAACACTCAAATCTATACGCTACAAACCTACCTGACGGGCGAATTTTCAACCGGTTCAATTGACCATCAACTTCTCTTTGGAGTCGATCTGAATAGAAATGAAGATTTCTCTTCAGGGCGATTCTTTGCAGGAACTGCCCCACCCATTGACGTGTTCAACCCCGTGTTCGAGCGGACAACCGAACCTCTTACCCTCACTCGAGATTCTGACTTTTTAACAGAGGGATTAGGATTTTATGTTCAAGACTTGGTGACGCTGGCTCCAAATCTCAAGCTGCTCCTGGGCGGACAGTTTGATCTCGTCAGGCAAACAACCGAAGATAATCTCGCCAATACAAAAGTCAGCGAATCAACCGATGCCTTTTCCCCCCGTGTGGGTCTCGTCTATCAGCCCATTCCACCCATTTCGCTCTATGCCAGCTACGCTCGCTCCTTCACTCCAGTCGGTGGCACCGACTTTGAGGGGAACCGATTTGTGCCAGAGCGCGGCACTCAGTATGAAGTGGGGATCAAGGCAGATTTAAACGACCAACTATCGGCAACCCTGGCTTTTTACGACCTCACCCTCTCTAATGTTTTGACGACTGATCCGGTTAATCCAAACTTTTCGATTCAAGTGGGTGAGCAACGCAGTCGGGGGGTTGACCTGACCCTTGGGGGCGAAATCTTGCCGGGATGGAGCATCATTGCGGGCTATGCTTACATCGATGCTGAAGTCACCGAGGATAACTCGATTCCCAGTCCCGTGGGTAATCGCTTTACCAATGTACCTCAAAATTCCTTTAACCTGTGGACAAAGTATGAATTTCAACGCGGTGCGTTGCAAGGGTTTGGTGTGGGTGTGGGCTTGTTCTATGTGGGAGAGCGAGCCGGTGATTTTGGTAATACCTTTGAACTCCCCAGCTACCTGCGGACGGATGCCGCGCTTTATTACCAGCGAAATCGGTTCCGCGCTGCCCTCAATTTCAGAAATCTGTTTGATATCACCTATTTTGAAAGTTCCTTCGGTAGGGGGCGGATTTTTTATGGTGAACCCTTTGCGGTGCAAGGCACGATTTCGTGGGAGTTTTGATCCCTCCCCAGCCCTCCCTTTGGTAAGGGGAGGGAGCCGGAGTTCTGGTCTCCCCCCTTACCAAGGCTACGGTGTACACACAAGTTATCGAATCACTGCCAGTTCTTAAATCACCCCACCCCAACCCTCCCCTTGCAAAGGGGAGGGAGCTAGACTTCCGGTCTCCCCCCTTACCAAGGGGGGATTAAGGGGGGTAGAAATTAGACAACACACAGCAGGGAATAATAAACAGGAATAAACTCATGCCACAAATAAATGACCAAGCTCTACAACAAAACCTCCGAACTGGAAAAACGGCGCACTCTCCGTAACGACTCAACCCCAGCCGAAACCAAAATTTGGGCAAAACTCAGAGGACGACAAGTTGAAAATTGCAAATTTCGCAGACAATACAGCATTGGTGCATTTGTGGTTGATTTCTATGTACCTGAACTCAAATTAGCAATTGAAATTGATGGGGATAGTCACTTTCAACCTGATGCAATCGAATATGACAAAGAGCGACAACTATTTTTGGCAACGAAGGGAATTTGCGTGGTGAGATTTACTAATGAACAGGTATATCAACAGTTGGATGAAGTGGTGGAGGCGATCGCTCAGACAATTTATCAGTTGCGTCAATCGACCCCACCCTAACCCTCCTTCGACCCCACCCCAACCCTCCCCTTGTCAAGGGGAGGGAGCGAAACAGCCTCTAACTTCTTGCCCAAACGAATCGGAGTTTAATGTGCGACTTTGCTCAACTTGTCAAGGGGAGGGAGCGAAACAGCCTCTAACTTCCCCCCTTACCAAGGGGGGACTGAGGGGGGTGCATTTTACCAAGGGGGGATTGAGGGGGGTAAAACAACGGCTATTGCTATCACTACTTACAGTTGCGATCGTCTCAGCCTGTAGTAGCACTATTGTCGAGCGTAGCAAAACGCAAACTCCCTGCCGAGTCGTACAGCACGTTAGGGGAGAAACTTGCATTCCTGTGCATCCACAACGAATTGTCGCTATATATCAATCTAGCCTTGCTCATATGCTTGCTTTGAATAGCAAACCTGTCGCGGCGTTCATGGGTGCTGTCTTGGGAAAAGTTGACTACCTTGCAGACAAAACAGATGGGGTTGAGATGATATACGGTTCGCCACTCAGTTTAGAACAAGTTGTACTACTCAATCCTGACCTAATTATTACTCTTTCTTCTGGAGAATCTCAAGTAATTTATAACCAGTTGTCACAAATCGCTCCTACAGTAGTTCTGCCTTGGGTGGAAACTAAAGGTAATTGGAAACAGCACCTCCAAGATATTGCAGGGGTACTTGGAAAAACAGAATTAGCCACTCAACTACTAGACGACTATGACCGTCGGATTCAACAATTAAAGCAAGTATTGGGCATAAAATCTGCGGCAGATCAAAAAGGCGCAGCTTCTTCAAAGGAGAATCGTCAACAACCTATTCAGATATCATATCTCAACGTTAGCCGTGGTCAACTCAACTACGGCGGCAAATATTTTGCCAATGGAATTTTGGACGAGCTAGGGTTATCAGCACCGAGACCTACAACATTTGGCATCCTTTCTGAAGAAACTTTGCCAGAAATTGCTGGTGATATTCTTTTTATTGCTACCTATAGCGAAAGTGACCGCTCTATTCTAAAGCAACTTCAACAGAAACCTCTATGGTCTCAAGTCAAGGCAGTACAGCAAAACCAAGTGTATTTGGTAAATTTCAGCCTCTGGTATGGATACAACATTCTTGCGGCTCATGCGGTGCTGGATGAAATCGAGAAGTACTTAGTCAACACACCCTAAACCTATGTCCAAACACACCCTCTTCGTCTGCCAATCCTGCCACAGTTATTCTGAAAAACGACCAGATAATCCCCCATTTGATGGCACTATTTTACTCGACAAAATAAACGGTTTATGCACAGAAAAATTCCTAGATGATGAAATTGAAATTCAACCCGTGGGATGCTTATGGGCGTGCAATCATGGCTGTGTTGTATCCGTCGTCAGTCCAGACAAACCCACTTATTTGTTCGTCAATCTCACCCCAAAAGAAAGTGCCACCGCATTACTAGACTTTATGCAACTGTATATCAAAAGTGATAAAGGAAATATTGTGTGGAAACAGCTTCCCGAAATCTTACAATCTGCTATTTTCGCTCAAATTCCCCCCACAAAATAATTCGTAATTCATAATTACTTACTAACTACATAATCAAATCACAAAATTCCTCGTACGTCTTCAATCCTATTTGCAACAACGATGCAACGTAAAACTTCTCTTAATCTATCAAAATCAGTGCGATAGCATATCTTGTAGGTTGGGTTACGACGCACAAGTCAATTTAAGGCTCTATGAATGATTTATAATGCGCCATAACCCAAAAAAACTAATAGACGAGCGATCGCTTCGCAAAACTGCCATATCCTACCTAGTGATTTGCTAATACAAAAATAAATTTAATGATTTTACACTAACGTTCAAACTACTAAAAATGCCCGCAATTCTTCAATAGTATTTGAACTTTTAATAGCTTGCTTAACTACTTGCAATTTCTGCAAATCACTAATTTGTGAGATAGTCGGCATTAACTCTAAACCATCTGAACCAAACTTAATTTCTAATGCTAACTCAATACCAGATAAAAGCCCTTCTTGCAGCCCTGCTTTTTTTCCACGCTGTTCGATTTCCTGATACCAAGGAGACTCACGTAAAATTGCCATATCCCACCTCATAATTTGTTGAACTAATTCACTCTCTAACACAAAGGTAGCAAAAAATGCTAAAACCGTCTCCAACTGGTTTAACTGCTCGTCTGCACGCAGCAATCGTAATGCTTCTCGAATTGTTGACTCGTCATCTCCTCCTTTGAGTATAGGTACAAAGGGAAGCAACGATGAAATTTCTTGTTGAAAAGCAACGTTAACATCAACTTCCCAGAAATTAATCACGCGATAATCTTGACGCGCTTGTAAACCAGCAAAATTTGACTCGTAGCGGTTAGGTATGTTGATATTCCCATCTGGAAGAATATTAATCAATACTGGATAAATCGGTAACTTATATTTTTCCCTAGCTAAAGCAGTGTAAGCATTAATACGCAATGGCATATCTGCTTTATAGCGTATTTGTACTTCGTTGAGAACCAGAAATTTTCCATATTCACGGCTCTCTGCACGAATTAATACATCATTTTCTCGGCTAATCCATTGAAACTCAGAATTTAAAATTTCTTTGGCTATAGTGTCGGGAATATTAGTCACCCACTTTACCCATTTATCGGGAGCAAGACTAATAATTTTTTTTGCTACTTATATCGGAAGATTTTGCCATGTCTAAACTAGATGCAGATCTGGAAATTATCTCACACAGTATGCGATCGCTATGAGGAGAAACTATTTGAACTATAGTGCGATCGCATATCTTGTAGGTTGGGTTACGACGCACAAGTTATAACCCAACAAAACTATAACGGACGAGCGATCGCAAACGAGTCGCCTGCCCACCCTATTTTGCCAACCAAGCCTGCAAATCATCCAAACTCGTGAAATCTAGCAACGCTTCTCCCAGGTTTTCCAATTGTTCCAACGAAAGGGATTCAACTTGCGATCGCGCTTGCTGCGGTAATTCCCCAACCCGTCGAGTTAGTTGGCGCAGAATCAGCGATTTTTCTCCCTCTTCCCGTCCTTCCTCTCGTCCTTCCTCTCGTCCTTCTTCCCGTCCTTCTTCCTTGATTTCCCGATAAACCCGTGTTTCTCTGAGTGTAATTCCTAACATTGACTCTACCTCCCGTTGGCTTTTATTTTCAAATTTATACACCATTATTGTCGTTAATAACTCTATTATGGCGTTATTTTCTGACTGAGGGGTTTCCCGTTGACTTCTTTTGAGCAAATACTTCGCTTCTTCGGTTGCTTGCTCATCTTCATTTGTAGTTAACACCATCAACGCTACCCAAACAGGTAAAGAACGAATATCACCCAACTCATCTAGATATATGCGAGTTACTTGCTCTCCATTGAGAAATGAGCGATGGGGATAAATTTTACTCTGCTCAGTATTTCGGGATGGATAAATTACTACTGCTTGCCAGTCACTAAACCTGGAACTGTTGCGATAAAAATATAATGAAGACTCGGCAAATACCCTTTCGTAAAGCTGCTCATCCCGTTGAAACTGCACCTCACAGAAATAGACAATACTGGAATTGGAACTTTCAGGAGGCAAAAATACGCCATCAATTTCAAATTTTGGTTCTTTAACCGCTACCGAATCAAATCGATAGAAGGACTAGGGCTTGGGTTAGGATTGTTCTTTGTGGGAGAACGGCAAGGCGATTTAATCAATAGCTTTCAACTACCCAGCTATCTGCGAACGGATGCGGCAATTTTTTACAGACGCGATCGGTTTCGCGCTGCCCTCAACTTTAGGAATCTATCTGATGTAGATTATTTTGAATTGTCTTTCAATCGGGTGCGTGTTTTTCGGGGCGATCCGTTGACGGTGCAGGGGACAATTTCGTGGGAGTTTTGATCTAGATCCCCCTAAATCCCCCTTCACAAGGGGGACTTTGAGTTCCGGTTCCAGTTCCCCCCTTTCCAAGGGGGGCTAGGGGGGATCTCAATGGGATCTAAGGGGATGAGGTAACTCTGAACTACTGAGTTTGCACAATGAGAAACAATGAGCTATTTCATCAAACAACTACTAAGTTCTGGATATTGACGAAATATGCCATCTACACTCGCTAAAGATGCCTGATATTCTAGAGCCGTTGCCATAATCATCCGATCGAAAGGGTCTCTGTGAACCTCAGCCAAATTAACTGCACGACTACAAATCTCAGGTGTAAGAGGAAACAACTCTATTCCCGATGGTTCTAAGGCTGCTCGAAACCATTGATCCGTAGAGCAAGGTAGTTCTAACCGTCCACGATGTTGAGCCAAAGCAATTTCGTAACAGGATACAGGTGAAATGCCAACCCGACTTGCCGTTTCGATTCTCTCTTTCCACTCAGATGGAAAATTCTCAAATGCCAGATTCACAAACCAAATCCACATATGAGTATCCAGAACAATTACTTCAGACATTCCCAGTCTTGCTCATCTACGACAGGACTAACTAAATCACCAAGGAGCCTGGCTTTACCTGCGATCGCAGCAGCAGGAGTCCGGCGTTGAACATGAGTCACCGTCTCTTTTAAAACAGTCACAATCACACGGGCAGATGTGACGGGAGGTGCGTCAGACAACCACTTGACCTGACCGTTTTCGTAGATCGCTTCGTAACTCTTTAGCATCATCTCTCCATTATCAAGGGGGGATCTCTGACTGGGTAAGCCCTCGCTCTTTCATTTTATCTGACTGTAACAAGGCTACGAACTTTATGAAACATCGCTTATGGTTCAGGATTCGACCCTACCCCAGCCTTTGCAAGGGGAACCAGTGCGTTGCGGGGGTTCCAAGAGTTGTAGCAACTGGCGTGGGATTAAGGGGGGTAAAACGACGGCTATTGCTATCACTACTCACAGTTGCGATCGTCTCAGCCTGTAGTAGCACTGTGGTCGAGCGTAGCAAAATGCCAACTCCCTGCCGAGTCGTACAGCACGTTAGGGGAGAAATTTGCATCCCTGTGCATCCACAACGAATTGTCGTTATGTCTCAGCTTAGCCTTGCTCATATGCTTGCCTTGAATAGCAAACCTGTCGCGGCGTTCGTAGGAGATGAAGAAGCTGAATACCTTGCAGACAAAACAGATGGGATTGAGATGATGTACGGTTCGCAACCCAGTTTAGAACAAGTTGTATTACTCAATCCCGACCTAATTGTTGTTATTTCTCATGCATCATTTCAAGGAGTCTATAGCCAGCTATCACAAATTGCCCCTACAGTCATGCTACCTTGGGCGGAAATAAAAAATGATTGGAAACAGCATCTCCAAGATGTTGCAGGGTTGCTTGAAAAACCAAAATTAGCCACTCAACTGCTAGACGACTATGACCGTCGGATTCAAGAATTGAGGCAAGCCTTAGGCATAAGTCCTGCGGCAGATCAAAAAAGCGCAGCTTCTTCAAAAGAGAATCGTCAACAGCCTATTCAGGCATCATTTGTCAGTGTTGCCGATGGTCAACTCTACGACATCGGCAGATTAGATTTTGGCAATCAAATTTTGAACGACTTAGGGTTGTTAGCACCGAGACCTACTACATCTGGCATGATTTCTGAAGAAATTTTGCCAGAGATTGCTGCCGATGTTCTTTTTATTGCTGCGTACACCGAGAATGAACGCTCTGCTCTAGAGCAACTTCAACAGAAACCTCTGTGGTCTCGAGTTAAGGCAGTACAGCAAAACCAAGTGTATTTGGTAAATTACAACGTCTGGCGTGGGTACAACATTCTTGCGGCTCATGTGGTGCTGGATGAAATCGAGAAGTTACTTGTTAACACACACTAAACCTATGTCCAAACACACCCTCTTCGTCTGCCAATCCTGCGATCACGCTTCCAAAGAACGAGCATATCTTGTAAGTTGGGTTACGACGCACAAGTCAATTTAAGACTCTATGAATGATTTATAATGCGTCATAACCCAACAAAACTAATAGACGAGCGATCGCTTCGCAAAACTGCCATATCCTACCTAGTGATTTGCTAATACAAAAATAAATTTACTGATTTTACACTAACGTTCAAACTACTAAAAATGCCCGCAATTCTTCAATAGTATTTGAACTTTTAATAGCTTGCTTAACTACTTGCAATTTCTGCAAATCACTAATTTGTGAGATAGTCGGCATTAACTCTAAACCATCTGAACCAAACTTAATTTCTAATGCTAACTCAATACCAGATAAAAGCCCTTCTTGCAGCCCTGCTTTTTTTCCACGCTGTTCGATTTCCTGATACCAAGGAGACTCACGTAAAATTGCCATATCCCACCTCATAATTTGTTGAACTAATTCACTCTCTAACACAAAGGTAGCAAAAAATGCTAAAACCGTCTCCAACTGGTTTAACTGCTCGTCTGCACGCAGCAATCGTAATGCTTCTCGAATTGTTGACTCGTCATCTCCTCCTTTGAGTATAGGTACAAAGGGAAGCAACGATGAAATTTCTTGTTGAAAAGCAACGTTAACATCAACTTCCCAGAAATTAATCACGCGATAATCTTGACGCGCTTGTAAACCAGCAAAATTTGACTCGTAGCGGTTAGGTATGTTGATATTCTCATCTGGAAGAATATTAATCAATACTGGATAAATCGGTAACTTATATTTTTCCCTGGCTAAAGCAGTGTAAGCATTAATACGCAACGGCATATCTGCTTTATAGCGTATTTGTACTTCGTTGAGAACTAGAAATTTTCCAAATTCACGGCTCTCTGCACGAATTAATACATCATTTTCTCGACTAATCCATTGAAACTCAGAATTTAAAATTTCTTTGGCTATGGTGTCGGGAATATTAGTCACCCACTTTACCCATTTATCGGGAGCAAGACTAATAATTTTTTTGCTACTGATATCGGAAGATTTTGCCATGTCTAAACTAGATGCACATCTGGAAATTATCTCACACAGTATGCGATCACTTTTATATCAACTATCTTACCTCAGATCGCATATCTTGTAGGTTGGGTTACGACGCACAAGTCAATTTAAAGCTCTATGAATGATTTATAATGGGTCATAACCAAACAAAACTAATAGAAGAGCGATCGCAAACAAGTCACCCACCCTATTTTGCTAACCAAGCTTGCAAATCATCCAAACTCGTGAAATCTAGCAACGCTTCTCCCAGGTTTTCCAATTGTTCCAACGAAAGGGATTCAACTTGCGATCGCGCCGTCTGAGGCAATTCCCCAACCCGTCGAGTCAGTTGGCGGAGAATGAGCGATTTTTCTCCCTCTTCCCGTCCTTCCTCTCGTCCCTCTTCCCGTCCTTCTTCCTTGATTTCCCGATAAACCCGTGTTTCTTTGAGTGTAATTCCTAACATTGACTCTACCTCCCGTTGGCTCTTATTTTCAAACTTGTACACCATTATTGTCGTTAGTAACTCTATTATGGCGCTATTTTCTGGCTGGGGAGTTTCCCGTTGACTTCTTTTGAGCAAATACTTCGCTTCTTCAGTTGCTTGCTCATCTTCAATTGTAGTTAACACCATCAACGCTACCCAAACAGGTAAAGAACGAATATCACCCAACTCATCTAGATATATGCGAGTTACTTGCTCTCCATTGAGAAATGAGCGATGGGGATAAATTTTACTTTGTTCAGTATTTCGGGATGGATAAATTACTACTGCTTGCCAGTCACTAAACCTGGAACTATTACGATAAAAATATAATGAAGATTCAGCAAATACCCTTTCGTAAAGCTGTTCATCCCGTTGAAACTGCACCTCACAAAAATAAACAACACCTGAATTTTGACTTTCAGGAGGTAAAAATACGCCATCAATTTCAAATTTTGGTTCTTTAACCGCTACCGAATCAAATCGATATTCGTCTGCATTAGCTGGCGGATTTGTCAATAGCTCAAACAATAGATTTGGCGATTGTTGAAATAACTTATAGAAAATTGTGTCTCGACGCATGAAAAATTTTGTGGTCAGATTGCACCTTCTTGATTTTAAGCCTTAAGTGCAGCCAACCAAGCATAAAAATCAGTGCGCTCGCATATCTTATAAGTTGGGTTACGACGCACAAGTCAATTTAAAGCTCTATGAATGATTTATAATGGGTCATAACCAAACAAAACTAATAGAAGAGCGATCGCAAACAAGTCACCCGCCCACCCTATTCTGCCAACCAAGCCTGCAAATCATCCAAACTCGTGAAATCTAGTAACGCTTCTCCCAGGTTTTCCAATTGTTCCAACGAAAGGGATTCAACTTGCGATCGCGCTTGCTGCGGTAATTCCCCAACCCGTCGAGTCAATAGCCGCAGAATCAGCGATCGCTCCCTTTGCACTCCCTCTTCCCGTCCTTCTTCTCGTCCTTCCTCCCTGGAGGTATCTACCACATTCTTCAAGTCACGGTAGTACTTCAAACTATTCTCATAACTCTCGCGCTCAACGGGCGAAAATTGGGCAATCTCTGCCACCTCAAACAACCGCTCGAACACTTGCCCTGCCAACACCGCAGGCTGGTCTTCCAACTCATACAAATGTTTAAGCAAGAACAGCCACTTGTCAAAATGATTTTCTAATTGGTCGATGGGCTTAGTAAACTTCGGCAATTCCAAATAAATAAACTTCAACTTGTCGTAAAACACCTCACAGTGTTGATTTTTCAGTTCCACCACGTGCATAATGGTCGGGTCGTCTTTGTGGTCGTCAAAGATAAAATCTAAAACGCCTACTGTATAAACGGCTGCAAGTTTATAGTTCCAATCCCCTTTTTCGGCTTGCTCTTGAATCAAAAAAGTCGAGTAGTAGACACTGCGGTCTTTGAAGTAGTTCTGCTTGGCTTTTTGAATTTCGACGATGAACTTCTCACCGCTTTCGCTTTCGCAGTAGATGTCGAAGATGGCTTTGCGATCAATGGTTGTATTCCCCACATTCTCGTTGTTGCGATAGGTCAGATCCTTGACGCGATGTTCTGCTGGTAGCACGACATTGAGAAAATCAATCAGCAGGTCTTTGTTTGGTTCCGAGCCGAAGATACGCTTGAAGCCAAAGTCAGTTAGCAGATTGATGTAGCGATCGCGGGTCATTGCTGGGCGTTAAGGCAGTGGAGAACATCTTAAATTATAGCGATCGCTTGTCTCTTCTACTAACTGCTGAATAAGTGGAGTCGCAGCGATAGCTTCGCTATACTGCATAAACGTATAACGACTCCCTTGGATTATCGCTTTGCTATAATGCGCGATAGCTTCGCTATACTGCGTAAACGCATAACGCTTACCTTGGAGTATCGCTCAACCCGACAGCCAAGCATCAAAATCAGCCATACAGCTAAAATCAAGTAGTGCTACTCTATAAGAAGCCTCTGTACGAGTCTAGACTGGGATTTTCTAACTTCAGTTGGTGGTACGATAAAACTACGCTTCTTTGTAAAGCGCGATCGTGACAAGCATCCTATGCTGATAAAATAGGAACTAACAATTAGTTTGGGAGCGAATTTCTTGTAGAATATCTGAAATTTCTGCTTCCGATTGAATATGTTTTGCCAGAACTTGAGCAGTAGCATCTAACACGCGATTAGAAAATAACTTAGCTAAATCTTGGCGTAAACCTTGCCCAATATAAAATTTAAGTAATGCATCAAAAGACATATCTCGGCTGTTAGCTATTTTTTTTAGCGATTCTAAGGTATCTTTGGGGATTTCCAGAGATACTGTTTCATGTGGACGTGGGTGCAGCTGTAATAGAAACTCTTCTTCAGGGTTGTTCATAAAGTCTTCTCTCTGTACGAGTAGCAGGACGAGCAGAAATTATACGGGTTCGTAATTCACGTTCTACATAAACCACAAGTAACAGGCGTTGTTCCAGGGAATACCCAATGATAAAATACCGTTGTTCGCTGCTAGAAGCATTAACAGGGTTTGCATTGCCAGTTTGGTAGAAGGGGTCAAAGAATATCTCTGTCTCTTCTTCAAAGGTAACACCATGTTTTTCTATGTTGCTTTGAGCTTTATCATTATCCCACTCAAATTCAACACCTTGTAGGCGGTAAACAATATCCATATATTTATTTTACCGTCATGGCGCGATCGCATATCAACTCCCTTGGATTATCGCTTCGTTATAATGCGCGATCGCATAGCAACTCTCTTGGATTATCGCTTCGTTATAATGCGCGATAGCTTCGCTATACTGCGTAAACGCACTGGGATGAAATAGGCGATCGCGTGATTGTTCAACCTATAAGCGATCTAACTGTTTGACGAAATGCTTTTAGTGCCCGACTCCGCCCTTTTGCTTGAGCGCCATCGACAAACTCAGAAATCAGATCCACAATCGCCAAGTTCGGGAAGTGCGGACTAACACTCGAATCCTGATATTGCCCTTTGTCTAAAACACTAATTCGCAATCGTCTCTCCTCAAACCGCCACAGTTCCGGTACTCCTAATCCCTGATACGCATCCAGTCCGGTTTTGGAGGTCACATCAACCTCGATCGCTAAATCTGGCGGTGGATCGACCGCTAAATTGACTCGCCTTTTGCCAATCATCATCGCAGCGTTCTCAATGTAAAAGCATTGATCCGGCTCAATTCCTTTTGCCATTTCCTGCCGTTTGAACGTGGTAGAGCCAAAGCATTCATTCTCAATATCAAGCTCTTCCAACAGAATCTTGACCATATCGCCGATCAACTCATTATCGACTTCATGTTCCGATGAAGGCATCCGAATCTCCAATACGCCACCACTGTAAGCAATCCGACAAGCACGTTTTTCTCCAAGCTCATCCAGGATGGCTTCAAACTCTTGCCAATCTACGTCCTGAAGCTGAATCCGCTGCCCAGGATAAACTACAAGTTGCTGAAGCTGAATCGCAACCATAACAGACAAAGAAACTGTATAACTTCAGTGTAACAGTCCTTCTGTCGATAAATTGTAAACCTTGGCTAGAGAAGCTGGCGCGACGTAAGTTATTCGCTCAAACCTGATAACTAAGCATTCAAATCAGCCATACTAGTGAAATCAAGCAAAGCTACTCTACGAGCCGCTCCGCGTCTACGCCCAGATTTTCCAACTGTTCCAACGACAGAGCTTCAACTTGCGATACCTAACGGTAAGCTGTACGCTAACGCGCCTCTGAAGAACCACCCGAACATTAAGGGATTGTCAAACAATAACTCCACACTTTTCGAGAAGTTAAATCCGAGGTTTGATGATGTAATTCCATCCTGATTGAAATGGAGAATAAAGTATAATGGGAAGGCAAACTGTAACTGTTTCAATGGTTTCACATTGTGAATTACCAAGAACGTATTGTCATCAATCCAGGCATTCGCAGCGGAAAACCTTGTATTCGGGGGACTCGCATTGCTGTGACCGATGTGTTTGACTATCTGGGGGGCGGCATGGCGATCGCTGAAGTGCTCGATGACTTTCCTGACTTAACTCTTGCAGATATTCAAGCCTGTTTTGCCTTTGCGGCTGATCGGGATCGTCGTTTGGTGATTCTTCCCGATGAAGCCGCTGTTGGATGAGAACCTATCGCCCAAACTACCTGATGTCTTCTCATTACAATTTCCAGGGAGCCTGCACGTTAGAGATTGTGGTCTTAAAGGGTTTTCTGATGAATTAATTTGGGACTACGCCCGCGATCATGATTTAATTATTGTCTCTAAGGATTCTGACTTTTATCAACGCAGTGTTTTGTATGGACATCCCCCAAAACTCATTTGGCTTCGCATTGGCAACTGCACACATGCTAAACTCATTGCCTTGATTAACAACTCTCAAGAGGAAATATGCCGATTTATTGCAGACCCGATTGAATCAGTTTTGGCATTGGGTTAAGCGTCTTTACTCAACATACATACCACGTTTCCCACTGAAGGCGATCGCAAAGCATCTCTGCAAAACCATCTCGGCAAGAGAATCGTTGACTCAAACACGTTCACTTTTCCACCCCGAATGTACTTCGCACACACTGCGTGAACGCCCAGATTTCCACTTGGCAAACGGACGAGCGATAGCTTCGCTATACCGCGTAAACGCATAGCAACTCCCTTGGATTATCGCTTTGCTATAATGCGCGATAGCTTCGCTATACTGCGCGATCGCATAACGATTGGAATATTACGAGTAGGAGATAGGTTGCAGATGAAAGCGCGACGACTTCCTTGGAGTATTACGAGCATTTTTAAGCCTTAATTGCTGCCAACCAAGCATCAAAGTCAGCCATGCTGGTAAAATCAAGCAAAGCTACTTTACGAGAAGCCGCTTCTCTGCGAGAGGCTTCTCTGCGAGAGGCTTCTCTGCGAGAGGCTTCTCTGCGAGAGGCTTCTCTGCGAGAGGCTTCGCCAACGCCAACGCCAACGCCAACGCGTCTACGCCGAGATTTTCCAATTGTTCCAGGGAAAGAGATTCAACTTGTTGACGCACTTCCTGGGTTAATTCTCTTACCCGTCGGGATAATAGACATAAAACGAGCGATTTTTCTCCTTCTTCGCGTCCTTGCTCTAGGGAAGCTTGCGCGACGTAAGCCGTTCGCGCTATTTTGTTTGACCAAATAAACACTTTATGAGCCGAAAAATTCCCAGTGCGATCGCGCAGCGACTCCCTTGGAGTATCGCGTGGACAAGCGTAGGTTGGATGAAACTTAAGCTTTTGGCTACTCGCAATCAATACACCATCTAAATTGTCTCAATGATGGGCGGGTAATATGGTAGTATAAATGACAATTATTATAAATAACCACTATTTACGTCAAATTTTGTTGTCATGACGTTTATCTTCAACGAATGGGACTGGAATGAGATTTGTCTGCAAGCTAGTAATATTGGCTTATCGAGTCCTGTGTGCGATCGCTCAGAAGATGTGGTGGAAATAACCAATTATATCGAGCGCAATTTTTATTTTGATGAATTAGAACTATCACCGGGAATATGGCTGGAATTGGTTGATTGCATCCATCACCAGGATTTAGTATTAAAAGCACCCGTCCACGACCACGCGATTCAAATTTGTATTTTTTTGTCAGGTTTTATTGATTGTGATGGGGTGCATCCTGTTTTGGGTGGGACACGCGGCTATTTTTCTGGGAGTGGAATTTCACCAGCTTACCACTGCAAGTATCAAGGGAGAGTACGCTTTAGCTATGTAAGTGTAGAAATTGAATCAGAAATACTAGAATCATTTTTGGATGAGGCACAACGCAACACAGATAATATTAGGCAGCTTTTCAAGGGTGAGGATTGGAAAGTGTCATTTTACCCAATGGTAACTGACAAAATGCGCTCTCTTGCTCAGGAATTATGGAATCCACCACTATGGGGTGCAGCCAAACGATTATATCAACAAGCAAAGGTGTTTGAACTATTGGCTTTATTTGTCGATATGATTTGTGAGGAACGAGAATTAGTCAGTAATGCATCCAAATTAAAACCGGAAACCGTTACCCAGATTTACCATGCCAGGGAAATCTTGACAACGCGATTGGAAAATCCCCCATCCTTATCACAACTAGCACAAATGGTGAAAGTAAGTGAACGAACTTTGCAACGGGGTTTCCAAATCCTCTTTCAGAAAACTGTTGTTGGTTATGTGACACAATTACGACTAGAAAAAGCCCACATCCTACTGCGACAGGGTAAATATAAAGTTGCAGATGTGGCGAATTTGATTGGATACGGGCATTTAGGACACTTTTCAGCAGCATTCAAACGACGTTTTGGTATCACGCCGAGTCAATGTTTAGCAGGTGACAAGACAGATTTTAGGTGATTCAAATTGCTTTTAACCAAGCATCCAAATCAGCCATACTGGTAAAATCAGCAATATTTCATCGAGAAGCCACTGTACGTGTCTACCCCCAGGTTTTCTAATTCTCCATTAAAATCAACTTATCCCAGTTTAAGAGGATGTTTGAAAAGTCCTCTTCTTGGTAGCAAAACATTCTAGATCCCCCTAAATTCCCCTTAAAAAGGGGGACTTTGACTCCGGTTTCCCCTTTTTTAAGCTACGGTGTACACACAAGTTATCGAATCACTACCAGTTCTGGAATTACCCCACCCTAACCCTCCCCGATGTATTGGGTGAGGGAACTAGATTTTCCGGTTTCCCACCTTTCTAAGGGGAGCCAGCGCGGTCTTGGGGTCTCCCCAAGTGGAGCGACTGGCGTGGATTAAGGGGGGTAATTTGACTTGTGTGTACACGGTAGCCTTTTTTAAGAGGGGGGATCTAAAAGTGTCTAAAGTCACAGCAAAATACTTTTCAAACAACCTCTAAGTTAAAATGCCACAAGATAAAATCTCTGGTCAAAGCAAAATAAATTTAACTTAATGGCTCAATATAAACACGATCGCTTCTTCAAGCTTTACATCCAATCTTTATATAAAACCAAAGGTGACACCATGCAAAATATCCAAGTCTGCAATGACGAAGACCTAGAAATAGATTTGATGTTTATCGCAGAACAACAAAGCATCGAATGGCAACAAGAAAATCTCGGTTTATTCGACTTATTAATGCAAGAACAACCCACACTAATTATCGAACATTACAGTTCCTATTTAGAAGAAACAGATATCAATAAATCGATTACCCGCAAAAACCTGTACTGGGATAGAAAACAAAAATAAATAGCAGAAAACGCCAAAAACCAACTAGAATCAACAACTTCCCCAGCAAACAAGAAACAAGCAAAAACACAAATAGAAAACCACAATCCATTCACCTGGATACTTACAGTCAATTGCAGCGAAAAACTTTTAAACTTGTGCAACGCTCAACCAGCAACAGAATTAGGTACAGGAGTATATCGACTGCCAGCAATTTTACGGATGGGAATTGTAATTATCGAACAGTTAGTAGATAGCCCAAAAACAATGTGGTTGAAAATGTTAGGAAATAGACAAACAGCACAAACAGCCTTTGATTCTATTAGACAGTTATCACCACAGCGCCGAGAGAAAAATGATATAATCAGTGCATGCATAAAATACTGTGTTTACCTAAAAGATATACCTGCTGATACCTTAACTCCAGAGGATAAAGACTTTATGAGAACCATGGCAGAAATCGATGCTTGGTATGAAGCCGAAATGAATAAGGCTCGGTTAGAAGGTGAGCTAAAAGGCAAACTAGAAGGCAAAATCGAGCTGGTAAATACCATTCATTATTAAAGGTAAATTTGGAGTTCTTGCCCTCACACCACAGATGACCAGTCAACTCGAAAAACTAAACAGTCAACAGCTTGATGAATTTATATTGGAAATATTTAATTGGCAACAACCAGAAGAAATGGAGAGACGGCTGTGCGATATTGTCGATAGGAAATAGTGATGGTTTGATTGGTGTTTGATATTTAAACGATGTTTTGGTGTCACACCGAGTCGATGTTTACTGGGTTACAAGACGAATATTTCTTCTTCCTCCCGTTGACTTTTGACTAGCGATCGCAATTAATGGGTATTTAAAATTATGCACGATAGCTTCGCTATACTGCGTAAACGCGCAGCGACTACCTTGGAGTATCGCTCAACCCCGACAACCAAGCATCCAAATCAGCCATACTGGTAAAATCAAGCAAAGCTTCACCTAGATTTTCCAATTGTTCCAGGGAGAGAGATTCAACACGCTGACGTACTTGTTGCGGTAACTCTCCTATCCGTCGAGTTAATAGACGTAATATGAGGGATTTTTCGCCTTCTTCACGTCCTTCTTCGCGTCCTTCTTCACGTCCTTCTTCACGTCCTTGTTCGCGTCCTTGTTCGCGTCCTTCTTTTATCCCCTCCTCCTTAATTTCACGATAAACTCGTGTTTCCTGGAGCGTAATTCCCAACATATCTTCTACCTCCCGTTGACTTTTACCTTCAAACTTATAAACCATGATTGTGGTGATTAAATCTATTATGGCGCGATTTTGTGGTGATGGTGCTTCCTGTTGATTTCTGGTTAATAAATACCTCGCTTCTTCGCTCGCTTGTTCATCATCGATTGTAGTCAATACCATCAGTGCAACCCATACAGGTAGAGAACGAATATCCCCTAACTCATTCAAATATATCCGATGTACCTGGTCTCCATTGAGTTGGTTGCGGTGAGGATAAATATCTGATTGCTCAATATTACGAGATGGGTAAATGATTACAGCTTGCCAGTCACTAAATTTGTGACGATTACGATAAAAATATAATGAAGATTCGGCAAATACCCGCTCATAGAGTTTTTCATCCCGTTGAAACTGCACCTCACAAAAATACACCGCACCTGGGCTTTGATTTTGGGGTGGTAAGAACACACCATCGATTTCAAATTTAGGTTCTTTAACTGCTACCGAATCAAATCTGTATTCATCTGCATTTTTTGGTGGATTTGTCAATAGCTCGAATAACAAACTGGGGGATTGTTGAAAGAGTTTATAGAAAATCGAATCTCGGCGCATGAGGGAAGATGTTACTGGTAGATTGCACTTCTCTGATTGTAAGACTGTACTGGTTCTCAATCAGCTTGGTTTCACACCCGGTTAATGTTTGCTAGGTAACAAGGCGGATTTTGGATCAAAAATGGCGGTTTTTGGATAGACACCGAGCGATCGCGTTTCCTATACTACCCTTACTTGCTAGTTAAGAATTTTTAGCAGTAGACATATTGATTTTTTTATTTTACTTGGTGTGTGGTGAGGAACTATGAAACGTTGTTGTTTGTCCGCTAGTGTTCGTTTGTGGTTTCTAGTCAGTCTTTCGGGATGGTTAAGTATGGTTGCAGCCCTACCAGGATGGGCAAAAGATGAACCATTATCCCCGCCGCAACAACCCAATTCCTCAATTCTCCAACTGAGTGATATCGAACTTCCTGGAACTAGCGCGAAGTTACTGGTACAGCAACCCACACCCACTAATCCCAAACCAGAGGAAGTTATTGCAATTACGGGAGTAAAAGCCAAATCCACTGAGAAGGGTGTGGAGGTGATTTTAGAGACAGCCGCAGGGGATAAACTGCAAGTTGTCAACCGCAGCACGGGTAATAATTTTATCGCAGATATTACTGGTGGGCAGTTGCGATTAGCTAACGGTGAGGCTTTCACCTTTAAATCGGAAAAACCCCTTGCGGGAATTATGGAAATTACAGTTATAAATATTGATGCGAATACTGTCAGGGTAACGGTAATTGGTGAGAAAGCATTACCTGTGGTTGAATTATTTGATGATAACGCTGGGTTGATTTTTGCAGTAGCATCGACAGAAACGACAGCCCAGGAGCCGGAAAAACCCACCCAAGAACAACCCGCAGCGCAACAGGATGACCCGATTGAATTGGTAGTGACGGGGGAACAGGATGGATATAATGTGCAGAATGCGACGACTGCAACGCGGACAGATACACCATTGCGGGATATTCCCCAATCGATTCAAGTTGTACCGCAAGAAGTGTTGCGCGATCGCAATGCAAGAACAGTAACAGAAGCACTAGAGACTGTTCCTGGCGTGGTTTCGGGAGATAGACCTTATGGGGGCGCACCCCTTCCAGCTAATATCATTAGAGGATTTAATCAAACAGGATTTACAGGGGCGGCTGCTTTCCGCAATGGTTTTCGTGATGGAGATTTCTATACAATCACCCCAATTGGCACGGTTGAGCGAGTGGAAGTGCTGAAAGGACCTGCATCAGTTTTATTTGGTGCTGGAGAGCCTGGTGGTATTGTCAATGTAGTGACTCGACAACCCTTAAGTAATCCATTCTATGAAGCAGCGTTTGAAGCAGGAAGCTTTGGCACATACCAGCCCAGCATTGATTTGTCGGGTCCTTTAACGACAGATAAAAATGCACGTTATCGCTTCATTGCAGGTTATCGAGGTTCAGGAGATTTCCAAGGTGTGGGGGATTACAGGCTTACAACAATTGCTCCCTCAATCGCATTCAGCATAGGAGAACGAACCGATCTAAGTCTGTACTATGAATACAGTAATTTTATTTCCGATCCTGGTTATCTTTCTAATGCAGCAATTCTCAGTGATGGTAGCTTAACGCCTCGAAACTTTTTGACCTACTATCCAGATTTTCAGTCAGCTCAGTTTACGGCTCATCGATTTGGATACACATTAGAGCATGAGTTTAGTGAGAATCTTAGACTTCGCAATAATATTGCAATTAATCTAACTGGGAATGAAGAAACAATTTCTACAGGTTTCGATTTAGTAGACGATCGCTTCCTCAATCCATTTTCAGGTAGTGACGTTACACGCCGAAGAAATAATTACTTTGGGCAAATTGACTTGCTCGGAAAATTCAATACTGGTTCAATTTCTCATCAAATTCTGGCGGGGTTTGATTACAATCAATTTGACTTTAGATCTGATATTTTCGATACAGCTGAAAATCTACCACTCATCGACATCCGCAACCCTGTTTACGATATTCCACCACCTAATTACTCCGCGTTTAGATTTATTGATGCAAATATACAATCCTTCGGCATCTATCTGCAAGATCAAATCACGTTTAGCAATAAGTTGAAACTCTTGCTTGGTGGTCGCTATGATTGGATTACTACAAACTTTTCAACCACTGCATTCCCTGATGTTCCGACACAAACAGATAGTGCTTTTAGTCCTCGCGTTGGGTTAGTCTATCAACCCAGTGAAACGATTGCTCTATACGCCAGCTATACCCAATCGTTTTACCCAGTTTCGTTATTTAGCAACCTTAGAGGTGAATCCTTTGAGCCAACGAAAGGTACCCAGTATGAAGTAGGGGTTAAGGCTGACTTCCTCAACGGTAGACTTTCGGCTAATCTGGCTGCCTACAATCTCACAAGAACTAATGTTCTTACGCCCGATCCAGCGAACCCAACCCGTTCGATTCAAACCGGAGAACAACGCAGCCAGGGGATTGAGTTAGATGTTACAGGGGAGATTTTACCCGGTTGGAAGATGATTCTAGGATATGCCTACACAGATGCAGAAGTCACAAGGGATAACACATTCCCAGTTGGTAATCGCTTACCCAACGTACCAGAACATCAGGCTAGCCTTTGGACAACCTACACAATTCCAGAAGGAACGTTGGAAGGTTTAGGTTTTGGGCTAGGGCTATTCTATATTGGTACAAGGCAGATTGATTTAGATAATTCATTTGAATTAGGCAGTTACTTTCGGACTGATGCAGCACTTTATTATCGAAGAGGTCGTTTGAATATGGCGATTAACTTTCGTAATCTGTTTGATATTGATGCTCCTGCAATTGCCTTTGGTAAAGCATATGTTCAACGGACAGAACCTTTCTCAGTAGTTGGATCTATTCGTTGGGAGTTTTAATGCTCCGACTTAAATTATAAACTTAAGTAGCTATCACAAACAGCGCAAATTAAGGACGCATGAAATCTTTGATTTCCCATGTCTCTCCTCTCTGTGTACCTGCGTTTGTTTTATGGCTACTCCTCCATCAAAAAGTGCATCTGATGTCTTTACTTTCGCAGGCTGATAAAAATGTTGTGGTCGTTTATGGGATTATTCCTACCGCATCTTCAGAGGAGAATTAGGGCATTACTAGGAAAAGTATTCTCGCGATCGCAGGCTTGGTGGCGATGGTTGTTAGGTCTGGGTTTGACCATCATGATGGTCTCAGCCTGTAGTGGTACAGCGATCAACCATAGCAATATGCTAACAGCCAAACCGCCCTCAACCCCTTGCCGAGTTGTGCAACACGCAATGGGAGAAACCTGTGTTCCTAATAACCCTCAAAGAGTTGTCACCCTCATGTACCATTTAATAGGTCATACGCTGACATTGGCAGTTAAACCCATTGGCGGTAATGCCCGTTCAATTGAGCAGGTGAATGGAAACTATCTAGATGATCAAAGTTATCTGTGGAATAAGGCGGAAGGGATTGTAGTAACAGGTGTAGATGGAGGATCTCCCAACTTAGAAAGAATTTTACGACTGAAGCCTGATTTAATTTTAGCTATGGATTATAATAGCAGGATTTATCCCTTACTTTCTCAAATTGCTCCTGTCGTAATAGCCCAGTGGGAAGACGTAGTATTGAATTGGAAAAAAGGTTTCTATTTGATCGCTCAAGCATTAGGGAAAGAGGAGAAAGCACAACCAGCCTTAAATCATTATTACCAGCGAATTAAAGAACTAAAAATTTCTCTGGGCGATCGCTATCAAGACAAAACTATCTCTATTTCTGGAAGTTCAGATTTCAATAGGTTGTTTGCCTTTTCCAAAAACTCATTTCCCGGTTCAATTCTTAGTGATTTGGGTCTGCAACAACCAGAAGCACAAAACGTTTTTGCGCCCTATGCTACAATTCATAAATCTTTTGAAGAAAGCTTAGAGCTAGTAGATGGTGATGTTCTATTCTTACTAACTTTTGGTGAAGAAGGCAAAGCAGCTGTTGAACGCTTGAGACAACAACCATTATGGAAAACACTCAAAGCCGTTCAGAAAGGTCAAGTTTATCTTGTCAATGGTTATACATGGACTGGCTCAAACATTTTGGCGGCTGATGCCGTGATTGATGACTTGTATAAGTATTTAGTTAATACTCCCTAACGAGACATAGATGAAAGCGCGATCGTCTCGCTATACTGCGTAAACGCATATCGACTCCCTTGGAGTATTACGAGTAGGGGACAGGTTGCAAATGAAAGCGCGATACTCCGGGGGAGTCGCTACGCGATCGCTCAATCAAACCTTAACTGCTATAAATAGGGTATAGTTCATATGTTTGCATTGAAAGGGCTGGGATAGAATCCTGACAACTTTTGGGTCTGTTTACAGACAGATTCGCTATATCTGCTTGAAGTTTGTGGGTATGTAGTCTAAGCGATCGCAAATTCAGTAAATGCGCGTTTACTAGGGTGATGGAAGCCTAAAATAATTTCGGTTTTGGGGATACCGGATGCCAAAAGGTCATCAACAATCGCCAAGTCGGTGCTGTCTTCTTCGACCCAGATTTTACCGTTTTCAAGCTGGAGATATAAAATAATGTGCTGCACTCGTTTTTTACCATCCCAGCCGCAGCGCAGCCACAGGTATTGGTCGCGTTGTTCGTCTAAAATTAGGCGGTCACTGATTGTGGTGTCTGTGGTGTTAGCGATTTGAGAATTGGTTAGATTATAGTATTTTTTAATGGTTTCTTGGACGGTATTGCGATGTTTCGTTAATATATCCATTGTACGATTTGCTCCTGTTGGGTGTCCACGACAATTAATTGCAGGTTATTCTGGCGGGTAATGAGTTGGACTGATGGACGTTGAAAAAAGTTTAAATAAACAATATTGACATCACCATAATTTTACAATCATCAATTTCGCCTCAATTCCTCCTGTATTTACAAGCAAGAAATCCAAGTAGTAGCGAGTAGAGGAAAGGTTGCAAATGAAAGCGCGATCGCTTCGCTATAATGCGTAAACGCATGGCAACTCCCTTAGATTATCGCTTCGCTATACTGCGTAAACGCATAGCAACTCCCTTGGATTATAATGTCCTTGGCTATTGAGTAAATAGCTAACCGCTCGCAGTATATGATATTTTGAGCGTCTACCAAGGAAGGATTTAGTGAGTTTTGACAATGTTTGCAAAATCATTGCACAAAAATATCCAGAAGATTTTGTGAGGTGGTTAATTGGAGAAGAATCTACTGATATTACTATGTTAAAAACTGAGTTAAGCGTGGAACCAATTCGTGCAGATTCTGTTATTTTTATACGTATAGGTAATCTGGTTTTACACATTGAATTCCAAACTTTAACAAAGTCAAAACCCCCGATTCCTTTCCGAATGTTAGATTATTTCGTCAGGCTCAAACGCTTATACAAGTGTCCGGTGATACAAATTGTTGTTTTTTTTGCAGGAAACTGATGACGAGATTGCTTTTACCGAAGAATATCGGGAGGAGTCAACTATCCACAGATATCGTGCGGTGAGAATGTGGGAGCAGGATGCAAGTTTATTTTTAGAGAATTCGGCTTTATTACCATTAGCACCTTTGTGTCGAACCGACTCTCCACGAGAGTTACTATCCCAGGTTGCCACTGTAGTGGCTACAATTGCAGATAGGGAGACAAGACAAAATACGGCAGCCTATACTGAGATTTTAGCCGGTTTGCGGTTTGAGAAGGATTTAATTCGCCAGTTGTTAAGCGAGGATGTTATGCAGGAATCGGTTATTTACCAGGATATTTTGCAGAAGGGTGAGGAACGTGGTGAACAGAAGGAGGCATTTAGATTTTTAAATAGATTGTTAAATCGGCGGTTTGGTGAAATTGATTCTTCGATAATTGAACGTGTTCGGGTATTATCGACGGAACAGTTAGAAGTTTTGGGAGAAGAATTTTTGAGTTTTTCTGATATTTCTGATTTGGTTACTTGGCTGGAAAATAATACGAGCAGTTAATTAACCGTTGGTAAATCAAGATGAGATGTGGCAATAATTTGAGAAAAGCGTGATTGTCTTCAGGGTCAGGTATGAAAACAAAATACAAGCCCTATTTTCGATCATCTATACAAGAGTTAGAGTAAAATCGCGGTAAAATTATTGATATTTATTATCAATAAATTATACTAGCCATGACCATCACCCTGACGATGAAAGAGCATTGGGAACTGTGGGAGGAAGCTAACCAAAATAGCCACCAAACACCAGAAAAAGAGCCATTTGAAATCATCAGTGAAATTCCTGAGCAACTAGGTAAAGGCTATCTACGGGATATTGAGGTGCATCCAGAACTCTGGCTGACGATTTGGGATTGTGAATATCACGATGATGTGTTGATGAAAATCCCTGAATGGGATCACCCATTGCAATTTTGCGTCTACCTTTCCGGCAAAGTCATAGACGAATATGGGGGGCAGTTAGGGGAAGGATATACGTGTATTTCTGGTAGTGGTGTTCAACGCCAAATGCTTTCAGCATCTACCAAATCTCGACGTGTAGGTGTTGAGATTCATATGCCTCCTGACTTGTTGGCAACTTTTTTCCCCGATGAAAAAGGAGAAATTCCCCAGCAGCTGCGTTTGTTGGCAAAGGGTAATGATTGGCAGACTTTGCTCTACCCAGAAACGACAACGGCTATTGAGGGAATCACCCAGCAAATTATTAACTGTGCTTTTCAGGGAATGACGAAGCGGATGTATTTACAAGCGAAGGTATTAGAACTAATGGCGTTGCAGTTAGCTCCTATATTATCTACTCAGAATCAACTACAGCTTAAGCCACGACTGAAGCCAGATACCATAGCCCGGATTCATTTAGCTAGGGAAATTTTACGCTCTAGGTTGGAAAATCCGCCCTCCTTACTAGAATTGTCGCAGATTGTCGGGGTGAGCGATCGCACTTTACGGCGTGGATTTCAAGAATTGTTTAGCACAACAGTGTTTGGTTATCTTTCTAGTATCCGGATGCAGCAAGCAGAGCAACTTTTGCGAGCAGGTAAGCTGAGTGTTGCGGAAGTTGCCAATTTGAGCGGCTATTCCCAACAAGGACACTTTGCTGCTGCCTTTAAAAGAAAATTTGGGATTACGCCTAGAGAATGTTTGTCAGGAAAAAGAAATATTTTAGCTTCTTAATGCCAAGTTTAGCCGTGCTGCTCAAGTCGCTCGGCAATCCATACTTTGATTATTGATTGTCGGGTTACACCAATTCGCGCGGCTTCTCGATCAAGTGCTTCAATCATCCATGTAGGAAAATCAACGTTTACCCGTCGTTGCTCATAACCCGGACGACGAATCTTATTCATATCCAGGTATGTGATAATGTCCTCACCTGCATCAAATTTTTCATCAAACTCTTCAGCTTTCATAAATGCTTAGAAAATTTCACAGCGATAAGCTACCTTTAAGAATTACCATCTAATCCCGACAACCAAGCATCTAAATCAGCCATGCTGGTAAAATCAAGCAATGCTTCTCCCAGGTTTTCCAACTGTTCCAGGGAGAGAGATTCAACGTGCTTAAGCACTTCCTGCGATAATTCCCCTACACGTCGATTTAATTGACGCAAAATGAGCGATTTTTCACCTTCTTCCCTTCCTTCTTCCTTGATTTCGCGGTAAACCCGTGTTTCTTTGAGTGTAATTCCTAACATTTCCTCTACCTCCCTTTGGCTTTTACCTTCAAATTTATAAACCATGATTGTCGTCAGTAAATCTATGATGGCACGATTTTCTGGTCGAGGAGTTTCCTGGTGACTTCTTGCTAGTAAGTATCTTGCTTCTTCGGTTGCACGATTTTCTTCCAGGATAGTCAAAACCATCAACGCAACCCAAACGGGTAAGGAGCGAATATCACCCAACTCATCTAAATATATTCGATATACCTGGGGGCTATTAAGTTGACTCAGGTAAGGACCAATATCAGTTTGTTCTAAATTGCGAGATGGGTAAATGATCGCTATGTGCAAATTGCTAAACCTGTCACGGTTGCGATAAAAGTACAGATAGGATTCTGCAAACACCCTTTCATAGAGTCTTTCGTCCTTTTGAAACTGCACCTCACAGAAATACACTACACCCGGATTTTGATTTGGTGGTGGTAGAAATACTCCGTCGATTTCAAATTTAGGCTCTTTAACAGCTACAGAATCAAATCTGTATTCGGCTGCATTGTTTGGTGGGTTTGTCAATAACTCAAATAACAAACTAGGGGATTGTTGAAATAATTTATAAAATATCGAATCTCGACGCATGGAAGATTGGCTTAAACCTTGGAAAGAATTTTACCAGCGAATAGGTGTTGCCGTAGCGGTTTTTTAGAGCGATCGCCCACCAGCAAAGTCAGAAAGGGTAATAATTGTGCAGACTTTGCTCTACCTAGAAACGACAACGGCTATTGAGAGAATCGCCCAGCAAATTATTAACTGTCTTTTCCAGGGAATGACGAAACGGATGTATTTGCAAGCGAAGGTATTAGAACTAATGGCGTTGCAGTTAGCTCCTATATTATCTACTCAGAATCAACTGCTATCTTTAAAAGAAAATTTGGTATTACGCCTAGAGAATATTTGTCAGGAAAAAGAAATATTTTAGCTTCCTAATGCCATTTTGCGACTGTAATGCCGTTTTTGAATAGACTCTCACCCCGACACTTCTCTACACTATGCCTTATTGCAATTAATAAAAATATGCAATAAGTCAGATTTTTATGTGAATTTTAGTAACTGTGGTGTGATGAGCAAGATGAAAGGTTGGATATTTCTGCACAAACAAAATTCCTGGCTATTACCCAGCTTGATAGGATATATTGTCAGCTTTGCTGTGCCTGCTGTGGCTCAAGTTGAATCAGATATTCCTCGACTGAATGAAGTTAAATTTCCAGCCACTAATATTAAAAGTTTACTTTCTCAATCGTCAACGCCAACTAACCAGAATGTTATTGCAATTACGGGGGTAAAAGCCAAACCCACCGAGAAGGGTGTGGAGGTGATTTTAGAGACAGCCGCAGGAGATAAACTGCAAGTTGCCAATCGCAGTGCGGGGAATAATTTTGTCGCCGATATTACTGGTGGGCAGTTGCGACTAGCTAACGGGGAGGCTTTCACCTTTAAATCGGAAAAACCCCTTGCGGGAATTACGGAAATTACAGTTACAAATATTGATGCGAATACTGTCAGGGTGACGGTAACTGGGGAAAAGGCTTTACCAGTAGTTGAGTTATTTGATGATAACGCTGGGTTAATTTTTGCAGTAGCATCCACAGAAACCGCAACCAAACCACCAGATACACCCCCAGTAGAGGAACAGCCAGTCACCGAGAAACCCCAAGAGAAGCCGGATGACCCGATTGAGTTGGTGGTGACAGGGGAACAAGATGGGTATCGCGTACCAGATACCTCAGTGGGGACAAGAACTAATACCCCTCTTCGTGATATTCCCCAGTCGATTCAGGTCATACCGCAACAGGTCATTAAAGACCAGCAAGCCACTCGTCTAACAGAGGTAAGTAGTTAAACAAAATTAATTACACAAAATTAAGCGATAAAACCCTTGCTCAGACTAGAAACTTATGTGTAAATAATTCTGCGCGATTACTTATTAAAAAATGCACCAGGTGTAGTGGTAGGAAGTAGAAGCCCCCGCGATCCTCTCAATGTCATCAAAATTCGGGGCTTTGATGCTTTTGGAGAGACTCTACTCAATGGGATACAAGACCGTTCAATCAGTAATGTCGGATTTGGCTCAAATATTGAGCGGGTGGAAGTACTCAAGGGACCCGCTTCGGTTCTATTCGGTCAAGGCGGACTAGGTGGCAAAGTCAACTTAGTCACGAAGCAACCATTAAGCGATCCGTTCTACTCTGTGGAAACTTCTGTTGGTAACTACAATACCTATAGCGGTGCAATTGATTTATCTGGCCCGTTGAATGACAGTAAAACGGTGTTGTATCGCCTGAATGCTTCTGCTGGAACCAACGAAAGCTTTATTGATTTCTATGAGCAACAGCAATATCTAATTGCACCTACTTTAAGCTGGCAAATTAGTGACAGAACAAAGCTGACTCTAGAAGCAAGCTATTCCCTTGCAGAGGGTCCCTATGATTTTGGGATACCTGCACAGGGAAGCGTCCTGCCTAACCCCAATGGCAAAATTCCTCGTAATCGTTCTGTGAGTGAGCCTAACCTTAATGACACCTCTAATGGTGCATTTCGGATTGGCTATAATTTTGAACATCGCTTTAACGATAACTGGCAAGCGCGGAGCGTTTTTCAGACTTCTTTGTTTCGCCTCAAACGAAATCTTGTGGCTCCTTTCGGATTACAAGATGATTTGCGTACCTTGGAAAGAGGCGTTGAGGATTTTGACTACGATCAAAATGGTTATAATCTAGATAATTATGTAGTCGGTAAATTGACAACAGGTAGTATCAAGCATCAGGGCAAACGCATCTAAATATAGTACATAGTTACTAAAACAGAGATAAATGCTGCGATCGCACTCTGGTATAGAGGTTGAGCAATGAGGCTTTGATGGTAAAGTCATTGTAAAAATAGTAATATTG
>JAHHHF010000019.1 GCA_019359495.1 Goleter apudmare HA4340-LM2
TGTCTTTGACAATCTTGGGAAATGATTTTATAATCACGTTAAACTAAGATATTTTAGTCCTTCGCCCAAAATCTATCATATTTTGGGCTATTTTTATCGGTTTTTTCTTAACATTCAACACTTCTGTATCAAAATCTAATAAATACAAATGCGGAAGCGGACAAGGATGAAATCAGAAAACCCCAGCCAAGTGCTGAGTAACGACGAATAGCATTGGTTTTCCAGAAAGCAATTACCGTTGTTACACAAGCACCCAAAAAGCAAATTAAAAAAGTTCTAGACCAGACGATATTTGCCATTAGCTGAATATCAGAGGTGGGACTAGGAGCGGGTTTATTAGTTGAAACATCTAAGAAGGTTAAAAATAGAAGGATCACTGGGATGAAAACTGCTCCTATAATCGCAATATTTCGGTATCCTGGTACAGTGCGACAATGAATCAATGAGATCACAACCGAGCATAACCCTACAAAATTTACGACTGCCCAAACGATCAAGATAAAGACTATGATTAATCCCATAAATAATCCAAGCAGATAAATATTGATCAAAAATGTATCTGTAAAATAGGATACCCGCAAAACTACATTTTCATTGCAAACTTACAATCCCACGCTTGAGGGCTGTGATCACTGCTTGAATGCGATCGCTCACGCCCAATTTGCTGAGAATATGATTGACGTGATATTTCACAGTCCCTTCGGAAATCTGCAATACGGCAGCAATTTCTTGGTTAGTTTTACCAGTAGCCATCAGGCGGATAACCTCTAGTTCGCGTCCGCTAAGTTGCAAGATCCCCACTCGTTCTGCTAGTTTGGCTCCTACGGCAGTGGGAATGTACTTTTGCCCAGTGTTGACGACGCGAATCGCTGCTAGCAATTCATCAGGTTCTGCATCTTTGAGTAGATAACCTTTAGCCCCCGCCTTCAGTCCCCGATAAATATCTTCATCACCGTCGTAAGTTGTCAGTACAATAATTCTGGCGTTTTCAAACTCGCTACAAATGGCGGTAATGGCTGCAACTCCATCCATTTCTGGCATCCGCAAATCCATGAGTGTGACATCGGGTTGCAGTTGATGGAATGTAGCTACTGCTTGATGTCCATTACAAACCTGTCCGACAACCGTTATGTCTGCTTCCCTATCAATCATCGCGGCTAAACCTTGGCGGACGACGGGATGATCATCAACTATCAAGATGCGGATGGGGTTTTTCTTGCTCATTGTCTACTCTCGATGAATTAGTATGATGATTTCTGTTCCTTGTCCTGGGATACTTTGGATAGTTAACTGTGCTTTAATGCGATCGCTCCTTTCTTTCATACCCATCAATCCAAAACCTTTGACATTAGACAAGCTATCTGTATCAAATCCCTGTCCATTGTCTTTAACTCGCAGCATAAATTGCGTTGGTTCATAGACCAATTCAATCAAAATCTCACTTGCAAATGCATGTTTAATTGCGTTTGTCAATGCCTCTTGTCCAATGCGTAACAAGTTATTCTCAATGTCCACTGCTAGGGGATACAATTCACCGATCACTTTGCAGATGGTCTTGGTATCAATAGCCGCAGACATTTGGGCGACAAGGCGGTTGAAGGCTTTACATAAATTGCTAGTTTCTAAAATCTGAGGGCGTAGGGCATTGACTGAACGCCTGGCTTCTGCCAATCCTTCACGAGCTAGATCCCGTGCTTGGGTGATGTGTCCCTGCACCTCTGTTAATTCACCAGGGACGATCCTGGAAGCTGCACCCAACTGGACAATCACACCTGTGAAGGCTTGGGCGAGGGTATCGTGAATTTCTCGCGCCATGCGGTTGCGTTCTTCCAAAATTGCAGCTTGGCGACTCTGTTCGGCTAGATGAGTTAAATGGATGGCTAAGGTGGCTTGCTGCGCCAAGGCCATGATCAATTCAATATTTGGGGGTAAGCTAGTCCTGGGTTCTTGAAAACACAAGCCAATGAATCCCAAAGGGCGATCGCCTAAAATCAAAGGTACACGCACAATGGAACGATGCCCTTGAGCGCGATGCCATTTGATGCGTAAGCCAAGCAGTTTTTTGTCATCATCTAAATTAAAAAATATTGGCTCGCCTCTAAACAGCGCCTCTTTCCAAAAGGAAAAAATATTTCCGGAAATCGGGATGCGAAATTGGGCGAATTCCGGTGTCGTCTTGATAGGAACTACCTTTCCCTCTCTGACATACCGTTTCATGAGACTAGTATTGGACGATTCGTTGTAAAGAAACAGGGCGGCGGCGTAAGATTTGGCTTGGGCGGAAGCTTCTAGTAATATATGCTCCCAAAAGGTTTCTAAATCTGGTTGATCTGCTAGGCGATTGACACAGCCTTTGAGTGATTCGTTGGCTCTGACTAGTTCTGCAATTTGCTCTGTGGCAGCTTTTTCTTGCTCTTGGAGGATAGCAGCTTGTTTGGCTGCTTCTGCCAACCGAGTTAGTTGAATTGCTAGGGTGGCTTGATGTGCTAAAGCTTGGGCTAGTTCAAATTCTTCGGGATTTAAGGTGGCTTTCTGCATGAATGCTAACCCCAAGAAACCCAAAGGTGTATCACCCAGCATGAGCGGGATACACATAGCTGTTTGATGACCCCGGCGGCGATGCCATTCTAAGGCTTCAGGCCAGTGTTCTGGATGGGCGTTATCCCAAATCGCAAATTCCAGAGGCTGTTTTGTTTGCACTAAGATTTCCCAAGCGCGGCTAATATCTGCTGGTACTGGCTCTAGGAAGGGATCGATATCTTGTAATTGATCCTTGGGCAATACTTCATCTGTCTCCGAACCCAAATGCAACTGTAGTATGTGAGAAGCTGGATCGTAGAGGAATAGATGGGCGCGTTGGGCATCCAGTTGCTGTTTAATTTCTAAGATGACGTGACCGAGGAAGGTATCGAGTTCCGCATCCACAGCTAGGCGATCAATACTATTTTTGAGAGCGATGTTGGCTCTAGAGAGTTCTACAACTCGCTCTTCCGCAGTTCTGGCGCGTTCTTTCAACAGGTGTTCCACCAACTGTTTACGGTGCAGTGCAGCGCCAATTCCCTCAGCCGCAGTGGTGAGGACATCAATTTCTTGCTGACTCCAATGTCGAGGGGTTATGCAATCATCAAAGGCAACAGCACCGATGTAGCGTCCTTCAATAAATAGTGGCACGCCTCCAGAGGATTTGATGTCAATGGACTCAAACTGTTCTCGGATGATATCGGGGAAGTCATCAACTACACGCCAAATGGAACGACCTGCATGGAGTTCTCTCAGCATCATCTCGAAATTATCGTTGTCAATTACTGTCATTGTGGGATGATTGATTTGTGGGGTGATGCCTTGGGCTACCCACTCATAGGTGACGCAGTGTTGTAATTTTTGTGTAACTGGGTCTTGATGTTCAAGGATCAGTTGCACTCGACTGATGTTTGCGACTTCTGCGATCGCTTTTAAGGCATTGGGAATTGCTAGATCAATATCTGCGGTTTCTAATAAATCTTTGGTAATTTGGGCGACGACAGAAAGTAAGCGATCGCGTTTTTCTAACTCTTCATTAATAATTGCTAGTTCTGCTGTGCGTTCTTGTTCGCCTTGCAGAATGCGTTGGCGTTGAATTGCACTGCCAATACATGTGGCTACGGTGTTGAGTAACGCTAGTTCTGCTGACCCCCGGCGTTTGGCTGTGTGACAGTCGTCAAAACCAAATAACCCCCAGCACTGTCCCTCGACAAAAATCGGTACTAGGTGTAAGGCTTTCACGCCAATCGCTGCTTGTCCACTGCGAAGCGGTTCAGGGATTTCCTCTAGTAAACAGCTAATGCTGTAACCTTGAGTAAAACGCTCATACCACTCGATAACCCCTCCCTCTTCATAGGTTCCTTGCGCTTCGTTCGGGTGAAATATTTGCGACACTGTGTTGGGTGAATCCCATTCATAAAGCATTTTCCAACAATGTAAGGGTTCACTGGGATGGGCAAAATGCTCAATCACCGAAACGCGATCGCAATCTAAACTTTCGCCAATTACTTTTAAGGCTGTATTAATTGCCGCATCAAAGTTTTCAATAGTTAATAAAGCATTGGCAGCTTTAGTTGTGGCTTCTAAAATGCGATCGCGGTTTTCTAGCAACCGATTTTGTGCTTGGAGTTCTGCAACTCTGTTTTGTTCAGCTTGCAATAAGGCTTGTTGCGCTTCTAGTAATTTTGCTTTCCGCTCTTGAATTTCTGCATTAGCTAAAATGTTGGCGACGGCATTGGCGATTAAATCACTAATCGCTTTAAATAAGGGAATGTGTTGCTCATGATAAAAGTCATATTGTTTGGAGTTGAATGACAACATACCAATTTTTTTACCGCCGCAGTAAAGAGAACCACCAATCATCTGCTGCAAACCCGCAGCGATGCCGATGGCAAACTGCCCTTGACAAGGTGGAAGAAAATATTGTGCTTGTTCTAGCAATGAGCAAATGACTGGTGAGTCGGCATAAATCCATGCTTGGGGATGATGGCCTTGAAAGGGGAAAACACCTAACAGTGAAGCTTGAGTGAGTTGGGTTTGAATTTCATCTGGCAGTACTTGATCATCTAAGATTTCATAAATATGTTCGCCTGTGTGGTCAAAGACAAATAAACCTGCATTGTCGTAGGGAAAAACAGGTTTAATTTCTTCGTAAATAACCTTGAGTAGTTGCTTGTGATTTTGGACTGTGGCGATCGCTTCACTAATTTTCAACAGTTGGGATTTTTCCCTTTCCCGTTCTAAAATCTCTTCATTGGCGAGAATATTAGCGCTTGCTACGGCAATTTGATCTGCGATCGCTTGGAACAAGGAAAATTGCTCACAACTGAACCAGGGTGTGACTTTGGAATTAATGAAGAAACAACCGAATATCTTCCCACCTGTTTTGAGTAGGGCACTCAACCCTTCTTTGTAACCCAGTTTTTGCAGTGCTTGTAAGACTTCGCAATCGGAATAGTCAGCAAAATCTTGTGTGTAATCAAAAATAATCGGACAGCCTGCTGCTGCTAACTGCTTCATATATTCTGACAGCAACGAGCCTGGGAATGGTATTCGTAGTTGTGAGTAGAAACCCGCTTGATGTAGAAAACGGTTGACTTCTGAACCATCAATTTCGAGGTTGAGAACTGCTAAGTCATAAAAATATTCCTGACGCTGATCCACAATTAAAATGCCGCAATCATAGAAACCAAATATAGGCTTAATGGTTTCCATAATTAGTTGCAATAAATCTTTCTTACCACGTACAGTAGCGATCGCCTGGCTAATATTTAATAGAACTTCTTGCTCTCTTTTGCTCTTTAATAGTTCCTCATTGACTTGAGCCAGCCTAGCATTTGCTTTGGCTAATTCTGCTACCCGTTCTTGTTCGTGAAGCAGTAGGGTTTGTTGGCTACGTTGACGCTGAATCGCACTCCCAATACAAGCAGCTGCGGTTTTGAGCAGCGCCAACTCAGCTGTACTGCGGTGCTTGGCTTGGCGACAGTCATCGAAACCCAAGGCTCCCCAAAATTGTCCTTCTACAAAAATTGGTACACTGTGCAATACTTTCACGCCAATCGCTGCTTGTCCACTACGAAACGGTTCAGGCATTTCCGCAAGCAAACAGCTAATGCTCTGTCCTTGACGCAGAAGCTCGTACCACTCCTCAATTCCTTGGTAGGTTCCTTGTGTGACGCCAGGATGGGAAATTTGCGATATGGTTTCAAGTGCATCCCACTCATACAAAAGCCTCCAGCCAGGTAAGGAGGTAGATGGGATGTCAAAATGTTCAATCACTGAAACGCGATCGTAATCTAAACTTTCGCCAATTACTTTTAAGGCTGTATTGATTGCCGCATCAAAGTTGTCAATAGTTAATAAAGCATTGGCTGCTGTGGTCGTGGCTGCTAAGATGCGATCGCCTCTTTGTTTTTGGGCGACTGTTTCTTGTTTTTGGGCGATCGCTACTGCTGTGAGCAGTCCAAGATTTTCATCTTTGAGGTTGGCAATCTGTTGGAGTAAGAGGGCGATCGACTCTTCTTGCCGCATACGTCGCTCGGTAAACAGAGGATTATCTCCTTACTTTCGCCTGAGACATCTCGTTTTGGCAACTCAAATCATGAGTGTTGCTCAATCACCTTAACTATCTAGATTTAACCTTTTATGCTCTACGAAAAAACGCAAAAACACCTGGCAAATATATTTGCCTTCGCATCTTTGCGTGAAATAATGTATTCTTAATGTGCAAGGGTTATTAATCTGATGTTCTTCAAATGATGGATACACACTTCCCCATTTAAGAGAATATTACTGGAAATAAAATAAATTTGTCAATCATCTTAGGATAAAAGTATTGAAACTCGTCAGCAAACAGAAGTTTGTATATTGATTGAAATTTTAGCTATATCCAACTTGGGCAGACTAAAGGCGACGTTATAGATTAAAGGAATAGGTAATGGGAGCAGGGAGCGGGGAGCAGGGTACAAGGAGAACAACAAATGACCAATGACCAAGGTTTAGAAATGCTGACATCAGAAACTTCTATCATTACTATTATCGTGTTGATCGCTTTCGGCATTTTAGGTTGGGGCTTTTATCGCGCCAGACCGTTTGGGAAACTGGGAATTTTAGCCTGGTTACAGTCGGTGGTGTTGATGGCTCCCTGGCTGTTGTTCTTCGGTTTGTTTGCCGCAGGATTTTACATCAACATCGTGGGTATATTGTTCTTGGTGGTGGCTTCTGGTGGGTTGTATATTTTTCTAGGCAAAAGACTCCGAGCAGAGGGGCAAGATGCCCTAATCAAGCAGCGAGCAATGGAAAAACTTGCAGCTAATGCTTCCCCGGAAGCAAATTCTGTAGAGTCAGCAGTAATAGTACCAGCTGAAGTACCGCCTATTCCAGAAGAGGATTTAAACACAATTAAAGGTATTTTCGGGATTGATACCTTTTTCGCTACAGAAACGATCGCTTACCAAGAAGGCGCTATTTTCAAAGGTAATCTCCGGGGAGAACCAGAAGAGATTCACAATCGTCTCAGCGTCAGTTTACAAGAACGCTTGGGTGATAAATATCGGTTGTTTTTAATCGAAAACACCGATGGCAAACCTGTAGTGATTGTCCTACCCAGTAGCAATGACCCGCGCCCGATGTCCTTAGCGCAAAAAGCCTTTGCAGGTATCTTGTTAGTAGCAACCGTTGCTACCACTTTAGAAGCGGCGGGGCTACTGCTGAATTTTGATTTATTTTCCCAGCCAGAACGCTTTTTAGCAGCTTTGCCCATAGGCGTCGGCTTATTGACAATTTTGGTAGGTCATGAAATCGGTCATTGGTTGCTGGCTCGTCGTCACCAAGTCCACCTTAGCTGGCCGTTCTTTCTCCCGGCTGTGCAAATCGGCTCTTTTGGCGCAATTACCCGCTTTGAGTCGCTGTTACCCAACCGCAAGGCGCTATTTGATATCGCTTTAGCAGGGCCGGCTGTTGGTGGAATCATTTCTTTACTGATGCTAATTGTGGGTTTAGTGCTTTCCCATCCAGGCAGTTTATTTCAATTACCAAATCAGTTTTTCCAAGGTTCCATCTTGGTGGGTAGCTTGGCTAGGGTTGTCCTGGGTTCAGCTTTACAGTCGCCCTTGGTGAATGTTCACCCATTGGTGATTATTGGCTGGCTAGGATTAGTGATCACGGCCTTAAACTTAATGCCAGCAGGCTCCTTAGATGGTGGTCGCATTATCCAAGCGATTTACGGACGCAAAACTGCCGGGCGGGCGACCCTCGCAACTTTAATTTTGCTAGGAATTGTTTCACTAGCTAACAATCTAGCGTTGTACTGGGCGATCGTGATTTTGTTATTACAACGGGATTTAGAACGTCCCAGCTTGAATGAAGTCACTGAACCTGATGATGCTAGAGCCGCTTTAGGTCTTTTAGCTTTGTTCTTGATGATTACCACCCTCTTACCCCTAACTCCCGGCTTGGCTGGACGGTTGGGAATTGGGGGATAAGGGGAAATAATTAATGAACTCTCATCCCGATTCCTTTCAAGGTGGCTAAAATTTCTTGCCAGAAATGTCTTTTATTATGCCCAATACCCCACTACGGTTTCCAACCGGCAAGTAAATTGGGATAAGCCATAGGTGTAGGAAAGATTTTTTGGAAGGCTATTTGACGGTCTTGGGGTCTTTCTTTGCTCATGTTCCACAGGGTTTCATAGAAAAAGAAGGATACCCCGGCAAAATTGCGATCGCGTGCTTTTTGCACTTGTGTTTGAATTTGTTGCATGGGTATAGATCGGTTTTTCAGCCCACTCAAAATGCCGATACTCACAGGGATATGACTTTTAGCAGCTTTGACTTCTGGGTACTCTAATTCTTTGATAAAGACGTTTAAGTCATCCCGATAGATTTGCACAACTAAGTCTTCTACAATTCCCATTCTTTCCCATCGCTGCCAATCTGCTAAAAAGTATTCGTAGGAAAAGCGCTGGGGATTGGGTGCAACGGAGACTATACAGTTTTTCTTGGTGGCTTTGATGGCTGTGAATACGCGCTTCATATAGTCGGTGATTTTACTCGCTCTCCAGCGTACCCATTCGGGGTCTTTCGAGTTCTTGGAAGGGGCTTTGCCACGGTGTTCTTTTTTGTAAAGTGCCACTGTATAGGCATCGTAGCCTAATTCTGAAGGCAAGCCGAAATGGTCGTCAAATTGAATGCCATCAATATCATAGTTTCTGACAATTTCCACGATTAAATCTTGGATAAATTGTTGCACCTCTGGACGGAAGGGATTCAGCCAAACGCGGTTATGAGTACCTTCTTTGACAATACGACTACCGTCGCTGCGATTGGTGAGCCATTGGGGACGATTTTTAGCTAGTAGAGAATCAGCAGGAGCCATAAAGCCAAACTCAAACCAGGGAATGACTGTTAACCCTTTTTTATGCCCCTCATCGACGATTTCTTTGAGCATATCCCGTCCTTGCAGTCCTGGCGTGGGGTCAAGAGAACGCCCAATTACCTTGGCGGCAACTTTGCTAGGATAAAGTGTATAACCCCAATTCCACACCGCCGGATATACAGTATTAAAGTTAAGTTCACTCAAACGTTGCAAAGAATTTTTTAAGCGATCGCGCTCAAACAAAACATCACTATCAATATTTGTTAACCATACCCCCCTTAATTCTGCTGCTGGCGATCTCAAAGGCGTATTTTGAGCATTCAACGGCAACGCTAGCATCATCGTAGCTACCATACTCAAACCAACGATCATGGCAAATAATGTCGGCTTGCGGCTGTGGTGAACTTTCCACACCAAAAACTCAACACACCAAGTTACAATTTTTTTCATCATGGGCTGTCAGGCATCTAAAAATATCAATCATGACTAGAATACCTGGTTGAAAGTTGCACCTTAGTCATTTGTTGTTTGTTATTTGTCATTCGTGAAGAGTCAGCCCCTGCGGGGAATTCAAAATTCAAAATCCCAATGCCCCGTGCCCTGTAATTTAACTACCACCCCGAATATGGATTTACCGTAAATGCGGGGTGATACACTACACCCTCACTTTAGCAATCGTGCGTAGGATTACTATAGAACTCCAAATCAAGTATTATCTAAAAATACTTAGAAATACCTTAGATAAAAACGATACAGGGGGACTAAACTAAAACCACTAAGCTATTTTAAAACCAAAGGCAGGATTTTAAATGATCAACAGCTTTAGTAATCCACAAGAGGGCATGGTAAACACCATCGCGGCTACCAAGAGGCTAGCCAGAGCGTTGATGGTTTCTGCCGGAGAGTTTTCATTAATTTTAGCTTCTTGTAATTCTGTAAGTCGGCAACAGCAAATCCTAGGTTTGCTCACAGAGTTTTCATCGGTAGATATCCAAGAAATTCAGCTCACACCAGAAACTGAGACGCTGTACACAACAATCGCCATAGCAATCAGTGCTGCTCAACCCGGTGCTTTGATGGTGCGGGGTTTAGAGAAGGTGGTGGAAATTAATCAACTAATCATCAGTACCAACCTCATGCGAGATGAGTTTCGCAAGAAATTTCATTGCCCCTTGGTGTTGTGGGTAAATGATGAAACTCTCCGCAAATTGGTCTGGCTAGCACCTGATTTAAAAGATTGGGCAGCTAGTACTATTAGATTTGATATACCTATTAATTCTGCTGCTGAACGTCAAGCGCTAATCGCTTGATCGTCATCTTCCTTATATTTAGTTTTGGTTGATCCTATCTTGAGTTTTGATATATAGGCTTGGTATTTAACTCTTTGGATGTGGCTAGAGCCACCTCATTAAGTGAGTACTGGTTATAATACATTAAGTAGATTTGCAAAGTTCAGGAACAAATAACAAACATATAGGCGTCTGTCTTCAAATCTGCTTCAGAAGATAGGCGCTTGTTTGATTATGGATGGTTATGCTTTGAGGTGATATGCTCTTGAGATCCCCGACTTCTTCAAGAAGTTTGATCTCTGATGTGCTGAATTCAATTAATAACTGTTACCTTTATTAGTTTTGTTACTTGACTATGAAAAGTCTAATCAAGAACTATGGTGCTACTTATCAAGCACGAATTTTCACGGCTTTAATTTTAACGGGAATTTTATCTGTTGTGAGTGGGTTAACACTCATGAAAACTACTCCCGCAGATGCTGTCAGTTTGTCAACTGAAACGGCAAATGAATTTACCAAACAAAACTTCAAAATAAACCGCTTACCACCTCCAGTAGCTAATGCGGTGCTGCGAGATTTATCCCGGAGACAGGGAGTTTTAAACCAACAATTGCAAATTATTAATTACAGCCAAAAGACTTGGCGTAACGGTTGTTTGGAACTGCCTCAAGCTAATGAACTTTGTACTCAGGCGTTGGTTCCTGGCTGGCAAGTTACGGTAACTGACAGTAGACAAAACTGGGTATATCACACGAATAATAACGGGCGTTTTGTGCGGTTAGCTACTGCAAATAATCCCACCAGCAACCTACCAAGAAGATTACCACAGTCTATTAGGAATGCCGTTTTACGAGATGCGTCATCACGCTTACGACAGCCAATTAATCGACTTAATATTATTCAGGCTCAACAGCAAAATTGGAGAGATGGCTGCTTAGAATTAAAGGATGCAAATCAAGTTTGTACTGCTGTTTTAGTGCCTGGTTGGCGGGTGGCTGTAGGAGGGGTTAATCAAAGTTTGGTTTATCATGCTAATCAAACAGGTACTATTATTAAGTTGAATGAAAGGGCGAGCGAAATTAATGATCCTCGACCAGATACCCTGAAGCCCGTAAGAATTCCCAACCATCAGTTACCGCCAGCTTTAGATCGAAATGTGGTGTTTCGTCAAATTTCTAGTGGTGGTTTTGCTGGTAGAACTTACCAAACCTTTTTACTGAATGATGGGCGGGTGATTCGTGTACGAAGTGGTAATGTTGAGAATTCTGGACGTAGCATTCGCCGCATTTCTTTACAACAGGTGCAACAGTTTCAACAGGTGTTAGAAAACTCAAGGTTTCGTGAGTTCAGGAATTTAAGTTACCCAGCGCCTAATATTGGATCTGACTACATCACCTATACTCTCACCAGTCCACAAGGTACGGTGCAGTACAATGATATTTCTCAAAATAACCTGCCGCAGAATTTACAAGTAGTAGTTAGAGCCTGGAATCGGATTGGTAATGGGGAATAGGGAATGAGTGCAGAGTGATGTTTGAATTTTGAATTTCTCTGAAGAATACTGCTGGAATTTGTTTAATCACATATGCCAATTACAACAGCGACATCAAGACTTCAAAATCATGGGAAATTAATCTGACTCTACGTTTGCGGCTGCATGTACGGCAGTGGCGATCGCATTGTTAACGGCAATATCTTTCTGTGTCAAGATGATATTCTCAGTAAGGGTGCGTTGAGCAACTACGCCACAAACAGCAGCAGCAGCAAATTTATACACTCCTGCCATCTTAAATAGTGTGCCACATTCCATCTCATAGTTCAAAATATTGAGGTGCTGGTATTCTTCTGTAATACCACGATGCGATCGCATTAAATATGGGTTGGCTGAATCGGTGCGTTCTTGTCCTTCGTAAAACGTATCTACAGAAGCCGTAATTCCCAAATAATGCTCAATCTGTAATTCTCGTGCAGCCTTCACTAATGCCACAGTGAGAAAGGGATCGGCGGTGGCAGGATATTCTACGGGTGCAATATCATTGGCTGCACCTTGGCGACATAATGCAGCGCTGCTAATAACAATGCTACCGACTGGGACATGGGGTTGAATTGCGCCGCAAGTTCCTATGCGAATCATTTGCCGGATTCCTACCTGTACCAACTCATTTACTACAATACTTAACGAAGGTGCGCCTATACCACTAGTAGCAGATAAAACCCGGCGGCCATTGGGTAAATATCCCACATAACTATGGAGTCCGCGATTTTCTGATAGCAAATGTACATCTTGCAAATGAGTTTGGGCAATTAAACACGCACGTTCCGGATCTCCAGATAGTAGCGCCATTTGAGGAGGCTGGAAACCCAAATCCTCTTGCCCAAAACCGATGTGATAGTAGCGTTTACTGGTCATATGAGGGAAATGGGATGTGTTGTTCACACCTTAGCAATTTCCAGGGCGATCGCTGCTATTTTACGCGCTTGAGCAATACTTCATCGCAGATTACGGGTAGTGCTATTTTGTAGATGTTGTAGTATTTGTGTAATATATAGTATTAAAAGCCTCTCTAATTCTCTAAAATTGGGCAACGACTTCACACTCAAGAACCCAGATAAATGAATTTAATTTTGTTCAACTACTGATCATGCCTACCTTAAGAATCTTACAACCTGGTGATGAAGCATTACTAGAAAGTTTTCTGGTGCAATACACCGATACTTCTATGTTTCTGCGTTCAAATTTGCGAGAGGCGGGGCTGATTGACCAAGGTGCAAAATTTCAAGGAAAATATGTAGTTGCGATCGCTAATACAGCTATAGTTGCAGTCGCGGCTCATTATGGGAATGGGATGGTGGTTGTGCAAGCTCCAGTGCATCTGGAGGAAGTAGTGCAAGCAGTGGTAGCACAATCAAAACGGGCAATTTTTGGCATTGCGGGCCCAGCCGCACAAGTCGCAGCCACAAAAGAAATTTTAGGACTTGCTAACTCCCCAACCCAATTAGATGAGCGTGAGGTGTTATTTTCTGTGATGTTACAAGACTTGCAGATACCCTCGCCTCTAGCATCGGGTGAGGTAAAATGTCGGTTGCCCAATCTAGATGAGTTGGATTTACTCACAGAGTGGAGTGCTGCTTACAACATAGAAGCTTTGGGAGAAAAGGAAACTGCTGATTTACGTCCAGCTTGTCGCCGCCTATTAGAGGCATATCAGGCTAATGCTACGCATTGGGTTTTAGTAGCAGGCAATACACCAGTTGCCTACTCGGCTTTCAACGCCTATTTACCAGATATTGTACAGATTGGTGGAGTCTGGACACCGCCACCACTTCGGGGTCAGGGCTACGCTAAAAGTGTAGTGGCTGGTTGTTTGCTAGAAGCGAAAGCCCAAGGAGTAGAACGGGCTATATTATTTACACAACAAAACAACTATGCAGCCCAAGCAGCTTATCGAGGTATTGGTTTTCGGGCGACTGGAGAGGAGTTTGGCTTGGTGATTTTGTAACACATTTCACCCAATCTAGTTTAAATAGATACTGACAGTCAAATATTTATTTTGCTATGAATGGTATCTCTCTCTGGAAACTTTGGCGACAATGGGTATTTGCTTGCACTGCTGCACAATGCGATCGCCACTGTGGTTTTATCTGCTATTGGTACTGAGACAGGCTTTATCTTGATTTTCTCACAGTGGAGTAGTAGTTAGTCTGAAGTACAAGATTTTAGATAGCATTGGATTGTAGAGTGGTGGCACATACGGCCTGTTTAACTGGGTGATAGCAGTTGTAGATGGAGTGATTTACGATGCGATTATAGGGATTATTTTGGTGAATTTGCTGCAAAGAAAACATCGGTTAGAGTAGGATATTGAGTTGATGATTCATCAGCGATCGCGTCACCTAATTCCACTAAATTTGGACTAACTAATGCTAGCCAACTCCCCAGCCAGCAACTCATTAACGCCATCGTTGCAACTGCCTTTATATGGCAAAAGAATTTTGGTGACAGCCCCTCGTAATTACGCCTTGAGGTTGTCTGAAGAAATCATCAAAAAAGGCGGTTTACCATTGCTAATGCCAACTATTGAAACTTGTTGGCTCTCAAATTTCACTGAATTGGATAATATTCTTAGCCATATAAATGAATTTGATTGGCTAGCTTTCACTAGCAGAAATGGCATCGTCGCATTTTTTCATCGCCTCAATGTTTTGGGGATTTCCATATCTGAACTTGCAAATTGTCAACTTTGTGCTGTAGGCAAAGATGCAGAGATTTTATTATCTATGGCTGGGAGAGTTGATTTGATGCCATCTGAATCTAGTCCCAAAGGGATAGTAGCTGAATTAGCTAAAATTCCCCAAATTCATCAACAAAAAATCTTAGTTCCTGCACCAAAAGTCGTGGGGATACCTGAGCCTGATATCATCCCAAATTTTATTGCAAAGTTAAAACAATTGGGTTTACAAGTAACTCGTGTACCCACTTATATTACTCAACCTTTAGGCAAAAATATCTATAGTGTGGAATTAAACTTACTGCATCAAGGCATGATAGACGTAATAGCTTTTAGTAGCACCGCCGAAGTAGCCAGCTTTTTAAAAATGGTCAATTCAAAGAGTGATTATGAAGATTGTATAGTAGCTTGTTTCGGCCCTTATACGGCAACTAATGCTGAGAAATTGGGTGTCAATGTCTCGATATTGTCCCAAGATTATAGCTCATTTGCAGGATTTGCAGAGGCGATCGCTGCTTTTTTTCAGACAGCTTAAAAAGCATCACCCAGAGGCTCAAATCCCCAACTTCTACATTACTCTATCAGAAGTCGGGGATCTTTTTATAAATCACTATTTCAAGAGTTGATCTAGCAATTGTCTAGCAGATTGTGCTTTAGCTAGCGCTGCTTGATGATCGCCGTAAGCACGAACCAAGCGAGAAAGACCACTCACAGATGTTTTTAGTTGTTCTAGTTCTTCACCACTAGCCAGTTCGCCATCAAGCATTCGCCCGATCAAAGGTTTGATATCGGCTACTTCCTGTCGGGCTTTCTGGAGTTTTTCTACAGTACTCAGTAAGCTTTTGAGTGAGTTTAAGATATCGTCAATATCTTGCACATCTTCCACTGGTGCGGGTGAATCTTCAATTGTTACTGTATCTTCGATGTCTGAAACCGTAGGTAATTCCTGTGCAGACGTTTCAGTTTTCGCTCCGTTTGTCCGTACCATTAATGCTTCCTCAAGACATTTCTCCCAGTGTATCGTGGTTATACTAAGTTGCCACAATGGGGGCTTTTAAAGTGATAAGGGCAAACAACCGTTTGCACCTACAAGGTATCTGCAATATTGTTTGTTCAAATTGGTGTAACTGCAACGAAAATTAACTTGCTAGAGATATCTAAGGGAGGAGTGGTCTTTACCAAAGCTAACTTCAACGTTTCATACTTATAGCTATTTTCAGCTATGATTTTTGGTTGATTAAAATGATTAAATTTTTGGTGAGCGGAGAGTACTAATTAACAACAGTGACCACGGCACCTTAATATCAGGAATCAGCGATGAGTACTTTCTCAACCCAGGTATTGCAGAAGCTAGGAGAAAACGCAGAGAACGTAACGATACAGGACACTCACCATCCTCACCTACAAGTCTATATTTCTGAGCCAATTCCGCCACAATCTGTACCTTTCCTGTGCGACTCATCAGATTTGCTTCGCCAGCCAGTTGAGCAATTACCCGTCCAGTTAATAAAGGAGTTTCCCAATTGTAGCGATCGCTAAATAATGAATTTTTTTGGTCAGTGAGATTTTCTGCCATTTCCGCAGCCATCTGAGAAATATGTTCAGTACCAACAATACCCGGCCAAATTGATACAGATGCAACATTATCAGGTTTCAATTCCACAGCCATATCAGCCACTAAGCGATCGCACGCTGCTTTTCCAGCACCATAAGCTGCACCAAAAATATAAGACATACCGCCCCAAGAAGAAATAGTGCAGATTAATCCTTGTTGACGCTTAGTCATCATCCGCGCCGCCAAAACACTCGCTAAGTAGTGACTACGCAAACCCACATTATTACAAGCATCCCAAAGACTCGGTTCGCAATCCCAAAAAGGTCTACCATTGGCGTCTCTTAATGCTTGTACTCCTGAATAAGCATTGTTCACTAATAGGTCGAGCCTGCCATCTTGCTCTTCTTCGATGCGCCCAAAAAGTGATTTTACCTGCTCATCGTCGCTATGGTCAACCTGGATAGGAACGCACACACCGCCGGCTTCCTCAACTACTAACTTGGTTTCCGCCAGACTACCCGAAACCTGATCACTAGCATCTGAGTTGTTTAACCTACGTCCTGTGATATATACAGTTGCACCAGCTTCACCAAGTGCGATCGCAATTCCTTTACCAATACCCCGTGTAGCACCAGTGACTAACGCCACTTTACCATCAAGGTGTTTCATTATTGCCCACTTATAATTTAAGTAATTTGGACTAAATAAATCAAACTATGTTATTAAACATAAATATATCTAAAAACCCTTACCAAGTACAAAGGACAGAGGACAGATCTTACTAATTAACTTTATTTACGCCTAACTACCTACTTACCAGTTACTTTGCCATCTTAACAAGCCAGAAAAATCAGCCAAATGTCTAAGAAAACTTCAAATAAAGTTAAAGATAAAAATCTTAAAGAACGACATAATTTCTTTCTCAACCCCTATGAAGATTGTGCGTTTACAAAATGCCCCAAATGTGAAGCAAAAACAAAAATCCGTAAATTCCCTTTGGTAATTCACATCGAACCACAACAGCTATTTTTCTTAAACAAGCAGTGTAAATATTGTCCAACCTGTGACCTAATTATTGCTAAAAAGCAGGAAATTGAATCATTAATGGCATTTGGACTGAGCCAATCCCATCCCAAAATCATCGGTAATAAATATGTGGTTATCGGCACAGTTGATAAAAAAGATTGGAAAGAAGGGAGCCAAGAATCACTTTCTCCTGCGGAAATCATAGAGCGCACATATATTTTCCAAGATATCTGGAATTTTGAAGTGATTCCAGCAGGTTGGTATCCTAAAGGAGAACAATAAGTATGTGGTTTGAATTAAATGTTGCTCAAGTCCAGCATCATTTTTCACTTTCAACTCCTTGGAATTGCTTATGCTCCCATTGGTGACAAGTTAAAGAAAAGGGGAAATTGTCAAGCGTGGTATTGCCGATGATCCAAAATCGTGGGAAACTCAGTACAGACAAGTAATTGAGCGACTGTGAGCAGCCACGACACCGGACGAAAAACTAATCGAGACCACGCAAAAAAGAAACAACAACCAATGGTGGAAGATCAAGTAATTGCGGAGCAATTGGAAAGATTAGCGAAAACCAAATGTTAAGTTGATTGTCGCTCCTTTTCCAGATCTTCAACGAGGATCTGACCAGTTTTTTCCACAATTCTCTCACAGTCTCTTGTCACCAATGCCCCCTGAACGGTTACAAATATTCTTGCAGAATATCTTTCCACGGAGTATCAAATTCTGTCTGGGGTTGATTCATTTAGTTTGTCACTAAGTAAGTCGGCAGGAATAAATAAAGTTAGCCTTGGTTCAACCTACTTACTAACAGCTAAAACCAAACCTTCACGAGCCAGTAATGCTTGAGGAAAGACAGATTTAATTTCAACCTGCACCTGATCAAGAAAGTCGTCGTCATCGTCTGGGTGATGGTGAGAGACTACCAATCTTTGCACACCAGCACTTTTAGCTAAATCAACAGCAGTTTGCCAGTGCAAATCAGCCGAGTCATGCTTGTGAGATGTTGGCGGAGGATAGGTAGCATTGGCAATCAATAAATCAACTCCCGTTACAATTTTTAAAATTCTTTCTTGCTCTAATTGCTCGCTATTCTTATGTAAATCTGTGATGTAGGCAACACTATATTCGCCCCAGGTGATTCGGTAGCCAACAGACCTTTGAGCCTGATTGATCAATGCCGTGACTATAGTCACATCATCCAGCTTCACCTCACTATTTGGAGTCAGATTGTGGAATTGTAATTCTGACTGCATCGCTTGCAAGGGGAAAGGAAAATGCGGCTGGAGCATTTGGTCATATAGACACTGTTTGATTGAAGCACTATTTGAAGCAGCAGTACCGTAAATATGGAAGCGATTCTGTGCCACAAATGCAGGGGCAAAAAAAGGAAATCCTTGAATACGATTTGATTGGGAGTTGGTGAAAAATAAATGAGCTTCTATTGGCTGTTGTTGTTGCTGCCAAATTTTACCCAGTATGCGTAAGCCAGTACCACCATCAAAAATCAGGTGTTTGCCTGCTACATGGATCTGTACACAATCAGTATTGCCACCATAGCGCTTGGTATTGCTCCCAGGAGTGGGAATCAAACCTCTGACACCCCAAAATTGCACTAAAAATGCTTCGATTGGGCTATCAAGCAGGGTAGTTGGCTTTTCTGTTAGATAGCTTTGGGAACCCGACAGTTCAAAGTTTGACATTTTTCTTGAAGTTAGACCTTACTGAGCAGGTCATCGTAGTGCCGCACTTCCGAAAGTCGGTTTTTTTCATCTACTATGACAACTGTAGGAGAGTAATTTTTTAACTCTTCCGGAGTGAACTGCCCGTAAGCCATTATAATCAGGCGATCGCCCATAATGCCTAGACGTGCCGCAGCCCCATTTAACTCAATCACTCCTGAATTAGCTGGAGCCGGGATCGCATAAGTAATAAAACGTTCACCATTAGCATTATTCACTACCTGTACCTGTTCGTAGGGTAAGATCCCAGATTTTTCCAACAGGACTTGATCAATGCTAATACTACCCACGTAGTTGAGATTGGCTCCAGTGAGGGTACAGTTATGAATTTTTGCCAAAAGGAGAGTGCGCTGCATTTTGTTTTAGGATTTTGTAGCAATTTTGGCATGTAATAACTGGGAATTAGGAATTGGTCATTTGGAGAGACGTTGTAGTATCACGTCTGTACAAGAGTCAAAGGTCAAGTGTATTCTCCCTATTTCCCGATGCCCTATTCCCTATTCCCAGTAAATTTAACCTTTATAAGCTTTAATAGACTTGTCTACCAAGGCTTTGACCTGATCAACATCCTGCCAACCAAGGATTTGAGTTACCTTTTTTTCCAGATTTTTATAACTACGGAAAAATTCAGCAATTTCTTCCAAGCGGTGAGGTGCTATATCTTTCAGGGATTTTACTTCAGCGTAACGTGGATCTTTGTCAGGTACAGCCAGAATTTTTTCATCGCGATCGCCACCGTCAATCATCTCCAAAAAGCCAATTGGTCGTGCGGCAATTACACAGCCTGGGAAGGTAGGTTCATCCATGATAACGATACCATCGAGTGGATCGCCATCATCAGCTAATGTATTGGGAATAAATCCATAGTCATAGGGATACTGTACCGAAGCATACAGTACTCGATCTAAAGCAAAAGCTTCCAGATCTTTGTCGTATTCGTATTTATTTTTACTTCCGCCTGCAATTTCAATTAGAACGTTAATTAAACCTGGTTTTGGTTGGGCTGGTATCAGGGATAAGTTTACGGACACAGAGAAACTCCTGTTTGAAGGGTGAATTATGGGTGTGCTCTATATTGGCTCCCCGTGTAGAATTTTAGGGCCAAGGGGGACTTCTTCCCAAGGTATTCATGTCATCACTGCTAAATCAAAAGACTTCTCCCTGGTTTGAATACCCAAAACCGTTTCTCTCTCGGTCAGTTCATTTGAGGGGTAAAATTGTTTGTAGTCAAGATTTTAGTCCTTGTTTTCTTCAGCACTTCAGAACTTTTTGCAGGTAACAAAATACAGTAGCCTGCCGATAATTACTACCGCAGGCTACTGACTAGTCACTTGAATTTGGAAGGGAAAGACACAGATGTAAATAATTTCTGATTAATTACATTGCCTTTTGCCTCTTTTGAGTTTTGGGTTGAGTTTGCTGTGTCAACCTGTTATGTCTGTGGAATATTAGAATATTTTTTGTGGGTAAAGTGATCATTTCGGAGTATCTCTCTCCCTTAACTGGTAAATGCTTTTCACCTCCATTTGCAGACCATCCTGCTGGTGAAATTGTATTAGCACGTTTTGTTTGATGTTCACTTTTTTTGGATATTGTAGGTTAGTGGTTGTTGATTATTCAGAACATCGGTTGATGAATAGTAGGCAATGAAGAATACGGGTAGCGTCAACGTTAATAGAGCGATCGCAGTTCCCACAATGTCTGCCAAGCGATGGGAATATGTGTCGGAAGAATTGGCAGACTGGCTATTTGAATTCATACAAAAAAGTTGAAGTTCATCACATCACTTGTTAGATCTACTCTCTATAAAAGAGAGCCTTGATCCTATTTTACCTATTTTTTCACTGTAAATTGTGTAGCTTGACCAAATTTTAACCAGTTTGACAAGTGTCATAATGGCAGTTAAGCACCATAACATCTTGATACAAAGTTTGGTAAAAACACTTCCGGTTTGATTTGGTGACTACTATTTTTCAGTGAGTCTCTGTACAGTGTAATCTATTAGTTATACAGATGGTAGGGCAATAGCATTATAAGTTACATTTTTTATCTTATTTTTAGATGTATTTGCCAATAGGCTTTAGCATGATTACAGCAGTCTCATAATATCTTGAAACCCCTTCTAAAACAGAATCACAAGGTTTGACACTTGTTTGCAGCCACTCGGATAAATACCGAATAATTACTGAGACTGCACCCAGGTAGTGAATACTTTCTCTGTGGTTATACCCAAATATATTTGAGACTTGAAGATCATCCGGTTATCTTGGATTTTTTCAGGCTTTAGTTACACCGAATAAATACAGATAGCTCAGATTAGTTCAGCAATATTTATTCAACGAGACTTGCAGATAGTTTTGCTAATACACCTCAAGAATGTTTCATAATTTAAATTAGCTATACTCGGCAATGTTAATTCAATTTTGTCAATCTGCATACAGGTAGAGTAATATTCATTTGCTGATATACAAAGTTAATATGCAACTATTTTTGTAGGCAAGCATAAAGGAGACCTGAGAAATAAGTTAGCAGATTACATGAGGAGATTTATATCCAATTGACCAACAAAAAAAAGCCGCCACTGAACTAGGGCGGTGTGGTTAAGCAATCGGAGGGTAGTTATAGCTTACTGTGCTAATTTGAAAATTGTTGTAGCACAGTTTGCAGTTGTTAAACAGCCATCAAATTAATAACTAATTTAATTAACGTCTATCATAAGCAGTCATTGGTTCTTTGATAAATCGGATGTAAAGGTGTTTGAAAGTTGATTTAATCACACGAGGCATGGCAAAATCGATGGGCATTAACTTATCTGGCAGTCGCCAATCATCGATGCGTAATAATTCGGGTTCTAAGTTGGGAAAGTGAATATCAGTGAGTTCTGGACAAATTCCTAGTCTTTGGGAAGCAGCTATCGTGGGTACTTGATGGGGTGGGACTTTGAGGATTTCCACGATCGCGCGATCGAGGGCAAAAACATCTGAGGCTGCTGCTAAAACACCCAGTAATCGAGGTTCACCATTACTGGGGCCATTACCTTCATGGCCGATAATGCCATCTAAAATAGTTAAATTGGGGTTAATTGCCCTAGCAGTCTCTACTAACATTTCACCAAATCGGTTGGCATCTTTTCCTGCTTCTAAATGCCACCAAGCTTTCATTTTGCCGGGGACACAACCAAATAGGTTTTTGACTCCCATTGTTAATGTTAGCTGGGCATGAGATTTTACCTTGGGTAGGTTAATCACTACATCCGCTTCCATCGCCTCTTTAGACAAGCGTAAGTGGTTAAAATTCTCGCCAACAGTTTGGTAACGCTGTCCATGAAAATCAATAATCGGCAGATTTAATTCGTCTAACATTGGCAGATAACCGTTCGCCGCCGCGACTCCTTTCGCACTTCCAAAAGCGGGACTATCTCCTAAAAATGGCTTACCGCCAAGTTCCATTACCATCTGAGCAACTTCATAAACCAATTCGGGGCGGGTTGTACACTCTTTTCTCGGACGTGCTCCTGTAAGCAAATTGGGTTTGAGCAAGACGCGATCGCCTCTATTCACGAAAGCTGTCATTCCCCCAAAAGGTTCCAGTAGTGTCACTAGCGACTCCCGTAAAGCCTCTCGCTCGTAGGAAGTAGCCCGGATTAGACTGACAGATGGTTTTTGAGTTTGCATGGATCTTAAATTACGCGTAGTGAAGATAGGAAAAAAAGAATCTTCCTTATTTTCTATCTTCCTACTATGTTTTTAATCTATATTTGCCTGTTCTGCCCTGAGGGGTGAGATACCACTCATTTGTTCTAGATTTAATACTGCGGCTAATTCCTCGGCACTCATCAACTCTTTTTCCAGAACTATCTGCCGTAAAGATTTACCTGTTTCTAGGGATTCTTTGGCGACGGCCGCCGCATTAAGATAACCGATGTGGGGATTGAGGGCTGTGACTAGGGCTAAACTACCTTCGGCGTATGCTAAACAACGATCGCTATTAGCGGTAATCCCTTGGATGCAATTTTTAGTGAGGGCAACGATTGTATTACCCAAAATTTCGATACTGTGAATTAAGTCATAGGCAATTAGCGGCATCATCACATTTAATTCTAATTGTCCGGCTTGGGCTGCCAGAGCGATCGCACTATCGTAACCCATCACCTGAAAACACACCATTGATGTCATCTCTGCCATCACGGGATTATATTTACCAGGCATAATTGAGGAACCAGGCTGGACTGGTGGTAGTTGAATTTCTTTAAATCCCGTTTTGGGGCCAGAATCCATCAGTCGTAAGTCATGGGAGATTTTCACTAAATCCTGTGCCAAGTTGCGTAAAGCGCCGGAGACATTCACAAATGGAGCCATACTCTGCATTGCTGCCATCAGATGGGGTGCTGGTTCTAAGGGAGAGTTTAATAATTCTGCGAGGACTTGCACAACTCTCCCACGGTAGAGGGGATGAGTATTTAATCCTGTACCTGCGGCACTACCTCCCAAACCTAGCACCATCAAATCCCCAGAGGCAGTATAGATGCGGTTTTGGTGTTCTGCCAGGATGTGTGCCCAAGCCCGAAAATTCTCGCCCAGGCGTACAGGGACGGCATCCTGGAGGTGAGTTCTGCCGGATTTGACAATATCCTGAAATTCTTCGGCTTTGTTTTCCAAAGTTGCGATCGCCTGCTCTAAGGCTGGGTGTAATGTATGAGCAAGTGCCAATAAGCCACCAATGCGAATTGCTGTAGGGATGACATCATTGGTAGACTGGCCATAGTTAACGTGGTCATTGGGGCTGACACGCTGATAATTACCTTTTTGCTCACCGAGAATTTCTAAGGCGCGATTTGCCAACACTTCATTGACATTCATGTGATGGGAAGTACCCGCACCAGCTTGATACACATCCACCACAAATTGATCGCGTAACTTCCCGTCCAGGATTTCGTCTGCGGCTTGCACAATTGCCTGACTAATATCTGGGGGAATACAACCTAATTCCCCATTGACAATTGCTGTAGCTTTTTTTATGAGTAAACAAGCATCTACGTAAGTAGGTAAAGGCTGAAGACCACTAATCGGGAAATTTTCTATTGCCCGCAGCGTTTGGATACCGTAGTAAGCGCTACTGGGGATTTGGCGATCGCCCATCGAATCGCGTTCGATGCGAAATTGGGAGTCTGATTGTTGAGTCATAAAGTTATTTGGGATAATCTCAAGAAACAGATCATCCCATGCCTAGGGAATGATGTGTAAAGCCAATTCTTTCTCTTTATGCGTCCCACACTTTACTCATCACCTCTACATCCAACTAAAAGAGTCAAGGGTCAAGGATCAAAAATCAAGGTTTTTGGACTTTCGACTTTTGACCGGAGGCGGAGCGTCTCCGGCTCCGCTCTGGACAATCTTTATGAGAAAAATATGACATCATTAAAGTATAGGACTAGGTGCTATACTTTAAACAAAGAGACTATAAAATAGAAATGCGGAAGAAAAAATCAGCAATTCTGGAAGCAGTTCATGAGACAGCTACAGACTTGCACAAAGCTGGACTAATGAATCAAACTACATTGCGCGAGTTTGAAAGCCTATGCCTACCTCCTATTGAGCCTCTAGAACCTCATCAAATTAAAGAAATACGGGAATCATCTCAAGTCAGTCAAGCTGTTTTTGCACGTATTTTGAATATAAGTCCTTCAACGGTTCAAAAATGGGAAATAGGACAAAAGCGGCCTAGTGGAACATCTCTTAAGCTACTGCACTTAGTGAAGAATCGTGGGTTAAACAGTGTGCTGTATTAAAATGGTTAACCCCTAAAAATCATTTGAATTGATAATTGCTGATGACTATACCCAATTGGATTACTTTTTCACGGTTACTGGGTGTACCGTTCTTGCTTTACGGCTTATACAATCCCACACCACAAGCTAGGTGGATATGTTTAACGATTTTTTTAGTTGCCGCATTAACTGATTGGTTGGATGGCTATTTAGCTAGAAAACTCAACCAAATTACTGATTTAGGTAAATTTCTCGACCCTTTGGTGGATAAATTTTTAGTACTTGCACCGTTGATGGTGTTGATTGAATTAGGCAAAGTTCCAGCTTGGGGAGTGTTCTTGATTTTAGCGCGGGAATTAGCGATCGCCGGTTGGCGGGTAAATCAAACGACCATTACTGGGGCGAATATTTGGGGTAAACTCAAAACCGTTAGTCAAATTATAGCGATCGCACTTCTGATCGCACCCTTATCAGCAGCTTGGCAAATGCCTTCCCTAATTGCTTTTTGGGTAGCTGTTTCCCTGACGTTAATTTCTGGAGCGATTTACTTATTACCGTCAAAAGAAGTGAGTAATTAGGTTGTTGTTAGTCATTTGTCATTTGTCATTGGTTTTTGGTAGAGATGTTGCACTGCAACGTCTGTACAAGTTTCTTCCTCATCTGCCTTTCCCTAATAAAACCACCCTGATCGTTTTAAAAGCGATCGCTATATCCAACCAAAAGGAATAATTTTTGATGTAATAGAGGTCGTAAGCTAGCTTTTCGTAAGCATCTTCGACCGATGCACCGTAGGGATATAAAACTTGTGCCCAACCAGTGATTCCTGGTTTGACTAAATAACGTAGGTCGTAATAGGGAATTGCTTGTTTCAGTTTCTCATCAAATTCTGGACGTTCTGGACGCGGGCCAATTAAGCTCATATCTCCCCGCAGCACATTCCAAATTTGCGGTAGCTCATCAATTCGCAATACTCTCAACCAGTATCCTACTCTAGTGATACGTGGATCGCGTTGACATGCCCACTGCGCGCCACGTTTCTCTGCATCCCGATACATAGAACGGAATTTACAAACTCTAAATGGCTTACCGTATAAGCCTGTGCGGAGTTGACTATAAAAGATTGGGCCTGGACTATCTAACTTAATCACCAGTGATACTAAAAGCATCAAGGGAAAAAACACCAATAGTAATAGCACCGTAACTGTGACATCTGTAAACCGCTTTAGCTTCAGACTAATACCGCAAGAGACTAAGTTAAACCCAGCACTAAAAGCTAACCACTTATCTTCCAGTAAGGATGAAGGAATTTTGTACCATAGGGCTTCGCAAATATCCGGTAGTCGATAAACTGGGACACCTTGCAAGCGCAATTCCATTAACTGCTGGGTTTGGTGATCAGAGAAATCTGTGGGAGTGGCTACTACTACTCCTGACCAAGGTTGCTGACTCCAATTAGGCAGGTCAGTTAGGTGTCCGGCATAATGCAGTTGCGATGCTGTTTTATCTACATCTGAGAGATCTTGTCCACCTTCAGCCAGAATCACCAATCGCCCCAAGGGGTTTTGGACGAGAAAAGTTTGAGCAAATTTGATGGCTTGGTCGCCCGCACCCAAGATTAACCAACGACTTTGAATCGCACGCGATCGCCACCACTTAACACCCCACAAACGTAAGATAATTGCCCAGACGGTAAACATGGTGAGGCTGATTAACAAAATCCCCCGCCCTAGTAACGGGTAGTGTCCCCAAGTCCCGGATAGATAGATGATGGTAGAAATAAAAATACCAACTATGACATTGCTCAGGAGGACACGGGCTGGGGCGCGTAATCCTGCTATTTGGGTATCTGGTTGGTAAGTATCCGCTAAATATAACCCAGCGATCGCTAACAGGATAAATCCACAAGTCAGCAGATCAATACTAAACTTTTTTGATTGTTAAGAAAATATGCCTACTAAGCAAGAAGACCAAGATACTATTGATTTACGGCAATACTGGACGATTCTCAAAAGACGCTGGCTGGTGACATCAGTGGTGATTGGCTCTGTATTCGGATTGACAGCCTTAGTCACATTTTTGCAAAAACCAGTTTACGAATCCCAAGCCAAGTTACTCTTCAACAAGCAAAATGGTGTCTCATCACTGACGGGGATCTCTGCAAAGATGGGAGAACTGGGAGGTCTGACAAACCTCAGCAACCCAGTGGATACAGAAGCTGAAGTCATCCGCTCATACCCGATAGTTGACAAAACTATCACTACCCTCAACCTTAAGGATAAAAGAGGCGATCGCCTCACAATGGAAAAATTTCTCAAAATATTAAAGCTGAAAACTATCCGAGGCACGGATGTGATGCAGCTTTCTTACCGCAGCAATAATCCTCAGCAAGCGGCGGATGTAATTAATACTCTCATGAACTATTACTTAGAAAGTAATGTTCGTAATAACCGCTCCACAGCCAAGGCTGCACGGGAATTCTTGAGCAAGGAATTACCAGAGGTCGAAACCAGAGTTTTAAAAGCAGAGAAGGCCTTACGTCGGTTTAAAGAAAACAACCAGGTCGTAGCCTTAGAGATAGAAGCAAAAGCTGGGGTGGAAGGACTCAAGGATTTAGCAGAAGAAATCACCAAAACCGAAGCTGAATTAGTGGCTGCTAACACTCGTGCAATAGCTTTGCAAGATCAAATTGCATTGAATACTCAGCAAGCTGTAGTGCTCAGTACCTTAAGTCAATCTCCTGGAGTGCAACAGATCTTGACAGAATACCAAAAGGTTCAAGATCAATTAGCTGTAGCCCGGACTCGCTTTACTCAAGAAAATCCGGTCATTATTGACCTGGTGCAGAAAGAAGCAGCTCTGAGAAAACAAGTAGAAACCCGAGTCTCCAAAACTATTGGTAATCGCCAATCTGTGCCTGAGAGGAATTTGCAGATTGGCGAACTCAAGCAAGCCCTGACTGTAGATTTAGTCAAGTCAGAGGTAGAGCGATCGGCATTGAAAAAACAAGTAGCAGAATTGCGGCAAACACTCGCCCTCAACCAAAGACGCTTGAACAGTCTACCAAGGCTAGAACAACAACAGTTACAGCTACAACGACAATTGCAGGTAGCACGAATCACCTATGAACAACTCTTGAAGCAATTACAAGAAGTCCAGGTGTTAGAAAACCAGAACATCGGTAATGCGCGGGTCATTTCTCAGGCTTTGATTCCTGATAAGCAAGTTTCTCCCGTCATTCCTCTAAACCTAGCGCTAGGTGGGTTTTTAGGCATCTTGCTAGGTGCAGGAACAGCCCTGATACTGGAATCTATGGATAATTCCCTCAAGAATGTTGAGGAAGTCAAGCGGCTGTTGGTTTATCCAGTTTTGGGTACAATTCCCCTAGCTGAAAAGGTCAAGGGAAGTGATGGTGAGGGAAGTGCAGAATTGCCTGTACTCAACAATCCTTATTCCCCAGAGTCAGCAGCCTTTGAGATGCTCCAGACGAATTTGGGTTTCAGTATCTCTGATAAAAAGTTGAAAGTAATTGTCCTCAGTAGCTCTATTCCCGGTGAGGGTAAATCTTTTGTCGCGGCTAACTTAGCAGTGGCTATAGCCCAACTCGGACGCCGAGTCTTGTTGATAGATGCAGATATGCGTCGCCCCCGCCAGCATAAAATTTGGGAACAATCAAACCTGACGGGGTTGAGTAATATCCTCGTGGGCCAAGCTGAGTTACAAAGCTCTACCAAAGAAGCACTAATGGCTATGGACTTGCTCACTGCGGGGACAATTCCACCAAACCCAGCCGCACTGCTAGATTCCCAACGTTTACATACTTTAATTCAAGAGGCAACTAAAGAATATGACTTTGTGATTATTGACGCTCCGCCTTTGACTGCGGTTGCTGATGCCCAGATGTTGGGCAAGTTAGCAGATGGGCTGTTGCTCGTCGTGCGTCCTGGCGTTGTTGACTCAGCCGCCGCCAGTGAAACGAAGACTTTGTTAGAGCAGTCTGAGCAACGAGTTTTGGGCATGGTAGTCAATGGTGTGACTGCAAGTACTAGCCACGGTGGTTACTACACCAAGGGTTACTACGGTGGTAAGGGATTTGAGCAGAATGGTAAGGGCGATTTGAAGATGCCTAAAATTGGAATTTCGTAATACTGGCAAATTAGCCTTTTAGTATATTTTAAAAAAATTTAATGCTAAAAAATGGATTCTACAATGTTATCGCAGGATTATTTAGAGCAGGACTAAGCTTTGTTTCTATTCCAATTCTTATTCATTTGATGGGTGTAGAAGAATATGGTGTATGGGCATTAGTTTCCTCTGTCTTAGGCTTTGTGACTGTAGCAGAAGTAGGACTCCCTGTATCAGCCACAGTTTTTGTTTCTCAAGATTTAGCAAGAAAAGATAAGAAGGGGCTATCTGAAACATTAACAGTAACGGTGGGAGGTATATTACTTTTGGCAACAACAGGAGCGTTACTCCTATTTATAGGTTCTGGAATTTTAGTTCAGTGGTTCCCAAAGTTAGAAACATTACAGCAGCAGACTGTTACACAGTCCCTGAAAATCGGGTCAATTGCATTGTGGGCACAGTTAGTACAGCAAGTTTTCATAGGAGTGGAGCAAGCTTATCAGCAGTATAAGTTGATGAGTGTATTAAATACCTTACAGTGGGTAATATGCATTCTGGGATGGATGATTCTGGCTTGGTCAGGAGGTAAAACACTTGCACTGGCACAATGGCAAGCAGTAACAAGTGTAGGAAGCTTGTTAGGGCATTTTACTATTGTAGGTTATTTAATCAATCCACAAACTATTAAACCAATGTGGAATACTAATAGGGGAATTGAGATAGCTCGTTATAGTTTTGTGAGTTGGGTGACTACATTAGGACGTGCAATTTTTATGAAAGGAGATAGATTAATTGTGGGTTCTATACTAGGTGCTAATAAGCTTGCTATATACGCAACCTTTTTTGAAATATCAGGAGCTATCAATTTATTTTCAGCTTTAATTATCCAGCCACTGATACCCACTATTAGCTATTTAATAAATGAGCCTAATGTTGACCAATCCATACTCAAAAATCAAGTTAAAAAAGCCTTTAATATTAACTGTATTGTATCTATTTTTCTAGGTATATTACTTTTATTATTTGCACCAACAATAGTAAAATCAATAATTCCAGCAGCCTTTAGTAAAGCTAATATTTATAATTTTAGAACTGCAATTTTCATTAATACTTTGGTTTCGCTGAACGCAACAGGGTATTGGATACTTTTTGGTATTAAAGCTGTTAACCAGTCTGCATTAATTCAAATTTCATTTGGAATTTTAACACTAATATTAATAAATATAGGAGCTACTCACTTGGGATTATGGGGTGCAACTATCGGTAATTTTGGTTATATAGGTACACTAATTTTACCTATAATTGCCCTGAAAAAAATAAATATTTCTGCTTCTCTTTTGCTTTCTTGGTTAAAACTTCCCATTTTATTATTTTTAGTTATTAGTCTATTGAGCATTACAATTTTTATTTAATTTGCGACATATTATGTACACAAAAAAATATCTACAAGGTAGAGTTAAATGAAGGACACGATTAATTACGAAAAACCATCACCATATTCACGACCAACACGCACAGGTTTGCAGGCTAAACTCCATCAAATTCGCATTTATTGTACATATAAAAAGCAGACAGATATAATTTTAAGGCACTACTATTCTTCTGATAAGGAAAACTATACTGTCCTAGATGTCGGTTGTGGTGGAGGTGAATTCCTTCTGAATTTATCAGAATTCATACCAGCTAAATCTTTAATGGGTTTAGAATTAGATTATAGATTGGTGATTGAAACTCGGCAAAAATGTAAAAATATCAGTATTTACCAAAATAGTGCAGAAAATTTTCCTTTTGAAGACTTGTCAATTGACTGTATAACTTCTTTCCATAATATAGAACATTTATACCATCCTGAAAGATTTGTTGATCAATCATATAGATGTTTAAAAAAAGGAGGAGTTTTGTTACTGGCAACACCAAATCCAGATGGAATAGCTGCAAAATTGTTAAAAGAAAAATGGCATTCATTCCAACTAGAAGACCATGTTTCTTTGAAATCTCCTAAAGAATGGCGTTCGATATTTGCCTCTTACGGCTTTTCTTTGGTTTCAGAAGGTACAACTTTTTTCACTGGCTTACCAATAGTTACAAAAAGTCCTCTACAAATAGTGAACTATGCTTTATTGGCTAGTTTTGGAAGTTTACCTTGGAGCTACGGCGAAGCATACCAAGCTGTGTTTAAAAAATGAGTTTCATCAATAGCAAATAACCTAATTTTAATAATTACGGAGAATGTTTATATCTTACCGTTTTGGCTAACTATACGTAATTTGTCAATTTAGTGAGAATAATTATTGTTTGATTTAAGGAGCATTAATAATGAAAGTTGCAGAAATGAAAATAAAACTCTTTGAAGTTGCAGCTCATAGAAGGCTTAGAAGACTCTCAAATAAAGAACCTTTTGTATTTCATGGATTTGACCTAACCGATATTAATTTACAGCATAATCAAGAATCATCTTTTCTAGATGTTGGCTGTGGTTTTGGAATTGATATGGCTCAGGCTACTCTTATGGGATTCGGAGAGACTATAGGAGTTGATGTTAATTTATATGACGATTGGCTGATTGCAAAATCTTATTTTCCGTCTATGAAACACATATTATTAGAAGATAAAAGGCTACCATTTGCAAACAAAACATTTAATTTTGTCAATTCATATCATGTTCTAGAACATGTTGAAGATGACAATTTCTTAATTCAAGAAATCCACAGGGTTCTCAAAGATGATGGATGGGCTGTTATCAGCGTTCCTGATGTTAATAACCTTCAGACAATGGCAAAATATCAATTAAAGTTTGATAAACCATATCTTGATCCTACGCATATTCGTGAGTATACTTTAAGCGAAATCAAGAACAAGATAAATAAATACGAATTTGAGATAGTTTCTATTAACAAAGATGGCTTTGTATTTCCAGTGCCTTTTATAAATAGGATTTATCACTTTTTTTCTACTTGTTACTTTGATTTAAATAATTTGAATAATTTTCTCGGTCGTGTGATTCCATATTCTTCACTTGGGTATAACTTGTTAATTAAAAAAATATCAAAGCCCTAGAAAATCAGCAATAATTTGGTGACAAAGAGCTATTTGTATCTATTTATGTTACAAGAATACCTTAGAGACCATTTATAAAGGAAATCTTAAGTAGGGTGTGTTATGGCTTCAGCCTAACGCACTGCCAAATAACGTGGTGTGTTAGGCGCTAATATCATATTTTTCGTGACAGACCAGAGAAAAATATGCGCCTCACACACCCTACAAGAATTTTATTTTTACTTTATAAATAACCTCTTAGGGTATATGTATTTTATTAATGGCGTAATTGAGGCTAAAACATTGATAGAACAAAAACTACGTAAAACCATTATGATACTTGGCCCGATTCCTAAAGAAGGTGGTGTTACTACTTTCATAGAAGAATTGATAAGAATTTCACTTCAAAAGGATTATATTACTTGTATAGTTACTTTTACAAAAGCAAAAAATAGTAGCAACTTCATAGTAAATTATAGCTCGCCGTTTTTGGTAAAATTCTTTTTACCAAAAGACTTTTATGATTTTCTTATTTTTACATTAAAAAATGAGGTGACTTTTACTATATCTAATGTATATTATTCTTGTATGTTGTCACTTTTAAAAAGTAAAGCTAAAATACATGTTCTTCATGGTTTTGGTAACTTAGAGACTAATTTTTTAAAATTTATTATCGGTAATTTATCGAATATTATAGGTTATAAATTTTCTCAAAAAGTGATAGCAAATAGTTACCTCACATCAAGTGTAAATCGTGTTTTTGGTGTTAAATATTCTGTAGTTACTCCTTGGGGAATTCCCAAAAATTTTGAACTAGATACTGTCAAGGAAAGTTTTCAACGAGATATTGACTTACTTTACGTTGGAAGAATATGTTTAACAAAAGGTCTGATGCTGATCCTAAAAGCTTTATCCCGGATACTAAATAATAGTAATCAGCGAATTAATTTTCATTTAGTAGGTGCTTTGAAAGAAAATTTAAAAACTCATCAGGAATTACAACAAGCATCATTAGATAATATAACTTATCATGGATATCTAGAGAAAGAAAAAATTGTGGAAATTTATTCTCGTTCCAAGCTTTTCATTTCTCTTAATCCAGAAGAACCTTTTGGATTTACTTATGTAGAGGCTCTGGCATGTGGTACTCCAATAATCGTGCCTAAAGGCTGTGGTATAGCACCATTCCTTGATTCCAGATTGGCACTTTTGGTAGATATGAATGAACATTCAATATCAGAAACCATAGAATACGGATTATCTAAATCTTGGGATGCTAACGAAATAGTTAGCGTAACTAGGAATATTTTCAGTTGGGAAAGGGTTAATGAAATTATATTTGATGCCTACAAGTAATAACTCAAGATTAATTACATAGTTCTATCTTTAGAACAGGAAAATATTTTATTTTTAGAAAATTAAAAAAAATGGTTACAATAGCAATTATAACAATAATAATTTATAGCATATCTACTTTTGATTCTATTCGTAAATATGGGATTTTTTCTCTCCCTTCAGGGTTTTTATTATCACTTGGCTTTTTTCAAGTCAGTAGGCTGATTTTTATAATTTTACCAGGACTTCAAGACTATGTAGATGATGACTATTCTTTGCAGTCTATTTTGTTATCAATATCTGTAATTTTTTTTAAAATTGTCTACGATTTTAGCTTTAAATTTTTCCAGATACAATCAAATAATAAAATAGATTTAGAAGAAAATAAAGGGTTATTTACTTTAGGTAAATTCATAATTTTAATTACATTTATACCAGCTTTGCTGATTGCGTTACAAGCTATTCTATCTCCTAATATTGGTTATTATGGTGTTGATGAATCAGGCCCATCTACATATCAAAAAATTCCTTTATATGCTGCACTCGTCGGATTACAGTTTTTGAATAGTGCTGCACCACGTATATCTAGAGAAAGTATTTTTTTTATATCATTAGTAGCACTTCCTCGTCTACTATTATCTTTCGTAAATATGCGTGGCTACTTTGTATTTTTCATAGCTACTCAATTAAGCATTATTTTTAGCATTGCTCGTATATCCACTGCTGTATTGCGAAAAACTTTGATAATTATAGGTATACTTATTCCAATTTTTATTGTTGTACCTTTATATATAAGAGGAGGAGGTTTATTAACAGGAAACTTAGACACTTTATCACTATTATACGTCATTAGTGACCCTATCAAAGTCATTTCTATGGCTATAGAAAATATTGACAAAATTCCTAATATTAATTACTCACTAGGACCATTAATAGCTATTTATTTGCCTTTTATAGCTCCTGAAGATTTCTATCTTCCGGCTAATGAAGGAATCCTCATTAATAGGCTAGATAGAGCGCTTTCTCAGTACCTTTTATGGGATCGTGGCTTTCCATATTTAGGAACAGGAGGAAACTACATAGCTGATTTATATATAGATTTTGGATTTATAGGTGTTGCAATAGGAAGTGGTTTCATTGGATTTATAACTGCTTTATTTATGTCAAGAATTAAACATGATAGGTTATTTTTATTTAATGCCTTATTTTTTGTCCATAAATTATTATATTTACCTAGAGGATGTTTTGTAGAGCTAATAGATATGTTACCTATATACCACAAATGTTGAATGCTGATATAAAACTTTACATTTTTATTAAGACTAAGCCTAAAAAGCTGAAATTAGTCAACAAAACATAATCTCCTCAAACCAGTGAACATAACTGATTTTCTGACACATA
>JAHHHF010000020.1 GCA_019359495.1 Goleter apudmare HA4340-LM2
CCCCCGTCGGCTCCGCTCAGCCCCCGTCGGCTCCGCTCAGCCCCCGTCGGCTCCGCTCAGCCCCCGTCGGCTCCGCTCAGCCCCCGTCGGCTCCGCTCAGCCCCCGTCGGCTCCGCTCAGCCCCCGTCGGCTCCGCTCAGCCCCCGTGGGTTGAGCGCAGTCGAAGCCCACTTAAAACTCAGCACTCAGCACTTGGAACTAAATATGTGGGACTACACAGATAAAGTATTAGAACTGTTTTACAATCCCAAGAATCAGGGAGAAATTGCCGAAGCTGGCGAACCTGGAGTTAAGGTAGCCACTGGTGAGGTAGGTAGTATTGCCTGTGGCGATGCTTTGAGACTGCATCTAAAAGTGGAAGTAGCAAGTGATAAGATTCTTGATGCCCGCTTTCAAACCTTTGGTTGCACAAGTGCGATCGCCTCTTCTAGCGCCCTAACTGAAATGATTAAGGGTCTAACCTTAGATGAAGCCCTGAATGTTTCTAACCAAGACATTGCAGAGTACCTCGGCGGTTTGCCAGAAGCCAAAATGCACTGCTCAGTCATGGGGCAAGAAGCCCTCGAAGCAGCCATCTATAATTATCGTGGCATACCCCTGGCAGCCCATGATGACGATGATGAAGGCGCACTAGTTTGCAGTTGCTTTGGCATCAGCGAATCCAAGATTCGGCGCGTGATTCTGGAAAATAACCTTACTGATGCAGAACAGGTAACAAACTACGTTAAAGCTGGTGGCGGATGCGGTTCTTGTCTGGCAAATATTGATGATATTATAAGAAGTGTACAGCAAGAAGCTGCCAAACCTGCCCTTAAAGACTATGGCGTCAAGGTTGCTACAGATATTGCCACTGCTAAACAGCAATCACAACGACCATTGACTAATGTGCAAAAGATTGCACTGATTCAAAAGGTCTTAGATGAAGAAGTCCGACCCGTGCTGATAGCTGACGGTGGCGATGTAGAACTGTACGATGTAGATGGCGACCGAGTCAAGGTTCTACTCCAAGGCGCTTGTGGTTCTTGTTCTAGCAGTACAGCAACTCTGAAAATTGCCATAGAAGCCAGGTTGCGCGATCGCGTCAGCAAGAATCTTGTGGTAGAAGCGGTTGAGCCATTGTTCTAAGATTAGTGCTCTGGAACTTACGCACTGCAAAAATACACCCTCATGTGCAACAGCTAGGAACAGCAAGTAGGATTTGACCGAGATAATTTTCTGCTGATCAGTGAATGCTGTAAACCTACCGACAAAAGCTAAAGCACATAGGCAAACATTAAACGCCTAATTGCGAATTCCATCATCCAACTCGCTTCAAAGGAATCAGCATATGAGCGCAACACTGTACGAAAAAATTGGCGGACAAGCAACCATCGAGAAAGTAGTTGATGATTTGCACAAACGCATCGCCGCAGACAACAGCGTGAATACATTCTTCGCTAAGACAGATATGGCGAAGCAACGCGGTCATTTTATTGCTTTCGTATCTCAGTTACTTGAAGGCCCCAAGCAATACGCCGGCCGCCCAATGGACAAAACACACACAGGTATGAGTGTCCAGCAACAACACTTTGATGCAGTTGCCAAACACCTCAGTGACGCAATGGCTAAAAATGGCGTGTCTGCTGACGATATCAGCGCTGCAATGGCTCGGATCTCAAATGTCAAAGGCGCTATTTTGAACAAGTAACAGGACTTAGGCATTGATTGTGGACGAAGACATCAGTTAAGTCCTACTGGATATTTCACTCTGATCCACAAGAGTACGTTTTTGTAAAGTGCGTAATTCCTTTTTCCGAGGAAAAAGGACAAACAGAAATCTAACAAGGAACACCAATGTTCTTACTTTCCATAATTCTATCTGTGGAGCGATCGCCTCCAGTGGGCACTTAGTGCCAACACCTCCGGCGACGTTCTACATCCGCTCACTGCTGTAGCTCAACAGGGGTGAGACCCACCAACCAACCAATTGCTTGCAGGAAAACTAGAACAATGACCGACGAAAACATTAGACAAATAGCCTTCTACGGTAAAGGCGGTATCGGTAAGTCCACCACTTCCCAAAATACCATCGCCGCTATGGCAGAAATGGGTCAGCGCGTTTTGATTGTGGGTTGCGACCCCAAAGCTGACTCCACCCGTTTGATGTTGCACTCTAAAGCTCAAACCACCGTGTTACACCTAGCTGCTGAACGCGGTGCAGTAGAAGATTTAGAACTCGAAGAAGTGATGCTCACAGGCTTCCGTAATGTTCGTTGCGTGGAGTCTGGTGGTCCTGAACCCGGTGTAGGTTGCGCCGGTCGTGGTATCATCACCGCTATTAACTTCTTGGAAGAAAACGGTGCTTACCAAAACCTAGACTTCGTATCCTACGACGTATTGGGTGACGTTGTATGCGGTGGTTTTGCTATGCCTATCCGTGAAGGTAAGGCACAGGAAATTTACATCGTTACCTCTGGTGAAATGATGGCGATGTATGCTGCTAACAACATCGCTCGCGGTATTTTGAAATATGCTCACTCCGGTGGTGTGCGCTTGGGTGGTTTGATTTGTAACAGCCGTAAAGTTGACCGGGAAATCGAACTGATCGAAACCTTGGCTGAAAGACTCAACACCCAAATGATTCACTTCGTACCTCGTGACAACATCGTTCAACACGCCGAATTGCGTCGGATGACTGTTAATGAGTACGCACCTGACAGCAATCAAGGTAACGAATACCGGGCATTAGCTAAGAAGATCATCAACAATACCAACCTCACTATTCCTACACCAATGGAAATGGACGACTTGGAAGCACTGTTGATCGAGTACGGTATTCTCGACGACGATACCAAGCACGCAGAGATCATTGGTAAACCAGCAGAAGCTTCTGCTAAGTAAGCCATCATTTAGGAAAAGGAAAAGGGCAAACAATACCCTTTTACCTTGACCTTTCCTGACCGCTATCCCCCCAGGGGGCTCTGAGTCCCCAAACCCACAGGGGAAATCCCCTTATCTACCCCGTTCCTTAGGAGCACGCGAGGCAAAAATGACTCCTCCAGAAAACCAAAACATCATTGAAGAAAGAAAAGAACTAATTAAAGAAGTTCTCGGCGCATATCCCGAAAAAGCAGCGAAAAAACGGGAAAAGCACTTAAACGTATACGAAGAAGGTAAGTCCGACTGCGGCGTTAAGTCTAACATTAAGTCCCTTCCTGGCGTCATGACCGCTCGTGGTTGTGCTTATGCAGGTTCTAAAGGTGTGGTTTGGGGTCCTATTAAGGACATGATCCACATCAGCCACGGGCCTGTTGGTTGCGGTTACTGGTCTTGGTCTGGTCGTCGTAACTACTACATTGGTACAACTGGTGTTGACACCTTTGGTACCATGCACTTCACCTCCGACTTCCAAGAACGTGACATCGTTTTCGGTGGTGACAAGAAACTATTTAAGCTGATTCAAGAACTCGAAGTTCTCTTCCCCCTCAGCCGTGGTGTTTCCATTCAATCTGAATGTCCCATTGGTTTGATTGGGGATGACATCGAAGCAGTTGCTAAGAAAGCAGCTAAAGAAATTAACAAGCCTGTTGTACCTGTACGTTGCGAAGGCTTCCGTGGTGTTTCTCAATCTTTGGGTCACCACATCGCTAACGACATGATCCGTGACTGGGTATTCCCCAGAGCCGATGAAGCTAAGAAAGATGGCACACTCAAGTTTGAAGGCACTCCTTATGATGTAGCCATCATTGGTGACTACAACATCGGTGGTGATGCTTGGGCTAGCCGCATCCTCTTAGAAGAAATCGGCTTGCGCGTAGTCGCTCAGTGGTCTGGTGATGGCACCATCAACGAAATGTTGATGACACCAAACGTGAAGATGAACCTCATCCACTGCTATCGGTCGATGAACTACATCAGCCGTCACATGGAAGAGAAGTATGGTATACCCTGGTTGGAATACAACTTCTTTGGCCCTACCAAGATTGCTGAATCTTTACGGGAAATCGCTTCTAAATTTGACTCGAAGATCCAAGAAAACGCTGAGAAGGTTATTGCCAAGTATCAGCCGACAATGGATGCGATCGTTAAGAAGTATCGCCCCCGTTTGGATGGTAAGACTGTCGCCATGATGGTTGGTGGTTTGCGTCCTCGCCACGTTGTACCCGCTTTCCAAGATTTGGGTATGAAGATGATCGGTACAGGTTATGAGTTCGCTCATAATGACGATTACAAACGTACCACTCACTACATCGAAAACGGCACCATCGTTTATGACGACGTTACCGCTTACGAATTTGAAGAGTTTGTTAAAGCCCTCAAGCCAGATTTGATTGCTTCTGGTGTGAAAGAGAAGTACGTCTTCCAAAAGATGGGTCTTCCTTTCCGTCAAATGCACTCTTGGGATTACTCCGGTCCTAGCAATTGTCCCTAGAACTAGCAATGCGAGCAGGTTTTTTGGCAGGTATAGAAAACAGAGTCTATTTCTAGCCTAAATCCAAGTTGTAGCTTTATCGATTAACAATCTTTTTCGATGCTTCATACAATATAACTCTTATTCTATGTGGGTTTGAGATTTTGCTTGCATGAGTTTTAAATAAAAACTGTTAAAGTAAAAACTATTTTGACTGACATTTTTTAGATTAAATAGTGCCCCAGCTACACCAGTCGTAGACATCGCGTTTGATGATCCTACGGTAAGCTACCAAGAGCGCAGGTAACAAAGATGATGGAATTGTCTTGATGAGGGATGCGATGCCTACGGCAACCCCTGCGGGGAACGCACTTATGGAGTCTGGCTTTAAGAATCCGGAATTTTACTTGTTACCGGAAATGTAATGATAAATTCAGTGCCTTGACCGAGTGTGGAATTGACATCAAGTGAGCCGTTGTGTTTTTTGGTGACGATTTGATTAGCGATCGCCAATCCTAATCCTGTTCCTTTGCCAACCTCTTTTGTGGTAAATAAGTGGTCAAAGGCTCTCTGCTTGACTTCTGGTGACATGCCAATGCCATTATCTTGAATCCGCAACTGTACCAGTCGAGAATCATCTACTAACTGGGTGCGAATAGTGATTTGATGGGGATTGGTTTCGATGTCTGCAATACTGCGTTTTTGAGTGACTTCTTCTAAAGCATCGATCGCATTTGCGAGGATATTCATAAATACTTGATTGAGTTGACCGACATAGCATTCAATTTGGGGAATATCGCCGTAGTGCTTAATCACTTGAATAGCAGGTCGAAACTCGTTGGCTTTGAGACGATGCTGGAGAATCATTAGCGTGCTGTCGATACCTTCGTGAATGTTGAACAAAGTCGGGCGATCGCAATCTGCACGGGAGAAGGTTCTTAAGCTGGTGCTGATATTGCGGATGCGATTTACACCTTCTTGCATGGAAGCGAGCAATCTCGGTAAGTCGTCTTGCAGATATTCTAAGTTTATTTCCTGAATGGCAGCTTGTAGGGTGGCACTGGGATGGGGTAGATCTTGTTGGTAAAGTGCGATGATTTGAAACAAGTCTGCAATGTATTCTTGTGCAGGTTGTAAATTTCCCGCGATAAAGCCGACTGGATTATTAATTTCGTGAGCAACTCCGGCAACTAGATTTCCTAAAGCTGACATCTTTTCACTCTGCACAAGTTGGATTTGTGAGTGATGCAGTTGATCGAGGGCAATTTTTAATTCAGCAGTTCGTTCCGCAATGTGTGTTTCTAAATTCTTCGTTAATTGCCATAGTTGCAGTTGGGTTTTCACCCGTGCTAGCATTTCCTTTTCTTGAAAGGGCTTAGTCACATAGTCCACTGCACCTAAATCAAATCCCTTAACTTTGCTCTCAGTGTCAGATAGTGCTGTCATAAAAATTACCGGGATATTCGCTGTTGTGGGATCTGCCTTTAAGCGTTTACAGGTTTCAAAACCGTCGATTCTCGGCATTTGTACATCGAGCAAAATTAAATCTGGTGGATGAGTTTGTACCCGCTTGAGAGCGCGATCGCCATCAATGGCGGTGATCACTTCATAGCCTGCATCACCGAGAGTTTCACAGATAACTTCCAAATTGGCAGGAGTATCATCAACTACCAAGATTTTTAAAGAACTAGACATTACCTTGCTCCTGTGTCAGATGTTGTTGTAATAAGTCTTCAATTTCCTCAGCTTTGAATTGTTTAACTAGCTGAAGAATTGGCGCAGCAAAAGCCCTTAAACGAGGATCAGCTTGCACGAGATTTTCTACTTGTTCGCGCAGCCGTTTCAGATTAGCTTGCTGTGCCAGTACCATTAATTTTTCTAGTTCGGTTTTCGGGGGAAACATCAGTTCGTCTGCTTGGGGTGTGTTTTGCGTAGCAGTGTTTTCGTATTTCCATTTCAGTTCTAGATGGCGTTCTAACAAACGAAACAATTCGCTAGCTTCTACTGGCTTGGTGAGGAAGTCATCGCCACCTGCATCTAGCGCCATTTGTTGATCAATTTGTGCTACCGATGCTGAGGAAACCAGAATTTTCAAGTGTTGCAAATCCTTGGTATTACGTACTTGCTTGAGCATTTCAAAGCCATTCATGATGGGCATGGCAAGATCGGTAATTACCAAGTCGGGTTGAATCTGGCTCATTTTCTCTAAGCCATCCTGGCCGTTTTCTGCCTCAGTAAATTTGAAACCGAGGGGTTCTAGGAGATTGACTAAAACAGCGCGGTTTTCCCAGCGATCGTCTACTACCAAGATGTGGCGAGATTTTCCTTCATAGCCGATAATTTGCTTACCTGTGCTGCTGAAGGTTTGCTGCAACCAATCGGTAGCGATCGCCAAATCGACTTCAAAGTAGAAATTACTACCGACACCTGGTTGACTGCTGACTTGAATTTGTCCGCCCATCAGTTGGACAATCTTTTGACTGATAGCCAGTCCTAAACCTGTGCCTTCCGCTTGACGTTTGCGATCGCCTACCTGTTCAAATGCCTGGAAAATTTTGTCTATTTGCTCTGGTAAAATGCCAACTCCGGTATCCTCAATTTGAAAGTTGAGCCGTCGAAGATTGCTATCAAATCCACTCTCTAAGACGACAACTTTCAGGGTAACAGCTCCTTGATCTGTAAATTTAATCGCATTTCCCAACAAGTTAATTAACACCTGACGCAGCCGCTTTTCATCAGCCTGCACACCCTCCGGCAACATGGGATCGGGTTGATAAACAAAGTCAATGCCTTTTTGTTCAGCGCGAATCCGGCAGATTTCGACTACCCCTTGCAGGAATGCTGGCAAGTGTAATGCATTGGGAGCAAGTTCTAATTTTCGGGCTTCAATTTTAGACAAGTCTAGTACGTCGTTGATCAGAGTCAGTAAATGGGAACCACATTGATGAATAATGCTGACACCATGACGTTCTTTGTCCGGTAAAGCTTTGGAGCGATTGAGAATTTGCGCGTATCCCAAGATACCATTGAGAGGTGTTCGCAGTTCATGGCTCATGTTAGCCAAAAATTCACTTTTTGCTTGATTGGCATTGTCTGCAACTTCCTTGGCAATTTGCAGTTCAGCAGTGCGTTCTTCTACTCGTTGCTCTAATTTCAATGCTGCTTTGCGGTTCTCATTCAGAACTGACATCAATAAATAGGTGGTGAGAGCAATGACAGACATAAAAGATTGCAGCAACATCAAAGATTCGCCCACCGAAGCTCTAGCGAAAGATCCCAAGCCACGAGATGTTCCCAAAACTGCGATCGCCGAAACAAATACAACTAACAGCGTGGATTCTGTGGCTCTAAATCGAAAGGCAGACCACAGCAACAGTGGTACCATCATATATTCCACAGGATTTTTATCCCAAAATGATGCCTTGCTGACGATCGCTAACAAAACCACAATGACAGCAAATTCTGTCACTAACAGCCCATTAAATCGTACTCTTCGCCAGGATTGCATTGCCCATGCTAGTATCATTGGTGCGATCAGCAATTCGCCTGTAATCACGCTGAGTGACCAGCTTTGCCAAACTACACCATAAAGTGCCCAAGGTAAGCTACCAGTTAGACATAAGATTGCTACAGCAAAGCAAGTAGTCACTGCTGCACTGATGAGAATCACGAGCAAAAATTTAAAGACACTCAGCGATCGCTCAAGTAAATCGTGGGTTTTAACAAACTTGTTGATTAACCATGCTGCTATCAATGGCTCCAAGCAATTGACCAGAGATATACCAATGATTGTCGGAAAATCTTTGTAAAAGAGTAATGAATTGATCAGCAGCGCACTGAGAAAAATTGACGGTACAATCCGATAACCAAACAACAAAACCATTGCCAGGAAAAAACCTGACGATGGCCAAATTGCAGATGATGAATTTTCAAACGACACAGCTTGGGCAAGAATTGCCAATCCATAATGCGCGATCGCCAAGACGAAAGTAATGAAAATCAGTTGACAATTCTGTAAAAAAGAATATCTAGTCCTTGGTATATGATATTGCTTTAAATTAGGTAAAACCATTCTTCTAGAGATAAAGTTAAGATGATCGCACTGCTGATCTCTAGATTGCCCAAAATCTTTATTGAACTATCACAAACAGATGCACAAGGAACGCCGAGAGCGCTTGCTGAATCAAACCCGCGATCGCCTGTTCGATAGTTTCTCTTTGATCTATTGTGCCAACCTCTGGACACTCGGCTATGTACATATCATCTTCTTTATAAACAATGACTGTAAAGCTCCGAGTCTTCATTCTTGGCAATATTTTGGTGATACCTACGGTAAGCTACGAAGAGCCCATCTAACATAGTGCGATCGCCTCGTGGTCGATTACAGGCAACTTGCCTGTCGATGAAAACCCTAAGTTAAAATAGGCATTAAAGTCAATGTCTTGTATTATCCACCTTGAAAGTAGAGAATTGTTAGCATCAAATTTAACTCCTATGGCAAAAGATAGATTTCATAATGTTGTCAGAACTGCTTTAGAAAAAGATGGCTGGATAATTACATCTGACCCTTATGAAATTAATGTAGATGATGTGGATTTCGAGATTGATTTAGCCGCAGAGCAACTCTTAGCAGCAGAGTTAGAGGGACAAAAAATTGCCGTGGAGGTTAAAAGTTTTATTAGCCCATCCAATGTTTCAGAATTTCATACTGCTTTGGGACAGTTTTTAAATTATCGAGATGCGCTAGAAAAAATTGAACCAGAACGCCAACTTTTTTTAGCGGTTCGCGTACCGATTTATGAAACTTTTTTTCAACGAAAGTTTATTGCATCAGCAGTTGAGCGATATCAATTGCGATTGGTGATTTATGATGTGCAACAGGAGCTTATTCATCAATGGCTGTAGAACAATATCGGCAATATATTCAACATCTTCTTACTGAACGGAAAAAGCAGGCTTCAAGACAACGAAATGCCGAAGAGTATGAAGTGCAGACAATTTTTGATGACCAACAAGACCATTACCAATTACTTTATGTCGGCTGGCGTGGAAATAAACGTGATTTTGGCTGTATTCTGCATCTTGATATCAAGGATGGAAAAATCTGGATTCAGCATGATGGGACAGAAGAAGGAATTGCCAATCGGTTAGTTGAAATGGGAGTGCCTAAGCAGGATATAATTTTGGCATTTCATGAACCCTATATCCGCCAATTTACTGAGTTTGGAACATCATAAGCAGTCTAGAAGATATTCGAGCCTGTCTCTTGTTTGCATCCCGATTTCTAGAAAGTACAAGTTTTATGCCACTGCTTGTGGAGATGACATAGATACGCTTTCTGGTAGATGAGTGTACTGGCGTGGTTGTGGCGCGTTGGCTTCGTGATCGGGGGCATGAGCGAATTCTCCCTTATGCAGCTTTCGTGATTGTAAAAGCGGTTCAACAAGTATCCAGTCAATTTTGTATTGGGGATAAATGTGCTGAATGAACCAGTGGAAAGGTTTGTGCATGATTTAGTGGACAAGTTATCGAATCAATGGGTTTTTGTTCTCTGCTGCTGAATTGATAGTTTGCTCAATTCTTTTCAACCTTGTCTGTGGACGTTTAGCACTATCAATCCAAAAGAGGATATTTTTCTTGGCTGAGTTGCTAAACGCCTCAAAATTCCTTTTGGCTATTTCATTGGCTGCTAACGCTAAGTTTAAGTCTGCGGGGATGGTTAAGGCTTCAATTGCATCTAAGCTAGTCCAGGAACCATCTAGTTTTGCGACTTCTATCTTTTTCCGGCCAGCCTCAGTCATCAAACCTTGTGCATTCAGTTCTTCAATATATTGTTTGTTTAATTTTGACCAGACACTTTTCGGTTTTCGGGGTGTAAAAATTTGCTGATAACGTTCTGTGTCCAAGGATTTGACTTTACTATCAATCCAACCAAAGCATAAGGCTTCTTTGACGGCTTCGCTATATTTTACACTGGGTTTTCCACTGTTGACTTTGTAGTAAATTAGCCATACACCAACAGAACTTTGATGATTTAACTGCAACCATTCCCGCCATTGTTGACGGTCTTGAGCATAAACGTTTGCTAGTTGCTGTTCAAATTGCGACATAGTTGATTGCAGTTTGGCGATCGCTATCGTATTGTTTATACCAACTTTTGCACCGAGAATTTGTATGCTTTTTGAAAGGGCTAGCTGTGAATATATCGGAATTAGCTAGCCAATACCCCGATGAAGATTACTGATGCTGGCTTCCCTGTGTGTGGATGTAATGGCTCCCGGATCTCTTTGAGGGTGAAGCCGTGGTCTGTGTACAATCGCACCCATGAGGACAATGTGCGAAAATACCAAGGAGCGGGATCGATGAAGTCGTTGCTGAAGCCGTCCCAAGAACCTTGACGCCATCCATCGGTGTATGGATAGTCTTTGCCAGCGACGGTGGGATGGATGGTTTGCACGATGAACGAGCCTTTGGTATGCAGTAAAGACGGCATTTTGGCAAACACAGCCAGCACTGACTCATTTCCCAGCAGGGCAAAGTTAGATACAATTACATCAAATTTTTGATTTAGCTTCCCGGCGGCGATGTCTTCATAGGAAAGCACTGCAAATCTACCACCGCCAGCAGCTTGGGCTTGTGCAATTAATTCAGGGACAACATCTACTCCCAAAACATTGATCCCTTTTTGTGACAACTTCCGCGCCAGCCAGCCTTCACCACATCCCAAGTCGAGAACATGCTGTGGATGCTGTGCGATCGCAGCATCAGTAATAGCTGCATCTGTCACTAGTTTACGACTCTCAATCTGCCCTTGTCGCACCGCATACGTCCAAGGACGGGCATTTTTGTACCAGGAGTCGATGATTTTGTTGTCGCTGAGTGGGTTCAAAGTCACGGGTATTTAGTAATTCGTAATACTTCAGCTGCGCTCAATACAAGTTCGTAATTCGTAATTAAGAAAGCCCTATGTGGATGTTTGGATTGGTAAATCAGGAAACCTGCTCCATTCATTCCATGAGCCATCATAATTACGGACTTTGGGATAGCCGAGTAAATACTTTAAGACAAACCAAGTGTATCCCGATCGCCCACCGATGGCACAGTAGGGGAAAATTTCTTTTTCTGATGTCACACCCTGACTACTGTAGAGAGTCTGTAGTTCATCCCTGAATTTGAAAGTTCCATCGGCGTTGAGGGTGAGTGTATTTTCAACATGCACAGCACCAGGAATATGTCCTCCTCGTTCTCCGGCTTCTGGTGGTTTCATCAAGAACATTTCCCCAGTGTACTCTTGGGGTGTACGTACATCCAACAAAACACAATCTTCGCTATCTAAGGATGCTAGCACTTCCTCGCGTAAAACTCGCAAGCTGGCGTCGAGAATTTTTGCCTGGTAATTTGTGGGTGGAAACTGCGATAACTCTGTTGCTAGTGGGCGTGCTTCCGCCACCCATTTCTCATAGCCACCATTGAGGACAAGCACATTTTTGTGTCCAAATACTTGCAATAGCCAGAAAATCCAGGCTCCAGTTCCAGGATAACTGCCATAGGCGATTATAGTTGTCTCATGGGAGATTCCAGAGCGGGAAAGTAGAGATGCGATCGCAATAGGATCAAAATTAATACTCAGATTAGGCTTGAGTATATCAGTAAAGATATTCCAGAAGACTGCACCGGGGATATGAGCGTTTTTGTAAGGCTCTGGACTAACATCAACTTCCACTATACGTGTATTTGGATCATTGAGATGATCCATGAGCCATTGAGTGTCAACAAGGACTTCAGGATGGGCATACTGGGACATGGGTTTTCTCCTTTAAGGCCGTTCAGGCTTAGATTAAAGGTATCTGTGTATGACTACTAGACCTCGTTTGGGTACACTTGTGGGCATGACTTACAAGATGAGTTCAAAACCTGCGTTAAAGAGTGCGAGCGTGGTGTTGCTGATTAGTGGGATGATTTTTGTCGGGCTTACGCCCCGCTTCGCTAACACGCAGAGTCGCAGAGGCTCAGAGAGTAAGAGTTTGAGAAATCGAATTTTTAATGTTATAAGTCCAAAACTCAACGTTCCTCTGCGTTAAAAAAAGATTAAACAGTCAACTTTACCTGCGTTATCCCCTGACGCATTTGTTGTTGTCTTTTTACCCAAGACTGACGAATTTTGTCACGGAGTAAAGGAGCCAGCAGTATTAACAAACGGCGGATAAACTGATTTTTTTGTAATATATTTCCCTGTGACGCTTCCTGTAATTGCAGTGATTGTGCGCGGATGATTTCTGGCTCACGTTCTGCTTGGATATTTGGTAATACTGCGTCAATCTCTGCATCTGTAGCTGAAGCATGTAATACTGACACCAGATGATTAGTTGCCACAATCACATCACGTAATGCCAGATTAATACCTTGGGCACGCACAGGAGACATGGGGTGAGCAGCATCACCTAGGAGTAGGATGCCTGGGGCGTACCAACGGGGACAACGCCCAACGATAACTGATAGGCGAATGGGAGACTCAATAGTGTCTGCATAGGTGTGAAAATGTTCTGCTAACCATGAGGGAGATAAGGCGGCAAAAATTTCTGCCCAGTTTGCTTGTTTGTCATCGGTGCGTTGATCGGCTGTGATTACCCAAGCCAGATGTAACTTGCCCTCGGCGGCTCCATGAAAGATACTGAAGACGCGATCGCCATTGACAATGGTCGTAAATACGTTATCCTCAATAAACCGAGGATGGGCAGCAAGTTTAAACCACAGAACATCTATACTTTTGGGCTGGCAAATTAACTCTAATCCTGCACGTTGTCGCACCAAGGAATTGCGTCCATCTGCCCCAATGACGAGGTTAGCAGAGATTTCTTGCCCATCACTCAATATTACACCTGCAACGCGATCGCCTTTCCTCAAGAGATTTTTCACAGCAATTCCTGAGATTAACTCAAACTCAGCATAGGTTTGAGCCTCGGCAATTAATGCTGATAACAAAGGAGGTTGTGAAACTAGAGTGCATGGTTGTTCGGCTCCCATTGGTTCATCAACGCGAAACAACTGCTTACCATTGAGGATGAATTCCCACCCAGTCAGCGATCGATGGGGTACACTTTCTAGCAGTGGTGATAAACCCATTTGTTGGAGCGCATTTAACCCACTGGGCATTAAACCCTCACCGCGAAATACACGCTGAAAGTCCTTTGCTGCCTCAATTAAGACTACACAAATCCCACGCTTGACAAACAGCAGAGATAGCGCTGCACCCGTTGGGCCTGCACCCACAATCACGATTTGTGTCACTTTTTCCCCCCAATTGGATCTTCTGCTCTCTGAATTGCCTCAGTTAAATCCCATCCTCTGGCATAATAAGCCATACCGCTTTTAAGTTTACGCAATGCTGAGGGAAATGCCCAAAAACTCCACCTCTGTCCAGACGGTGTTAAAGGAATTGCGTGACGAGCGACAAAAGCTTTTAAGCGTCGCCACCATCGCCAAATTTGCTGGGGTGCTTTTTGATAGCGATCGCCATTCCATTGAAAATCAGAAGCAGGTAGCAAGTTTTCTCCAGTCATCCACCACGAAACTAGAACTGGGAGTGTAGCTTGTTCCGTGTCTGAATATGGATGATGTCGTAGCCAAAGTTGCAGTCGAAGGACGGCGGGATGTCCTGGACTCAAATTAGGTGTCGTTAATTTATCACTTAACACACAAAGATGGCACAAAGTGTAATCACCATCCTGGAAACTACTGATAGTTGGTGTAACTTGCCATTGTGGTTGTGGTGAATCTGGGGTTATGTGAGGGACAACAAAAGCAATCTCGGCTGCTGAATTCAGCCAATTGAGTAAAATTCCAGCATCCTCTTGATCGGCAAAGAATGATATGCAAGGCATTGCTAATACCACAAGGTGAAATTTAAAATAAATTAAGAATTTTGGCGATTTTTGCCTAAGTTTTATAATCTACAATGAATGGTCTGCAAAGCATTACTAATCGGGGAAAGCCAGGCCAGTCCTGGGGTCACGAATATACAGCCCCAGTGTCAAACTACGCATGACTTCATCCCAAATGGGTATTAACTGTTCTGCTTGATCTGCCCAATAATCGAATGTAATTAAACACTGGACATTCGACCCCAAGCCAATGCAAGTCCGAGAAAAAGCTTCGCGTGGTTCGGCTTGGGTATCGATAAACTTAATTTGTGTCCAGACAATCCGGGCAGTTTGGCGCTTAACGGTGATGATTTCACCCCTTTCAATGACGTTGCGACTGTCGTCTTCCATGATTTTCCTCAAGGTGCGTTTGAGGGGAAACTGACTCCAGTCGTTGGGTGGGAGTTGATTAAAAGACACTTCCAGACAGCAATCATCGTTAGGCGGCTTATTATCCAAGAACTTGAAGGACTTGTCTTGTGGCTCAAACACCCAATTCTGCGGCACATTGAAGCGTACAGCCCCACGATTGGCGACGAAAATCTTGTAGCCTGATGAAGATTCCCAATGATGATCTGGTTTGAGTTCAAGCGTTTGTTTAATCCACTGGAGATTGCTTTTCTTACGCTTTGTCATAGTGTTTTTGCAACTCTGCTGCTTGGCGATCGCCTAACCTAGATTGTAGTGGCCTATCTTGTTAATGCTACCAAATCGCCACTATTTAGGAGAGTGAGTAATTGTCATCAACTGTGTAGCCGAAAAAAGTTTAAACCATTTTATCTACACATGGCGATCGCTCTATAAGGGCGGGATTTCCCCGTTCTTAACTTTGGGAAAAACAACAAGACTCACACGATGCACCAAAGTTGTGGAAACCGAAAACAGAGTGAATCCCATCAATGGATGCACAATAGCCAAGGGGATAGAGGTTTTCAGATAAATTGAGAGAAATTGCAATCCCAGCAGCACAGGTATACTAGCGGTGAGACTTTGCACTCTACGAGGAAACGGAACGAAAAATACCCACACTAACAAGATTAGCGACAGTCCACTGTAGCCACGCACCAACCAAACATGGATATTCCACCATCCAGGGTTGTAAAAATAAGCGAATCCCACTGTCAACACTTGAGCAGTCAAGCACAGGTTAAAAAAGAGTATGAGAATGTAAAAGCCAATTAGAGTCCAAGAAGACTGATTGGTGTGGACTTCAGCAGCTGAAGAGGTTTGCATATCAGTAATTCAAATGGCATTTCTGACTTACCCAGAGTATGATTATCCTGTTGACCATGCCTAGATTTCGTTCGGGTACAATTTGCCACTGTTATAAGGGCAAAATGGATAGCAAGAGATATGGAAAGTTCATTGCAGACTTTATTTGGTGCGATCGCACAAGCTCAAGATGAAGCAGAACTGAAACAGTCAATCATCGTGAAAGTGGGTGAGTATTTTCATGCCAATCGCTGGGGTTTGAAGTTTTTAGACCAGCTACCTACCATCAATGACGATACCCCACTCATGATGAAATTAGCCCTATCTCTGGATTACAATCCTATCTTGCGCTACCTGGTAAAACGTCATGCCGCAGTACATGATGAAATGATTTTACCACCAGGAGTCTGGCAAACAATTTGTCCCCGTCCCGATCATGGGCATGTAATGGTAGGGCCGATTGTGAGTAATAGCCAGCTTGTAGGTGGGATTGGCATTACCCGTCATCGTGATGATCGTGCCTTTAACACCGAAGATTTAACTGATTTATGTGCCATCTGTCTACATCTATCAACTCGCCTGACAGTCATGCATTCACCATCCAACACCTCAAGTTGTTTAAAATGCGATCGCCTAACCCCCCGCGAAACCGAAATTGCCCAACTTGTAGCGCAGGGACTAACTAGTGCAGAGATTGGTACAGCTTTGTGGATTACAGAAAATACTGTTAAACAAGCCTTAAAGCGGATGTTTCGTAAACTCAAAGTTTCATCCCGTGCAGAAATGATTGCCCAGCTTTTTATGAATTCAAAGTTGCTGACAACAGAAGACGAAGTCAGCTGATTTACTGCGGAATATTTAATCCATAAGCTAAAACACATATTCATTGCATAACCACTCATGAAGGTCTTCATTAGTCATTTGTATTCACAAAAGACAAGGGACAAATGACAGTCTCCATCAGATAATGTGTAATTTTGTTTGTACATCAGCTTAGAATTAATAAAACCTCTGCGTACCTTTGCGCTTACCCCTGCGCCCCTCTGCGTTCAAAATTTAATTTGACTTACAATGCTAAAACTCTACTAAAATAAAATTTCTGTCAATCTCCCTTACCATTCCCTGTTCCGAATCAAAGCAGATTCTTATATATGTAAATTGTGAGGCAATATTCATGGCTTATAGTGACTTTACTTTAGCTAATTTTAAAAAGAATTTCAATATTCACGTTGATGAAAAAAACGATTTATTCGCTGACGTTGAGCCGATAAATATCAGTGATAAATTAACAAACACTTTGGCAGAAACCACTGAGTTAGCCTTGGCGATTAACACAGAAAAAGCACGTTCAGAAATGATAATTGCACCAATTTTACTAGAATCTAGACGGCAGTTTAATTATCAAATTAGTTTGTTTTCAGGAACAGATTTTAATGTTGATGCTGAGAAAGGATTGAATGGGTATTGTGATTTTATAATTAGTCGTTCTCAGGAACAGTTAACTATTAATGCACCTGTGATGATTATTGTTGAGGCTAAAAACGAAAATATTAAAGGTGGATTAGGTCAGTGTATGGCAACAATGTTAGCAGCACAGATATTTAATGAGCAAGAAAATAACGAAATAAAAACTATTTATGGGGCAGTGACTACAGGCGACATCTGGAAGTTTTTGAAGTTGACAGATAATAATTTATTTATTGATTTAAATAACTACTATATTAAAGAAATCAATAAAATTTTAGGGATTTTATATCAAGGAATCCAAGGTTAATCCTGAGCGATCGCTAATTCCAAAATTACCCCAAAAACTGTTGATTCATTTCCCGAATTTTAGCTGCTGCATCGTCATACAAAAAGGGTAAGTAACCATAACGACGACCTTGGGTTACAGGCAACGTTATTTATGCCTACCTACTTAATATCTGTTTTAAATGTTGTAATCAAAGTTGACGCAATCCTTCTAGTTGTTTTAACTGTTGCGACTGTTCTTGTAGGCGCGTTTCCAAACTTTTACAAACAAGTTCACATAAATCGAAAATCATCGGATCAGTAATTTGGTAATAAACACTGACTCCCTGTGGTTGTCTTTGGACAATGCCTGCCTGAGTTAAAATTTTCAGGTGTTTGGAAACATTGGCTTGCCCTAGTCCTGTCTCTTCAATAATTTCCGTAACATTTTTAGCACCACCCTTGAGCGCACACAGTACTTGCAACCGACTCAGTTCTGATAAAACTTTGAAGTAGTCCGCAACCTGGGCAAGTGCTGAAATAGGAATTTCAGACATAGGTAAAAGTTAATTGACTGGATATGAGTTTTTGATCTAGACTTCTTTATTGTATTATACTACTATTTAGTAATATAACAGATTAGTTGATTAACAAGGACTAAGAGTCATGTTATTTCGTCAACTTTTTGACCAAGAAACTAGTACTTATACTTATCTAATTGCCGATCAAGACGCCGCGATCGCCTTACTAGTTGATCCTGTGTTGGAGCAGGTGGAGCGAGATTTACGATTACTGCAAGAATTGGGGTTAACCTTGCGCTATAGCCTAGAGACTCATGTTCATGCCGATCACATTACCAGTGCGTCAGAACTACAAAAAGCCACAGGGTGCGTCAGTGTAGTGCCAGAAAATGCCCAAGTCAGTTGTGCCCAGCGCTTCATCAAGCACGGAGAAAAACTGCAAATTGGTGCAGTAGAAGTAAAAGCGATCGCCACTCCTGGACACACAGATAGTCACATGGCATATCTGGTGGATGGTACCCATCTACTGACTGGAGATGCATTATTTATTCGGGGTTGTGGACGTACTGATTTTCAAAGTGGCGATGCAGGAACCTTGTTTGATTCAGTCACCCAAAAATTGTTTATCTTGCCTGACTCAACATTAATTTATCCAGGACATGACTACCGAGGACATACCGTTTCTTCAATTGCAGAAGAGAAACAATGGAATCCCCGGTTTACAGGAAGAAGCCGAGATGAATTTATCCAATTTATGAATGCTTTGAATTTACCCAATCCGCAGAAGATGATGGAAGCAGTACCAGCTAATCAGCAGTGTGGCAAATTAAAGCAACTACCTGCTTAAGTGTATGTCACAAAAGTTTTGATAGTTTCGTAGTAAGCACTTTGGGGTTAGTCTTTACTGCAATCACAAACACCTGTGCGATGGGAATGATTGGCGAAGTTACCTGATAATCAACAAGCCGGACAAAACTGGAGATAAAGCCATGATTTGGATTGTTGGTTATCTCTTGGCAATTGGTATTGGTATCAGTTTGGGATTATTGGGTGGTGGTGGTTCTGTATTGGCGTTGCCAGTCCTAGTTTACGTTATGGGTGTTGCACCTAAACCTGCGATCGCCATGACATTAATTATTGTCGGTACGGTGAGTTTATTGGGTGTTATTCCCCATGCTCGGCGCGGTAATTTGCATCTGAAAACGGCGTTGATCTTCGGAACAGCTACTATGTTGGGAGCTTACTTAGGTGCAAGGATGGCAACGCTACCATTCATTACTAGCACTGTGCAGATGACCATATTTGGTCTATTGATGCTGCTGGCTGCGGGGTTGATGATTTATCGCACCATGAAAGCTAAACCTTCATCGGAGCAGGAGCAACTAGATTCTACTCATTATACAAAGCCAGTTTGCAAATACTGTTGGTTATGGCTGATGACTGAAGGCATTGGAGTGGGTGTATTAACCGGATTAGTAGGTGTTGGGGGTGGATTTGCTATCGTTCCCGCACTGGTGCTGTTAGGAAATGTCCCCATGCGACAGGCGATTGGAACTTCGCTGTTAATTATTGCTTGTAATTCTGTAGCAGGTTTGTTGGGTTATTTAGGGCATGTTTCCTTAGACTGGCATCTCACTATTTCCTTCACATTTTTAGCGGGATTCGGGACAGTGATTGGGGCTTATTTAGCACAGTTTGTGCCAGCTGCACAACTGCAAAAAGGATTCGGTTATTTCTTGTTATTAGTTGCAGCATTCGTATTATTCCAAAATCGTGGTAACTTACACTCACCCAAACAAACATCAGTTTACCAACAACAATTAAAAGTCTAATATTTTCATGTACAGTTTGTGAACAAAAATATACCCGACTTCCATGAGAAGCCGGGTATCTAAGTTTATCAAGTTTTAAAAATCAAATACGAGAGTTGGGCATTGTCAGCACACTCTAGGAAACTAGGATTTGATAATTAATCGTAATATTGTTTCATTATTCAATTGTTTGGGAATAATAACATCGTCAAGATTTTTACCAAATAGGTGATTTGTTTTACCTTCTAGTCTGGTAGGTAGTTTAGGCGAATTTCATTGCCAATTCTGGGTACTATTGTTTTACTTGAGTAAGTTCTAATTTAATGAATTTTTACATCAACTTTTATGAATATTCCTCAAAAAAATACCACAAAAACAACAAATCAATCAAATCAACCATTAAACCAGAACAAACAAGAAAAAGCTTCTAATAACTTGCTGATGCGGTTGATTATTGGTGGCACAACCATAGCTGTTAGCATAATGGCTTATTTCAGTTATCAAGTGGTGCGAAACATCACTTTAAATAACCTGAAACAAAATGTGCTGTTAGAAGTTAAACAAGGCAGAGATGAAGTTGACAAGTGGTTGGTGGTTCGCAAAACGGAAGTGAAAACGAGCGCCAATACCGAAGCTGTTCGTGCTTTTGGGCGATCGCTGGATTGGGCGACGATTGAGCCTTACTTGCAAGCAGAGTTACAACAAATCAACGAGTTTTATTTTTTGCTGGTCGCCGATCAAAAGGGTACACTTTACAACACAGCCACAGATGGTCTAGCAGGTGTAAGTATTAGCGATCGCCCTCATTTTCGGGGTGCAATGGCAGGTAAAGTTGCAGCTTATGACCCGGTAATTAGTCGCACGACTGCTCACCCGTCTATTCCAGTTACAGCGCCTGTGCGGCAAAGCTTAAACAATACAGGCGCACCCGTCGGTGTTTTTGGCGGATTTGTGAAAGTTGATCGCCTGACTCAAGTGATTGGTGAATTGCAATATGGCGAGGGGAGCTATGCCTTTGCGATCAATTCCAAAGGTAAAGCAATTATCCATCCAGACAAAACGCTGATGTCTACAGCCGAGAAGCCTGCACCAAGTTTAATCAAATCTGCACCACCAAAGCTGGCAGAAATTGTCCAAAAGATGGTAAATCGCCATCAAGGAATTGAATTAATTACCATTGACAACACCCAGAAATACATCGCTTTTCTCCCCTTCCGAGAAGCTAATTGGTCTGTGGCGCTGGTCATTCCCCGGAAAAATATTGAATCACAACTCCAACTTCTTGATGGGATTGCGATCGCTGTCATGGGTTTAGCTTGTACAATGATTGCCGTGTTGTGGTGGGTGCAATCTTCTGAGCAAACCCAACTAAAAAAATCGAAAATAGCTGCTGATGCTGCTAACCAAGCCAAAAGCGAATTCCTCGCTAACATGAGCCATGAGTTGCGAACTCCCCTGAATGGTATCTTGGGCTATGCTCAAATTCTCAGCCGCGCTAAAACTTGGGGAGATAAAGAACGCAACGGGATCAACATCATCCACCAATGTGGTTCCCACCTATTAACCCTGATTAACGACATCCTCGACCTCTCCAAAATTGAAGCCCGCAGAATGGAACTCTTCCCCACAGAATTTCATTTTCTGGGATTTCTGGAAGGAGTTGCGGAACTATCTCGCATTCGCGCCGAACAAAAAGATATCACCTTTACCTATAAACCTGATCCAGCTTTACCAATTGGGATTCGCGCCGATGAAAAACGCTTGCGCCAGGTTTTGATTAATCTACTCGGCAATGCGATTAAATTTACAGACAACGGCGGAGTAACATTCATTATTGAGGTAATGGAAAAGGACAATCAATCAAGCACCACTCACAAAATTCGCTTCACCATCAAAGACACAGGTGTCGGGATGACACCCGCCCAACTCCAAACAATTTTTCTCCCCTTTGAACAAGTGGGAGATGGCAAAAAGCAAGCAGAAGGCACTGGTTTGGGTTTAGCTATCACTAAAACCATTGTGGAGTTGATGAACAGTCAAATTCAAGTAGAAAGCCAGTACGGTCAAGGTAGCATGTTCTCCTTTGAGGTAGTGCTACCAGAAGCGCAAGAATGGGCGCAGACATCTCACGCTACCCAGCAGGGCACAATTATTGGCTATCAAGGGGAAAAACGGCGAGTTTTAGTAGTAGATGATCGGTGGGAAAATCGGTCTGTGATTGTCAGTTTGTTGCAGCCATTAGGATTTGAGGTCATAGAAGCCACCAATGGTCAGGAAGGATGGGAACTAGCCGCAAATCATCATCCTGATGTAGTAATTACAGACTTGATGATGCCTGTGATGAATGGCTATGAACTATTGCGACAGTTGCGAGCATCTGAGTTAAAAGAAGTAGTAGCGATCGCTTCTTCTGCTAGTGTATTTGAAAGCAACCAGCATGAGAGCCTAGACGCTGGAGCCAATTTATTTCTACCCAAACCCATACAAGCTGACGTCTTGCTCAAGATACTGCAAAAGTATCTCCAACTGGAGTGGATATATGAGCAGGTAGATAGTGCTACAGACATTGCTGTTAGCCAAGTCAGCACCGATGAGATCATCTCACCTCCTGACGAGGTTTTGCAGCAGCTACGCACACTAGTACAGGATGGCGATGTGCAAGCAATTCTTGAGCTAGCCGAACAACTAATTGAATCAGATCAGAAGCTGGTACCTTTTGCCCAACAAATCAAACAACTTGCTAGCAGTTTTCAAATTAAACGTCTAGAAAGTTTTATTGGAAATGGGGAATAGAGCATGGATCAATTCAAAAATAAGTAGCACAGTGTTAAAAATTATCGTTATGACAAGGCAGGAGGCAGGAAGGAAGAGGATTATCGCTTTGTTTACCTTTCTCAACTTAGTTTTGTTTTTTCCCACTGACTTACTTAAATAAATTTTGGACGGAGATGGAAGAGCAAGAACAAATAACAAACAACAAATAACTAACTAAGGAAACAAATTTATTATGTCTACAATCACAAACACCGGCTTTATTTTAATTGTCGATGATAATCCTACCAATCTATCTGTACTTTCTGAAGTGTTGAGTAATGCGGGATATAAATTTCGGGTTGCAGTCAATGGCGAAAGCGCTATCCTGCAAGCGGAACGCAACCAGCCTCAATTGATTCTGTTAGATGTGGAAATGCCGGGAATTGATGGTTTTGAAACCTGTCGTCGCCTCAAAGCTAATCCTATTACCCAAAATATTCCGCTCATCTTTACTACCGCTCTAGCAGATACTAATAGCAAAGTCAAAGCCTTTTCCCTCGGTGCGGTGGATTATATCCCCAAACCTTTTGCCCAAGAGGAAGTTCTCGCTAGAGTACGTGTGCATTTACAACTGAAGCAACTAACTGAATCCCTAGAACAACAAGTAAGCGATATCTCCGATGGGTTGCGTCTACGCACGACTGCTTTAGAACAAGCTCAAGTACAACTCGTGCAACAAGAGAAACTATCGACACTAGGAGAGTTAATTGCTGGGATTGCACATGAAATAAATAACCCCATCAATTTTATTGCTAGTAATCTAGCACCCTTGCAAGAGTACATTAGAGATGTCACCGAGATTATCCAGCTATATCAACAAGAGTACCAACCGACAGAGAAAATTTCAATTGCCATTGAAGATACGGATTTGGAATTTGTCCTTGAGGATATGGCTAAAATTCTTAATTCCATGAAGTGCGGAACAGATCGCATCAAACACATTTCCGGAGCACTCCGCACCTTTTCCCGTTCTAGTGGTGATTCTATTATGTCTGCGGATTTACATCAAGGTCTGGATAGTACCCTAATGATTTTGCAGCATCGCCTCAAAGGTAAGGGTGATTTTCCTCATATTGAAATTATCAAGCATTACGGCAAATTACCAGAGGTAGACTGCTATCCCGGACAGATGAATCAAGTATTTATGAATATTTTGGCAAATGCCATTGATGCCCTTGATGAAGCAATGATCCAAGGCAAACTTAATGCTTGCACTCCTAAAATTGAGATTACAACAGCAATGGATTCGGCTCAATGGATCGTAATTCAAATTTCTGATAACGGTATTGGTATTTCTGAATCACACAAACAGCACTTATTTGAGCCTTTATTTACTACCAAGCCAGTTGGCAAAGGCACTGGACTGGGTTTATCAATTGTCCATCAAATTGTTGTAGAAAAACATCACGGCATACTGGAAGTAGATACACAACCTGGACAGGGAGCTAAATTTATGATCAAAATTCCAGTGATCGCCACAACATCACACCACAATCAAAGAAGTTGATGAAGAAAAAACTGCCTAGCTTGGTGATCAATTTCAGGATGGATTCAGCGCCTTAAATCCACTCCAACACATTCCAGTAATTGTAGATAATGGATTTCGGGTTGTGGAATCCTGAGCGATTTTAGATTATTTGGAAGCCAAGTATCCCACGCCATCTAACTTTTGAACAGATGACATCTCTAACTTCAGGATGGTTCTAAGCGTTTTTAATTTGTGTAATCTTACATGGGTGAACATCAATGCCCAATAATAAGAAGCACAAGAAAAAAACATGCCAGATCAAACATTTAGGAAAAATATTCCAGAAATTGACCCAACGGAGATTGAAGATTCTCGAAGTGCGATCGCTGATGAACATCGCTCATTCTTGGAAAAGGTCTTGGTTAGAGGTGGATTTGCCGATTTGTATGACGCCAGAGACTTTAGCGAAGTTGTGTTTCGCGTTATGCGTGACTTAATGACCACAGAAGCCAGTGATCGCGTCGAGGCTGAACTGCATACAGAGGCTATGACAACCAACGAGAAAGCACTCCAGTTAGAAGTAGCTGACTTGTGGAAAGATACCAATCCAATTGTGGGATTTTTAAGCCGAATACGTAAACCTTTAAGAGGCCCGGCTCCGATTGGAATTGATTCCAATCTATTTCTCACCAGAATCGCCAATGAGGCAGGAATTCCAGGCACAATCAAGGTAGAACAGGCACTGAAAGCGGTGTTTTCTGCCACCAAAGCAGAACTTTCTCCAGAGCGGGTTCAGGAAATTGCTGATTGGCTCCCTGACCGTGTGCGTGAGCTTTGGGAGCAAGCTTAATTAGCAGCCTGAAAAAGTTAAGACTGTTTGTGGATCATGATCACAAACAGGCTTTTTATATAAGATGATTTATGACTCACCATTATTGAAATCAAACATAGGGGTAAGTGCCCAAACTCTTTAAGCGCACCTAATTATATTTTTTTAAGTCTCCAAATTTAATTTTCTTAAGAGACTCATACCTGTTTTGTAGCTCTCGGAAGTTACTTTCAATCATTGGAAAAAGCTTGTCAGGAAATGGTTCATTCAAATCAAGAGGGTTAAATATTTGTAGTTCTTTTACAGAACGGATGGTTTTGTATACTGCAACGTGCTTGATGTATTTTAATAACTCATTTATCAAGTCTTTGCTGTTATTTGCATTCTCTGCTAAATGAATTTTGGACTCGATAATCTCAACTATTTCTTGATGATTTTTCAGGATGAATTCTTTTTCTATAGTTTCACTTGCAGCTTCAGGTAAGACATTTTCTTCAGGACTCAAAGACTTGACTCGTTTCCACATGACATTATCTTTTTCTAGCCGCAAGTATATAGGCCAGTAAAACTCAGATATCTGTCTTTCGATAAACTCAAGCTCGGCGTTACACCGAGCTATAGCAATCTGATTTTCTAGCTCAGAGATTTGTTGCTTTTGTTGGTTCTCTAACTCCGCAATTAGTTGTCTTTGATAATACTTTTCATTAGTTTCATTCTTAAATATCTCAAATCTTTTATTCAGCCAGTAACCTGCCATCAAAACAATGCCGCCAAGCAAAATTTTATCCAACACTAATTCAATAATCTTTTCAGCAAGAGCCATTTAACGATTCTCTCCCCTGTTCAATCTGAAACTACAAATAATCTCACAATTGTAACCAGGAGAAACAGCAACTGACACTACGTAATATTACAGGAGTCCTAGTAATTAATATTTCTGGAGTCCAAATGCTATAACTATGTGCAACGCACCTGATGTGAGGGATGCGATCGCTCGCCCTTCTCTTCAATTTAATAATTAGACATCTCCGATAATTAATTCTGCGTTGCCCGAAATCCTTGACAGGGGCATAGCTTCCCAGTAGGAGTAAGCCTACGCACTTTTATTTAGTCACATTTTCCTCAGCACTCTCTAGTTTTTGTATCAGGTATCCTATCGGCAGAGCTTCGATAGCATAACGTGCGAAAAAAATCCCCTTTTTCCCGGAGAATTTCAATTCACTAGAGAAAGCACGGAGAATTTCAGCACCAGCAATCAGATTATCTGCTGAAAAAACATCTGTCCTGATCTTTTCTATATCTTTTTGAACTTGCTCTCGTCGTTCAGGGGTACATTTACTTAAGTCTGGTGCAAACAAAGTCTTTTGATCTCCTGTGGCATTAAAATAAAATGTATTAATATCTTCTGCGGAAATTTCTCCAAATCTAGCCACCCTTTCATCCCTAATATTTTCTATAGTTTGTTCTCGTTGACAAGGACGTATTAAAGTATACAAAACCCAGGAAATGCCACCAGCTAAATATACCCTAGATGAGTTTTGTATTCCAGGTTTACGCTGCACTATATCTCTAATTTCTGGTACTAATAACTTAAGTTTCGCATTTTCTGCTGCTTTAATAAAGTCTGTATTTCCCTGATTCTTGCTGATTTCTTTAGTAAAAGTTTTTGTACCCAGAGGGATTGAAAATGTTACACTTTCACCTTGCTGAGTACTTTTTTGATACGCCCCTTTAGTATTGCCAGAACCAATATCAATCATCACAACTTCCTTGCGTCGCCACTCTGGTACTACACCACTAAACACAAAGTTAGCTTCTTCCTCACCAGAAATAAACTCCATTACTCTCCCAGTTTCTTGCTGGATTGCTTTTGCTAGAGCATCCTTATGAGGAGCTTTTGATGCAACTCCACTACTACCGTAAATTACTATTTGCTCACAAGGTATATTAAACCGTCGTTGCATTTCACTGAACATACCTTTGACAGCAGCAACGGCTTCTTTCTGAGCTTTCGGATCAACGGCGTTTGCATTCCGTTCCTCAATATCTTCGTCTCGAATAATGAATTTAAATCCCTCTTCATTAACTTTTGGCAATTCCTGGATTACTTCTCCTTTTATACCTGTGCTACCCACTTCAATAACACCATATAAATTGCCCGACTTCTTCACAAGAGTACTTTCGCTACATTGTGGAGGTGGAGGAGATACTGTTTGTTCACCTGTTGCTGAATTTGTTCTTCTGTTTGCTGCAAGGCTAAAAATCGCTCCTCCAGACAAAACAATCAACGCTAACCCGCCCAAAATGAGCGGTAATGTCACAGTATTTCTTTTTCTTAATTTAGTTTTTACTTGTTCTTCTTCAGCATTAACAGTAGAGCCATGCGTTGGTTTAAAAACTAACAATTTTTGTAAGATTTCATCTGCATTAACAGGACGTTTCTCTACCGAAGGTGCGATTAGCTGATCAATAATCCTGATCAATTCAGGCGAAATTGAATTAACAAACTGATGCCATACTAATATATTATTAGACTGAAGCTCTCTCTGATCTTTTCCTGTTAGTAAATAGATAAATGTATGTCCAAGAGCAAAGAAATCGGATTGAGGTAAAAATTTGCCTTGTGTTTGTTCTTCTGCTGTATAATTAGGGAAATATATATGAGTACTTTCTCCTGTAAGATGCTGAACTTGGGAAAACCGTCTTACCTCACCAAAGCCAACTAGTGCCAGTTGTCCGTTCGGTTTGAGAATAATATTTGATGGCTTAATATCTTTGTGGATAATTCCTTGGTTGTGAATTTCTTTAAGAATACAAACTATCTGTTCTAGCCATGTAACAGCAGATTGTGGCTCAACTGGTCTACCTAATTGTTTTATATACTCTTCTAAATTTATCCCTAAAATCTTTTCCATGACTACGCAATGCACAGATGTATGACTATTTCGTGTGATGTATTGAAAACAGTCTTCAACTTTAGGGATTCCCGGATCATTTGATTTGCTTAAAACTTGGAAATCTCGCTCAAATAACTCTATTAATTTTTGTTTTTCAATATCTTCTTTTGGTTCCCACTCTTTAAGAACCTTCAAAATTTTAGGGACACCCTGATGCAGTACTTCATAGGTATCGGTGCAGCTTCCCTGGTTATTTAACAACCTAATGACTTGGTAACGCCCTTGAAGTAGTAATTCCGAACCACAGTTCTGGCAAAATAAAACACCATTAGGATTGGCAAACCTACAATCTGGATTAATGCAGAGAGTCATATTTTTTTATATTGAAAGTTTTTATAAAACAAGACTTCTAAATGCCGACTTACTTAAATCTGATATTGAGAGGTTGATATCAAATTTGCAGATCCTCTAGCGAGTATTGTGTACAGGTTGTGAATTGTATCAACTAAAATATGTGTATCTATTATTTTGCCTCTAAATAGAAATATACAGTTTTTACACGTAACAAATATGAAGTTTATATGAAGCAGGAAACAACCATAACAAAAACTTAGTAAATATTATAGGACTAATATTTGATTTCTGAAAAAGCTCCGTACATTTGAAGAGTGGTAAAATCAAAGGTAGTGTGTCGGATAAACCACTCAAACATCCACTTCACACGAGAGAAGGAAGGAATCAAAGCACA
>JAHHHF010000021.1 GCA_019359495.1 Goleter apudmare HA4340-LM2
CTAGGTAGGCGCAGGGGAATAATAGTACTCCTGACCAACCTACAAATACGAAGCGATCGCGCTTCAACCAGTCGTCTAGAACGTCAAACCACCCTCTACTGGGGGCGCGTCCAACTGCGATGGTCATTAGATGAATCTCCGAATGTTTATAAGTACAGGTTTTTTACCTTGTGTACTATAGATTGCCATAATTTGGTTCTCTATAGACAGAAAGCTAACCGGGTTGTCAATCCAGTTTACAATTTTTTACTGACTTTAATCATATTAGGTGTAAATTGCTAATTTTTCCAGACTTTTTTTCATAAAATTTAATATTTATACATTTAGGGGGATAGGGAATGGAGAAATTTTCCCAGTCTGCAATATCCAGTCCCTAGTTAGGATCAAACAGCTAAGGCTAGAATGAGTGCTACAGTCCAATTTATGAATGCTAAATGTTTACCATTGATTTAAGCATCAGGAACACTGCTTTCCCTATATCAGTACAACGTAAGTCAGCAGAGGACGCCGAGGCTGTCTATCAGCTAATTTTGGCAGCCATTCGCTCTGGCAACCCTGATGTTGTGGAACTAAAGTGTGAGGGCAAAACAGATAAGAAAATAGCTGTGCGTGCCAGTGAAATTTCTGGGGTGCAGATTATTCAAAAAGATGGTGTAACCACCAGTAGCGGTAGACCACCTGGTTTTGCTGCCTTAACTGCTGAGTAACCAAGGTGTGTCAATGGCGGAAGTAGGCATCGAAGTTAAGGATTTACACTTCAGTTGGCCTAACGGGGAAAATGCGATCAAATCTTGTTCTTTAGAAGTACCCAAGGGTGAATTTTGGATGCTCTTGGGGACAAATGGTAGTGGCAAATCAACATTACTCAGACTACTGGCGGGGCTATTAGCTCCCCAGTCTGGCGAGATTCGAGTTTTGCATCCCGTGGGCTTTGTCTTTCAAAATCCCGACCATCAACTAGTCATGCCAACAGTCGGTGCGGATGTGGCTTTTGGACTGGTAGAGGAAAAATTGCCTACTGCTGCGGTGAGAGCCAGGGTAGAAGAGGCCTTAGGGGCGGTGAATTTGCAAATCCTGCAAAGACGCCCTATCTATGCGCTCAGTGGGGGACAGAAACAGCGAGTAGCGATCGCTGGTGCGATCGCCCGTCGTTGTGAAGTTTTACTACTAGATGAACCAACGGCATTGCTTGATCCTGATAGTCAGTTGGATTTAGTAGCTGGTGTCCGCCGCCTTGTTAAAAGTCGTGGTATTACAGCCCTATGGGTGACACATCGCTTAGATGAGTTGAATTATTGTGACGGCGCATTTTTGCTAGAAAGTGGCTCGCTGGTAGATCAGGGTGAAGCCCAACGTCTCAAACAACGGCTGATAGAAACACATAAACAAGCCTCTTAATAAGAGACAACGCGCCGCTTCAAGGCGCGTTTTTAGTTATTTCATCTACCTTAAGGCAACTTTTATCTTCTCATGGGATATTTTCTTCCCTGTAACATAGTGTTACAGGGAATGCTTCAACTAATATATAGAGTTATGAATGAATTTTGTTAACTCTAGAAAATTGTGATTAAAAACCATGTCTCGTCCCCCACGCGAAGCCGTTTTGTTAGTAGACGGCTACAACATAATTGGCGCTTGGCCTTGCCTCAAAAAAACCCGTGATCATGCAGGACTAGAGGCAGCACGCGGGGAACTAGTTGAAACTATGACTAGTTACAGCTCGTTTCAAGGTTATGATACTCAAATAGTTTTTGATGCTCAATATCATAACGCTTGTAGCAATCAAGAAATTATTACAGACCTCTTATCAGTTTATTACACTGATTTCGGACAAACAGCAGATACCTACATTGAAAAAGCTTGTGCCTCATTACGTTACCAAATAGCACAATCTCGAATTGCGCGGGTAATTGTGGCCACATCAGACAGAGCGCAGCAGCTGATGGTACAGGGATATGGTGCTGAGTGGTTATCGGCACAACAGCTATGTGGCGAAGTCGAGACAATGGTTTGCCGGATGCGACACAAATATCAATCACGCAAACAATCTAAAAGTAGGTTTTTAGCTAATTCTATCGACGCTAAGGCCCGTCAGCGTTTGGCTGAATTGCGGATGGGATTAAAATAAATACTAGCAAGAGAAATATTAACATCAACATTCTTTGCTGAGTCCATAGGGGCTTTGGTATTTATAAAGGTATGGAATAAAGCATTCAAAAAAAGGTTTACCCTAGTACTTGCCAAATTCTGTATATTGGTTTAATATGATTAATCGTGAGCGTTCCTCAGTAGCTCAGTGGTAGAGCGATCGACTGTTAATCGATTGGTCGCTGGTTCGAATCCGGCCTGGGGAGTTTAAAAGAGAGAAAAAACCAAGTATACACCTTGAGTACTATGTCAGTCGAGAGGAATTGACCTGTGTGTAGGTGATAATTCTCAAACATTAGTCTGATGGAGCCTCTAAAAAAAGTAGTGCTGGCAACCTTAGATCAGACTGGCGATCGCACAATAAAATTAACCAATGTGTTTTTTTGGTAGACAGTGGGAAGCAATACTGGATAATTAGAGTGATTTCTCACAATAATCTTACCGATTAAAACAGTGAATGACCGTGCCCTACGGTAAGGCTCCCTTTACTAGCAATTTATATTGCATAAATCATTTAAATTCTATACCTTCAAGTTAACGATTACCAACAAGCGATCGTTTCTATTCCTATTCCAAAAAAGGCAGAAGGCAGGAGGAAAGAAGTAAGAATAAAAGCTTTAGTTCTGGGTGATTGCCCAGTTTAAAGGAAGAATTGTATCGAGATGCGTAACACGAGATACAAAGCGTCCTGGCTTCAGTCCCACGTTTTTAAACCTGGGTTCCTTCTGTCTTGTCATAACGATAATTTTTAACACTGAGCTACTTATTTCTGATTATGACTTACAAAGTTGTTACTCAACTGACTGAGAATCAAATTTTAGAATTAGTAGATTTGTTCAAAAATGAATTTTGGAGTCAAAAACGGCTACATCGCGATGTTGTGAAGATGCTGAATGCATCCGACATTCTTATAGGTTTGGTCGATGAGAATGAACAATTGATTGGTTTTGCTCGTGTGCTCACCGACTTTGTTTATCGGGCAACTATTTATGATGTCATGATCAAGTCTACCCATAGACAAAAAGGGCTTGGTGCTCAGTTATTCGACGCAGTAATCAATCATCCCCAATTAAGTGAAGTGGAATTTGTTGCTCTCTATTGTTTGCCAGAGATGATGCCGTTTTATCAACGTTGGGGCTTCACAGACGAGATAGGCGAACTTCATCTGATGTATCGTGGTCAAAAAATCCCCCAGGAAGTTCAAAATGATTATCAACCCTGAAAATGTACCCAGTCGTTCAAGTTCCATTTACCCTGATGAATTTAAGCCGCTTGTGCAAGGACGGGTAAAACAGGCGTTAGGAAATGCAGCTGGATTAAAAAATTTTGGCGTCAACTTAGTTACCCTACATCCAGGAAGTTGTTCTGCACTTAGACACTGGCATACTCAACAAGATGAGTTTATTTATGTCATAGCAGGTGAAATTACCTTAGTTACCAATACTAGCGAGCAAATCCTGGAACCTGGAATGATGGTAGGGTTTCCGGCTGGCGAGGAAAATGGACACCAACTCGTAAATCACACCGAGACAGTTGCAGTCTATTTAGAAGTTGGGGATAGAAGTCCTGATGATGAAGTGTACTACCCTGATGTTGACCTGATTGCTAAACCCGGCGTGGGAGGCGATCGCATTTTTATACGCAAAGATGGTACTTTGTACAACAACTAGCTATTGCCCATTCCCCATTCCCCACTACTATGGTTATGATTTATGGCTGTCACAATTTGAACATTTAACTGTTAACAACCAATGGTGAACTCTACCCTTGTTACCACACTCCATGTCAATCCTGCGACAGGGAATGATGCCAATGCTGGTTCCCGGTTGAGTCCCTTTAAAAGCCTCACTCGTGCCTTGAAAATAGCGACAAAATCCACAGTTATTCAGCTAGGATTGGGGACTTATCATGCTCCTAGTGGTGAGGTGTTTCCACTGGTGATTCCAGAGGGGGTGATGATCGTGGGTAACGAAGCCAGTAAAGGTGCTGGTATTGTGATTGTAGGGAGTGGCACATATCAGAGTCTCAGTTTTGGCGTACAAAACATCACACTATTATTGCTAGGTGATGCCAGTCTTATGGGTGTGACTGTCACAAATAAAGCAGAAAAAGGAACTGGCGTCTGGATAGAATCAACAGCCCCCAGCGTTAGTAACAACACTTTTATTAACTGTGCCCGAGAAGGAGTGTTTGCCACCGGCAATGCTAAACCAGCAATTCTAGATAATGTGTTTGTCCAAAATGCTGCCAGTGGCTTGACAATGGCTCGTAATAGCAAAGGTGAAGTGTTACGCAATACTTTGCAAAAAAATGGTTTAGGTATTGCTATGAGCGATTTTGCCGCTCCTTTAGTCGCAAATAACACCATATCAGAAAACAAAACAGCGATCGCTCTTTCACGGGAGGCGCGACCAGTACTACGTCAGAATCTCATTGTTAAAAATAGCCAAGGTGGTCTATTGGTCAATGGTAGTGCGATTCCTGACCTCGGTAGCACCCACGACCCTGCCGGCAATGTTTTTCGAGAAAATCAGGAATTTGATTTACAAAATCTCACATCACAGAAGTTAGTTTCCATCGGCAATCAGTTGAATCCGTCTCTAGTCAAGGGATCTGTGGATTTTCTTGCCGCTACCTCCGATACTCTTGGTCGCATCTCAGTGATTACTGGGTTTCCTGACTTGAGTGGACATTGGGCGGCAACTTTTGTGGAAGCATTAGTGAGCAAAGGTTTCATTAGTGGATTTCCCGATGGCAAATTTGGGCCAGAATTACCCATGACTCGTGCCCAGTACGCTGCTATAATTGCCAAGACTTTTCAGTTACCTGTTAACAATAAAGTCAGTAACTTTACGGATGTTAAATCAGATTTTTGGGCGAGATCAGCCATTCTCAGTGCTGCCAGTATGGGTTTTATCAGTGGATTTCCTGATGGGACATTTCGACCAGGGCAAAATTTGACAAAAATTCAGGCAATTGTATCTATTGTTAATGGCTTGAAATTAACTGGAGGGAATCCGAATGTGTTAACTGCATACCGCGATCGCGCTCAAATTCCCAGTTATGCTCTGAATGCGGTAGCAGTTGCTACCCAAAAGCTGCTAATTGTCAACTACCCCAAAAGTGACAAATTAGAACCAATGCGAAATAGCACTCGCGCTGAGGTGGCAGCATTGGTTTATCAAGCATTGGTGGCTATTGGTAAAGAAAAAGCGATCGCTTCGCCCTATGTAGTCAGTCCGGATACTGATCTGCCCTCCTTCAGCGATCTCAAGGGACACTGGGCAGAAATATTTATTCGGGGTTTAGCCAGTATGGGTTTAACTAGCGGTTTTGCTGATGGTAGCTATCGTCCAGATCAACCCATGACTCGCGCCCAATATGCGGCTTTAGTAGCGATAGCTTTTAATCCCACACCCAAACGCCCAGCACCCAATTTCGCCGATGTTGCTAGGGATTTTTGGGCGGCTCAAGCAATCCAAATCGCCGCTAGCGGGGGCTTTGTGAGCGGATTTACTGATGGTACTTTCCGCCCGAATCAAAATGTGCAAAGACTACAGGTGATTGTCTCCTTAGTTAATGGGCTAGCCCTACCAGCAGCTGATAGTGATACCTTAGTTACTTACAGCGATCGCCATACTATTCCTGAATATGCCCAAAAAGCGATCACTACTGCTACAAAGCAACAAATTGTAGTTAATTATCCCAACCCCAAGCAACTTTTACCAGTTCGAGAAGCTACCCGTGCCGAAGTAGCTGCAATGGTTTATCAAGCATTGGTGGCGATCAACCGTACATCCACGATTAACTCACCCTATATCGTTTTGCCGACCACTAGTTAACCAAGTAGAATGAAAAGCAATTCTTTTCCACTTGGAAAACTCTGGCAAAAACCCTATAGCTAAAAGCACGTTAGGCTATATGCGATGGGTGGAAAATTTATACCTATTGCCTGAAGCTAATAGCCCATGTTTACACCAGTTGAAGACACCTCTGTTGACTTAGCAACAGCCTTAATGATTCACTATAGTTTTGATCTCAGTGGGTACAGTGCCAATGAATTAATTCGGCGTTGGCAAACTCATTACCCAGTTGATTGGCTACACATAGCCGTGATCGAAGCACTATATCAAGGTCGCTACAAAGCTGTTTCGGTTCAGCAAATCCTCACATTTTGGCAACGCCGGGGTCAGGCTACTTATCATTTCAATATGGAGTTTGAAAGGATGATTTGTAGTAAATTTCCCGAAAACTTAACCTCATTTTCGGCACCAGTTCTCCCATCTACCAAGAGAAACATTGCTCTTGAGCATATTAACTCGCAATTGTCCTCTGTGACAGCCAGCTCATTACCAGAACCAAGAAAGACTGCACCCTTACAATTGGTGAGTGGAGAACAACAGCAAGCCGCAAGCGTAGAGGTAGGAAGTATAACTTCCTCGACAGTTAGTGTTTTAGACACTGCGGCTGTACCCCAAGCAGAATCTAGTTTACAGTCCAGCTCCAATCAACCAGGAATTCGTTCCTTGGCTTCACAGCTATCTACAATTCCCAATAAACTGAGTAAACTATTGCCACCTGCTAATCATCAGCGCCGCATTGGACAATTTACCCCAGAAAAAAGCGATCGCGCTGATTCATTCACATCGAAACTCAAAGCTATCTCTGGTGAACAAGTACCTTCTTAAACCTATGCTTAATGAAAATTGGTATGGGAGTATGGCTCTTAAATCTTCTACTTTGAAAATTAACGACTAATCATAATTAGCCTGATGTTTGTATAAAAAATATTATTCAAAGTTGTAGAGATGTATAATAACACCTCTACATATTTAAATATTCAAGCTCGATTAGCTGTTACGCATTCAATTCCCAAATTTCTCTGATGGCTAATAACTGTCACAGCCTCGACTAAGCTCAGTGTTAACCTTTAAATACCCACGAAGAGGTATGAGCAGATCTCTTTACCCATACCTCATTCCCCATTTTCAAACTAATTTGAGGTTTTCTAGCTTTGTTTCTAGTCCAGCAACTATTAAAGCGATCGTTTGTAAAATTGCTCCCCGATCCCCAGCCTTACACCGCTCAAACAAAGAGTTAACATCCACCAGTCCCCCGTTAGTTGCCAAGGCTTCTAGGGCATTCTCTTGAGCGCTCAAATTATTATTTGCACAAGCTGAGTACAGGATCATACTTGCCATAGTGTACAAATCTAACATCGGCTCCTCCCCACTGTTGAAATTGACAACATTGGGGAAGTCAGATAAGGGATGAACAAATTGGTCAAAGGTTAATTGGGTCATAGTTGTAATCGTTTCAATATTTGAGAACTGGTTCCAACCCCAGAAACTTCGCTTTACTTCAATCTGCTTTGGTGACAACCAAAACAAAATGGGCTGACCATTCCAAGGTGCGACTGGGAATTAGGCTTATGCCTTGAAGCTGCATTACCCTGTGTAGTGAATTCTCATCCTGGTGAGGAATGAGCCGGAAATTTGAATGACGACTATCCTAATACAACTCCAAGAGCTCTCTCTAATATCGCCCGTCATTGAATCAGGTACAGTAATCAAGCTGTTTGGTGTTGCTTAATGGGTGAGAGCGGATATACTGAATAAAAGAGGGGCAAAAAACCCTTGGATTCCTTACTTGAAGTTAAAAGCTAGCTATGTGAGTTAAAAGCTAGCTGTTAGGGTGTTCTGCCTTTTTTATTCTTCAGCCGAAATATTGCTCTACGTCCCAATATTAAACCTGTCATTTTTTTTTGTCAACCTGTCATTTAAAATTGACAAAAAAAAATGTCTTGCTTTTCCGACTTCATGAGAGAAAATAGGACAAGCATGAGATTGAGAAATCCAAAATATGACCGACAGAAGGCGTTCTGAAGACTACAAGCAAGTGAGCGGCTACATTCCAGTAGAGTTGGCACTAGAGTTCAAAAGCATCTGCGCTCGTGAAGGAGTCTCTCAAAGTGATGCACTAGAAGAGCTGATTCGTGAGTGGATAGGCAAAAAAACAGGTGCTCATACCTCAACTACACAACCAGCCACTCCCAAAACCATTGCCGATTTAGTGCGAGCCAACATGGCAAAACTGAAGCGCTGCGGAGTCAAAAATTTACCAGCATTAGCAAAAGGGGAAGTACTCCCGACACCTGGAGACTTTGCCATCATCACATCTGCTCTAGCTTTACCAGAGGCAGAACGAAAAATGATTTGGCAAGAAACTTTTAAACTTTCCGTGTATAACGAGTCTAAGGGTGTAAAAATATATAGAGATTCTGGAGGTGTAAAAGAAGATGAGTGTGAGTATTCTTAGAATCCTCAACTTACCTGGCTGGAACTATAAAATGTCATACGATGGGGTTTCTATACTTGCCCCCACCAAGCGACATGCTACACATCTTGCCCACAGCTACGGAGATGCTCTCAGTGAGACCGCGTTAAAAATTAACGGTAAGGTGCGGATCAAATGGAGAGGCTGTAAGCAACCCATTGAGTTTTATGGCTGGATGGCAGCCCAAGGAACACCTGCAACCTCTGAAACTGCTGAACGCATCCTACATTCTGGAGGAGCAGTATTTTGCAGCCAGTTGCATCTACCAGCAGAGTTGTTATATCGAATGGTTGCAGCTGCTGAGAATGAGCGTCCGGTAAGCATTGTCAGACAAGATAACCGTAAGCAAATTATTGTCAACCAACCTATGGCTGATATGTTGCAAACGCCCCCAGAAATTGCAACTCAAAGGGTAATGACACAGTTTTGGCTACCTGAAGATTTAGCAGAATTAGAAAAACGCCTACAAAACAACAGGCGCTTTACTTGGACTTATGCTGCTGGATTAAACGAACAAGCTTGGGCAATCCTCACCACCCAATTTGAGGCTTTTGAGGTTGAAGGCATTTGGTACAGACAAGGAACTTGTTTATCAACCCCTCAGCTTGTGCCGATTCCACCAGGAGCTTTTGCTCCAGCAGCTTAGTTGGCAAATTTCACCACTTCCAGAAGGGAAAATCAGTAGTTATTAGGGTGCGCTCCTTATAATTTTATTGAGAAATGTCAGGGAACTTTAAATATTAGATATTTAGATATTAAAATCTAACAATATACTAGAAACTAATATATTTACTTTTACTCATTCCCAGTCAAAGACTGGGAATGAAACACAAAATGATTAAAGTTCGTAGTAAAGACTTTAGTCCTTGTTTGTAACAGGTAAGCCTAACTACTGCCTTCAATTTAACAACTCAATCATGGCTCTCAATCCATTGCTGTTGAGTGTCTGCACCATCCCGTCAGCGTTATACTGATTGCTAAAAACTCCGACTTGCATGACGCGACGACCCTGTGAAACTGTAGAAAATGCGCCAGGAGCAAGATATCTGACTAACTCCTGATCCCTTTCAGTTGCTACTTCTACCAGGACACGGTAGCGTACACCTATTTGAGGCGTACTAGCAGTAGGCAATGAGCCGCCATAATACCCCATAGGATATTGGGGGACTGCCAACTTTTGCATATTGCGGGTGTTACCCATAGGAATATTAGAACTGGGAACGGGCAAGACTGAAGCATTGGCCGCAGGATTAATTGCTTGTGCCAACTGTGGTGCTGAATTACCCATAGGAGAAACTTCTACGCTCCTGTCCCTGGGGAGTTGGGGTGCTGTAAACTCTATTGAGTTGGGGTCAATTTGTACGTAATTTACTTGTGGTAAATTAGGACTTTGTCTTGGTACTGCCCTTGGGTAAGCAGGAGTGCTACCTGCCAAGCTAGTAGGAATTGGAAACCCCGCGACTCTGGAAGTTGTTGGCTGGGGCTGGATTTGGGTATTTAGCCTGGGTACAGAACGTGATATGTTTGCTCGGTGTAGTGGTAGTAGCTGATTATTTAATCTACCAACAGCAATGTTGTTGCGAGCATTACTATTGCTGGGTAATGGTTTACTAACCCTTTGGGGAGTTTCAGACACTCTGGGAGCCGAAAAGACTATCTCACCATTGGTTGGTATTGCTTGCAATACCCGGTTGGGCAAAGGAGTCGGTAGAGGTAGAGGGTTGCGGGATACTAGGGTTGTGGGAGCTTGAGTTTCTACCTTACCTGCAATGCGATTTTGGGCTAGGGTGTTGCCAGAGGCAGTAATCACCTGTTTGGCAGCACTAGCGTTAATGTCGTAGCGGGAATTATTCTGAAATTGATTGCCACCAGGATCAGCCACAGTACCTAAATCTGGCATGGCTTGAGCGATCGCTACCAGACCATCTTCTTTGCTACCCTGAATTAGATTACTCCGTAAAATTGGGCGAGCATTGGCCTGCACCACAATCCCGGCTCTATTGTGCTGAATTTGATTGCCTATGATGACAGGAGTGGCATTTTGGGTAATATTGATGCCAAAGCCCGTTTGTTGAAAGATATTTTCTTGCACTTGGGCTTGGGAATTACCACCAATAGTGATGCCATTAGCACCATTGCGATCAAAGTAATTTTGGCGAATAGTAGGTGCAGCATTACCTGTAACGGAAATACCATCTTGGGTATTGCCAGTAAATGTATTGTCTGTAATTACTGGGTTTGTGGATTCAATCCATAAACCGTAACCACGAGGATGAGGGTTAGTTACCGTTACCCCAGTTAAACCTGCTTGGTTAGCGCCGACAATGGCAACATTTTGACCGCCAAAACTGCGGCTGAGGTAGTCACCACCTCCTTGAATAACAGTGCCCTTACCTTTATTCCGGGTATCCCCTTGCAGGGAAACACCTGTTCTGAGAATTAAGGGAAATACCTCACCAGTTTCAGCACTGTAAGTGCCTGGAGAGAGGATAATTACAGTATTGGCAGTGGCTACTCGCAGCGCTTGGGTAACAGTTTTTAACGGTGTACGTTCACCACCATTACCTTGATTGTCATCTCCGACACTTGGGTTGACAAACAGTACATTAACCTGAGAAATTGTTCTTTCACCAAGGGGCTTTTGATCGGGAGTGGGTGATACTTGAGCAACAGCACTACCAAGGCTGATGCCTAAGGATGCCATACTGGCTGCTCCGATGGCAATGGTAAAAAACAACACTGAAGAACAAGAAACTGAAGGCAAGGCTAATTCCGGGAAAAAATTTGGTTTGTCACCCTTGACAATCAGTTTTGCTAGCAGAACACCTGCCCTACGGTAATTAGGAAACACAAAAGGGGGAATCAACTTTACAGCACTCCTTAGAAGCAATAATAAATCCTGATGATCTCAGAGACTAGTATGTCGATAATGTTACTCAACATATTGACTGATTGGCTATTTTTAATACAAAGTAATTAATTAAGGCTGAGGGGATTGAGAATAGGGAATGGGGGCAGCCCTGCGTTCGGTCGCCAGACTTGTAGCAAGTGGCGTCATGGGGATAAGAGAAAAAATATTTTTTCCCGATATCCAAATACCCAATACCCAATCCCTGATCTTTGGTAAAAAACAATGATGCAAATAACATTGCAAATATGAAAGAGGCTGGCTGTTACGATGAAAGCACTAACGGGGTTGTGGTAATGGTCGAGCCATACAGCCAAACAGAGCAGATACAGCAAGTTGTTTACCGGATTTTAGACGCCAACTTAGACCGCGCTCGTGAGGGCTTGCGAATTATTGAAGAATGGTGTCGCTTTGGCTTGAACAACGCAAACTTGGCTGGAGAATGCAAGGGTTTGCGACAAGAAGTAGCACAATGGCATACTGCTGAGTTAAGAGCAGCACGCGATACACCAGGCGATCCTGGTACTGATTTAACCCATCCTCAAGAGGAACAACGTACCAGTATTAAATCGCTGTTGCAAGCTAACTTTTGTCGGGTGGAAGAAGCGATGCGGGTGCTAGAAGAATACGGTAAACTCTACAACCCGAATATGGGGAAAGAGTTTAAGCAAATGCGGTATCAGGTTTATACCCTAGAAAGTAATTTGATGGGCTATCAGCGCCATCAAATGCTGTGGCGATCGCGTTTATATCTTGTCACCTCAGAGTCAGAAACTTTATTGACAACTGTGGAAGCGGCTCTCAAGGGGGGACTGACCCTTGTGCAATACCGCCACAAAACTGCTGATGATACGGTACGACTAGAAAATGCTCGCAAACTGCGACAGCTATGCCACACATACGGTGCTCTATTCATCGTTAACGATCGCGTAGATTTGGCTTTGGCAGTAGATGCGGATGGGGTGCATCTGGGACAACAAGATATGCCGATTGAGATCGCCCGACAATTACTCGGTTCCCAACGCTTGATAGGGCGTTCTACGACAAATTTGGAAGAAATGCAAGGGGCAATTGCTGACGGTGCTGATTATATCGGTGTAGGGCCAGTTTATGAAACACCGACGAAAGCTGGTAAAGCTGCGGCTGGGTTAGAATATGTCAGTGACGCTGCCAAAAATTGTCCGATTCCCTGGTTTGCCATTGGGGGGATAGATGCGAATAATGTTAATGATGTGCTCGATGCTGGCGCACGGCGGGTAGCGGTAGTGCGATCGCTCATGCAAGCTGAACAACCTACCTTAGTGACGCAATACTTGCTCTCTCAGTTAAATAGGATTAAACCAGAGTCGTAATCAATTCAAAATTATTAGATAGTCCTATGTCTAATCAAATCACGCTGCAAGTCAATGGAGAAAACCATAACTGTTTATCCCCAACGCTTTTACCGGAACTTTTGCAACAACTAGGGTTTAATCCCCGGTTGGTAGCAGTAGAGTATAACGGCGAAATTTTACACCGTCAGTTTTGGACTCAAACAAATATACAACAAGGCGATCGCTTAGAAGTTGTCACTATTGTTGGTGGTGGGTGAGGTATAAGGGTCAAAAGTCAAGGGTCAAGAATTATTTCTCCCTCATCTCCCCAGCACTCATTCAACCATTGACTAGAGACTCAGATTGATAAAGTGAACGGTATAGGGTTCTGCGATTGGCTAATTCTTTACCTTTGCGACCAAATTGCTCACGCAGCTGCTGGTCTTTTGATAACCGACAGAAAGCTTGAAAAACTTCATAACCGGATTTGGGATTGACAAGCAAGCCATTTTCTTCATGGTGAACAGCATCAATCACGCTACCTAAACGGGAAGCAATTACAGGCTTGCCAAAATAACTTGCTTCTAAATAAACCATGCTAAAGCCTTCTATATTTTCGGCTTTAGTATCCAACAAAGTTAGCATGGCAAAGATATCGCAGGCTGCATAGTAACCAACTAATTCCCGTTCAGGGATGTAGCCGGCAAAGTGGACTCGTTTATCTACTCGCAAACGTTGGGCTTGAGATTTTAGTTCTGCTTCGCAAGGCCCTTGACCACAGATTATGTAGTGAACATCTACTCCTACATTCAGCAGTAGTGGTAAGTTATCAATCACGCGGTTAAAGCTTTTGTGTTTAATCAAGCGTCCTACCGAGAGAATCACTATTGCTGTTTCTGGAATGTTGTACTGCTGACGCACTTGAGAACGTAAATCGTCTAAATTATTTTGATTTGTTACCCCGCTAAATTTTTCCGGTCGAATTACAGGGTTAATGACATGGGTAGGGGTATCTAACCGAAAGTTTGCTCTTAGGTAATCTTGGGTAAAGGAACTATTACAAACAATGCCTTCGGCTCGCTTTAGTGTCAATTTAAATAGCGCGCGCCACAGGAGGTTACGTGAACCACAAAGAATATCATTCCCGTGCAAGTAGATAAAAAAGCGGATAGGTAGAAAATAACTCAAGAGCAACAGTGAAGGAAATTCGTAGCCGTGACCCCATTCAATATAGCGGTAGTGATAGCGGAAATAAAGTTTAATGGCAAAGACAAATGACCATATTAGATGTAACAGAGGCTTGAAGAAACCCCAGTATCTTGGTATCGGCCAGCGATATACAGGAAACTTTTGCACCTGATCAAATACTTTATCGCCAGAGCAACTAGCTGTTAGAACAATTACCCTTTCCGGATTTTGAAGACAGCGATTATAAATATATTCTCCAATTACAGCCTGTTTGGGCAGGAAGCTCCGGGATATGACTAAAATATCTGGGAATGAAGTTTTGTCTCTAACTTTTGCTGCCAGTTGTGAAATATGTTCCATGATAAAGTTGATAAATATACTTCAAACAAACAGTTTTTAATTGTTCATAAATGTCAACTTAGGCGAGTAAATTAGCGTTAATTTACTTTCAGTCATCAAAAGTTGCCAAGTTGCGGTCTTTATCTCCTATCTTTTTTTAATTCACAATTTTTTACTCTCGGATAAAGCAGAACACTTTGTTACATGACGCCTATCGTACATTACTCCCCTTTGGTCGAAAAGAGCAAGAGAGTTGTGCTGTAAGCCAGGAAAATCTTTCATCAGTTAACTAGATCAGACTAACCCTCTCTAAAATGTGGCTGAAAACAAACTCTCTACGGCTTACTTAGTAGTATAAAAAACTATGCTTTCACTAAGTGTGTGAGTCAAAATTGATTTTTATGATTCCATTTCAAAATTTGTTAACGCCGTATTTAATTTTCCTCCTGTTTATGCATAAATTTGATGTTTATCTTCTTGTTTTATTAAAAAAAATAATTTCAATGGTCAATTTAAATGGAAAATTAGAATTTCTAGTAATGATTGATGTTCTGTAATACATGGTTTATTAGAAATAAAATTATCAATCCCGATTCGAGTGAATATAATACACAAACTTGTGAAATATTGTAGATTTTTATCTAGATATAATTTGATTTTAATGATGTTAAATATAAGCTACTTGAATCTCAATTAATCACCACTGCAAAATTTATCGCAATGCTAGAGAAACACCAAACTCTAGTACCTTAATCACAAGGTAGTAATTACTAAATTTACATCCTATTAACAATCACCCTATCCTGAATTAATCAGAATGTTATGCCAAAATGCCAAAAAGTCTGTCGTTGCTTGGAGACTATCCCAGTACATGCCAACATCGATTTTATGGCAAATATCTCCTGAACATTATTTAGGAGAATTTTTGTAATTAAATCTACGAATTTCGCCAAAAAGCCTGTGTTTGTTGGTTGCCATATAATGTGGCAACTCCCCACAACGTTATGCTGAGGATCATGGGTGATCAGTGTACAGTTGTCGAACGCAGGCAACCCTCTATAACTAATGATAACTAAAACTATCTCTAACTATCTGCCGCAAAGTATGACGACAACCTTAAAGAATGAATCTCAAGCAACTATTTATGGAACTATAGGAATCATAACTACCTTTGATTTTCTCTCTCCAGATGTACGGAGCTTTTTCAGAAATCAAATACTAGTCCTATAGAAATTACATAGATTATATCTGAATCTATATTTAATTCTTGCAATTTAGCAGCCAATTTCTCTGGTGTTGCTACTAGGTGACTTTTTGTTGTTCTCAGACTGGTAAGATATCGATATTTCTTAAAGTTTGTCTCGTTTGAGATAGCTGCCGTCTTCAAAAGACGATAAAAAATAACATGTAGCATTGACAACAAATATGGCAAGAACAAGAAGAAAAGCAAGTGGCTTTTTCAGGGATTTTAAAGAATTTACACTTAAAGGTAATGTAGTTGATTTAGCGATCGCTGTCATTATTGGTGGTGCTTTTGGCAAAATCGTCTCCTCTTTTGTTGAGGATGTAGTGATGCCATTTATTAACCCTCTGGTTTCCTTCGCTGGCAAAGACTGGAGAACAATTACCATTGGTCCAGGAATTGCTATTGGTAAGTTTATCGGGGCAATAGTTGACTTTATCATTATTGCCTTGGTCTTATTTGTAGTAATTCAAGCTTTACAAAAATTCAAAAGGAAAGAAGAAGTTGAGCTAGCGGAAGATCCCCCACTAGACACTAACCTCGTAGCGCAGGAAAGATTGACTGGTGCATTAGATCGGCTGACGAATACTTTAGAATCTCGCAATACTCCGCTTTAACCGATAAGGGACTGGGTTAAGAGTTTTTCCAGTCCCCAATCACTCTACTTTGTAGTACTAGGTTTGAGAGCCAATAACATTTCCACTTGACTGCTAGAAGTATCGGGGCTAGTGGCGGTAACACCCAAGCCACGAATAGAACTGATAACCGCGTTAGCTTCGGCTGGAATAGTGCTAGGTGGTGCAACACGATTGATTACAGCCATTGTTTTGTCCATATCTAGGTAGAAGTAGCCACCGTTGGGTTTTTGCAAGGAACCAGTCACAGCTGTAAAAGTTTCGCTATTTTCTAGAGATTGACCTTTGGAAGCGGTGAGAGATTCAGCTATGGGGCCGCCAACAGCGATAAAGAGGGTGTCTTGGTCTAGCCAACCATGAGCTAATAAGGCTCCTTGTTGGGGAATTTGCCATTCGGTGATTTCTTTACCGCCAAGATTTCTTTTAGCAACATTGACTGATTGCTGTTTCACCAGATTATCTAGCTTAATCAAAGTACTTTCCGCAGTTTTGCGATCGCTAGTATCAAATACAAAAGCGCCACCAACACCAACTCTTGCTAATATACCTTGATTCGATGGAATGGCTGCAACTGCAAATTCTTTATCCATCCAGCCGATAATCTCTTTATCTAAATCTAGATCGACAGTTGATTTTAATTGTTGGCGGACTTGTGCGACTGCTTGGTTAAATTCTGGATAATCTTTTGATTGCTCAACTAGCAGTGACCAGCTACGACTGATACCCTGTCCGCTAACGAGGGCTAAGGTATCTGTGGGAAATTGTCCTACTATCTTGGCGGGGGAAGTTTGATACTGGAATTTATTGAGTTGGGGATCTAAGTTAGCGATCGCTTTTAATCGTACTCCCGCATCGTCAACACCAACACCCATCACCATAGATTTTACTAGCTTGATCTGGTTGAGGGTTTGTGGCGGTAGCTGGGCGGCCTGGGGATTTGTGGCGATTAATTGCTGTACCATGCCTGCATAATCTGGTACATAGATTTGAGCTAAGGAGTTTTGAATATCTACACCTTTAGCGAGAATTGTGTTTGCACCTTCTTTACTGGCAAAGGAGGGCTGTCCTTTATAAGTATTAATTGCCTGTTCTACAGTTTGCCTTTCGGGAGCCAAGACTAATTGGCTATTGTTGAGGATAGCGCTATATGTCGGTTTGCCCTGAGAGCCAGTTTCGATAATTTTTTCGCCTTTGTAGTCAGATTCCTGGAATTTGACATCTTTTTGGCCCTTTAATTTGTTAGCAAAATTTAAAGCGCTAAGTTTGTCTTTAATGCCCACTACCACCAAAACATTTGGTTCTGACCCTAACTTTGTCGGCTGATTAGGTTCACCAGATGGGGTATTCAACTGTGCTGGTTTGACTGGATTTGGTGGTAACACAGCAACCATCACACTACCAACCCAAGGCTTGAGGTCTTTTTCGTAAGAAATGTTACTTTCCTTGAGAGTATCCTCATTAAATTTCTCCAAGCCCTGGGTGATTAACTTTTGTGCTTCTGGAGTCCCGAACTGCTTTAACTTCGCCCAAGCTTCAGGATCGGTGTTGATATAAGTAGCCATTAATGCGGTAGAAGGGACTACTTTAGCGCTACCTAAAGCTGAACTGTCTCCAGCAGGGCTTTTCAGGTACATATAAGCTACTACACTACCTGTCAAGACCGCAGCAGCACCAATAGTAGGAATTAAAAATTTTGATTTACTTTCAGGCATTGTTCTTATCCTTTGTTGCTTCAATTGTTACTGAGGTTAGTAAAAACGTCACTATAGACTTTTAGGATATATTACTAATCTACCTAATCCATCGGTATTTACTGATACGATTAGTATTTCTACACACTATACTTTTAAAGGTGCTCCTAGAAGTACTTCAATAGGGCGAAGTGCGAATCCGTAAATGGTGTGTTGTGAATCTCAAAAAAATTACCTGCACTATCACAGCCACCTACCCTAAGCTATGAAATACTGGAGAGTACTTCCAATGAACATCTATCAAAGTAGAAAATACTCTTGATTAGATGACAAAAGAGTGGAAAATATTAGCTTACATCAGGGGAAGTAAAGGCGGGAAGGAAATGGGGAATGGGAAAAGAGGCGGAAGGTTAAGGTGCAGGGTGCAGAGGAAAGGCAATTTCCCCCTTGCATCCTACACCTTTGCTGAAAAAAGGGAATAGCAGAAGATATATTGACTGTGTTATTTCCCTTTCACTCTTGACCTTTTACTACCTCATGCAACCCCCAAGGGGAATCCTTCCAGAATGCTGAATTGAGTTGGGAAATATACCCAATGTCACTATTTTTATTCACTACACCTATTCAGACTTGTCAGGATTATAAGGGCAGTAAGCGTCAATGTCACAGTCTTATTTTGATACAGAGAATAACGGACACAAACCTTTTGAGTTGCCAGGAGCAAAACCACATTACAACCCCGATCGCCCTGGACAGGTAGAACATATTTTTCTCGACCTCAACTTGGATATCCCTAACCAAAGATATGACGGGACTTGTATTATTCGCCTATTGCCTATCCGTAATGGCCTTGACCGATTGACTTTGGATGCTGTCAACTTGCAGATCAAGTCTGTAAAAGTGGATGAGGTAGCACAGAGATTTGATTACAATGGCGAACAGATTGACATCCAATTGTCTCAACCAACACAGATAGGTAAGCGGTTGTTGATTGCAATTACCTACTCGGCAGAAAGACCCCAACGCGGTATCTATTTTATTCAACCAGATAAGCACTATCCCAATAAGCCCACCCAAGTCTGGACTCAGGGAGAAGATGAAGATTCTCGTTTTTGGTTTCCCTGCTTTGACTATCCAGGACAGTTGTCTACTTCGGAAATTCGTGTCAGTGTTCCCAAGCCCTTAGTAGCAATTTCTAATGGTGAATTGATCTACACTGAAGAAGATGGCGATCGCAAAATCTACAATTGGTCACAGCAACAAGTCCACCCCACCTACTTAATGACTTTGGCTGTAGGTGATTTTGCGGAAATTCGGGATGAGTGGGAAGGTAAACCTGTCACTTACTATGTAGAAAAGGGACGAGAAGCAGACGCCAAACGCAGCATGGGCAAAACGCCGCGAATGCTGGAATTTTTGAGCGAAAAGTATGGTTATCCCTATCCTTTCCCGAAATATGCTCAAGTTTGTGTTGATGACTTCATCTTTGGTGGGATGGAAAACACTTCCACCACGCTGTTAACTGACCGTTGTTTGTTGGATGAACGCGCCAGCTTAGATAACCGCAACACCGAAAGTTTAGTTGTGCATGAACTAGCACACCAATGGTTTGGCGATTTGCTAGTGATTAAACATTGGTCACATGCTTGGATTAAGGAAGGGATGGCTTCCTATTCTGAGGTGATGTGGACAGAACATGAATATGGAGCATCCGAAGCCGCATACTATCGGTTGCTAGAAGCCCAAAGTTATATTAGCGAAGATAGTAGCCGTTACCGCCGACCAATGGTAACTCATGTTTACCGGGAAGCCATTGAACTTTACGATCGCCACATTTACGAAAAAGGATCTTGTGTTTATCACATGATGCGGGCGGAATTGGGAGATGAATTGTTTTGGCCAGCCATCCAAACCTTTGTGCGGGATCATGCCCACAAAACTGTGGAAACAATAGACCTACTCAGGGCGATTGAAAAAGCGACTGGGCGTAATCTGGCATTTTTGTTTGACCAGTATGTATACAGAGGCGGTCATCCTGATTTTAAAGTGGCTTACTCTTGGGATGGGGATGCTAATTTAGCCAAGGTCACAGTCACTCAAACCCAAGCTAAGGCAGGTAATAATTCTCATAACGATTTGTTTGACCTGAAAATTCCCATTGGGTTTGGCTATAGCCAACCACAAGCACCTGCGAAACTCACGACTTTCACGGTGCGGGTACATGAACAGGAACAAAGCTTTTATTTCCCTCTCACAGAAAAGCCTCAATTTGTGAGTTTTGATGTGGGGAATAACTTCCTCAAAACTGTGGCTTTAGAGTACCCACTACCAGAACTCAAAGCACAGTTGGAATTTGACCCTGATCCCATTTCTCGCATCTATGCAGCAGCAGCTTTAGCAAAAAAAGGTGGTTTGGAAGCAACCAAAGCATTAGCTGCTGCACTTCTCCATGATGCTTTTTGGGGTGTGCGGGTGGAAGTAGCGAAGCAATTGGCAGAAATCAAATTAGACCAAGCTTTTGATGCGTTACTACCGGGATTGCAAGACCAAAATGCTTTGGTGCGGCGGGCTGTGGTGGATGCACTGGCTAAAACCAAAACCTCTGAAAGTTATAAAGCGGTGAAAGCGTTAGTACAAGATGGCGATCGCAGTTATTATGTAGAAGCCGCCGCAGCTCGTGCCTTGGGGACAATTGCCGCTACTAACCTAGAAGAAAAACCCAAGGAAGAAAAGGTGATCAAGCTGCTGAAATCTGTTTTAGAAGACAAAGCCGGGTGGAATGAGGTAGTCCGGAGTGGGGCGATCGCTGGTTTAGCTGAACTCAAAACCTCTGAAGCATCTCTAAATCTAGTATTAGAATACACCAAACTTGGTGTACCACAACCCTTGCGTCTAGCAGCAATTCGTGCATTGGGTAAAATTTCTGTTGGTCAAAGCCCAACAAATTTGGAACGGATTTTAGCCAGACTAGGAGAATTGGCGAAAGAGACTTTCTTTTTAACCCAAGTAGCAGTGTTGACAGCATTAGGTCAAATGGAGACACCCAAAGCGATTGGGATTTTGCGATCGCTTGCTGATCAAACAGCAGATGGACGTGTGCGTCGCTATGCTGATGAAGAAATCGCCCAGTTGCAAAAAAATATTGGTTCAGAAAGTGCTCTGCTTCAGTTGCGTGAGGAACTCGACCAACTCAAGCAACAGAACCAGGAATTGAAAAGTCGCTTGGAAAACTTGGAGGCGAAATCTCAAAACACTGCTTCATAAGCTGGTAGAAGAGTCAAAAGCGGAGCGTCTCCGGCTCCGTTTTTGAAAGCCACTTTCCTCTCCTGAGGTCGCCGCTTCGCGTAGCTTGCTTCCCCGGAGGGAAGTAGCTCCCCTGGACAACCTACACGAAAAAAATATGACACTTGCGTAAGTCCTAACTTGATCAAGCGTGAACTTTACCGGAATTAATCCGTCGATGATTGTTGTTACCTATAAGTAGCGAGTATTGAAGGAGTGGGACTCTGAAAGGCTTAGAATTCAAAGGCGTTGACAAACTAATTGCTCCCCTAGCCGCGCTTCTAGGCTTTGTCTGCTTGTTGCAGTGGTATATTCATGGAAGCTTGCGATCGCCTTCTGATCCTATTTTTGGACGTCAACAGCCACCCTTAGTGATGCAAGGTGGCGATCCTTACATTCGTGCTTTAATGCGTACTATCTCAGCCAGTGAAGCCAGTGGTAGCCGTCCCTATTCACTGCTGTATGGTGGTCAACAAATCAGTGACCTCAGTCGTCATCCAGAGATATGCGTCACTATTGTGACTGGCCCCAATACAGGTAATTGTTCCACAGCTGCTGGTAGATATCAAATTATCAATACTACTTGGTATCAAATTGCCCCACGCTATCATCCCAACCCTATGCAAATCATGTTTTGGGCTTCTTATAGTTTTGAAGCTGAGTATCAAGATAGGGTAGTTTACCGTTGGTTGAGTGATTCCCAAGTTTGGGGGGGAACTGATATTGCTCAAAAGCTGCGTCAGGGTAAGTTAAATGATGTGTTGCGGCGGCTGTCTCCAACTTGGACAAGTCTGGGATATGGGATAGAAACTAATTCTGTTAGTAGTTCTTTGCCGAAGATTTATCAAAAAGTCTTACAAGAGGAATTAAAAGCAGCTAATCCACCATCAACAAATGTCACTACAACCCCGATTCCTAGACCTTTATCAACCTCTCCCCAAAAGAAATAATTAGCTAACAAATGGAGAAAGGCGAACAACCGTAACCTACGGGAAGGCTCCGCCTACGCCCCTACGTATTAAAAAAATATCTGACTTTTTGTACAAATTCCTGTGTATTTTCCAAGTGGATGTTATGTCCAGCTTTTTCAATGATTTTTAACTGGGCTAATTTACATCTTTGTAAAATTGCTATATTGATATCTATAAATTTTTGGTCATATTCACCAGCTAGTAAAAGTACTGGTTGGGTATTTTCTTTAAGTTTTTCCCATAAAGGATGTTGAGAACCAGTACCCATCAAGCATAGTGATTTACCTAATTCGAGTGGATGGTTTTGTAACCGACTTTCTATCATGCGATCGTATTTTGAATAATTTTTAATCGCACCAAAAATCCTTTGGTTATACCAATTGGAAAGAAAAGCAGCAAAATCAATTTTATTAATAATTCTCTTTAACTTTCTCGCTATTTGAGCATCCTGTTTAATGCGTTCTAATCGTTCTACTTCTGTTGATAAACCTGGAGAAGCTGACTCCAGGACAACTTTAGAAAAGCGTTCTGGAAAATGTAGGGTGAGGTATAAAGCTAATCTCCCACCCATCGAATAACCAATTAAAAAGCAATTAGCGATACTTAACTCATCTAATAAGTTGATTACAGCATGAGCAGTGTTTGACATTGTATAGTATTCATCACCACCTAAAACTTGAGTTTTTCCATGTCCAGGAAGGTCGATTATTAGGTAAGAAAATTCATGAGAAAGTAATTTTATGGCTTCATCAAATTCATGAATGTTACCCATGAAGCCATGTAAAAAAAGGATGAGCGGTCGATTTTTATTCACTATTAAACAATAGTGAAATTGATAGTTTTTATTGCTCATACATACTCTTGTTATTTATCAAGATTTAACGTTAGTTATTAGCCCTTATAAGGTGGACAAACATTATCGAAAATTAATTCCTCTATTACCTCTTATCTGTGTGTCACAAAAACTTTCTGCAAATCGACACCACTTGCTCTACGCCTTTTGTGATTAAGTCAATTACTTATGAACCGCAGACAGGGTAGAAAAAATATGAAAATGTTAAGGTAAAAACCGATCTAGAGCTGCTTTCAGTTGCTCAATTTCAACTTCAATATTGCCTTCTTTTGACGCTCTGGCAATACACTCAGTTAAATGTTCATCTAAAACTATTCGTGCTACCCGATCTAACGCACCCCGCACTGCGGCAATTTGTAATAAAACATCGGGACAAGGGCTACTTTGTTGTACCATCGTCTTGATACCACGAATGTGTCCTTCTATGCGTGAGAGCCGATTCACAATTTTCCGTAACGACTCTTCACTATGAACATGGGGATGAGTCGAATCGACCTGTTTATGAGTATGGTCTAGGTGTTCGTGATTGTGAGAGTGCTCTGTTGATTGGGATGTTGGCAAAGATTCTTGAGATGATTGGTTTGAGCCATTCATGGGTTGTTAAAGTTCTGCTATTACTAAGATCCTAGTCTAGAGGAGAGTGGAACATGGGTAATGAATAATAACAACTAAACCAAGTAATGGGTAAAACCCGAACCTCTCAGGGGTAAATGTCCATAATAGCCTTTGGGATGAACATTCAATTAATTTGATTATAGGTAACTCGTGCAATACCCAAATCAAACCTTGGGGAAAGTAGAGGAAACCAAAAACAGTGTAAACAAGCCGATATAGACGGATTTTAATCCGTGGTTTAGTAATAAGGTTAAATAGATTCGTCACGACTAAGCAACAATCAGGCTGATAAATTTAGGTTGTGAGTATGAAATTTTCCCAGCTACCGCGTTCTCTACGTCGATTAGGTTCTCATGTTTTAGCCATATTTGTAGGAGTTCTGCTCACTGTTAGCACTCTGCGGGTACTACCTTCCCAAGCAGAACCAGCACCAAATTCTGCAAGTGTTGACCAACCAGAATTAATTGCTCAACGACAATCACCAGCCTCTGCTGCAATAGGTAGCAGTAGCTTTGTAACAGCATCTGTAAATCGTGTAGGTTCAGCAGTTGTGAGGATTGATACAGAGCGTACTATTACGCGTCGTAACGATCCATTTTTTGAAGATCCCTTTTTCCGGCAGTTTTTTGGTGATGGTTTTCCCAGACAGTCACCTACTGAGCAACTACGCGGTCTTGGTTCTGGTTTCATTATTGACAAGAGTGGGTTGGTTCTGACTAATGCCCACGTAGTCGATCAAGCTGATAAGGTGACAGTTAGACTCAAAGATGGTCGCACCTTTGAAGGCAAAGTGCAAGGCATTGATGAAGTCACAGATTTGGCAGTAGTCAAGATTAATGCTGGTAGCGATTTGCCAATTGCACCCTTGGGTACTTCCGGTAATGTGCAGGTAGGAGACTGGGCGATCGCAGTTGGTAATCCTTTAGGGTTTGATAATACCGTTACCTTGGGTATTGTCAGCACTCTCAAGCGTTCTAGTGCTCAAGTTGGGATTACTGACAAACGCCTAGAGTTTATTCAAACTGACGCAGCGATCAACCCTGGTAACTCTGGTGGCCCTTTACTTAATGCTCAGGGTGAAGTAATTGGGATTAATACAGCGATTCGTGCTGATGCGATGGGGATTGGATTTGCTATTCCCATTGATAAAGCCAAAGCGATCGCTGCACAATTGCAACGTACTGGTAAAGTTAGTCACCCTTACTTAGGAGTGCAGATGCTCAGTTTGACACCCCAGTTAGCCAAACAAAATAATACTGACCCCAACTCTCCTATCCAAATACCAGAAGTTAATGGTGTTTTGGTAGTACGCGTTGTACCCAATTCCCCAGCTGCATCTGCTGGTATCCGACGGGGAGATGTGATTGTGCAAGTCGATGGACAAGCACTCACCACTGCTGAACAGTTACAAAACGCTGTGGAAAATAGTCGCCTTGGTCAGGTGTTGCAAGTAAAGGTGCAACGGGGTAATCAGACACAGCAGCTTGCAGTCCGGACAGCTGAGTTGCAAAATGCTGTTAACTAAGGTAAATTTGACGACTCATTTTGTGTGTTTAATTAGCTAAACAAAATAACATTTCCCTGGCTTTGTGTAGTAAAACCAGGGAAATGTTTGTAGAATTCATTTCAAAAAAGCAGCTAACCGATGTCAGAAAAGAATACGAAGGTTATTTAGCTTTGAGTTAACCAAATTATTTGATTTTTATGAAACATTAGGCTCATCGGAATTTTTGATCTGTTGTAGAATTTTTTCCACTTGGTTAACCTTTTCGTTTCTATTTTGTGATTTGAAGATAGCTAAAGCTTTTTCTAAAGAGGAAACTGCATTATCGCGTTTATTTGTTTGCCAGAGTACTAGTGCCAAATTGGTTAATGCTTCCCCATAATTAGGATTAATTTCTAGAGCTTTTTGATATTCAACTATGGCGTCTTCCCAGCGACTGTCGCTAGCATAAACTATCCCAATAGCATTATAAGCCAGAGCATATTGTGCTCTGATACGAATAGCTTCTCGGTAAGCGCTGACGGCTGGTTCCGATTTTTTTTGAGAAAAGAGTATATTGCCTAATTGAAAGTGTCCAAAGGCGTCTTCTGGGAACTTTTGAATAAATTTGCGGAAACTCTCCTCCGCAGCTTTTAAATCGCCTTGATTATATAGAGAATTTGCTTGTTGTAAGAGTTGCGATCGCTCTGTTTGCTCTGTGTCTGAAAATTGTGCCAGTTTTTGTGGCTGTTGTTTTTCTGTGGTGAATTGGATGGGTGAGGTTTTGCTAGCAATTGCTAACGCCAATGGTGCAATCGAAATTGTGGTGATGATACTCAATGTTATGCAGCTAAGAGGTTGAACAAATACTGACTTTATTTGACTCTTCAACTTCATCGCTCTCAATGCCTCAATAATGTCCTGATCCCATAATAGATAAATCTGTGGTGCGTTAAGCAGTAGAGACGTAGCACTGCTACGTCTCTAAAATTTACGTACCTTCGCGCAATTTATCTAAGACACTGCGATCTTCTAAAGTTGAAGTATCCCCTGATACTTCTTGCCCTGCGGCTAGGTTCCGCAGTAAGCGCCGCATAATCTTACCCGATCGCGTTTTGGGCAAAGCGTCTGTAAATCGGATTTCCCCAGGACGGGCGATCGCACCAATTTCTCTGACGACGTGTTGCTTGAGTTCTTTACTCAGATCCTCACTGCCTTGATATGTACCTTCTAAAGTCACAAAAGCGACTACTTCCTCACCCTTAAGTTCATCAGGTTTACCGACTACAGCCGCTTCGGCAACGGCTGGATGGGAGACCAATGCTGATTCTACTTCCATTGTCCCCAGGCGATGTCCTGATACATTTAGCACGTCGTCAACGCGTCCCATAACCCAGAAGTAACCGTCTTCATCCCGTCTAGCACCATCACCGGCAAAGTAAGTGTATTTGCCATTTTGGGGGGGAATATGTTCCCAGTAGGTACGGCGGAAACGTTCGGGATCGCCGTAAACTGTCCGCATCATCCCAGGCCAAGGATGACGCACTGCCAAGTAACCACCTTCGTTATCGGGTAGAGAGTTGCCTTGCAAATCTACAATATCTGCAATAATGCCAGGGAAAGGACGAGTTGCGGAACCGGGTTTAGTAGCGATCGCCCCTGGTAGAGGTGTAATCATAATCCCACCTGTTTCTGTTTGCCACCAGGTATCAACAATTGGGCAGCGTTCCCCACCAATTACTTTGTGATACCACATCCAAGCTTCGGGGTTAATGGGTTCGCCGACGGTGCCTAATAACCGCAGGGAAGACAGGTTACGGGCATTGGGATGCTGTTCACCCATTTTAATAAATGCCCGAATAGCGGTAGGTGCGGTATAAAAAATGGTGACACCGTATTTCTCAATCACATCCCAGAAACACCCAGGATTAGCAGCACGGGGCGCACCTTCGTACATCAGCGTTGTGGCACCATTGGAAAGAGGCCCATAGACAATGTAGCTATGGCCTGTAATCCAGCCAACATCAGCAGTACACCAGTAGATATCAGTATCTTGCAGGTCGAAAATCCATTTGGTGGTTTGGTGGGTGTATAAGTTATAACCAGCCGTTGTATGAACAACACCCTTGGGTTTGCCAGTACTGCCGGAAGTATAGAGGATAAACAGCATATCTTCGCTGTCCATTGGTTCCGCAGGACAAATGGCTGACACAGTTTTTTGTAACTCATGCCACCAGTAATCTCTACCTGGCTCCATGTGAGTTTGTTGCCCAGTGCGCTTTACCACCAGCACATCTTTGACTTTGGGGACAGCACCATCAGCTAAAGCTTTGTCTACTTGTTCTTTGAGAGGAACGATCGCATCTTTGCGCCAACCACCATCAGCAGTGATCACTAACCTGGCTTCTGCATCGATGAGGCGATCGCGTAAAGCTTCGGCACTGAAACCACCGAATACTACACTATGAGGTGCGCCAATGCGGGCACAGGCTAACATAGCGATCGCCGCTTCCGGTATCATCGGCATATAGATACCAACGCGATCGCCTTTTCGTATCCCCAATTGTTTGAGCACGTTCGCAAACTGACAAACTTCGCGGTGCAGTTGAGCATAGGTGAGGACACGGGAATCCCCTGGTTCTCCTTCCCAAATCAGCGCCGCCTTATTTTTGCGCCAAGTAGTCAGGTGTCTGTCAAGACAGTTGTAGGAAATATTAATCTTACCCCCAACAAACCACTTAGCAAAAGGCGGTTGCCAGTCTAACACCTTGTCCCATTTTTTGAACCAGTGCAACTCAATTTCCGCCAATTCTCCCCAGAATTGTTGCGGATCAGCTTTCGCCTTATCGTAGAGTTCCTGGTAATCTGCGAGATTTCTGATATAAGCGTTTTGGGAGAATTCAGCAGAGGGATGAAATAGACGATTCTCTTGTAGGATTGATTCTATAGTTGGTTGAGACATGTTGGTAACAGCTCAGAAGAATTGTGAGTTTTGATAAGAAATGGGGGATACCTACAGCATACTAGGTAAAAGTATTCTCATTGGCAACGGATATGGTGTGCTGGGTAAAAGGCAATTATTTGTGGTTACGGCTAAATTAGCGCCGTTTTGACGCATATTGTTGAATTTTCTTTGTCAACAGAGACATTTGCCAGGTATATGGCGATCGCATTTATTCTCTGGTCAAAAACCATGATAATGGTGAGGTTGGGTTGAGTTTTTGCCTATCCTCAAATGTCATTTGATAATCTCTGCAAACTGCTATCGGAAAAATATCCCGCCAACTTTGCCAATTGGGTTTTAGGTACGCCACAAACAAATGTCAAAGTTCTGAAAACCGAACTGAGTATTGAACCAATCCGGGCTGATTACGTCACGTTTTTACAGTTACAAGAAAGAATTTTACACCTGGAGTTTCAAACTAAACTCGAATCAACGCCACCATTACCTTTACGAATGCTAGATTATTGGGTGCGGTTGTATCGTTTATATCGTCTACCAATCAGCCAAGTTGTAGTTCTATTGCTGCCCCCAACACCAGAAACAGTAATTGAAACTTCCTTCAACATTGAAAATACTCGTCACGAATATCGCGTGATACGGATGTGGGAAGAAAACCCAGGAATATTTCTGAATGACGAAGCCTTGTTACCATTAGCACCACTAGCAGCAACAAAACAACCGCACATTCTACTACAACAAGTGGTGGAAAAAGTTAATCAAAGTTCCCAAGCCAAAAAAACAGAAATTTCTGCTTACACCCAAATATTAGCGGGACTAAAATATAAAAAAGATTTAGTTAGACAATTATTTCGGGAGGGTATGATGCGCGAGTCAGTAATTTATCAGGAAATCCTAGCTGAAGGAGAACAAAGGGGAGAACAAAGAGGAGAACAAAGAGAGCGTCAACTTGTTCTGCGTCTACTAACTCGACGGGTGGGAGAATTATCCCAGGATGTGCGCCAACGTGTTGAAATTCTCTCTTTAGAGGAGCTAGAAAATCTTGGTGAAGCGTTACTCGATTTTCAGGGAATGGCTGATTTAGACGCTTGGTTTAACCAGAAGGGTGTTTAAATAGTTTCTTCAATCAATATTTTAAATCTCTTGCTTCATTCCTGTTAACAAGCACCAGAATCGGCACTGCCACAAGCTGAATCAGGACTGAAGATGTAATTAGCTCCAAAGTATACAATACCTTCGCCAAATCGAAAAAAGCCTTGATTCGTAGGTTGAGGAGCTTTAATAGCTCTTGCCTTAGTCATTGGCCCCTTGATTGAGTTACCAATTATGGTTTTAATTTCTCAGCTACTGCTTGTGATTCGACAGCGAGGGCAATGACAGCAGTAATTTGGGTGGAGGAAATTGCTCTGGTATTCGAGAAGTTTATACCATAAATTCCGCAAAATCTTAAAACTTTTAGTGTATTGCCTAACACCCAACATACCCTGACAACGCTGACATTGCATAGATCAAACTATTCTTCTCAATGCGTTACAGCCACGTTAAGCTGAATAAAGGTAGCAATTTATTGCACTTTTTATGATGAAATTAGCTCTTGCTGTTAATTTTTAATTTTCCCTGCTTGAGATACCTGGAATGCTAGACCAAATTTTCGATTATCTTCATTTTCACTTTAGCGTTGAAGCTTCTATCGTCCTGCTTATCCTGGTGTTTTTAGAGGCGGTGCTATCTGCTGACAATGCGATCGCCCTCGCAGCTATCGCCCAAGGATTGGAAGACAAAAAACTTGAGCAACAAGCTCTAAACTTGGGTTTAGTCGTGGCGTATGTGTTGCGAGTCACCTTACTGCTGACGGCTACCTGGGTGCAAAATTTCTGGCAATTTGAGTTACTGGGTGCAGCTTACCTACTATGGCTAGTATTCCAGCACTTCACCGGAGAAGAAGACGAAGAACATCACCGTCACGGCCCTCGTTTTACCTCTTTGTGGCAAGTCATTCCGATTATTGCTTTTACAGACTTAGCATTTTCTTTGGATAGTGTCACTACAGCGATCGCTGTTTCTCAAGAAACTTGGTTAATACTCACAGGTACAACTATCGGGATTGTAACCCTGCGATTTATGGCAGGATTGTTTATTCGGTGGTTGGATGAATTTGAAAATCTCGAAGACGCAGGCTATATTACCGTAGCGTTGGTGGGTTTTCGCCTCTTGTTGAGAGTCGTAAACGATAGTTTCGTTCCCCCAGAATGGGTAATGATTACTGCGATCGGCTTAATCTTAGCCTGGGGATTCTCTAAGCGCACTCTCATAGAATCACCCACAGAAGCTGTTGAAAAAAGCGAAGTACAAAAGTAATTCGTCAGCAGGTTAGTGCGAATAAAGTTAACTAGCTGGGGTATCCGTTTGTCGTTTGTATTTGTACAGGCCTGTTCGACTAAGGTTCCCCAGCCTGTAACGACTTCACTTATGATGCAAATTTTAGTATTTATACTTAAACATACCAAAATTATGTCTAAGCAGTTTTAATTCAGTACTAGAGTTATATAGAAGAAACAGGTGGGAAGTGCTAAGATTTAGGCGAAGTCATTCATCTTTCCCCTCTTATTTTGTGGCTAGAGCTAGTACAGCGATCGGTGTCAGTCCAATTATTAAGGAGATTGTGCAAAAACAGGCGCATTCGACACGTTTAACCTTGAAAGAAGTTATTCTCATGGGTATGTTGGCAATTGACAAGCTAGATGATCAAAGTCGTCAAGAGCTAGCGGATGAAGTGCATAAAATGCAAGTGAATGGTGAAATATAAATCCGCTTCTGGAAGTCAAAGTTCTCAGATATAAAGTCCAACGCGAAAATATTGATTATTCACTAAATCGATAGAGACTTCCCTTAACATATTCTTCGTTCATTTCAAAAGCAACCCATTGGCGTTGCCAATTCTCAGCAACAAATCCGGTTGTGTTAGAACCAGCAAACGGATCTAACACAATATCACCTTCATCGGTCAAAAATCTAATAAAAAACTCAGCAAACCCTTGGGGAAACCGTGCTGGATGGGGTTTAATTCCTGCTGCTTTGCAACGACGTAGGTAAGCACTATTAGACTCAGTATTAGCAATTTCTAGTAAGTTGGGTGGAATTGCCCCTTGGTTATCTTTTTGGAATTTATCAGAAATATCATGCCCACTAGGACGTATTTTGGCTTTATAACCATTTTTGAGTAATTGTTTCATACTTTGGCTATAAGGCTTTAATACTTTTCTGTTATCTGCTTTCGGATGGGGTGTTTTCGCTAACCACCAAACTACATTTACCGAATCCTTGACTCGAATTCTTCTAATAGTTACCCATTCAGCAGGGGTTGGTAGTCGTGCGGGATTATAGTGATAAAATTCTTGCGCGAGAAAAAAGCCGACTTCTTTGCACAATCTCACCAAAAGCTCATATTGGTAAATACTCCGTACAGGATTACCTGGGAGATATGCACCACCTAAATCTAAAATAAATGAGCCATCATCAGCAAGTACTCTTTTAAATTCATAGGCGAAAGGTAGAAACCACTCGATATATTTTTCGGCACTTTCGTTACCATATTCTTTTTTGCGGGTGAGCGCAAATGGTGGTGAAGTGAGGATGAGATTAATACTATTATCTGTAACTGATTTAATTAACTCTTGGCTATCACCTAAATATATAACTCCGTTGTTTTGAGTATAATATGGTGTTAAATCTAATATTTTTTGTACTTTGATTGCTTCTTTATTCAAAATTTGTAGGTAGTAAAAGTTAAGTTGAGATTCATATTTATAATTCGTTATAGATAGAAAAAAATAGTTTTTAAAAATTAAAATAATAGCAGCCTTAGGACGGGTAAGATCCCACCCCGTCCAGAAATGATCATCTACCACTTTTTGTAGGGTAAGAATTTACCAGACATGATGATTTTAACGCGATCCGAGTATCATAGGCTATCTACCGGATGTTGCCCATAATAGGGCAAAGCCTCTGCCCAAGTAGGATGCTTACCTTGCTGCCATTCTAAATAAGCTAATGCCAAAATGCTTGTAACTGTGCTTGCTAATCCAGATGTGGCTGGAATTAATTGATAACTAGTATGCCAATTAGCTAAAGTTCCTTGCCATGCTTCTGGTGTGAAGGCTGTATCTGGCAACAAAGCTGTGAGTCCAGACCCATCAGGTGTAAGCTGATAAATAGCACCAAAAATTTGACCTCGTTGGGCTGGCATTTCTACAGCAATAGCTGTTGTACTTTGAATTTTGTCTATTTCTGTCCAAGCGATCGCTGCTAAGGTAGAAATCGTAAACACAGGAATATCTAATTGTTGCCCTAGAGTACGAGCTAGCACAACCCCAATGCGAGTACCCGTGAAACCACCAGGCCCTTTTGCTACCGCCAAAAATGATATATCTGACCAAGTTTGCGGTAGGATAAACTCAATTAAATGTTGATGTATATGGCTGGATAACTCTCGCCCTAAATTCCAGACATGAGAGCGAGTTACGCCTGCAAAACTACTCATTGCCAAACCTAATTCCGGTGTGGTTGTATGCAGTGCTAAACCGTATTTTGTTGTTTGTAGATTGTCTATTTCAGTGGTCAAAGTGAATTTAATTATCTATTTTTAGGTTGACAAATTTACATCCTTACAAACCAAGAGTTTTTTAAGGTTTGGGAATATATTTCTATTTACTCGTCATTTTAACATGTAACAATTCTCCATATTCAACATCAGATATAAATATAAATAAAACCAGAAGTGTTGAATGTTAAGAAAAAACCGATAAAAATAGCCCAAAATATGATAGATTTTGGGCGAAGGACTAAAATATCTTAGTTTAACGTGATTATAAAATCATTTCCCAAGATTGTCAAAGAC
>JAHHHF010000022.1 GCA_019359495.1 Goleter apudmare HA4340-LM2
ATGACCATTTGCTCGACACCTTTATTTCAATGTTAGAACTCTCGCCGACTGTAATTAAATCCCATCCTAACTACCAAAACCTACGATCTTACGGCGTTATTGCTGCTTAATTTTGTCCAGAGTATTGATATAGCAAAGTTCTATCGGAGTTTATTGGTCCAGAAATATCAATACTAGGGCGAAATGTGGAAAAACTCCCCACTGAAAAGTCAGCATTGTAATAAGGGTCTCTGAGAGGCTGCTTTGTAACTAAATTAATTACACCTCCAGGTTCAACACCACCATATAAAATCGAAGCTGGCCCTTTAAGAACTTCTATCCGTTCAACGTTTGCAGTTTCCCTAATACCACCCCGTCCATCTTTAAACCCATCAACTAAAATACTCCCGCCAAAAAGACCACCACCAAAAAATCCCCGAATACCGATTTGGTCTACTGTACCAGCAAAACCACCATCTTGAAGTACACCACCAACATTAAGCAGCGCATCTCGTAGACGAGTAACTCTTTGATCCCTAATCACTTCTTCGGGAACTACTTGAACAGTCTGAGGAATGTCTCGTATCAGAGTATCAGTCCTAGTTCCCGCCGAAGTATTGGGTACACGATATCTATTTTGCTCACCTGTAACAACCAGTTCAATAGGTGCTTCACTCTGTGTAGATGGTTGTTCTGGCTGGGTTTCAGTGCTGGGTTGTGGTTCTGCTGGTGTTGGTTGTGTCTGTGGTGTTTGTGTAGTCGTCACAGTTGGTACAATCCCAAAAACCAAACCTTCATCACCATCAAACAACTCAACTTGTGGCGCAGCAGTTTCACCAATTACCGTGACGCGAACAGTGTTTGCATCTAAATTTGTGACTATAACTTCATTAATTCCCGCAGTCGGTTTTTCTTGGCGGAATGTATCACCGTTGGGTAGGCGTAACTGAGTGTTGGGTATATCTACAATGTAATTGTTGCCCTCACTTTTCACTACTGATTGAAGCTTGTCACTTTGATTGGTTTCTAAAATTATATCAAGCCCCTTATCGGTAGATTGTAATCTTACTTGGGGAATCACAATAAGTGATTGAGCCAGCAATTGTTTGATGTTGCTTGCAGGGTTAAGATTATCCACTTTCTTCTGTGTGTTGCTGCTTTTTATCTCCTGACCAATTGCAGGTATAGCAACTAAAACTACGTTCAAACTCACCATCAAAATCAGTTGTTGCAGTTTTGTCATTTTCCTCATCCACCAATCAAATTATTTTTGCAAAAATCAGTAAAAATTTTCTCAACAAACGTACTATGTTCAACAAGACTATGACTGAACAAGATATTTAAATAAATCATCAAGTAGCTTATTCACTCCTAAAAAGCCGAAAGTCCACCATCTATTTACTTGGACTTCATACACTTGACTATTTTGTGCTGCTTTGAGCGTAGATAAAAGCGGATTTTGGCGGAAAGATTGCGCGGCTTCCTTACTTTCACTCATGACAAATAAAATATCAGCATCATACTTATTTAATACCTCAATACTTGATACTAAAGTACCTTCTTTTTGGTTAGCTAATATTGGTATAAGCCTAATACCAATGTCTTGGAAAACTTGATTATAAGTTTCATTGTCTGAATATGTGCCTATAATACCCTCTGAAAAAAGATAAATTACTGATACTTCTATCTCTTTTAAACGATCGCCCATTAGCTGTTGCAATTGTTTAACTCGTTCGTTGTATCGAGCAATGACTTGTTCTGCTTTTTCAGACTCACCTAGAACTTGGGCAATAAAGCGGAGATTTTCTTTAAAAGAGTGATTCAAACTAGGTAAATCGATGACTACTGTAGGTGCGATCGCAGATAATTCTTTATAGAGACTTTTTTGGTATTCACGCATTAAAATTAAATCCGGTTTGAGCAAAAGAACTTTTTCCAGAGAAGGTTGATTTCCACTACCAACAAACTCAATACCTGCTGCTTCGTCATTAGTGACACCGCGAAACAAAAAGTCATACTTGGGAAAATAAGTTACCGTACCAAATGGTTTGATATCCAAAGATAATACTGGATCTAAAAGGCTAATATCATTTAATACAATAATTCGCTGTGGCTTCACAGGAATTATTGTTTCACCCAAGGCGTGTTTGACTACTTTTGTGGCTACAACTAATTGAGAAGTGGATGAATTTCTATCACCTTGAAGCTGCTCTTTCTGGAAAAAATTACCATGAATTATCCAAAGCAGAATGATAGTAGCTATCCCTAGCAAAAACAATTTGATAGGACGCTTGATTTTCATACTTTATTCTCCACTTTCACGCCACTTACTAAGTAATAGAAAGCCTCTACGCGTCTATAAGTTTAACGACAAACGTAGAGGCTCCTATAGTATTAACTACAATTCAAACGAAATTGTCCCAATCACAGTGAATGGTGCGCCGGGAATAACTGTATTTCTGCCAAAGTTAAATGACTCAAAATACGTGACACCAAACACGTTTTCAAAATTAACGGCGGCTCTCCAGTTATCTCGTTTGTAATAAATCGCAGCATCAGTTCGCAGATAACTAGGTAATGTGAAAGTATCGTCAAAATCATTGCTAGGAATGTCACCACCTACTCTATCTGAAAGGTAGTATAGTCCCAAACCGAAACCTAAGCCTTGCAAATCACCTTGGCGAAATTGATAAGTTGTCCACAAACTGGCTTTGTGTTCCGGTACTCTGGGTACTCTAGAACCAACCCTCAAATCATTACTTTGTGTGACTACGGCATCTGTATAACCGTAACCAGCTATGATATTCCATCCTGGTAGAATTTCACCAGCTATATCCAGTTCAATCCCTCGGCTTCTTTGCTCTCCGACAGGGATGCTAAAGCCATCAGGATCATTGGGATCGGGTGTTGCAATATTTGTTCTAGTAATTTCATAAGCAGCTAAAGTAGCTGAAAATTTTTCATTAAAATCAGCCTTGACACCCAGTTCGTATTGAGTTCCTCGTTCAGGTGGTAAAAATGTGAGATCAGCACGCTGGGCAAAATTTGGTGCAAAGGAGCGACTATAACTTGCATACAGTGAAATTGGTTTTATTGGCTGATACACCAGTCCCAATCTGGGTGTAAAGGCTTCATCAAACTGAAGGGTACGAGTATCTGTACGCCGATTGAATTGATCTTGATCAACAACATCAAAACGACCACCGATGAGGAACTTGAAATTTTCTGAAAATGCTATTTGGTCTTGTAAATAAATACCTAATGTTTGTGTTGTGGATCTACCATCTCTCACTGTATTGGTGAGTTCTGAAATAGCAGGTCTGGGAATAGCCTTGTAAACCGGATTAAAGATGTTTATAGATGGAGTCAATCCTCCGGGGAGCCGTCTTTGGGAACCATCGCTATTTTGTCGAGCCAGATCCAATCCAACTAAGAATGTATGTTCGATTGAACCTGTTTTAAATTTACTTACCAAATCTGTAAGTAAGGTGTATCTATCAAATAAGTCTCTATTGGAACGGAAGTTACGCGATAATTCTCCTGTTTCTTCGTCTACTCCCAGAGGCTGGGCGCGGTAGTCAAAACTATTATTAGATGTGTAGCGAAAGGCATTACGAAGGGTGATGTTGTCGTTAAAACGATGCTCGAAGCGATAGCCAATATTGATTTCTTCTACTACGCGTTCATCTCCTGGCTCACCTAAAAATCTGCTGATGGGAATATCCGCAACTCTGCGGCCAATAGCAACTAAGCCCTGATCCATTGTGCGCTCGTCGTTGAGATAACTGACATCAAATAGGAGATTAGTGCGATCGCCTAATTTCAAATCAAACACTGGTCCGAAAAAGAACCGTTCACCATTGACAAAATTCCGGAAACTACCAGTATTTTCGTAAGCAACATTCAGTCGATACAGTAATGTTTTATCTGGGTCGAGAGGGCCAGACAAGTCAATCGCAGAACGATAGTAACTGAAGTTACCTACAGAGAATTGACCAGAATAATAAGGAATAGCAAGAGGTTTTTTCGTAACTAAATTAATGATTCCTCCTGGTTCAGCATTTCCATACAACACAGAAGCTGGTCCTTTGAGGACTTCTATCTGCTCAATATTGGCAAGTTCCCGCAAGTTATCGCCTGAGTCTCTTAAACCATCTCGAAAATTAGAAGTAAAATCAAAGCCTCTAATATTAAAGTTATCAACTGTTCCTCCAAAAGTATCGCCTTCTACAACACCACTAACGTTACGAATTGCGTCTGTAACTCGAATAACTTGTTGGTCTTGTAGGACTTGTCTGGGAATTACCTGAATTGACTGGGGAATGTCACGAATTGGGGTATCTGTTCTAGTCGCGCCCGATGCTTCTGGTACGCGGTATCTATCTTGCTCACCCGTGACTACCAGTTCAATCGGTGCTTCAGTTTCAGGTGTGTTAGCTGTGGGTTTTTCTGAAGGCGTTTCAGTTGTTGGTGTCTGCGGTGTTTCTGGTGTCTCAGTAGGAGTTTGCTGTGGTGGCGGAGCCTGGCTAGTAGTCGTCACAGTTGGTATAACCCCAAAAACCAAACCTTCATCACCGTCAAACAACTCAACTTGCGGCGCACTAGTTTCACCCGTCACTGTGACGCGAACAGTGTTTGCATCTAAATTTGTGACTATAACTTCAGTTATTCCTGGAGTCGCTTTCTCTTGGCGGAATGCTTCACCGCGCAATTGAGCATTGGGAATGTCAATAATATAGCTATTCCCTTCACTCTTATTTGTGAGTTGCAGTTTATCTGATTGATTGGTTTCTAAAATTACCTCTATACCTTTGTCTGTGGCTTGGGACTTGACACCTGTGATTTGAATTAGCGACTGAGCCAGCCATTGCTTAATACTGGTAGCAGGTTTTTCTAATTGAGAAATTTGAGAGGTTGGTTTTTGGTTCTCTTTAGCTAATACAGGTAAATTTACGCACACCAAAGCCAAACCTGTCATCCAAGCTAGTTTTTGCAACTGATTTAACATTACTCTAAACACCACATCAGTAAGGATATGGGGGACTAGCGACTGAGGAAATAAATCTCAGTACTAATCTATACCCATGTATTTAATTAATAATTACTAGCAACAAGATTACAGGAAAGTTCTGAAATATAGGTGAATACTATGATCACTAGCCGGAGTTTTTGCGATCGCTAGCCGGAGTTTTTGCGTTAGCTTTGCTAGCCGTAGGCATCGCTAGCCGGAGTTTTTGCGTTAGCTTTGCTAGCCGTCGGCATCGCTACACGGAGTTTTTGGATTTTTGTCGTTTTGTGTTGAGATAAATTCCCGGATTTACACCAAATTTACGCCGGAAGGAGGCGGCGAAATAGCCTCGATTGGCAAATCCTACAGCTTTTGCGGCTTCTGTTACGGTGAGTCTACCGGCTGCTAACATTTGGCGCGATCGCTCCATGCGACAATCATGGAGGTAGCCAAACACTGTTGTCTCAAACACCTGCTTAAATCCAACTTTCAGCTTATTGTCATTAATTCCCACCATCCGCGCCAACTCCATCAACGAAGGTGGCTGATCTAACCGCGTCAATAAAATTTCACTGGCGTAATGAATGCGCTCAATGTCCTCTGCATTTAAAATTTTGCTAGTTGTCTCTACTGTTTGAGTTTCCAGGAATTGATCAACCTGAAGCGCCATCAATTCCCAAACTTTGCTTTCCAGATACACCCGCTTTGTGTTTCCCTGATACGGACAGCCTAACAGTTGTTGTAGTGCCATTTGCATTGCAGAAGTAGTCTTGCCGTGACGCTCATAGTATTTTTGATCTGACTTACGGATTAATGGTTGCAAGTTTGTCGGTAGTTCTCCCATGTTCCCAAACCACTGGCAAAATAACTCAGGTTCTACATGAACACTCACCGAGGCGATCGGTTGCACTGGTGAATGTTCTAAACTTCCCCCCAATGCTAAACCGCTACCAAAAAAGCCATAACTTCCCGCCTCCACACCTGAAAGCTCAAAACTGTACTCAATCAGATGTTCTCTATCAGAGGATTTTGTCATCACCTGATCATGCAATTGATAGTTGGCGATATCTAGATTTAATCCTTGTCGTAAATCGATACACCGAATGTAACCATTTCCCAGTTTCACAGGATACTGATAAGTTACATCAAATCCATCGGAGATATCAGGTGCGGGTTGAATCTGCTCACTTTCGTAGATGAGTTCGTGGTAAGCAGATTGGGAGAGGGTGAGAGTCATAGGGTGATTGGCTGCTGGCAATATTGCAATAGAGTGCAGTTAATTGTCAGCAATTGGTGATTTTAATAGTAATTACTTGCAACTATTAAACCATAAATATCACCCGAAGACCTAGATTTTCTGGTAATTTATTGCAATACAATGACTGTTACAGTCTTATAAAGCTTTACTCAGTGGTTCTAATCATTCTCAAGAAAAAATTTGAATCCTCTTCCTAAATCCTGCTAGTGACAAATGACATTTCTTTCCCCTCCGATACAGCGAATCAATAGTGTCATAGCCTACCGCGCTGGTGTTGAGTTATCTGTGTTGCGCCTCGATTGTATGCACCTTTGGGTTAACGGTAATAAGTGGTTTAAGTTGAAGTACAACCTGTTGGAGGCTGAGGAGAAAAATTACACAACATTGCTCACATTTGGGGGTGCTTATTCTAACCACATCTATGCAACTGCGGCGGCTGCTAATCTATTTGGTTTCCGCACCATTGGTGTGATTCGTGGAGACGAGAAGCTACCACTAAACTCTACTCTGAGTTTTGCTGTGCAACAAGGTATGCAGCTAGTGTACATCGATCGCAAAACTTACCGAGAAAGAAATACAACTGACCTACAACAAGACTTACAGCAACGCTTTGGTGAAGTGTTCATTATTCCTGAAGGTGGTAGTAACTTAAATGGTGTACTGGGTTGCACGGATATAGTTAAAGAATTTACAGCATTTGATACTGTATGTTTAGCTTGTGGTACAGGTACTACCCTCGCCGGAATTGCGCTTTCACTAGACAAAAACCAGCAAGTACTAGGTTTTCCCGTATTGAAAAACGGGGATTTTCTCGCCCAAGAAATCGAGCAGATGGTGACAAATTACCTCACCTCAAGTTTACCCATACCATCTAATTCCGCACCATCTTGGAAACTGTTATGTAATTACCACTTTGGCGGCTATGCCAAGGTAAATGAAAAGTTAATAACTTTTAGTCGGCAGTTTACACAAGAACATTGCATACCTCTTGATTACGTATATACCGCAAAAATGTTTTACGGTGTAATGGATTTGCTACAGCAAGGATTTTTTCCGAGAGGCGATCGCTTACTTTTGATACACACTGGCGGCTTACAAGGCAATCTCGGCATTGAGCAACGCCTGCAAAAATTGTAGAATCCAGAAGCATAGTACCCCTACGCGGAATTAAAAACTCAAATTTGCCTAATTTCCCATGCCCTTAAACCAAATCAAGAGGATTTTTCCCGTTATCAAAGTTATCTCTACAATCCTCATTACCAGTGCTATTTTCTGGGAACTAGGAAATGTTTATGCCACATTCACTCACCAAACAATACCAACTAGTTTCAATGTGATTTTTTGGGTAGGACGTTTTGCTCTCACCGCTCATTTCATTGAGGGTATAATCGCAGCTTTCTACGCACCAACAAAAAGTAAAACTCCCATCCAATATGGCATTTATACCTTTTTCGTTGGCACAATAGGTTTATTAGAATTGTTTCTAGAAAACGACGAAAGCGTAATTAAAAAAGTGTGAGGTGTGAAATTTTAATAATATATATTCAGCCTAGAAATTGCCAAAAAGCACGACATGAATTCACATGAGCAAAGCATAGATCCCAAAGATTGGTCATGGCCGTTCTGGCCAGTTGTACCACTCTACCCTTATGGCAGACGGCGGACACTTTGTTTTGAAGTAGTTAAAGATACTATCTGGACATTCGACCAGGTTCAAGGCATCCTCCACACCATAGTGCCAATTCGGATGAATGTCATCAAGTTAGAAGCAGGTGGTCTTTTCGTTTATGCGCCTGTCGCCCCAACACCGGAATGTGTGCGCCTAGTTAAGGAGTTGGAAGCAAAGCACGGTGATATTAAGTATATTATCTTACCAACTAGTTCTGGTTTAGAACATAAGGTATTTGTCGGCCCCTTTGCCAGATGCTTTCCCCATGCAGAAGTTTTTGTTGCCCCTCATCAATGGAGTTTCCCGTTTAATTTACCACTCAGTTGGCTAGGCTTTCCTCAAAAACGCACAAAAGTACTTCCAGAAGATAGTAGCTTTGCTCCCTTCGCTAGTGATTTCGATTATGCAGTGTTAGATATTAACTTAGGAAAAGGATCATTTGTGGAAGTAGCATTTTTCCACAAGCGATCGCGTACTCTACTCTTAACAGATTCTGTACTATCTGTACCAGAAGCACCGCCTGCGATCGTGCAATTAGATCCATACCCCTTACTGTTCCACGCCAGAGATAACGCCCTTCAACCGATCGAGGACAATACAGCTAACCGTCGCCGGGGATGGCAACGTATTTCCTTGTTTGCGGTTTACTTTCGTCCTGGGGCGCTGGAGTTAACTGGAATCAGGCAGATGTTTGATGATGCATTCAAAGCACCAGAGCGATCGCTAAGAGCATATTTTGGGTTATATCCGTTTCGCTGGCAAGAAAATTGGCAGCAGTCATTCGACGCTCTCCGAGGCAATGGACGCCCATTTGTCGCACCAATTCTGCAAACTCTGATTTTACCTCAAGCACCAAGACAAGTACTCGACTGGGCTGACAAGGTAGCAACTTGGGATTTTCAGCAAATCATTTCCTGCCATTTTGACTCACCCTTTGCAGCCATTCCCCAGCAATTCCGCAAAGCATTCGCTTTTCTGGAGAATCACCCCGCAATTAGCAGCGACAACCAATCTCTACCAGAAGCAGATCATAGATTTATTAAACAACTGGAAGCAAATCTAGTTAAACGCGGTATTGCCACACCAGCAAAGAACATGATGTAATAGTAGGGGCGAACGGTTGTTCGCCCTAGAAACTTAAAGTAAACCCCAATATTTAACTCGTTCTGACAGCCAACCCTCAGCGATGTAACGAGCGATCGCTTCATTGACCTTGCGTCTCAATTCGTCGTATTGTAATCCTTTGGGCATGGCTACAGATAAGGGTTCTGTTGATAACTTGGTAGGTAAGAGGCGATATTGAGGATATTCCTGTACCCAACCAGTTAAAACACTCGCATCGGCGGCAAAAGCTGCAACTGTATTGTTTTCTAACTGCTCTCTAGCCTCTGCATAGGAATTCACTCCTACCAATTCAGCAGTTGGTAAAAAATATCTGACTTTAGCAATGGTGCTGGAATTGTTGAGTACAGCGATTTTTCGTTTCGCCAAATCACTCGGCTGCTGCACAGATGTATTTTGTGTAATGAATACAGTACTATCCAAATAGTAAGGAACACTAAAACTCACCAAGCGAGCGCGTGACTCGGTGGCTGTGATCCTAGCGATCGCTAAATCAACTTGATGATCAAAGACTACAGATAAGCGATCGCGGTTGCCTACGGGTTGCAACTTGATAGCATCGGCTTGGCCTAGCAAGTCAACTGCCAAGCGTTTTGCCAAGTCAATTTCTAAACCTTGTAGATTACCATCTTCATCTTTAAACGCCAAGGGACGCAAGCTATCTTTCACCGCTACCGTCAAATAACCGCGTCGCTGGATTTCTGGCATTGGGGCGGCGGATGCGATCGCTCCTGTCCCCATCATCATCAACAAGCAAAAAATAGTAGCGGATAAGATCAGATGTAACCGACTAATTGCTTGCCATCTGTTACATCCGTTATCCATCCGTTGTCACCTTTATCCTTTGGCTTGAACTGCCAATTCCGCAACTTTACCAAAGCTAGCAGGATCGAGTACTGCCAACTGCGCCAACATTTTGCGATTTAGTTGGATATCAGCCTTTTTCAAATTACCGATCAACTGGCTGTAGCTCAAACCATGTTGCCTAGCAGCAGCGTTGATCCGGGTGATCCACAGCCGACGAAAATCGCGCTTTTTCTTTTTGCGATCGCGGTAGGCACTCCGTAGAGCCTTCATTACCTGTTGGTTAGCAGTTCTAAACAGAGTTGAGTGGGAACCGCGAAAACCTTTAGCTAGTTTGAGAATTTTATTGCGGCGTTTACGAGCTACGTTACCGCGTTTTACCCGAGTCATAACTTAATTCCTGAAGAATTTACAAATATGGGAGCATTAAACGCACATTGTCTTCATCGCGTTCATGTACAAGTGTGGACTTGGACAAGTTACGCTTCTTGTTAGAAGTTTTGTGCTCTAGAAGGTGGTTTTTAAAAGCCTTGCGACGCACGATTTTACCAGTGCCAGTGGCACGGAATCGCTTGGCTGCTGCTTTACGAGTCTTGAGTTTAGGCATGGGTTAGCTGTGATTCGACACAATCCATAATTATATACTAATGTGGCGACATTTGACGTAATGCATAGCAGTAAACAGCATAAAAATGATTTTGTGGTACACCAAAACCATGGTGGAGATGTGATGTTTTACGTCACTTGCGGATCTAAAACGATTTGCTTGCCGGATTTATTCACATGGTAAGTCCAAGATTGTCCTTTTACCTGAACAGTAACCACCCAGCCTTCCACAGGTTGGTAAATTTGTGGACAGATTTCGCCAAAGTTGAATGTGCAGGAATTGCTGAAAGTTTGGGATTTAGCTTGAGTAATTTTCAAATTAGCAATAGCTACCTCAGAACGCTTGGCTGCATCGCTGAGAACTTTATTGGCGATCGCTTTCGGTAACTTAGTATTACTAGATACCTCAACCTTGGGGTCTAAAATGATTTGGGAACCAGATTTATTCACGTGATAAGTCCAAGATTGCTCCTGTACCTGAACAATCACTTCCCATCCCTGGATCGGCTTATATTCTCTGGTACAAACTTCACCAAAGTTAAAAATACAGGGATTACCAAAGTTTTGTGGTGTGACTTGAGTAATTTTCAACTTAGCGATCGCTACCCCAGAACGCTTTGAGGCGTCACTTAATACTGCTCTAGAAATAGCCTGCGGTAGTCTTTGAGAGTTTTGAGCCAGCTGACTTTGTTCTGGAAGAGGAGCCGCCATACTAGGATGATGCTCAGTAAATCCAAGTCCACACGATAGCAAGCTCGTTAATATCAGGCTCAATATCACTCCTCTAGGAAGCTTGCGAGCATGATGAATCAGAGGAGATAACTGGTTAAGAGATTTCATAGCCTTCTACTGGAAAAATTTATAAGAAGAATTTAGAAGCGGAGCCGGAGACGCTCCGCCTCCAGTCAGTATTCTGAATTCTGGCTCCTGACTCCTGACTCCTGTTTATGATTAGAAAAATCCCTAGAAGTTCTCGTAGTTAGCGATCGCTGTTTTCAATTTATCTAACACCTCATCCACGGATATAGTACCTAACTCACCAGAGGCGCGAGTACGGATGCTCAAAGTATTGGTTTCAAGTTCTTTAGCTCCTACTACTGCCATCACTGGTATTTTTTGTTTCTCCCCATTACGAATTTGTTTACCCAAGCGATCGCCACTATGATCCACTTCTGCACGGATACCCAAAGCTAACATTTTCGTCACCACATCTTTGGCAAAATCCAGTTGTGTTTCACCCACTGGCAATAACCTTACTTGCACTGGCGCTAACCATAAGGGAAAATCCCCAGCGTACTCTTCAATCAAAATCCCAATCAGCCGTTCTAGGGAACCAAAAGGCGCACGGTGAATCATCACTGGGCGTTTCCTAGCACCATCTTCGGCTACATACTCTAAATCAAAGCGTTCTGGCAAGTTGTAATCTACCTGTACAGTTCCTAACTGCCACTCCCGTTCTAGGGCATCACTGAAGATAAAATCGAGTTTAGGCCCATAAAATGCCGCTTCTCCAATACCCTCAAAGTGTTCCATTCCCAGTTGTTCAACTGCACGGCGAATTGCACCTTCGGCTTTATCCCACACTTCATCAGAACCGATGTACTTATCACTCGTCGGATCGCGGAAACTCAGTCTAGCCTTAAAGTTTTTCAGTTGTAGTTTATTGAATACCGACAATATCAAATCCACTACATTCAGGAATTCGTTATCTAACTGTTCTGGGGTGACAAACAGGTGAGAATCATCCACAGTGAAACCCCGCACCCTGGTTAAACCGCCCAATTCCCCTGACTGTTCATAACGGTAAACAGTGCCAAATTCCGCCAGTCGCATCGGTAGTTCCCGATAAGAACGTAACTCGCTCTTATATATTTGGATGTGGAACGGGCAATTCATCGGTTTGAGGACGAAGCCTTGTTCTAGTGCGGCGGCTTCTTCATCATCCGTCATCAAGGGAAACATATCTTCTTTATATTTTTGCCAGTGTCCAGAGGTTTTAAATAAGTCCACTCTGGCAATGTGTGGCGTTACCACTGGTAAATAACCCCGTTTTAACTGTTCCTGCTTGAGGAAGTCTTCCAAAATATTCCGCAACAAAGTACCTTTGGGTGTCCACAATGGTAAACCCGGCCCCACTAGGTCAGAAAATATAAATAATCCCAGTTCCTTACCCAGTTTGCGGTGATCTCTCCGTAGGGCTTCTTCTTTACGCCGCTTGTATTCAGCTAGTTGTTCTGGAGTTTCCCAAGCGGTGGCGTAAATGCGTTGTAACTGCGCTTTAGTTTCATCACCCCGCCAGTAAGCGCCAGCCACACTTTCTAATTCAATAGCTTTGGGGTTGAGTTCATTGGTGTTTTCTACATGCGGCCCAGCACACAAATCCCACCATTCATTCCCTAAGTGGTAAATGGTGATTGGTTCCTCTTTGATATCTGCGAGGATTTCTAGTTTATATGGTTCTGTGATTTGCTGAATCCGGTTTTGGGCTTCTTCCCGGCTGACTTCTTCTCGAATGACTGGCAATTTACGATTAATAATTTTTACCATCTCTTTCTGGATGGCTTTGAGATCCTTGTCACTAAACGGTTCGGGATTATCAAAGTCATAGTAGAAGCCGTTTTCAATCCAGGGACCAATTGTAACTTGCGCCTTGGGAAACAGCTTTTGTACTGCCATAGCCATCACATGGGAAGCTGTGTGGCGAATCTTTTTTAATTGTTCCGACTCGCTAGTACGCGGCAAATACATTTTTTCAGGTTGTTCTGGCTGACTGGGAGCTTGATTAGGCGACATCGGCTGCTGAACCATTGGCGAAGTGATTGCAAGAATAATTGATCAAAGCGATGGGAAACTCTATCACCAAGGTGGGTGAAGAGGGATAACCGCCATACCTCTTCAGGTATAGGGCATTGGTAATTTTCCCCTGCTTAATTCCCCACACCTCAAAACCGTGACCCCTGTGAGTGTGGTTTTTCATATATGGGCTTATCCAAATATAGCGAGTTTAATTGTTGTTGTTAATTAACCTTACTACTGCTACGTTTTGTTTCCTTGACTAAAAAATTTTAAATTTATTTTTTTGCCAAAAATCTATATTTGGAATGATATCTTCCTGAAACGATCAAACTTTTTGAGGCCAGTAACTCCCTTGACTGCAAGCTATGGACTTCCTGTGTTTTCTTTATTAGCAAGGCTTTTGGGTTTTTGATTTACACAAACTTTAGATGTAAAACATTTAAATTTATCCCCCAAAAATGTATTTTAGATTACAAATTTTTGATTTTCTTAACCTTGTGAGGGAAAATAGAGAAATGTTAAGAATCGTAAATCGCGTTAATATTAAAATGAAAGTTAGAAGTATGCTTTTGATTTATGGGAGACTCAAATCCACCAGGGTCAGATTTGCTCAAGACAGTGTTGGAACCACTTTTGGAAGACTTTCAGTATTGGTTCGCGCGATCGCGTAAATTTCTGGAAACCGAACGGCTCTCATTTATGAGTGAGCAAGAGCAATCTGCTCTGCTCTTGCGAGTCAAGCAAGCCCAAGATGAACTCAGCACAGCCAAAATGCTGTTTACTGCCACTGATGGACAGGTGGGAATTGATATGGCGATGATCAACCCTTGGCATCAATTAGTAACGGAATGTTGGCATGTGTCCATGCGTTTTCATCAAGCGCGACCAGCTTGAGGGTTGGTTTTGTCATTTATTGAACTGCGATAGACTGATTAGTAATAGCAAGACAGTGTATTAGTTCAATAGAAGTACAAAATTCTTAGGAAATCCTTAATAAAATTTGAATTTACAAAGAAATTAATGTATCCTCTGCTACCGTATTTCGCATAACAGTTGATACATCAGCTCATAAAAAAATAGATGCACATCATCAGTGCATTAACTCTTGGCTCTAGCCGTAATTTACGGTATCGGCGAAGCGAAGCGTTACAGTATAAGGTTTTAAAACTTGCTTCTCTTGGAGGAAATCCCGATGCTACACCTACTTTACATTCTTGCTTTTACTATCCTTGCCTTTATAGCCGTTGGTAATTTAATTCGTAACTTAATCATGTTTAGTTTTGATCGAGAGCGGATTTATCCAGCAAAATATTCCCACATGAATAATCAAGGTAACTTTGGTTATCGCCCATCAAAAAACCAATTCATACCCCATCCAGAGTTATTAGATAATGCAGGTAACATCATCAAAGAGCCTCTATTGGTAATGCGTTCAGTTAACGTCGAAGATGCTCGCCAACAACTTGATGCTCTTTATGAAGCTTCTCCAGGACAGAAGGTAGAAAAAACTCAAGAGGAAGGATGATTTGCAGTGCTGAGTTGAGTTAAGAGATGATAATGCAACAATAGTTTTATTTTTGGATTACCACTCACAACTCATTCTCACAACTCATTTCTCGGAACTCCGTTAGGCTTCAATCACTACCCTGAGATTGCCGCGTTTTTTGGCAACGCGACAGGCTGTTGTATTGCCAGAACGCTCAAAATCTAAATCAAGGACGGTAGCACCCACTCGCAAATTATGGAACGACAAGCGATTAATCGACTCTGGCAAGGCGGGGTCGATAATGCGTAAACAATTATTTTGAGCATCAGGTACTAGGTTGACGATCATTTGTAGTAACTGAAAAACACTACCAGTAGCCCAAGCTTGGGGAGTACAAGCAACTGGATACTGTACAGGGGCTTTATCACCATTACGTTCGTAGCCGCAGAAGAGTTCTGGAGGTCGTTGATAGGGTTGCTGACTAGTCATGTCGAACAGACCTTGGAAGAGTTCCAGGGCTTGATCGATTAAACCAAGCGATCGCAAACCCATTGCAATGATGGCATTATCATGGGGCCAAACTGAGCCGATATGATAACCCATTGGATTGTAAGCTGGTGAGGAACTACTCAGGGTACGAATACCCCAACCATTGAACATATCTGGTGCCCGCAACCGTTCCGCTACACTGTAGGCTCTTTCGGGAGTCAAGATACCCAAAAGTAGGCAATGACCAGGATTGGATGTAATACTATCTACTCGCTTGCCATCCCCATCTAAAGCTAGGGCACAAAAATCTAGGTCTTCCACCCAAAAGTCTTTGTTAAACCGCACTTTCAGGTTTCTGGCTTCTTCTTGCCAACGATCTACCAGATCCAGCCGCTTTTTCATCCTGGCAATTTCTGCCAAGCGCATTTTGGCAGCATAAACATAAGCCTGGACTTCACAAAGGGCAATGGCACCATTAGCTAGTTCACCCTTACGGTCTACAATACAATCACCAGAATCTTTCCAGCCTTGATTAGCCAAACCGCGTTTAGATTTACGGAAATAAGTGAGATAGCTATGATGTTGAGTATTGCGATCAATCCATTCCATTGCTGCTAGGGCATTTGGCCATAATTGCTCTAAGGTTTCATGGTCGTTAGTCCAAGCATAATATTCGGCATACAGCATTAGCCATAGGGGAGTGGCATCAACAGTACCGTAATAAGGTGTGTGGGGGATTTCCTGACAACGAGCCATTTCCCCCAAGCGCAATTCGTGTAAAATTTTACCTGGCTCTTCTTCCCGCCATTCATCCTCAGTTTTACCTTGGTATGCTGCCAGTAGCATCAGAGTTTCTTTGGCTATTTGGGGGTTTAACATCAGAGATTGAGAAGCTGTAATCAGTGAATCTCGCCCAAATAGTGTAGAAAACCACGGCACCCCCGCAGAAAGTGTCTGATACTTGCCAAAAGACTGGCGTAACAAATACATATCTTGCTCAGATCGCTCAATCACTCGATTGAAAATACTTTTATCGGAGCTAATGCGGGTAATTTGCTGTATCCATTCTTGTTCCTCCATCAACTCAGCAGCTTTTGCTTGTACTAAAGTGACGGCTGCACTGACGGTGGAACTAGATTGGTTATTTCTTAACAAAATCACCCGATAACCCAATTTTTGGGTGGTATGAGAAGGCAACTCTAGCTGCCAAACAGCAGTGTACCCCTTAATATGGTCTGGCTGCCGATGCTGGAATAGGATACGAGATTCCATCACCAAACCATCTAGACCTTGATAGGCTAGTGTTAGGGATCCCTCTTTTGGTTCGTGAGTTGGCGAATTAGCATCGCCTGCAAGAAAACTGCCGACTTCATGAGATGGTTCTACTAAACGTAATAACCTACCGCGTTTTTCTCTGTCATAGCCACGCACTTCAAATAAATCCCCAAAATCCGCATCAAAGCTGAGGCTGAGTTCAAAACTCACAGTAGTTGTGCTGTAGTTAGTGACTTCTATTTCCTCAAAAAATGCCCCGTTGAGGACAATTTCCCGACGAATCCCTACGGTTTCGGCTTTTATACCTTCTGCAATTGTGGGGTTGGTACACAAAACCGATAGTGCAAACCCTTTTTCTGCTGTGCTACTCAGGAGAATAGGCGATCGCCCAGCTATTTGCAACTCCAGGCGGCTCAGAAATCGTGTATCGCTACAAAATAGCCCCATACTGGGGGTGCCATCGTTGAGGGAACAGCCGGAAATGTTGCCAATCGTATCTGTCACCAAAAATAAATCATCATCTTTGAGTGTCAGAGTTGGCTGTGGTCTTTCACTGATTACACAAGGCCACTCTGGGATTGGTAATTGATCTGCGGGAATAAAAGTCTTTCCTTCCAAGACAATTGTTTCTGCGGTCATCACTATATCCGATGTCATTAGCCAAAGTTCCGTATATAAGGGTAATTTTTCGCCATCCGAACAGCGCTCAACAAAAAAAGACGCGCTCTAGAATAATTTCACCGTATGCGCCAAAAATCATACTCACATACTGCTAGACAAAGGGTAGCTATCAAAATTCAGATAACAAAATATATACAAGGTTATATTTTTTAAACTAAAAATTGGCAAGCAGAGGCTTGGGGTGCTGCTAGTCAGTGGAAAGTAGCAACTTGGCAAGCTACAACTCGATGGTCGCCAGAAATTTGGCAAGGTACAATTCAACTGCCAATTAGTAACGTGATCAACGGTACACCGAAACATGATACATTGATTGGCTCGTCTGGAAATTAGATTATTACAGGCTTTCAAGGAAGAGATGACATCATGGGTGGGGTTGGTAACGACCAATTTGTTTACACTAAAATTAGCGATCGCGGTGATCCTATTACTGTCTTTGCAGTCGGTAAAAATGTCATAGTTTTGACGCGACTACTGGATAGTTTAGTACGTGGTGGCGACGCTATTAGCGATGGTTATGTCAGAGTTGTCCAGGGTAACAGTGCCAGCAACTTCCAGGTAGAGATTGACACAGATGGTGTAACAGGTAAAAAGACTTTTCTGCCCTTGAACACTGTCAATGTTGTGGGTGGCGGTAGCTTAAATGATGCTAGCAACTTTGTTATCTAATGGAGTCATGAGGCATGGGGCATGGGATGATGAGGAAGAATAATCATTAATTTCATCGTTCCCCCATCTCTCTGTTCCCTTGCCTCTTCTGGGCATCATCAAATAAACTGTGTCAGCGCTTCTTAGCCGAGTTGGCATCGAGTCCTGAATAGAAATCTTTACATAATGCAACTGTCTGTTTAGTTTGAGAGTCCGTTGTAGTTAGTAAAATGCATCTGTGATGTGGATCTTTTCCAGATTGTGGCTCCTTTAACAATTATTCATGAGCATTTCGACTTCCGTTCTGAGTGATCTGCTACAGTCCCTACCCTACCTGCGGCCTCAGCTATATTTCAAGGCTTCATTAACGGCGCTCTCCCATGCAATGGAAGATCAGGTTTTGGCTGCGACTTTAGACCAACCCTTAATCATTGCTAGCTTTCAAAGAGAGCGATTTTACCGTCAAGAAGCTCACCGCTACCAACGGTTATCGCAACGTAGTAGTCAAATATACGTATTATCTGCACCGGAAACAGATTTCACCAACAGCTCGGAGTATTACGAAAAAGTAGCTTTTGAGCCAGATGATGCTTTAACTCAAGAGTGGCATTTGGTGGTGATTGCTGAAAACTATGCTACTTGCTTGGTTTGTCGGGAAAGCTTAGGCTCCATTGCCAAAAATAAGCAAATCCCAGATGCCAGTTCTAATCTGGATATAGACACAGCACGGAGATTTGAAGGCATTTGGACTTCGGAACGGGGAGTTAGCCTGAAAGCAGCACAATTACTGTTAGAAAGGATTGTAATTTATAGGCCAGATTTGGTGGGTAAAGTTGCACAAGCCCGCCAGAGGTTTGGCCTAGAGGAACAGAAAAATAACTCTGGGGAAAAGCCGAGCAACGAATATGCCTGTGACATTGACACTGACCCATTTGTACAAAGGTTGGTGACTTATCTACAAGCTAGCCAGTATAAATTACACAAAGCTTACCGTTCCATTACTGCCCAAGCACGCAAAGAACGCTTGATCAACTCAATTAGCACAGCAATTAGGCGATCGCTCGACCCCCACCAAGTTCTGCAAGTAGCAGCCCAAGAACTCGGACAACACATGGGAGCCAGTCGTTGTTTAATTTATCCCGCCCAGACAACAGAAGCCAAAGCCGTAATTAAACACGAATTTTTAATGCCTGGGATTTTGTCTGTGCAGGGACAAACCTGGGATTTAGAAAATAATCCCCTGTTTCGGCAAATTGTCAAGGAAGAAGAGGGGATTTGTATTGCCAATACTGTACTTGACCCCCAAATTACCCATTCCCCAGCCCTGAGTGCGATCGCTAAAAAGTTTGCCATTCGTTCTTGGGTGATGGAACCAGTATTGTATCAAGGTCGATTACTGGGGATAGTGGAATTGCACTATTGCAAATTGCCACATCACGAATGCCAAATCGGGGAATTGGATTTGGTAAAAGCGATCGCTACCCAAGTGGGAGCAGCTTTCATTCAAGCGGAAGCATACGCCAATCTCGAAGAACTCAACCAGCAACTAGAAGCCCTTGATCGCACCCGGAGTAATCTGATTGCTATCACCGGACATGAACTCCGCACCCCCTTATCCACTATTCAAGTCTGCCTTGAAAGTCTTGCCAGCGAGCCAGATATGCCCCAAGAATTACAGCAGGTAATGCTGGAAACAGCCCTAGCTGACTCAGAACGGATGCGGAAGCTGGTACAGGATTTTCTCACCCTTTCTAACCTGGAAAGTGGACGGGTAGAATGGCATCCTGAATCCCTAGACCTAGAAGAGTGTGTGGATCTCTCACTCAGCCGACTCCGCACCCGCCCCACAATGGAAAAGCCGCCCAAAATCAATACTCAAATTGCCCGTAATCTACCTTTGGTGAGAGCAGATGGCGATTGGCTAGTGGAGGTCTTAGCCAAACTCCTCGATAACGCTTATAAATTTACGCCCTCACAAGGAGAAATCAGCATTAAGGCTGCTCGCAATGGTAAGCAGATGGTAGAGGTGACTGTGGCTGACACCGGGCGGGGTATAGAGCCTAATCGTCTAGAAATAGTTTTTGATCGCTTCTATCAAGAAGAAGGCGCCTTGCGGCGTACCACTGGCGGCACTGGTTTGGGTTTAGCAATTTGTCGCCAAATTGTCAATGGCTGGGGCGGAAAAATTTGGGCACAATCAAGCGGTAAAGACCAAGGTAGTCAGTTTCATTTTACAATTCCCATCGTTCAGAATACTTAAGAGGGGCATAAATCAATTCAAAATTCAAAATTTGGACTCTTGACAAATGACCAATGACCAACCACAAATGACCAATGACTAAAAACTGTTACAGTCTATGACACGATCGCAATATGACCCTGTTGGCGGTGTTACGATGCCCTAAAAACGTTGAGAGACTACTTTATGGCAGAAACACTTTCTGGAAAAACTCCACTATTTGCTGGCAGCACTGGCGGCTTGCTCTCCAAAGCAGTAGAGGAAGAAAAGTACGCTATCACTTGGACTAGCTCTAAAGAGCAAGTGTTTGAATTGCCTACAGGTGGCGCGGCTACTATGCTAGCAGGCGAAAACCTCCTGTACATAGCTCGTAAAGAGTACGGCATTGCTTTGGGTGGTCAACTCCGGAAATTCAAAATCACAGACTACAAAATTTTCCGCATTTTGCATAACGGAGAAACCACTTTAATTCACCCAGCCGATGGTGTCTTTCCTGAGAAGGTCAACCAGGGTCGTGAAAAAGTGCGTTATGTACCACGCAGCATCGGGGAAAATCCCAGTCCTGCACAACTCAAGTTCAGTGGTAAAGCTACCCACGATGCATAGTCATTAGGGAATGGGGCATGGGGGCAGCCACTGCGTTCGGTCGCCAGACCATGTAGCAAGTGGCGTCATGGGGCATGGTAGAAAAGGTAGAGGGGCAGAGGAAATAAATTTACCCTTTGCTCCCTGCTCCCTACTCCCTTGCCATTCCCTATCCCCTGTTCCCTATTCCCTAATTTGTCTATGATATTTCCCGATTTCAACCAGTTTCAAGAACTAGCTAAACAAGGTAACTTTGTACCTGTGTATCAAGAATGGGTAGCAGACCTAGATACGCCAGTGTCTTCTTGGTATAAGTTCTGCGCTGGACAGCCCTATAGCTTTTTGCTGGAATCGGTAGAAGGTGGGGAAAAATTAGGACGTTACAGTTTATTGGGTTGCGATCCGTTGTGGGTGTTGGAAGCACGGGATAATAGTACAACCCAGACACACCGCAACGGTTCTCAGGTTGTTTTTACAGGCGACCCCTTTACAGCTTTGGCTCAATGTCTGAGCCATTATCAACCTGTCAAATTACCCCAACTACCAGCAGGAATTGGTGGTTTGTTTGGGTTTTGGGGCTATGAATTGATTCGCTGGATTGAACCACGTGTGCCTATTCATCCACAAGATCAACGTAATATCCCGGATGGGTTATGGATGCAGGTAGACCACCTGTTGATTTTTGACCAAGTAAAGCGGAAAATTTGGGCGATCGCCTATGCTGATTTACGTGAGGTGGAGACGTTACATGTAACATCTCTACAAGCAGCATATCAACAAGCGTGCGATCGCGTTACCCAGATGGTAGAAAAGCTATCTCTACCCTTGTCGCCCGCAAAAACCATACTTACCTGGACACCTCCAGGTAATAGAAGCGGAAGTTCCTCATCTGGAACAGCAGAATATATCAGCAACTTTACTCGCCCAGAATTCTGTGCCAGTGTCCAAAAGGCCAAAGACTATATTAAAGCTGGGGATATCTTCCAAGTTGTGATTTCTCAGCAGCTATCAACCGGATATACAGGCGACCCCTTTGCTCTTTACCGTTCCCTGCGCCAGATTAATCCCTCACCCTACATGGCATACTTTAACTTCCAAGATTGGCAAATCATTGGTTCCAGTCCCGAAGTTATGGTGAAAGCAGAACGTGATCCAGATGGTGGGGTCATAGCCACAGTCCGTCCCATTGCGGGGACACGTCCACGGGGTAAAACTAGCAAAGAAGATGCAGCCTATGCTGAAGATTTGCTCCAAGACCCCAAAGAAATCGCCGAACATGTCATGCTTGTTGACTTAGGACGTAATGATTTGGGACGGGTTTGTGAAAGCGGTAGCGTCAAAGTTGATGAATTAATGGTAGTTGAACGTTACTCCCATGTGATGCACATTGTTAGCAATGTGGTGGGGGAATTAGCCGCCAATAAAAACGCCTGGGACTTATTAAAAGCTTGCTTCCCAGCTGGTACTGTTAGCGGCGCACCCAAAATTCGGGCGATGGAGATTATCAACGAATTAGAACCGAGTCGCCGTGGAGTCTATTCTGGCGTGTATGGATATTACGATTTTGAAGGACAATTGAATAGTGCGATCGCTATTCGCACAATGGTAGTCAGAGACAACACTGTCACCGTGCAAGCTGGCGCTGGTTTGGTGGCTGATTCTGAGCCAGAGAAAGAGTATGAAGAGACGCTGAATAAAGCCAGGGGTTTGTTAGAGGCGATTCGCTGTTTGCGTTGAATTTAATCGAGTAGTATTGTAAAGAATTTTATTAATTCGGTTTTGTGGGTTTTAACCATTGAAAAACCTGTGTAACTGTTAGAGCCAGTTACAAAAATCCTGGCACAGGTAAATGATCGTCTTGAGGATGGTGTTGGAAAAAAGCGATCGCTCTCCAAACCTTATTAAACTAGAAAGTAATATATTGGGGTCAACTTATGGACACCGCTACAATCACTTTACCTCCTACCCTCAAGCTGAAAATTGACTTGAGCGATGAACAATTTTTTCAGATGTGTCAGAAAAACCGTAATTATCGATTTGAGCGTACAGCATCAGGGGAAATATTAATTATGGCACCATCAGGAAGTGAGACTGGCAGACGTAATGTTAAAATTACTACTCAATTGGAGATTTGGAACTCTCAGAGTAGTTTAGGTGAAGTTTTTGACTCCTCTACTGGCTTTAAACTACCTAATGGTGCTGAACGTTCTCCTGATGCTTCTTGGGTGAAAGCTGAGAAATGGAATGCTTTAACCCCAGAAGAACAAGAAAGATTTGCTCCCATTTGTCCTGATTTTGTTGTGGAGTTGCGTTCTCCTAGTGATTCCCTCAAGGATTTGCAAGAGAAAATGCAAGAATATATTGCCAATGGCGCTCAATTAGGTTGGTTAATTGACCGGAAAAACAAGCGAGTGGAAATTTATCGTCCAGGTAAAGATGTAGAGGTATTAGATAATCCTGTGAGTTTATCAGGAGAAAATGTTCTACCAGAGTTCACGTTGTATTTACAGCAAATTTTATAGATTTAATCATATCTTGTATCGGCTTCAACCCCGCGAAGAAATAAATTTCGAGGATATCTGCAAGATGTCAGGTGATTCAGAAACGATGGGGATATACATGGCGCATTTCAAAGCGACTCTGTTCCCAAAGTGGTAATAATGCTTGCTTGGCTGCATTCATCTGTGCTTGGGAGAAACTAATTTTTCCGTTTTCGATAATCCACATAAATGTCCGAGTTATTAAATCTGCGTTAAAACTCTTTTCATATTCACAATTATTGATTCTGGTTACTTGTGCATCTAAACAAGCCATGACACTTTTAAAAGTCACAATTTTCCCTTCTCTAGAGTGACTATTAATTTCATTTTCTCTATCACTCCATACAATACCGCGCAAGTTTCCCATAATATAGTCTATGCCTGTGATGGCAGAGTCAGTGTTACGTACTAAATCTGTAAATGCTTGATAGTATGGGCATAATAAAACAGATGCAATATTTTCTATATAAATATTTAGCCAGGACTGTATATCTTGTAGATAAAGCAATGTATCTTTAATATCATTAATATCTTTAATAGATATGTGTTCAAATTTATATTTATTTATTTCTGGTAGTAATTCATCTGTAAATAATTGAGATTGCTGTGAGTAATATTCGATAACTTGAGGAATATATTTTTCTAATAACCATTGTTTAGTATATCTAGCTGTCCAGGTTCCCCGTGTCCCAATATCTTGCTGCCATGAAGTCATTTTTCCTCTGGCAAGTGATTGGAGATGAACATCGTTGATTTCATAGATAATATTAATTTTATTTTTTGTTTTTAAAAACCAACTACTATCAACTTGAGGCAAGATAAAGGCATGATCACGAATTCCACGACTGACTCTAATTGATATATCTTCTTGATGAAATAGATGCCATTTTGATGTTCCTTTAACGTAATCAAATTCAGTGGCAAATTTATACATGAGTTCCCATAGTTTTTGTTCAACAGTAAATAGATGAAAGCCACGAACACCTGCAAATTCTACAAATTCTAAATTCCAGGTTTCAAGATTGTTCTCGAATTCAACTATATAATTTTTGTATTCTTGGCAAACTGTATCAATACATAAACACAAATCTGTGGTTTCTAGTTGAGATAAGATTATTGTTGTTTGTCCCAAAGATACTGCAAAATAATTTTTAGCTACCTGTTTGAGAAAAGGACGACATTTCCATTCTGGTTGAGTGTGCAGTCCAATCATTAATTCGCCTAAAATATTGTGATGATTGATGCTAATTTTTAGACCTTTAAAAAAGATGTTGCTAAACTCTATCTGGCAATCACCTTGCCTTAAAGATTGAGGTAAATTACAGGCGATCGCTACTTTTGGGCGCACAACGATCAAGCGATGTTCTTCTTTGGTTATGGAAGGCTGAAAATCACATTTTAATAGTAAATTTTGTAACTCCGAATCCATGTCATCCATGTCTGGCAAAAGGTGATAATCAAAACCTTGTATCCATGTGATAAATTCTTTAATTGACTCTGACATTGACATCTGTGTAGAGATATATGTTGTTTATCTTAAGTAAGTCGGCGATAATAAACCTAACTATGTTATGGAGCGTAAACACTAGCTCAACCCAGACAAACACCAAATCCCAAACACCAACCATAACCAGTTAACTTTATTCGCACCGCTCTACTTAATTAGCAATTTACCAAGTCATTTTAAAGAGTATAGTGATGGTGAATACTTTAAAAAATGTCATTGTTTATTAACAATTTGGGGATTTTTTGTTGGCGCCATGAATCCACAAAAGTAACCACGATGCCAGCATATTTTGATCGCCGAAGTATTGCTAAACTTCTAAAGTATGGCTACTGTCAGTTAGCTGTTTTCGATCTGACTTTTCCAATTACTGACGATAGAATTGATATTGTAAGTTTTCCTAAAATCGTGATTCCTTAGGAAAAACTTCTTTGACGGCGCGTAGTAGTTCAAAGGAACTACTAATTACAAATTATCTGTTAGACATTGTTGCAAGTTACAAAGTCTTCTACACTGACTGCATAGGTTTTTAAGTCTCAATGGCTCCTCATGATGGTCAAAGATACTGAGTACATCAGGCAAACTGAAGCCACTCGTGTGCAAGTACTAAGCGAAGCGCTACCTTACATTCAACAATTCGCCGGACGTACCGTGGTTGTGAAATATGGTGGCGCAGCGATGAAAGATAGCGCTCTTAAAGATAAAGTCATCCGTGATGTTGTATTTTTGTCTTGCGTTGGCTTGCGACCAATTTTAGTCCACGGTGGCGGCCCAGAAATTAACAGCTGGTTAGATAAACTGGGCATCGAACCGCAATTTAAGAATGGTTTGCGAGTGACAGATGCTACCACAATGGATGTAGTGGAAATGGTTTTAGTCGGTCGAGTCAATAAAGAAATTGTTGACTTGATTAACCAAGCCGGCGGATTAGCAGTGGGACTTTGTGGTAAGGACGGTAACTTATTTACAGCTCGTCCTCAAGGACAAGAAGGTATAGGGTTTGTAGGAGAAGTCAGTAATGTTAACATTGAGATTTTGAACACACTGGCTAGTAATGGCTATATTCCAGTAGTTTCTAGCGTTGCTGCTGACGACAAGGGACAAGCTTATAATATCAACGCCGATACCGTAGCAGGAGAAATAGCCGCCGCCCTAGGGGCAGAAAAACTAATTTTATTGACTGATACTAGGGGGATTTTAAAAGATTATCAAGATCCATCAACTTTGATTCCCAAGGTAGATATACCTGAAGCCCGCGAGCTAATTGCCACTGGTGTAGTCAGTGGTGGTATGATTCCCAAAGTTAATTGTTGTGTGCGATCGCTTGCTCAAGGCGTGAAAGCTGCACACATCATTGATGGTCGTATTCCCCACGCCTTACTACTGGAAATCTTTACCGATGTTGGTATCGGTACAATGATTCTCGGTTCCCAATTGTCAAAATAAAATTGTTGAGTGTGGGTTTTCCTGATACCCGATTTATTGCTGCAATTGGGTATCAGGATGACAAGTGCGATCGCCTTCCCTAAATCCCTGCATTCGCAAGGTTCACAATCTGAAATCCTAATAACTATATTTCAAAATTACCCGCGATCGCCCCCGGAATGGTGAACGCCGCCATGAGTTATTCACAGTCGCCGGATTCACTGGCGTTGAGTAGCGAAGAGAATTCTGTCTCACATTAGGATCATAATCTTCAGTGCTGTAAGGCGAAAGTTGTGTCTCTCGATGCCAACGACTGGGATTTCTGCTCGGATATAAACTGGGATAAATTATTCCAGGATTCACAATATTTGGCCGGATGCCAGAATAAGGATCATAAGTGCCGTAAGGTGTGAGTCTTGTACCGGGATACACAACCTGAGGAATGATCACATTTTGCCTGAGGTCAGGACGAGAATAATAAGTCCGACGTTGCTTGATTCTTGTCTGTGGATATACACGCCTGGTATTTCGAGAATAACCAGCCGCAGGCCGTTGATAAACGCTACCACCCTTAATCACAATCACCGACTGGGCAGAGGCTGGGTTCACTGCCGCAGTCATCATTGCTATACTTATACCTACGTACAGGCAATTGAGGGGCAAGTGCTTGATATTAAACATAATTTTGCTCGACCACGTTAAATAACCGAGAAATGATTAACTTCTAAGACCTGAGGATTTCACTATCAGTACTTAGGTAGTTATTTAAGATTTTAAAATTTTATTTGGTGTAAATGTTGTAATCTTGTCAAAGATTTCACAAAGATTGCTGACATTGGCAAAATAAAAGTATTGCTGAATTGTGTGTAGAACGTGAGTGCAGAAAGTTTAGAAATTGCCAAGGCTCGTTACCAGACTGGGAAAGTTGCCCTAGAAAATGGGCAATACCGAGAAGCCGTAGACAATCTAGAAAAAGCCAGTGCCCTTATGGCTCGTAATTCTCGTCTTGGGGGTGAAATAGATATGTTGCTGGTGACAGCTTATGAAGCTGCTGGAAGAACCGAAGATGCGATCGCCCTTTGCCAACAACTCCAACGCCATCCCTTCTTTGAAACTAGCAAACAAGCCAGACAGTTACTTTACATCTTACAAGCCCCCAAACTGCGAAGGCCCAGCGAGTGGATGACCGAAATCCCAGATTTAGGGGCATTGTCTGACAATGAATCGAAAGTGCATGTAACTCTCAAACCCCGCGAATCTTCTGGTAAAAAGCCCCCAAATCAACCGGAATTTGTTGACCTCAGTCAGGTCAATACCAGCGATAACCGCTTTATCTGGCTAGGGCTAATTGTTATTGGGTTAATGCTCTGGTACTTGGTTTGGATGAGCTTTTGAGCCATGACTCCACTGGGGTTAACAGGCTGGTAGCCAGTAGCCTTATTGTTTTTTCGCAAATCGGGAGTCCTGTCATTTGCCCATCTAAATTAGAGTAAACTCTTGTGGGACGGGTATCTGGTCTCTTAGTAGTCTATGTCATTAATTTTGGTGTGTAAAACCGTTTGTGGTCAGGACTTTAGTCATTATTTTCTCAGCACTAAATTGCTGACTACAAACCTACTAAAAACTTTTGACATAGACCACTAATTATGTAAGTTAAATGTACGACACCTCATCAGGAGATCAAAGTCAAGATTAGTTAAAATATTTGGCGTTTTTGGAGATTTATAGTCATGAATTCTGCATATTTAGGCAAGATTTTATTGTCAGTGCGAAATTTAATTAACCGCTACTTTTCTCTGGCGAATTGGCTCAGTCCTAACCACCAGAAAACAAGTAGAGCCAAGATTCCTAACCCTGTTGTTTGTTTGGTAGTCTTAGCATCACTGTTACTCTCTGGCTGTGTTAAGTATGATGTTGGGGTCAACTTTAACAACTCCAATAGTGGGGCACTGGTGCAGCATATCAAGCTAGGCGAACGACTCACCAGTTTTAGTGGCGACTATGTGTATGAATGGTTAAACAGCATAGAACGTCGCGCCCGCAAACTAGAAGGTAAAGCAGAACGAGTTTCTCCAGAAGAAATTATTGTCACCATTCCTTTTACGAATGGTGAAGAATTGCAAACAAAGTTCAACGAATTCTTTAATTCTCGTAGCAATCAACAAGCCGAATCAGTAAGTAGTGAATCTAACTCAGAACTACCAAAAATTGAATCCAATTTACTTTTAGAGCAAAACAATTTTTTACTTTTAGTCCGGAATCACTTGATTTATGATTTAGACTTGCGATCGCTGTCTCTAATTGCCAGTAAAGGTAACGTTCTCGCCAATCCCGGCTCGATTCTCGATTTGGAATTTAGCTTGCAAGCACCTTGGGGAGCCACCAACCTTCCTATTGCTGAAAATGCCATTGAGCCAGAAAAGAACAACAATCAACTAGTATGGCAACTCAGACCAGGGGAACTGAACCACATAGAGGCAGTTTTTTGGCTTCCCAGCCCCTTGGGTATTGGCGCTTTATTAATTATTCTCTTGATCTGGGGAGGTCTGTACCTGAGATACACGTTCATGCCAGATCCCAGGATTCAGTTTGCGCCTAAAGTCCCAGTCATAGAGTAGTTATGAGTGCTAAGTCCTGAGTGGTAATCAGAGGATAGACATTTTTCCCTGTTCCCTTTGATTTAGCACTCAACACTCACAACTGGGCACTCATTAAGGTGATAACCGCTCAATCTGCCAACTACCATGATCCAATCGGCGGTAAAGCAGGCGATCGTGCAGACGGCTGGGACGCCCTTGCCAAAACTCAATTTCTGTCGGGACGATTCGCAAGCCTCCCCAATGGGTTGGTCGATGAATCTCCTGATTCGCATATTTGCTTTTAAATTCTTGCAAGCGTTGCTCTAGAAATTCTCGGTTGGGGAGCACTTCGCTTTGATTAGATGCCCAGGCACCCAGCCGACTATTTTCCGGGCGACTGTAAAAATACTGATTAGACTCCTCTTCAGAAGTTTTCTCGACACACCCAGAAATCCGGACTTGGCGCTCTAATTCTGCCCACCAAAAAACCAACGCTGCTTGGGGATTGTCTGCAAGTTCTTGCCCTTTGCGACTGTTGTAATTGGTGAAAAACACGAAACCCCGTTCATCAAAATCTTTCAATAGCACCATTCTGGCTGAAGGCTTACCGTCTGGTGTTGTAGTAGCAATAGTCATGGCGTTGGGTTCAGGTAGCTGGGCTGCAAGTGCCTGAGCAAACCATTTTTTAAATTGTATAAATGGATTAGGTTCAGCCTCGGTTTCGCTGAAATCTTGCAATGTGTAGTCCTTGCGGAGGTCGGCTATGGTTTTATCCATTGTGATTTGCTCCCTATAGTTGTCAGATACGCTTATACACGTCTTGATAAAAAATATCTATGATGATGAGTAGCAAATTCTCTCAAAATGTTTCAAAAACAGATTGCATCCGATGCGCCGTTCAGCCTCCCTCCAACGTCTGTTAATCTACGGTCTGAGCGGTCCAATTATCGCTCTCAATGTCTGGTTGCTATCCGTATTTTTCAGCTATTTCAAGCATCCTATTACTATCCTTAGCATTGCGGCAATTCTGGCATTTTTACTCAATTATCCAGTTAAATTCCTTAAACGTGCGCGGATCACCCACACTCAGGCAGTAATCATTGTTTTGCTAATCACTTTAACGCTGTTTGGTGTTTTGGGTGTAACACTAGTACCGATGTTAATTGACCAAAGCATCCAACTTTTAGAAAAAATTCCTGATTGGTTAACCGCCAGTCGCACAAACCTAGAAAATTTTGAGATTTTTGCCAAACAGCGCCGACTCCCCCTCGATTTGAGGGTTGTGAGCGACCAAATCAATGCCTACATCCAGAATATGTTACAGCAGTTAGCTTCTGGTGCGGTGGGGTTTGCAGGCACACTGTTGACAGGACTAATTAACTTTATGCTAGTCTTCGTACTGGCATTTTATATGCTTGTGTATGGCGATCGCGTCTGGTACGGCTTAATCAGTCTCTTGCCGCCTAACCTGAGAGTCCCCTTGACTAAATCCTTACAACTCAATTTCCAGAACTTTTTCCTGAGTCAGCTGTTGCTAGGGTTATTTATGGTATTTGCTCTCACACCAATTTTCTTAGTGATGAAAGTACCCTTTGCCTTACTGTTTGCCATATTAATTGGCATTTCTGAACTAATTCCCTTTATCGGGGCAACTTTGGGTATTGGGCTGGTAACACTCTTAGTCTTGCTGCAAGATTGGTGGCTAGCAGTTCAAGTTGCCTTGGTAGCAATTATCTTACAGCAAATAAAAGATAACTTGTTAGGCCCTAAATTACTTGGTGATGTGATTGGACTTAACCCCATCTGGATTTTTGTAGCTATTTTGATGGGATTTGAGATTGCTGGTTTATTGGGTACACTGGTTGCTGTTCCCATTGCCGGTACAATTAAAGGCACTTTCGATGCTATGAAAAGCAGCAATCCAGGTGATTTCATGTCACCCTTCACTATTACTAATGATTTGTCTGTTGATGAAGATAAACGTTGAAAATTCAGGAATTGAGTATTGGCAAAATTTCCTCATACCCAATGACGCCAGTTGCCACTCTCCGAGAGAGAAGCCTCGCTGCGCTACCGCGTCTACAAGTCGAGACCCGGATTTCTCACAAAGCTTGAAGAAACAGGGGTCAAAAACTGCCAAAATGCATATTGCACAACAATTTCAGCAGTTTGAAGTTTGGACTTTGGACAAAAAGAAGTTGGTTCGCGAGTATGACTCGCGAACCAACAAACTAGTCATCAGAAATTACCCCAGTTATTTTACAAACTGAGTCAGACTGAGTTAAACCCCTAAAGCCTAA
>JAHHHF010000023.1 GCA_019359495.1 Goleter apudmare HA4340-LM2
TATTACTATTTGTTGGGTCTCTGGTGGCTATGCTTTTTTCTGCTCGTCACTATAAACAGGATTAATCATTCATTTATTCGCGAGTCTCACTCGCGAACTATTTTCTTTTTGTCCAAAGTCCAATAAGACTGATGCCGCCATTGGCGACAGGCCGATGTTATTCTGGGAGTTCTATGTCTTTTTCTGATCTCGGCTTGTCCAACGAAATTATCCGTGCTGTCACTGAGCGGGGGTACACCACGCCCACGCCAATCCAGATGCAGGCGATCCCTGCTGTCTTGTCAGGTAGCGATTTGCTAGCTGGTGCCCAAACTGGAACTGGAAAGACTGCCAGCTTTACCCTACCCCTTCTGCATCGGTTGTCGTCCGACGAGAGCGTTAAAAGCACATCTCATGGATATTCGCCGATCCGGGCGCTGATTCTCACCCCAACTCGTGAACTAGCTGCACAGGTGGAATCAAGCGTGCTTTCCTACGGCAAGTACCTGAAGTTGAACACGATGGTGATGTTCGGCGGGGTCAGCATTAATCCGCAAAAACGTCAGTTGAGGGGCAGAGTAGATATTTTAGTCGCTACCCCAGGGCGACTGCTAGATCATGTACAGCAGGGCACAGTGAACCTGTCACATGTTGAAGTTTTGGTCTTGGATGAAGCAGATCGGATGTTGGACATGGGTTTTATTCGTGATATCCGTCGCATCCTCGCCCTGCTGCCCAAACAGAGGCAGAATTTACTATTCTTCGCTACCTTCTCGGATAAAATCAAGGCACTGGCCACAGGGCTACTTGATCGCCCGAAGATGATTGAGGTGGCACGCCGCAATGTTACTGCCGACACGGTGACACAGAAAGTCTATAAAGTAGAGCGTGAAATGAAGCGCCAATTACTTGCTCACCTGATTCGGCGCGATGATTGGTATCAAGTGTTAGTGTTCACTCGCACCAAGTATGGTGCTGACCGTCTGGTTAAGCAACTGAGTCAGGAGCGTATTCAAGCACTGGCCATCCACGGTAATAAGAGCCAGTCGGCGCGTACCCACGCTTTGGCAAAATTCAAGAACGGTAGTTTACAGGTATTGGTGGCAACCGACATTGCCGCACGAGGTCTTGACATTAGTGAACTGCCTCATGTGGTGAATTTCGATATGCCTAATGTACCAGAGGATTATGTGCATCGCATTGGTCGCACTGGTCGCGCTGGCGCTTCAGGTGAAGCTGTCTCTCTAGTGTCTGTGGATGAATACCCTTTGTTGACAGATATCGAAAAACTCATTCAACAGCGCTTACCTGTTGAAGTGATTGCTGGCTTTGGAGACAATTCCCACACCAAACCCGAAGTAGTTCCAGATGAACGTCAGCAGAGAATCAAAGGTAGCAAGCGTCCGACTCGCTCCACTGCCGAACAATCGACACCTCGAACCGTGACAGGTGGCAAAAAGTCGGATGCTCGTCCCGGAGCATCACGTCGTTGGGCTAAACGCGATCGCTAATCCATCCGTTAGTAAACTTTAAAGTTCCGATGCTGTGTCTGGAGCAATAATTTCACCTGTACCCATCTCCAATATCATGTCTTGATCAGTAATCAATTCACTGAGTTCTTTGACTTGTAGATTCATTTGCTCACAAGCTTTCTTGAGTTCTTGTGCAAATGTTTTCAGGTCGTCACCGTAGCCACATTGATAAGCAGCTGTTTCAATTCCCTGTTTGGCATTTGCTCTAGCACAATCAACTAATTCTGTGCCATACAATTGTGTTGAAGATGCCATAGATGTAATTTTAATTTATATAGTTTACATTGTTCAATACACTATCAGTTTTTCCCAATTTTCCTATCTCTCCTATGGCAGAGGAGAGATAGGAAAAGTGAGAGACAAAATTAAAATTCAAAGTTTTATTGTTCTGGAAAATATTAGCCGTTGACTATTTCTCCACCGTTGACATGTAACACTTGACCAGAGACGTAGGAAGCATCGTCTGAGGCTAAAAATACATAACTGGGTGCAACTTCTTCAGGCTGTCCGGCTCGTTGCATTGGTACTTGTTTGCCAAAAGTGGAAACTTTTTCTGCGGGGAAAGTAGAGGGAATTAAAGGTGTCCAAATTGGGCCAGGTGCTACGGCATTTACACGAATTCCCTTTTCGACTAAATTTAGTGATAAGGAACGAGTAAAGGCAACGATCGCACCTTTTGTAGAAGAATAATCAAGTAGTTGAGGGCTGCCTTTATAAGCTGTTACTGACGTGGTATTAATAATTGAACTGCCCTCATGCAAATGTTTAATTGCTGCTTTGGTCAAGTAAAACATCGAGAAAATATTGGTGCGGAAAGTGCGCTCTAACTGCTCTTTGCTAATATCTTCAATATTTTGTTGGGGATGCTGTTCAGCAGCATTGTTGATGAGAATATCGAGTTTACCAAACTCATCTACTGTTTGTTGTACGACTCGCTGACAAAAGGCTTCATCAGTAATATCGCCTTTTATAGTTACTGCCCGACGGCCTTGTTTTTCGACTCGATCTTGGGTTTCTTTAGCGTCTTCCTGTTCCTGAAGATAAACGAGGGCCACATCAGCACCTTCTTTAGCAAAGGCGATCGCCACAGCACGACCAATACCACTATCTCCACCTGTAATTAATGCTACTTTATCTTGCAACTTGCCACTACCCCGATATTGAGCATCTTCTGCTTTGGGTTTGGGCTGCATTTCTGATTCTTTACCTGGTGGTTGTTGTTGCTGTGGTGGTTGTAATTTTTTTTCTTTTGGCATATGAACTCCTCTAAGAAATACAAACAACTGGACTTTAGTCCTCATATTCAAAGCACTAAAGTAATGACTACAAGCCTGAGTCATTAATTATCAAAAATAAACCTTGGATCGAAAATTCAAACCAAGGTTTATTTTCTGCTATGACGCCCACTCGCCATTTGCAAGTTTAGGTTGATCTACCCCGGATGTTAACTATACGTACTAGTTGCTGGCAACTGCACGTATATTCAACTATTGCTCCTCACACTTGACACACGCTCTTAATCTGACCACGGAAAACAAGTACACAACTCTCTGGTGATGAAGGATTACTCCGATTCATCATGCTTTAAAGTTAATTGATATGTCAAAAGAGTTTATCGCCCTGGAGATGGAAACAAATGTTACTGTGACTCAATCTTCAGGAATAGAGAATAGGAAATAGGGAACACATGGATAACTAGCACTTTTTCAACATCTAATCTATATGATGACAACTACGAATTACGAATTATCAATTACAAATTAAATTGACACCTGTTTAAGATATACCAGAATAGGAAGCCAGTCTTGGGATCAACACCGGGCAGGGATTATGGTAATGCTAAATATTTCAGAGTTAGAACAAATTGATAAATTTCGTCATTTGCAATCAACTCTACGCGATCGCTGGAAAACCAGTGAGCTTTTTGATAACAGTGAGGCGGATATTCTCATTATTCCTTCCTTGAGTATCGATCAGCGCGAACTCCAGAAAGTAGAGGGTTGTGAACATTATGAAGAAAGATTACTTTTCTCATTAATGCGCTTACGAAATCCCCGCACTAGGCTGATTTATGTGACATCCATGCCTTTGCATCCCAGTATTATTGATTACTATCTCCAACTTTTACCAGGAATTCCCTTTTCTCATGCGCGTAATCGTCTGCTGTTACTGTCTACCTATGATTCTTCCCTCAAGTCTCTCAGTCAAAAGATTTTAGAACGTCCCAGGCTCATAGAGCGAATTCGTCAAGCTTTGAGGCCAGATAAAGCATTTATGGTGTGCTACAACTCCACGGTTTGGGAAGGAAAATTGTCTGTAAAATTGGGTGTACCACTATATGCAGCTGCACCAGATTTACAAATTTGGGGAACCAAAAGTGGTAGTCGGCAAATCTTCGCCGAAAGTGGAGTACCTCACCCTGATGGTAGTGACAGAGTGTGGAATGCGAGCGAGTTAGCAGCAGCAGCGTGTGATTTATGGGAACGCCAGCCAACATTGCAACGGATGGTAGTCAAACTCAATGAAGGGATTTCCGGGGAAGGGAATGCGCTTTTGGATCTCACACCAATCGTAGATTTAGCACCAGGTCAAGCTGATCATAACCAGCGAGTGACAGCAATTAGCGATCGCTTTTCCACCATGCGCTTTCAAGCAACACAAGAGACATGGGCAAATTTTTCGGAACGTATCCCCGAATTAGGGGCGATAGTCGAAGGTTTTGTGGAAGGCGAAATTAAGCGATCGCCCAGTGTTCAAGGACGCATTACACCCAGTGGGGAAGTGGAAATTCTCTCTACCCACGACCAAATTCTCGGCGGGCCAGACGGTCAAATTTATCTGGGTTGTCGATTTCCCGCAGACGAACGCTATCGGTTGCAATTGCAGCAATTAGGATTACAAGTTGGTAGAAAACTTGCCCAGAAAGGAGCTTTAGAGCGATTTGGCGTGGATTTTATCACCGTTGACCAGGGAAATAGACAGTGGGATATTCAGGCGATCGAAATTAACCTGCGTAAAGGCGGTACTACTCATCCTTTCATGACCCTGAAATTATTAACCAACGGTCGCTATGACCTCTCCACAGGATTATTTTACAGTCAGCAAGGGCGTCCTAAATACTACATTGCTACCGACAATCTGCAAAAAGACCGCTATCAAGGATTGTTACCCAATGATTTAATGGATATCATCGCCCATCATAGACTGCACTTTGATAGCGGTACTGAGACAGGTACAGTGTTTCATTTAATGGGTTGTCTCTCCCAATTTGGCAAGTTAGGATTAACCTGCATTGGCGATTCTCCACAACATGCAGATGATATCTATCATAGAGTTGTCAAAGTTTTGGACGAAGAAACCCGCAGCAATAATCAAGACTTTACCTCTTTCTCAGATTACTCTTTCCCGATGACTGGAGATGGATATAGTTATTAAGGAAGGGGGAGAGATCAATTCAAAATTAGAAGGGAACAGGTGGAATAACCCTTGAGCCTTGACCCTTGCTCAATGCCCCATGCCCAAGAGAAACGCTAAAATCAAGTCAGCCTTAGTACTGTAGCGGTTGTGTCCCCCATCATTCAGAGAGCGGTTCACTGCGTAAATCCTAATTGTGAACATCCTTATCCCCAACCTTGGGGAAACAAATTTTGCAACAGCTGTGGCGCGCCGCTACAGTTGTTAAACCGCTATGTCCCACTCCAAAGCTTGGGATCAGGAGGATTTGCCCAAATTTATACTGTTTGGGATGAAACAACCCAAACAGAGAAAGTGCTAAAAGTGTTGGTGGAAGATGCACCCAAAGCACTGGAATTGTTTACTCAAGAAGCAGCAGTTTTAATTCGTCTGCGACATCCGGGTGTTCCCCACGTTGATGCTGACGGGTACTTTCAACTCAATTTGTCCAATCCCAGACAGCGCCAAGTACCTTGTTTGGTCATGGAAAAAATTAATGGACAAACCCTGGAAGAAGTACGAAAAAAGTATCCCCAAGGATGTCCAGAAGATTTGGTATTAGGCTGGTTTGCTCAAGCAGTACAGATTTTGCAGGAATTGCACAAACGCCAGATTATCCACCGCGATATTAAGCCTTCTAATTTAATGCTGCGGACTAATCCTCTGGGAGGGGGAATTAGTTCTGAGCAGCTAGTACTAATTGATTTTGGTGGCGCCAAACAATTTAGTGGCACTATGCGGCGATCGCAATCTAGTTCCACTAGGTTATATTCTTCTGGTTACAGTCCACCAGAACAAGTTACCGGGGGTTATGTCGGGCCAACCGTTGATTTTTATGCCCTCGGTCGAACAATGATTGAATTACTCACGGGTAAGTATCCACCAGATTTGGAAGACCCGGAGACTGGGACTTTACAATGGCGTTTGCGGGTAAATATCAACCCCCAGTTCGCAGATTTACTCGATGAGATGATCCAAGAAGATGTGCGATCACGTCCAGCAAATGCCAAAATCATTCAAAAACGTTTAGTCAAGATTGTCAGGGGATCATCATCACAAAGGTTATCTTCCCCAACCCAAAACATTGTTCACCAAGCAACTGCTAAACTGACACCGCTCAAACAAGCTACACAAAAAGCTGTTGCAGACTTCGGCCAAGCCATCAGCAAAACTAGCCTTTTAATTATCAGAGCGATCGCTCAATTCTTACTAGCCTGTATCGCCACAATTTGGGCGATCGTTCTCACTGCTACTAGTGCTAGCGTCGGTACAATTGCTGGGTTTATTTTGGCATATCGCACACTCTTGGGCGGCCATGTTGCTGAATTTATCTTGCGTCAGCTACCTGACTTATTTCCCAATCCTGAACCTGTGTCGGCGGCGGAAATTCTGGTGTTTGCTGGTGCAGGTTTAGGAACTGCATGGGGAATGACGGTGGCTGGGGTATTCGGGCAAAAGCGGCGATTCCTAGTAGCTTCACTGATGGGTATGATTAGTTTTAGCTTGGGTTGGCTGATCCTACTATTAACCGTACCCAGAAATACCAACGAAGGATTAGTGCTAGCGATTTTGTTTGCAGTTTTTCTCTTCACCCTAAGTTTAGGTTTTCGCAGCCATCACATAGTCTACGCCGTGATTGCTTCCCTAGGTACTGCCATGAGCTTTGCTAGTTTGCTGCGTTTAGAGTTTCTACCCACTATCTTTGAATTTTCCAGTCAACCCCATTGGATTGAGTTATATTTACCTGTGGTTTTTTTCGGTTTTTTGGGTATTGTTCTCAGTTTCTGCTTAGGAGTGACTTATTACCTCATCGTCCCTGGTTTGCGCTTCTTGGGATGGCGTTAGCAATTTAATCTTCATTTAATTAATGAAATAGAGTCTGTCAGATACCTATATGATCTCGGATATATGAAGTGCATCTTCATATAAAAATTTAGTATAAATGCGAATCCTAAAGTTGCCAAAGCTAGTAAATAATAGTCGCTATACACAAAACAGCATACATTTATTACTGCTGAATTTTACTACTTCAATCCCATAAATTAGGATTCAAACATAATGTTGAAAAGCTCTTTAAAAAAAGGTCTATTAACAGCAATTGCTGTATGTTCCTTGGTTCCTGGAATCACACAAACTGCTCATGCTCAATCTAGAACTGTCTATGGAGCAATTTCTTACTCTCCTTCCACTAAAGTTTATTCATCAGGAACAGCCAGCTCAAAGCAAGCAGCAATCAACGCTGCTTTAAAAAATTGCCGCCGTGATAGTGAGTCCCGAGATTGTACAGTACCACTGTGGTTTAGAAATGCTTGGGGAGCTTTAGCTGTTGCTTCTGATGGTAGTTATGGATCAGGGTGGGGAACTGATCAGTCTCTAGCGGAAAGATTTGCCGTAGAAACTTGTGAACGTTACGGCGGGGCAGATTGTCAAGTTGTTTTCATTAGAGAAGCCAGATAATCAGCTTTTATAGCGGTTTTCAGACGAGTGGAGTACAGTTTTAAATCGCAAAACCCGTAGGTTTCCCCGCCCTTGATTGTGTTGCGTTCAACCGAGAAAGGCTATAAACAAAAATTAGTCCATATAAATAAGGCGATCGCATTTTTTAAAAGGGTGCGATCGCCTATTAATTTACATCCCTAAGACTTTTGTTGTCTGAAGTATTCTGAAGTATATAGATTTTCGATATCGATTTGCGATAATATACTCACAAAATCTCTATCTCAACAGAAGGTGTGTTGTGTCACAGAGAACAGTAACGCCCCAACTACGAAGAGAAATTGGGGTGGTGGGTGCAACAATGATGGGACTGGGGTCGATTATCGGCACTGGTGTGTTTGTTAGTATAGGCATCGCGGCTGGGGTGGCTGGGCCTGGCGTCATTATTGCATTGGCGCTAGGGGCTTTCGTTGCTACCTGCAATGGTCTCAATAGTGCCCAGCTAGCTGCTAATCATGCTGTCAGTGGTGGAACTTACGAATATGGCTACAAATACCTGAATCCGTGGTTTGGTTTCATAGCAGGTTGGATGTTTCTCTTAGCCAAAACTGCTTCAGCTGCCACCGCCGCCTTAGGCTTTGCTAGCTACTTACTGACCATTACTAATTTTACAGAAAGTGGCTTTTTTGTGCCCACAGCTTTAGTAACTGTGGTTATACTCACAGGAATCGTTTTGAGTGGCCTTCGGCGCTCTAACCTTGTGAATATGGTCATTGTCACAGTGACACTGCTATCGTTATGTTTCTTTGTGGTGGTTTGTTTTCCAACTGCTCTTAGTAATGGTGCAAAAAATCTCACACCCTTGTTGACAGCAAATCCCGCATCCATACTGCAAGCTACAGCTCTGATGTTTGTAGCATACACAGGTTATGGTCGCATTGCCACAATGGGTGAAGAGGCAAAAGAACCGCGAAAAACTATCCCCACAGCGATGGTAATCACGTTACTACTGACAATGCTCTTGTATATAACAGTAGCAGCAGTGGGTATTGGAGCAGTAGGCGCAGATGTCTTAGGTAAAGTGACTCAAGAAGCACAAGCTGCACCCCTAGAAGTTGTCGTCCGCAACGTTGCAGGTTCCGGTGCTGGTGTAGTCTTAGCTATTGGTGCAATGACTGCAATGTTAGGCGTGCTACTGAATTTGATTCTGGGGTTATCTCGTGTAGTGCTAGCAATGGGAAGACGCCGAGACATGCCCAAATTTTTGGGTAGATTGAATAAGTCTGAGACGACACCAGTTTGGGCTGTGTTATTTGTCGGCATAGCGATCGCTCTTTTGGTGCTGATTGGCGATGTCAAAACTACCTGGTCATTCAGCGCCTTCAACGTTTTAACTTATTACGCAGTAACTAACTTGGCAGCTCTGCAACTACCTAACCACGAACGGCTTTATCCCAAATGGTTGGGGTGGGCGGGCTTGGCTTCCTGTGTTTTCTTAGCTTTTTGGGTAGAACAGCAGATTTGGCTAGTGGGTTTAGCACTCATTGTAGTTGGGCTAATCTGGCGTGCTGTAGTACGACTATTGACGACAGACTAGCACCGCAGTGGTGGCAAAGCATCAATACCCCAACCATGAATTACGTAGTTTGATTTTCACGCCTAGGCGATTATTACGAATTACGTTGACCTATTTTTGCCAATACCACTCATACCACTGTTTAGCACTCCTAACAGCTAACCAGAGGAGAACTAAAGTAATAAATCCTCCAGACCAAGGAGCACTAAAAGCAAGCAGCACCAAAGCAATACACAAAATATCTTGCAGAAAAACAGCCCATAACGGTAAACCTCGCAGGCGATAAAACCAGCCAACTTGGACTAGTTGCAATACTAAAGCCAGTAAACCCCCAGTCAAAGCAATTAGCCAGTTAGGGGCTATGTTTGTCGAAGTTACTGCTAAAGCCATGATTGCCCCCACAAATGGGGCAAAGCATAAGTCAACCACTTGAATTAATCTCTGTCCCAGTAGCTTTTTGGAACCAAATAGTTCAATTAAAGACCAAACAGTGAGAAATCCTAGCAAGACAGATGGAGAAATGCGGGATAAAATTGGAAACTCTGACCAAGCGTGACTGCCTTGCCATAATCCAATAATTAGTAAAGGCATACCTACTCTAATTCCTACCGATGCAGAAGCAGAAAGTGTGGCTAGGATTTCAATCATCGGGTCATCCGGAGTTCTATGACATCAGCAAATACCTACTATTAAGATTGCCCACATTTTTCGAGATTCATAAAGGTTGGGGAATAGGGAATGGGAAATAGGGCACAAATCAATTCAAAATTTAAAATTTGAACTCTTGACCCTTGACCAATAACAAATTAGCCCTAAATACCCAACCGTTGATAAACCTCTTCTAAATGTTTGAGGTGCTGTTGTGGGTCAAAACACAACTCAATTTCTGCGGGAGATAACTTTTGGGTAACGCGTGGATCTTTGCTAATCAAATCGTGGAAATTGCCCTCTGGCTTGTTCCAAGCGGTGTGAGCGTTTTCTTGCACGATCGCATAAGCTTCTTCGCGGCTACTTCCCTTTTCTACCAAAGCAAGTAGCACTTTCTGGCTGAAAACCACACCACCATAGCAGTTGAGATTCCGTGCCATGTTTTCAGGATAAACTAGCAGGTTTTTCACCAATTCGGTGATTTCCACCAGCATAAAGTGGGTTAAAATGCAAGCATCTGGCAAAATCACCCGTTCCACAGAACTGTGAGAAATATCACGTTCGTGCCAGAGAGCAACGTTTTCTAAAGCAGCACCAGCATGGCTTCGCACCAGTCGCGCCATGCCTGTGAGTCGTTCGGAACGGATGGGGTTCCGCTTGTGTGGCATAGCCGAAGAACCCTTTTGACCCTTAGAGAAGAATTCCTCAACTTCTAAAACGTCTGTTTTTTGCAGATTACGAATTTCTACAGCAAACCGTTCAATAGATGCAGCTACTAGGGCTAATTGTTGCACATAGTCAGCGTGGCGATCGCGGGAAATCACTTGTGTGGAAGCAGTATCTGGTTGGAGTCCGAGTTTTTGACAGGCGATCGCTTCTACACGTGGTTCAATATTGGCATAAGTACCCACCGCACCGGAAATTTTGCCCACAGCAATTGTGGCGCGCAAAATTTTCAAACGTTCTTGATGACGCAAAACCTCTGCTAACCAGCCAGCTAGTTTAAAACCAAAGGTGATGGGTTCTGCATGAATACCGTGAGAACGCCCAGTCATGACTGTGTGACGGTGTTCCTTAGCCTTTTGGCGAATTACTGCAATCAAATCTTCCAGACGTTGCAACAACATATCCAAGCTAGCAATCAATTGCAATGCTAAAGCCGTATCCAGAACATCTGAACTCGTTAAACCCAGGTGAATATAACGTCCAGCATCACCTACGTGTTCATTGACGTTCGTTAAGAAAGCAATAACATCGTGACGGACTTCAGCTTCAATCTCCAGCACCCGCTTGGGGTCAAAATTCGCCTTTGCCTTAATTTCTTCAACCGCCTGAGATGGAATGTAACCTAGTTCAGCCTGAGCTTCACACACAGCAATTTCTACTTGCAACCAGGTTTTTAGCTTATAGGCTTCACTCCAGAGATTGCCCATTTCGGGCAAAGTATAACGCTCGATCACAATCCGCCACAGAATACAACCGTCATATTTTACATTTTAATCAAGTAGCTTGGTGCAAATAACATTAACTACGGTTTTTGGGCATGACATATGGGGAATAGGAACCTCAGTAGTGTAAAACAGTCATAGTGGAATTGCTGTTGCAGAACCTGACCTTCGCAGCAACCTATGTCACTACATCTGAGTGTTTGATAAAGAACAGGTAAGAGATTTGCTCAATTACGCAAAGAGAATTATTTTGTTCGGATTACTCTACCTATTTTAGGTATTAGTGATTAGTCGTTCACTCCACGCGAATGACTTACAACCCCCCCTTGTGGGGGTTTTTCTGTAAATTGAGTCAATTGTCAACTATCAAATGATACAAAGTTTATTTACTGACTCAGCCAAACCTTAACTTGTTTGTCAAATCCACTGCTAGCAAGCAATTTTCCATTAGGGCTAAAAGCGATCGCACTCACCCAATCTGTATGTTCATTTAGTGTATTAATTAACTCGCCCCTAGTTAAATTCCACAGCTTAATACCATCTCTCCCAGCACTAGCCAGGGTTTTGCCATCGGGATGAATTGCGATCGCATTGATCCAGTTATTATGTCCTGTGAGGGTGCTAACTAGTTCACCACTGTTAATATTCCACAGTTTGATTGTGCGATCGCGGCTAGCTGTAATTAAGGTTTCGCCATTTGGTGTGAAAGCTAAAGTGCTGACTGTCTTTTCATGTGCAGCCAATTCACGAATTAATTTCCCACTGCTCAAGTTCCACAGCTTAATTACACCCTGAGAGTCGCCACTAGCCAAAGTCTGACCATCAGGACTAATTGCCAATGTATGAATCGAGTTATCAAAGCGTACCAGCGTTGCCAGAGGGCGCTGTTGTGGCAAATCCCAGAGGCGAATGCCATCTACAGCACCACTAACCAAAACCTTACTATCAGGAGATACAGCTAGAGACATGACATTACTGGTATGTCCCACAAAAGAACGACTAAATTGATGATTTTTGAGATTCCAAAGGTTAATGGTGTAGTCGCTGCTACAGCTAATGAGGGTTTGTCCATCTGGCGAAATCACCAAAGAGGCCACTGCTGTTTTATGCGCTTTGCGAATAGTCCCTACTCGTTTACCGTTGACTAAATTCCACAAGCGAATTACACCTTCATTTTCAGCACCGCCACTCACCAGAGTTTTACTATCTGGACTAAAAGCCAGAGACTTTACGGTTCCTGCATGTCCGTGCAAGGTATAGAGCAACTTGGGATTAGCAAAGCTTTGTGCAGGTTGGGGGTTTGGTGCGACTTCAACCGCAGCTTGGGCTACGTGGATGTTTACCCTTCCCCAGATTGGCACTGTCAGGGCAACAGATGCCATAAATGATAAAATCACACCAGGGCGAACCACAGAATCACCCCCATCTATTCCCCCACTCCTCACCATTTACCCTCACTTTTGCAATAAGCACGCAAATTAATTTTTCTGAGTTATGAGGTGTAGCCATCTCAACTCATGACTCAGTACTACTATAAGGGTGGTTTTTTCTTAGTCACACTGAGCATGGGTAAAGTTGGACTAGAGGAACGAGAGGGCAAATAATGTTGCACTACAGGCTCTTCTTCTGGCAAAGGACGACTTTGCTGGAAGCGCCACAACTTATAACCAAGGGTTACCCCTGCTATCCCCAAGCCAAAAGCGAATAATGACCAGCTATCATCCAATCCCCCAATCAGTGCATCCACCATGCCCATCGTAATCAATACACTGACTATTGGCTCTTTGCGGTAGGCTGACTTTAAAAAACGAGGTAATACAGCATTCATCACAGCTTGGTTTGATCCAGTTTAGCTTTTGTGTTTATTGACAGAGAATATCTAACCCACTATTAGACCATCTTTAGCTCTTTCTGATGAAAGACATCTGAATATTATAATTTTCTTCAGTACGAAAGGAAGTGTAGTAATTAACCCTCTTGCGTGTAGTAATTGCAGGTCTAGGATAACACTGACATTCTGTAATCTTCACAGCCATAGACGGCAGTTTGTGGAAATTAGTTGGCGATTCTCTAGGTGAAGTTAAAACCATCTGTACTACCCAGACAGTTTTAACTCCTATAGTTACTACCTTACAACTTGCACATCAATGCTTTCTGGCGTTACTACTTCAAGCCGAGCCACGATAGTACCCCTTGATTGGTAAAGTATTCAATGACTACCATCAATATGAAGCCAATCATCGCAGCTCGTCCATTCAAGCGTTCAGCATATTCGTTGAAACCTAACTTTGGGTCTTCTAGCTTGGGGGTAACGGTGGGTTTTGGTTGTGTAATCATGAAAAATCCCTCTTTTTTAGTAAACGAAACTTGATTGTGAGAAGTCAGAACTTTGGTAAGTTTTGAAATGATTGCTGTGCTTGTGTGTCAGGATAGCTGGAAAAATCCTGTAAAGTATCCCTGCGATAGAGATATGTAAACACTTTGTTTACAATTTTTAATTATTCTTTATATATTTTAGGAAGATTGAGGTAATAGTCAAGAGTATAGAGATAGCAGCATTGCCTGTGAGCAGGCTAGAGTTAAACAAAAATTCATCAGAGGCTGTACATGGAAATCGGCGTTCCCAAGGAGACCAAGGATCAAGAGTTTCGCGTAGGATTGAGTCCTTCGAGTGTGCGGGTGTTGCGGGAAAATGGTCATACCATATTCGTGCAAACGCAAGCAGGTCATGGTGCTGGATTCACGGATGATGAGTACATCAGCGCCGGGGCGGAGATTGTCCCCACACCAGAAGCAACTTGGAATCGGGAACTAGTTGTGAAAGTCAAGGAACCCCTGGTAAGTGAGTATAAGTTTTTGCACAAAGAGCAGATATTGTTTACTTATCTGCATCTAGCAGCCGATCGCAAATTGACCGAGCATTTAATTGATTCTGGCACGAGTGCGATCGCCTACGAAACCGTAGAACAACCCGGTGTCAACAAACTTCCCTTGCTCTCCCCCATGAGCATCATTGCTGGTCGTCTATCCGTACAATTTGGCGCTAGGTACTTAGAACGTCAGCAAGGTGGTCGAGGCGTTCTGTTGGGCGGTGTTCCTGGAGTCAAAGCTGGCAAGATAGTCATTTTAGGTGGTGGCGTTGTTGGTACAGAAGCCGCTAAAATCGCCGTAGGCATGGGTGCGATCGTGCAGATTTTAGATGTTAATGTTGAGCGCTTATCCTACCTAGAAACTCTATTTGGCTCAAGAGTAGAATTGCTTTACAGCAACTCTGCCCATATCGAAACTGCCGTTCAAGAAGCTGACTTACTCATTGGTGCGGTATTAGTGCCAGGACGTAGAGCACCAATACTAGTATCGCGCGGATTGGTCAAACAAATGCGTCCCGGTTCTGTAATTGTTGATGTTGCTGTTGATCAAGGTGGTTGTGTAGAAACCTTACACACCACATCCCACACTCAGCCAACTTACATTGATGAAGGTGTCGTGCATTATGGTGTTCCCAATATGCCAGGTGCAGTACCTTGGACAGCAACCCAAGCACTGAACAACAGTACATTACCTTATGTTGTCCAGTTGGCAAATTTGGGAATCAAAGCGTTGGATGTTAACCCAGCTTTAGCTAAAGGCTTGAATGTGCAAAATCACCGCTTAGTACATACTGCTGTACAAGAAGTATTCCCTGATTTGCCGAATTAATGTTTCCAGTATTTTAGAGTTACGTATTACAAGCAAGTCTCTCTTTTTACTGTGGCTATGATCTGCATGGTCATGGGAACATAAAATATACCAATTCCAAAAAAAGCGCGCAACAGATTACCTTGTAGGGGCGTAGCTTGCTTCTCCGTAGGAGTACGGTTGTTCGCCCTCACCTCACCACCCATTCATGATGTCGCAAAGTTTATGCCAATTGGTATTTAAAATTACGAATTCAATGCACCTACTCAGAAGCAGAAAATACCACCCGAAAGCCACATATTCTCAACCCACCATCTGACTCATTCCAACTGCGACTGGCGCTACGACAAAGTTCTGCACTGAAACTCCAAGAACCACCCCGCAATACTCGGCGGTGATTATCACCACCACTTTCCCAAAGTTTACCATCTGTAGGTGCGTCATGATAATTGTTATGCCAAGGATCAGCACACCATTCCCAAACTAGCCCGTGCATGTCGTACAGTCCAAAGGTATTTGCGACTGCAAAACTACCGACATTTGTGGTTTCTTTGCGGTATTTAGTTCTAGCTTCTACAGTGTAAGCATCATTGTCACTACAGCAGACTAAATTAGGAGTAATCGTTTCACCAAAGTGGAATGATGTAGTAGTTCCAGCACGACAAGCATATTCCCATTCGGCTTCGCTAGGTAAACGATATTCACGACCAGTTTTTTCTGACAACCTGACACAAAATTCTACAGCTTCATGCCAAGATACATTTTCTACTGGTCGATTTGCGCCTTTATATTTAGATGGGTTGGGATTTAAAGGTTGTTTGACTTTCGGTAAAGCTGCTACAGCTTTCCACTGTGCTTGAGTTATGGGAAATTTGCCCATAAAAAAAGGTTCTATTTTCACTTGGTGTTGAGGACGTTCGTCAGCATCTCCTTCAAAGGCTGGCGACCCCATCATAAAATTACCGCCAGGAATGGACACCATTTCTAATGTAATAGATTTATTTAATTCTTCTGCAAAAAAGTTAGCACTACGACGGTCACGGTTAACTTCTCTACCACCTGTATCTACTGTCACTACATCAAAGTTAAAACTTTGTAGCGGCGGTAGTGGCAGGATAATTTTTGCTGGTGCTGATGGTAATATCAGTTTGGTAATTGCTAAGATTTCTGCTTCTAAAGCCGATGTTGTTGTAGACTTCAAGTCGTTAAGTACTTCTGTAGCTGATTGATACCTATCCTTTGGCAAATGTTGCAATAATTTATTGAGAATCTTCCCTAAACCATCACTAATGGTAATACCTTTCTTATGTAAGATTTCTTGCCATAACCATTGAGCATTCATGGCGTCATACAAACAGTCCTGAATTTGTCCACCAGTACTTTGTAATGGCAAACATTGTGTTAAAAGCCTGATACAAGTTACGCCTAAAGCATATAAATCACTGGCGTTACAAGCAAATCCAGCCATTTGTTCTGTTGGGGCATAACCAATAGTATAAATTACCGTAGCTTGTCTAGCTAAACTGGTTTGTGTGACTTGTTTAGCACCGCCAAAATCGATTAATACGGGTTTCCCATCACTATCACGGCGAATGATATTTTCTGGTTTAATATCCCGATGGATCACATTCAGGGAATGGATGAAGTCGATAACTGGTAATAAATCAGCTAAAAGTTGGCGAATTTGTTCTTCTTTAAAAGGTCGTATTTGTACTTCTTGTAAAAGAGTTAGCCCTTGAATAAACTCTTGAACAAGATATAAACTTGCACCTTGTTCAAAGTAAGCAAGTAACCGGGGAATTTGGGTATGATTTTCTCCTAGTTCATACAAACGAAAGGCTTCTTCTTTAAAGAATTCTGCGGCTTTAGTTCGTTGTCCTGTTCCTTGTACTTGAGGAAAAAATTGCTTGATGACGCAAGGTGCATCTAATCTATCAGCATCTTCGGCCGCGTAAGTTCTGCTAAACCCGCCTTCACCTAATAGTTTCAATACGCGGTAGCGGTTTCTAAGGAGTTTGCCAAAGTCACTTTGGCCGCAACTTACGCAAAATCTATTGCCATCATGATTGAATGGATTTGAGCAATTGGGATTTTGGCAGATTTGCATAATGAGGAGGAGGTAGCATCTTGTCCCAAGTTAGCCCCAAATATTATCGAAATTGAAAACAGATATGATAGACAAATAAACATTTACAGGATTATGCCTGCGTAGATACTTATAATTAGGAAGTGTAGAGGCAAGGATTGCATTTATTTGTAGTTTTTTATCTGGTCTTTTTTGAATATGAATATATATGGAGACGTATATTTACATTCTGAGTAAAATCATATAACTAAGTTATTTGAATTGTCAAGTGTGTGCTTTTTTTTATCTTGAGAAATAGTTAAGAAAGAAAATCATACTGTTTACGTAGCAAAACAATATATTGGAACTTAGAGAAAGCTAATGAAAATTTTTAAGTCTGGTAAATGGAAACTCAAAGCATTATTGATTCTGTCCGCCATCACTGTAGGTTTTCTCCCTGGTTCTCCTGAGGAACTTTTCAGCTTTTTTCAATACAAGGATAGGTACTGTTCCCATAATGCAAGTTCTCCCTACTGCAATTTTACAGTTGTTCGCACCCTAGAGGGACATCCTACAGCTTCTACCATTGTGATCAGTGCTGACGGTCAAACTCTAGTGAGTGGGGGTCAAGATAAAACAATTAATGTTTGGGAACTGCAAACAGGAAAGTTGAAAAAAACACTACGGAGTGATTCAGGTGCAATTAATGATCTAGTGATCGCTCCTGATGGTAAAACTGTTGTCAGTGGTAGTGGCGATCGCCTAGTTCGCATCTGGGATCTTACCTCAAATCGACCCCCTCAGTTACTCACAGGTCATTCTGGTAATGTTACGGATGTTGAAATTTCCTCTGATGGCAAGACTATTATGAGTCGTGATCGTGGTGACTCTTCTGAGATCAAAATCTGGGATATCAAAACAGGTGAACAAAAAGCAAGATTGCCATATTCCCATTTTGATGATATTAGTCAAGATGGCAAAACTGTACTTTTGACTTTACCGAGTAGTAAACTTGTGGTGTGGGATGTCGCAACAAACCAACAACAAGTCCTCCAACAATTTTTTAGCCCTTCTTTAGACTCAGCACGCATCAGTTTAGATGAGCAGACACTGGTTAGTATCAAACGAGCAAGAAAAGACTATTTACATCTGCAATTATCAGATTTAAAAACAGGAAAAGTAAAGGCAAAAAAACGCTTTTCGCGTAAGATATTTGAACCATTTAATATTGCCCTCAGCCGTAATTTTATGATTGGTAGTACCTCGAAGGGGCTGACAGTGTGGAATCTACAAACAGCCGAGATAGAAGCAGTTCTAGACAAACAGCAAATGAAAATGAGTCATTTAGTTGTCAGTCCTGATGGCAAACTCTTAGCCGGAATTACAAGCGATTCAGATAATCGGAATGCAAAGATTCAAGTGTTGCAGCGTCCGTAAACTTGAAATTTCAACCAAGCGATATACATCTTGCACATGGATAATCAGTTGCCAAAATTATGTAGATAGAGAAAGCTTATGAAAATTTTGCATCATATTTCCAGACAAAATCAAAACCTTCATTTTTTCTCTCCACTAGCACGAATTAATTCGGCCACTAGTGCAGCGATCGCAGATACTATAATTAAAATTACACTCAGCGCATTAATATCAGGTTTAACCCCTGTTCTGATGCGACTAAAAATTTCCATTGGTAGGGTGTTAGAACCACTACCAGCAGTGAAACTAGCAATGAGAAAATCATCTAAACTGAGGACAAAAGCCAGCATACAACCAGCTACAATTCCAGGCATTAATTGTGGCAGTAATACCTTGATAAATGCTTGTACTGGTGTAGCGCCTAAATCTAGTGCAGCTTCTTCTAGGTGGGGATCTAAGTTGGTGAGTCGTGCTGCTACCACTAGTCCCACGTAGGCTAGACAAAACACCGCATGGGCGGCGACAATTGTCCACACACTCAAAGGGATAGCAAACGCTGCCAAAAAAACTAGGGTAGATACAGCGATCGCAATATCGGGGATAATCAATGGTAAGTAAGAAATACCACGATACAAATTCTTTCCCAGAAACTGATAACGCGTTAACCCCACGGCCATTAAGGTTCCTAGCACAGCTGCAATACTTGTAGCCGACAATGCGACAATCAAACTGTTTCTCAAAGCCGATAAAATCCGCTCATCACTGAAAAGTTTACGATACCAGTCGAGAGTAAATCCTTGCCAAGTTGCACTGTAAGGTGATTGATTGAAGCTATAAAATGCAAGTACCAGTATAGGTAAATACATAAATGTAAATATAATTACTGAGAAAACCGCCTGCCAGGTGACACGCGGTTCTTTTTGAGAAGGAGAAATATTCACGTTTATTTTTTTAGTATATATTTTGCCTGAGGTATATGATATTACATTTAGAGATAAAGGTCAATCTTAAGATTCAAAAGTAAAGAAATAGGAATTATTTAAGTGGGGCGACGCAATTAAAGCCAACTGATAGGAATTATCATTCGTTATTTGTTAACAGTCAAGAATAATTTCCTCCATACTCCATGTCAAGATATCTTGACGGTTTGTAAATATGAGTTTTGTGCCTAAACTCACCAACGCTAGAGACAAAATGTGGAAAACTCAGAGAACAAGAATGCAAATAAAATTTCTTCCTTGAGGAAGTATTTTACCTCTTCAGAGACAGATAACTTCTCCACAAAGGTAGACAAAAAATCTGGAAGTAAAGGCATAAGATTTTGAAGCAATTATGAATACAGTTGGTATTGCAAGAGAGTTTCTATAAAAGTGTGAATTCTTAATATTCACTCGTTAAACATGAGTTAGAAACCTCTAATACCAGTCTTATTTTTCAGGAGTTTGATAATGAGAATTGCTCAGATCGCCCCATTGTCGGAGAGAGTTCCACCTCCAGCTTATGGCGGTATAGAGTTAGTGGTGGGGTTGTTAACTGATGAACTGGTGAGACGTGGACACGAAGTAACTCTATTTGCATCCGGAGATTCTATCACTCTGGCGAAGCTAGTTTCAGCTCATCCGCGTGCCTTGAGACTAGACCCTAATGTCAAGGAAGTTAATATCTACGAGACATTACAACTAGCATTAGTTTACGAACAGGCAGAAAAGTTTGATATTATTCACTCCCATATGGGACATGCAACACTTCCCTATGTGAATCTAGTAAAAACACCGACAGTTCACACCTTACATGGTATTTTTACTCCAGACAACGAAAAAATTTTCCAATATGCTAAAGATAGACCTTACGTTAGTATTTCTAATGCCCAAAGAGAAGTAAGGTTAGGGCTGAATTATGTAGCAACAGTTTACAACGGAATTGATATCAGCAGTTATAAATTTCATGCCTTACCTGATGATCCACCATACCTAGCGTTTTTAGGTCGGATATCTCCAGAGAAAGGAACGCATTTAGCCATAGAGATAGCTAAACAAGCAGGGTGGCATTTAAAAATAGCAGGTAAAGTCGATGCTGTTGATGTGGAATACTTTGAAAAAGAAATTAAACCACTAATTGATGGTCAGCAAATTGTATATTTAGGCGAAGCAGACCATGCACAAAAAAATGCTTTGATGGGAGGTGCGGTAGCCACTCTATTTCCGATCACTTGGAGAGAACCGTTTGGGCTAGTAATGGTTGAATCAATGGCAGCAGGTACACCAGTTATAGCCTTAAATTTAGGGTCTACTCTGGAAGTCATTGCTCACGGAAAAACAGGTTTTTTGTGCAACAACATCCCAGAATGTATCAGTGCTATTAACAAGGTAAAAGACTTAGATCGTTATACTTGCCATCAGTATACCAAAAACCGTTTTGGAGTTCAACAAATGACAGATGGATATGAAACCGTTTATCGACAAATTCTGCAAGATAAATTTGCCCAAAATGGGTATTTTCGGAAAGCAATTGGTTTAGGTAAGTAGAACGGCGTCTGTATTTAAAAATTTGTAGTGTTCGCGTAGCGTCTCGAAGAGAGGACTCTAGTCCTCATCTTTTCTTCTCTTCGAGACTGATTTACCTGGATTATACTTTCATTCAGATCTAGAGATTATTAATCATTAAACCTCGTTGAATTTAGCTCTAATTTGTTCTATATGTTGACGATTAACACCCAAATCACTTTGACCCAAACGCGAAGCAGAGCGAACCTGAATCACATTTTTATTCCGGTCTAAATAAAACTCTACATCATCGACAAATCCCAACAAAGCACTTTTGAATTCTGCATACAAATACTCTGAACTTTCAGTAATTATCTTGGTTCTGGGTAAAGATTGAATAATACCTTTAATAGATGCGATCGCGTTTTCTGGATTAGATGTATAAGTAAGTGGTGCAATTTGATGGACTGCATCTGTACTCTGACTGGAAACGCAGTTAGGAGAGTTGGGACAAGGTGCTAATTTACCGTCGCTAACACCTAAATTATGCGGTCGCTTGCCTGCAAAAACCATAATATTTTTTTGTCATTTATTGATTAGAAACCTATTGTCTATCAGTAAGTGCAGATAATCAATGGCCATAACGTGCCAATATCCACAAAGCTAATCGCTCTAAACCCACCAACAAAGCCGTGATACTCACCGCGAACACGAACAAAATCAGGTTACTTACATGACCCGCCCGTAAAGCAAAACTCAGGGAAGTAGAAACAGCAGGGGGATGCATCACATCCAGCAAGATCATCAAGGTAATTGTGATTACCATTGCTATCCCGCCTGAAAAATATCCAGAACCAAAGATCATGTAGGTGAGAAAACCGATAATAGCAGCCATCAGTTGGGAAATTACGAGGGTTCGCACCGCGTTTGTGCCATGTAGAGGGTCAAGATAAATCAGAAACGCACTAGAAGCTAGGGAAGCAAACAAAAGTCGCTGCTGACTCAACTCTTCTACCAAAAACAAGACAACCAGAACAATTAGAGTTGGTGCGATCGCTAATATAATCTCACCTTTGAGATCCAACCGCCTTCTGAGTGAGCGATTTGCTCCCTCCAATGGTTGTAAGCTAGAACGTTTTCGACTCATGACTCAACTTTGCTTTATGGTTGGCATCACTGTAAGATTTGACAACTGTTGCGTCTTCCTGCAAATGAGGGATTCAGTCAAAATGATCGCAGACTTAATCAAACATCGGTGATGCGATCGCTTTATGATGCGGTAAGTACCGTCTATCTTGAACCGATTATGACGCCAACTATCTCCATCAATGACAGTCAAAGGTTACATCTCCCACCTCTAGAAATCCCCTCTCGTCTGCTATTGGGGCCTGGGCCTTCTAATGCCCATCCCGCAGTTCTGCAAGCGATGAATACCTCACCAGTTGGGCATCTTGACCCCGCTTTTCTGGCACTCATGGATGAGATCCAATCCTTGCTGCGTTACGTATGGCAGACAGAAAACCCCCTCACCATTGCCATCAGTGGTACGGGAAGCGCCGCAATGGAAGCGACAATTGCCAATGTTACAGAACCCGGTGATGTAGTCTTAGTTGGCGTAGCCGGATATTTTGGTAATCGCTTGGTGGACATGGCTGGGCGATATGGTGCTGATGTCAAAACTATAGCCAAACCTTGGGGACAAGTTTTCACCCTAGAAGAACTGCGTACTGCCCTAGAAACCCACCGTCCAGCAATTTTAGCCTTGGTTCATGCTGAAACCTCTACAGGCGCACGTCAACCCCTAGAAGGAGTTGGTGAACTATGCCGGGAATTTGGCACGCTGCTGTTACTGGATACAGTCACCAGTTTGGGTGGCGTCCCCATCTTTTTAGACGCTTGGGGAGTAGATTTAGCTTATAGCTGTAGCCAAAAAGGCTTGGGTTGCTCCCCTGGTGCTTCCCCCTTCACCATTAGTCCCCGTGCCATTGAGAAGTTGCAACAGCGCCATACCAAAGTGACTAACTGGTATTTGGATATAAACTTGCTGGGTAAATATTGGGGTGCTGAACGCACCTATCATCATACTGCACCGATCAACCTTTACTATGCCCTGCGGGAAGCACTGCGTTTAGTGGCAGAAGAAGGACTAGCAAATTGCTGGCAACGCCATCAAAAAAATGTGGAATATCTTTGGGAAGGCTTAGAAGACTTAGGATTAAGCTTGCACGTTGAGCGAGAATTCCGCCTACCCACCCTGACAACCGTCCGCATTCCTGAAGGCGTCGATGGCAAAGCCATTGCTCGGCAGCTACTCAATGAATACAACATTGAAGTCGGCGGTGGTTTGGGAGAACTCGCCGGAAAAGTCTGGCGTGTAGGACTGATGGGATTCAATAGCCGTCAAGAAAGTGTAGATCAACTCTTAGCAGCACTGCGGCAAGTTTTACCAAACTAAGTGATTTCTGATAAAAAATACCTATGTTGACGAGTTTCGGCTTTGCTCAACTCTCAACCACTCAGTTGGTTGAGCGAAGTCGAAACCAACGGCTACGGTAAATTCATGACTAGAATTCACCTTATCTTCAACTATTTTTATTCAGCAAACACACGTTGAAAGAAAGTGATGATTTCTGACCATGCAGAGGCAGCAGCCTCAGCATCATAGCGATAACCGTCATCACGCATAAAGGTATGTTCTGCTTCATACAAAAAAACTTGATGATGTATTTTCCCCTTCTCAAGCTCTGTAATTAAGGTTTGACGGTCATTCTCTGGTATGTGGGGGTCAAGAGTACCGAGAACAATTAGCATCTCACCGTTGATTTCACTCATCCGCCCAATGGTATCAGCAACCCCCTTGCCCAACTTGCCACTAGGAATACCGGTAGGATAGCAACAAGCAGCCGCCTTAATTTCACTTTGAAAAGCGGCTCTAAAAGATAAATGTCCACCAATACAGAAGCCTAGAGTGCCTATTTTAGCAGGAGCAACTGCACTCTCTGCTTTTAAAAACTCAATTAGAGCACGGCAATCAGCGTCATAATCAGCTACAGGGGTACGACGGGCGTCATCATTACCCCGCATCCGACCCAAATCATCTGGCTCAATTACTAAACCGACTGGTTCCAGTCGATGAAAAATTTCTGGGGCTGCTACTACATAACCAAATCCTGCTAAATAGTTAGCTAGACGAATCATCGGGTCGCCCAACTGATAAATATCACTGTAGAACAAAATACCTGGATAAAGACCTGCCGGCTTGGGAGATGCTACATAAACACGCATTAAACTATCGTCTACTCTCAATTCGACATTGCGTTTAGTAATTTGCACGTTTTTAGCTCCGGATAATGTTGGCAAAAGTAGGATTTATAATTTATATGCACCTATAATTATTGCCATTTATTTTAGATATACAAGTTATCTGTTTATACTTTCTTGTAAGATATTTGGTGCTGATATCAAACTTTTCTGAAACTGATAAAAATTTTAAATCAACAAATACACATTAATTTTAAACGTCAGTAGTGGCGTGTCTAATCTTAAATAGTGCATTAATAAACCGCAGAGGCGCAGAGGAAACAGAGAAAGAAGAAAAGATTTATTGCAACATTTTAGTTGTGTCAGTCCAGTAGGGTGCGTTAGGACTAAAGTCCATAACGCACCGAAAATCTGAGGATGGTGCGTTAGCCTCCGGCATAACACACCCTACATGTGTAGCTAACGTAATACTAAATCAGTAATTAGTGAAGCATGATCAGAATTAGCATTTGCTCCTATATGAGTTCGAGCCACACCAAATTGCTGACTCACAAAACAGTGGTCAATAGGGATATTCATTAGAGGAAGTAACCAACTTGGTAAATTCACATGACTTGCTGATCGTGGCCAGCTAGGTAACACGCCAAAACCTAGACGGGTGTTATGTAAATTTGTTTTATTTACGAACCTCCGGTAATAAGGCGACCACGGTGTTAAATTAAAATCTCCCACTAAAATCAATGGCTCTTTGATACTAGGAATATAATCGCTCAAAGCTGCTAGCTGTTGATTACGGCGGTGAAAAGTACTCGGCTTTACAGGCACTAAAGGATGAGTGCCGATGAACTTAATTAGCTTGTTATCTAGTGCTAAAGTTGCTATGAGATTATGACCACTTTTTCCATTAAAATTATCTCCTTTAACATCTTTAATAGGTAAGCGAGTGAGGATAGCAAGACCGCCACCAGGGCTTCTAAATCCATTAGTTAAAGTGTTTTTTAATTCTATCTTTAACTTGTCAAACGTGCCTTGACTGATTTCGATAAATAAAGCAATATCAGGGCGTTCATTCTGGACTAAATTAATAACTTCTTCAGCATTCTTATTTTGAACATTCAGGTTAAAAGATAAAACCCGAATTTGTTTAGCTGAATTAATAGCTACTTGTTGTGAGTGGGGTAAATACCAAGGTAGAACTGCGATCGCATTCATACCCAAAAGTACTAAAGCTGCGAAAACTACTACTTTATTTTTGAGGTGGTGTGTTTTCCAAAGAATAACTATAACTATACTGACTATCAGAGACAAAACTAAATACTGAACCCGGAAATGAGTGATTAGTTCTAGCGGCCAAGACCAAGCAACGTGAGAAGCTAAGGATAGCGATCCTAAAATAACTAAAGTGGCGATCGCTAAAATTAAAGTTATTCTTTGGCTCATAAATCAGTAAACTAGCATGTGGAAAAGCTTATTGTGCAAAAAATCCAGCCAATAATAGAGGTAAAAGTATCAGCAGGGAGATAATCAAAAGTAAAGTTCCTGGTTCAATTTTTATAATGTTCTTTTCTGGTTCTGGCATGGGTTAATCTCTGTGTAATTAGATTGGGAATGGGGAGATGAGGGATAAATAACAAATAACAAATAACTTAATCAAAATCTGTTGGTAAATCTGGTTGACGGTAATGTTGAAAAAGTCGGGTGATTTGTGCTGGTAAAACACGTCCAAGAGAAAGTTCTGGCAATACATTTTCAGGAAAAAAACCTACTTCCTCTGTTTCGATACTGGATGACGGAGAACCACCAATAAGTTCGCACTGAAAAAATAGCTTGTAGACGTAAAAGGGAAAAGGTGGATGTCCTTGTTTATGTCTGTCATAAACTGCTAACAATTTGACAGCGCGTGTCTGATATCCAGATTCTTCGTAAACTTCTCTAACTGCTGCTTCACTCGGCGAATCACCAACATCAGCCCATCCTCCTGGTAAAGTCCAACAGCCATCAGATCGCTCTTTCACTAATAAAATATATTCTTGCCATTACAACATCGCTTCTACAAATTTAGTGATTTTGATAAATATTAACAAAAATAGCAAGGGCACAGTATACTGTACCCCTACTAAATTTGTGAGCAATTAACCGATGTTGAAAATAGCCCAAAAGCTAACTTTTTTAAGCTTCATCTAAAGCTGCGATACCGGGTAATACTTTACCTTCGAGTAACTCCAAGCTAGCGCCGCCGCCGGTGGAGATGTGGCTCATTTGATCGGCTAAACCGACTTTTTCCACAGCCGCCACAGAGTCGCCACCACCGATGATTGTGGTTGTGCCAGTTTTGCCAATTTCTGCTAAAGTATGAGCGATCGCTTCTGTACCTACGGCAAATTTATCAAACTCAAACACACCCATCGGCCCGTTCCAAATCACTGTCTTGCAGTCAGCAAGTGCTGCTTGGAAAACTTTCACGGAATCGGGGCCAATATCCAAACCCATACCATCAGCAGGGATATTTTCGATGCTGACGGTTGTCGCATTGGCGTCAGGGGCAAATTTATCTGCCGATACGATGTCAGTGGGTAGCAATAAAGCCACACCGCGTTCTTTAGCTTTGGCTTCTAAAGTCTTCGCTAGTTCTAGCTTGTCTTCTTCCACCAGAGACTTACCCACACTCAAACCACGGGCTTTGTAGAAGGTGAAAATCATGCCACCGCCGATGATCAGTTTGTCGCATTTCTCCAACAGGGTTTCAATAACGCCAATCTTACTAGAAACCTTAGAACCGCCGATAATGGCTGCCAAAGGACGTTGGGGATTTTCAATGGCGCTTTGCAGATATTGCAATTCCTTTTCCACCAAATATCCAGCCACAGAAGGACTGAGGAATTTAGTTACACCTTCAGTAGAAGCATGGGCGCGGTGGGCAGTGCCAAAAGCATCATTGACATAAAAATCAGCATTAGCTGCCAATTTTTGAGCAAATTCTGCGTCGTTTTTCTCTTCTTCTTTGTAGAAGCGGACATTTTCTAGTAACAGCACTTGGCCGTTTTGCAATGCTCCCACAGCAGCAGCAACTTCATCACCGATGGAGTCATTTGTTTTAACGACTTCTTGTCCTAGCAACTCAGAGAGGCGCTTGGCGACGGGAGTGAGGCGCAACTTGTCATCCACACCCTTGGGACGGCCAAAATGGCTCACTAGAATTACCTTAGCTCCCTTCTGTGTCAAATCTTGGATGGTTGGCAGGGCGGCGCGAATGCGAGTATCGTCTGTAATCTTGCCTTGGTCATCCAGAGGCACGTTAAAATCAACTCTTACTAAAGCACGTTTGCCAGATATATCAGCCGCAGATAAACTTGCTAAACTTTTTTTGGACACAGTCAGACCCTCCTGATTGCCTTTTTGTTATTGTTTTGAAAGTAGAACCATCCAGATTTTACCGGAGTCAGGTGTATCCAGGTGAGGTAGATGTTCAAGACAGTACTATTTCCAATTGATCAAAGTCGGGAAGCGCGGGAAGCTGCTGACGTGGTTACTAATGTCGTGCAAAAGTATGGCAGTCGCTTAATACTGCTGTCTGTGGTGGAAGAACCCGCCGCAGATGCACCTAGCGCCGATCCAATGGTGTCACCAGAGGTTGTTGCCAAGCTGCTGGAAAATGCCCAATCTTTGTTTTCTCAGCAAGGAATTCCAGCCGAAGTTTTAGAACGACAAGGTAAACCCGCATTTACCATCTGCGATGTCGCTGATGAAATTGAGGCAGATTTAATCATTATGGGTTGTAGGGGATTAGGCTTAACTGAGGAGGGAGCAACTGATAGTGTCACCACTCGTGTGATTAATCTTTCTCCTTGTCCAGTTTTGATTGTGCCCTAGCAGTGCCGAATTTGTAGCGACTGCTTGATAAATTCAGCGATCGCTACATCCAATTTCTTTACATAACATAACTAGAAATATTGCACTACTACAGAAAAAATCAGCCTTGCGATCGCATGTCCTAACTCAAATGTGACTGTTCACGAAGTAGAACTATGAGATCCTTGAGCCAGTTGAGATAAAGCAGTTCTTTGCGTCTGACAAAATCCAACACCAGCTGATGCATCATCTCTTCCCGCGAAGCCGCAGGCGCATCAACAGGGATAACATCGATCGCTTCACATTGAGTTAGTTTCTCACGATGCACTGCCAACTCTTGTTCTAGTAAATGGGCGATCGCTTCATTTGGCAACTGAGCCGCAAAGTAAAGCTGTACTAATAAGGGTTCTCGTGCTATTGGTGGGGTTTGATGTGTTTGCAGCCATTGCACCAATTCCGCTTCACCTTTTGCGGTGACACTATAGACTTTACGGTTAGGGCGATCGTGCTGAATCTCCACAGTACACCTGATCCATCCTTGCGCTTCCAGCTTGTTGAGTGTTCTGTAAATCTGGGCTTGATCGGCTTGCCATAGGTGAGCAATACAATCATCAAAGCAGCTGGTTTTTAGGTCGTAGCCAGTCCTCTCTTGCTGCTGGAGAAGACCAAGAATCACGTGCGCCAGGGACATAGAGTGGTTTACCGTATTTCAAGTGGGCAATACCCAACTGCTGAGTTCCATATAATCTTATGTTAATATATGATTAATCATATATGGGACATGACTAGATCACCAACTTTATCTAATGTGTCCTAGGAGAAAGATGACTAACACACTTCAACTACGCATTAACCAACATCTATTGCTCAGTGATCTCCGAATTCAATTGATGCGCCTGCATAAAGTGTTGCTAGAGACAGAACAAATTACCTATGAACAAGTGTGGGGAAAAGTCTCAAGAGGCGAATTACTGCAATTGGTGATCTCGCATCAACAGTTTGCTTGGCTACATCAACTCTCGGAACTGATTGTGCAAATCGATGAGTTGCGGCAAGCCGATGAACCCGTGACATCGGAGACAATTACGGCTTTATTAACTGATGTCCATATCCTGCTAACACCGGCTGAGTCAGGGAATGAGTTTGCGATGAAATACGACACAGCGTTTCAACGCAACCCAGATGTGGTCATGGCACATGCAGAAGTTGTGAGGCTACTGACCTCTACATCACAACATTAAGGGACTTTCAAGTAAAAAAAACATGCCATTGCTTTGGGCGCAAGGGGAACAACTCTTTACCCATTCCCCATCGCCCCATCGCCCTATAACCCAAGTTCCGCAAACACTTCTGGCGAAAACATTTGCCACAAAGCCTGAAAATATGGCATTAAGGTGTTAGCTTGTTGAGGAGTCAGGCGGGTTTGGATTTCTTGTCCCAGAAAATGCAGCATTTGGCGAATTAGTTCCCAATGCACATTTAACCTCGGATAACTTATATCTTGCACCTAACAGGATAAACACTTATTCCGTAACTTTGCAGTACAAATAATTACATCAGAATTAGGAATCTGTTTACTGAAAGCACAGTTACTTGAAATACCTGATAAACACTAAAATACTTAATTTTTTCAGTCTTTTAATGGCGAAAGCTATAGATAATGATAATCATTGAAGAGGGGAGGCTTGGAGAGGCAAGCATTGCCTCTCCAAGCCTTTATTTGATTATCATTTATATGAGGATTTTTCTAAGATAAATGTGTAAATTACCAGGAGCGGCAAGTGTGGAGGCGATCGCCAAATGGGGAGCATACCTAAATTTGCACACAAGCGCAGAAATATGAGAAAAAAGGCGTGAAAAATATATAGAAAAGCAAGAAAAATGGTTTCACTTCTTGCCCACGCCCAAGGGTTAGTTTACACCCTACTGTCGTTGATGCCCTCTAACTACCAACGAGATAACCTCCAAGCAATGTTGGGATTATTCTTAGAAGCGAGAGGATGTCCACTACCCGAACATAGTAAAGTTAAGTCTGCAAGTGCCTTAAGCCGATTCCTCAATATCTATGATTGGTCAACACGCAGTGTCATTCGCACAACTCGTGCGCGTATTGTCCAGCAGATATTGTCCGAGTGTTCAAAGGGACGTAAGCCGTGTTTACAGGTGATTATCGACCTGACAACTTTGGAAAAATTTGGCAAATTTAAGGAATTTAAAAATTTAATCAGTGTCTACAACGGAAAACGAGGGCTGCATTTAGTCGTGGTGTATTTGGTCGTTGGTCAGTGGCGTATACCTTGGAATTTTAGAGTCTGGAGAGGTAAAGGTACTACCTCACCAGCACGGTTGGGAATAAAATTGGTGAAAACCTTACCTCAATCTTTGACCAAACACTTTCGCGTCATGATTCTGGCAGATACAGCTTTTGGCAGTGTTGAGTTTCTACATGCCATCCGTAAACTCAAATATCACGCTATTACTGGCTTGTCCCGTAACCGGAAATTGGTAGATGGGCGACGTTTAAAACTGTTACATCAGCGCGGTCAACAAGTATGGTTAGTCGGTTTGAAGTTTCCCGTTTCCATCTCCTGGTACTACCTCAAACGTAATGATGGCAAGAAAGAAAAACGCTTTGTTTTGTCTACCAAACCTCTAAAAAGCAGCACCATTAATTGGTGGGGTAAACGCAGATGGCAGATAGAGGGTTGGTTTAAGACGGCGAAACATCGTTTCGGATTACATCGTTTTGGGCAAGGAACTCTATTAGGAGTTTATCGTTGGTTGGTTTTATCCCTGATTGCTTATGTTTTAGCTCACTGGGCTTACCTGTCTACCGCTTGTGATGATTTACCTGACTGGGGACAAGCCGCACAAATTGCTGTTCAAGCTTGTTTGCCACAAATGGTTATGTTATCTATTTTTTGGACTTTGGACAAAAAGAAAATAGTTCGCGAGTGAGACTCGCGAATAAATGAATGATTAATCCTGTTTATAGTGACGAGCAGAAAAAAGCATAGCCACCAGAGACCCAACAAATAGTAATAT
>JAHHHF010000024.1 GCA_019359495.1 Goleter apudmare HA4340-LM2
GGCATCTTACCAGTCGTCTCAATCGCAAGATTTTAGCTCATACTGTCTGTTTCTGGCTTAATCGCCATAATTGTGACCCTCTTCAGTTCGACGATCTTGTTACAGAATATTAAGTCGCACATGGCGTTATTAGTAGTTAAGAAATGTTTTCTTTGCCTGAATCTTATACCGTTTCTCGGTTGGATGCAACGCGACCGAGAGGGCGGGGAAAGCGACCGAGAGGGCGGGGAAATCCCGCCCCTACTATGTTGACCTATAATCCCAACCAAGCAACGAAATTATCCCACCAGGAATTTGTCAAGTTACCTACGGTCAATTTCATTTTTTGGCGAATGTCTTGGATATTCCAGTTGGTTAATCTAGCCAGAGTTTGTGCTTCTTGCTCAAACCGCCGTGACAAGGTGCGCTTATATTCTTTGCCTGCGGGACAATTGAGTTCACCACGGAAGGGATGTTGTAAAACATAACGCCCTTGAAAAGATTCCCGGTTGGAGGTTGTTTGAAACATGGGGTCTTCTGGGAATTTATTGCGGGTGTAGCGGACATGTAAACGGGTAATGAAGACATCACTAGTAGGAAAGGGACGACGAAAGCCGGGAGGTACTGGTGCATTAGAACCATTATCTAGCCAGAATACGCCTGCTTGTTTTAGTTCTTCTGGATTCAGGGGTTCAGCAGAACAAGGGTCACAACTCCCCATATCCCATGCATATTCTAAGAAACCTACTTTCCGGTCTTCTTTTGTGTAAGCAGCTTGAAACATAGACTTGTAAAATTCCCCAAATTCATTTTTGACAAATATGGGAATGTTGTTATTTGAGGGGATTTTCACGGTGCGGTAGTTGGTGATTTCTGCTTGTCCTTTGGGCGATAAAATATAAACAATCAAATCCTGTTCAGTGGTGGCGTTGATCATGCCTAAACGAATAGGCAGCATAAATCTGGGTGACTGGTAGGAGATTTGCAGAGGTCGGAGTAATTGATAGCCAGATTGCTCGAATTTATCGAGATTAACTTTGGCAACAAAGAATTTCATTGAGGAGCGGATGTAGGGCTTGAGTAAATCTTTTGCTCCTCTGGGCATTTTATAGCCATTGCGGTTGAGCCAGGTTTCTAAGCCACCAGATTCTTTGGCACTCAAGATGACAATGTCGTATTCACCAACATTGAAACGCGCCTCGACGGTGACACCTAAACTATCAATGCTTCTTTTTCTCGCAACACTTTCATTAGCTGCTGATGGTGCTGGTAAAGCTTGAGGTCTGTCTGCTTCGTACACTGGGGTACAGGGGTCAGAGTCGAAATATTCTACTAATCGTGGCGCACTGAAAGCATCCAAACGCTCAATGATTTTCGGTTCAGCAACGCGGACTTGCTCTTTTTTCAGGACTGTTGGTACAGGTACGACCATTGCAAAATCTTTGACCTCGCCCTGAAAGTCATTAGCCATTGTTAACACAGTGCGATCGCCATCTCGTGCAATAATCACCTGAGACGCTTTGTTATAAAGCTTGGTATCAGCTTTGGCAACATAAAATCCGCAAAATGCCCAAGCTGCTGGCGTAAAACAGAGTACAGCTACCAAGACTAACAGTAAAGAAAGGGCGTATCTTAAAGGCTTCATTTAATTATTCCTCGAAATATATTGAGTTTTGATTTAGCGGTGTGGTGTTAGGAAGGTGATGTTTTGGGTTTCAATCGTGATGTTTTGGGTTCCGAAAGCAAAATGTGGGGTTAAGAGTTGAGAATTATCAGAATTTTTCCCCTATCACCATTTCCTGACCTCCGCTCTCCCTTTGTATTCCCCGCAGCCAAGAAAACTCCGGGGCTAGCCAGAGAGCATCCAACAGTATGGTCAAAGGCGCAAGCATAAATAGCGCCCAAAAAACTGCCGTAGAGACAAAGAAATAATTCCGCAGGATAAAAGTTAAGATGGCAATGCACACTGCCCAAACTACACGCCCAATTCGAGCATTGGGAATGGAGCGGGGGTCTGTAACCATAAACAGGGCAAATAAGAGCAAAGACCCACTCGTCAACCGATGCAAGTAAACATCCCAAGTCCAGCCTAGCCAAACGTTGCGAATCGCTTCTAGTAAAGAATAAGCACCTAAAAAAGCAGCTGTAGTGTCCCAACGACCGACACGCTGCAAAATCATCCCACCAGTCCCCGCAAATAACAGCCCATACCACCAATCTTCACCCCACTGTCCTGGTGAAACCCAAGCATCAGGAGTGAGTAATAAGGCGGTAATGATGCCGAAATTAGCAGGATTGAAGAAATGCTTATCACCCATTCGCAAGAGAAATTTACTAGCGATCGCACTGGCTGCGGCTATAGCCATTGTCGTCCAGTGGTCAGCCCGCAGCAGTAAACTCAGACCCAATGAGGTAATCAAGGCGCTACGGAGACCAAGAGCAGAGACACAGAGAGAGAAGGAAGAATTATTTTCTTTGGGCCACTCCTGAAACACCGAACAAATCCCTTGAGTTAAAAGACAAGTAGCGATCGCCACCGCAATTAACTCTAGCCTTAGCGTCCAATCCCTTGTCCCAATTCCCAACACTAGGAATAATGAGAGAAATAGAATTTGATAATCTCGAACATCTTTAAGAAACATTACCCGTCGATTCCGCGATCGCCCTGAGATTTGTCATCAATTTAGACGGATATAAGCACAAATAATGTTGTTGTTACAGATTTTGTTACAGATTTGGCAATTAGGCATTGAGCATTGAGGAGATGAGAATAATCACTCTTGACCCTTGTACACGATTAATCGCGTCTCTCCTGACCCCTAGTTCCAGTGCTTTACAACACCCTTGCTTTTTCAACTTCTTGACTTCACTGATGTTTACAAGGTAAGGTAAAGAAAATTAAATCAGTCTGCCTAATCCCATTGTTTGCTTTGAAATCCCTTGCGATTCAAAGTCATCAGAGAGCGGAGGAACCAAATTTGGGGCGTATCTTAGCTCAAGATACAAGTATAAATGGTAAGTGAAAAATAAAACTTCACACCTCATGCTTCGTCCTTGATTAAGAAGAACATCTCTCAGTTCTAGCCCGTCAGCTAACTTCGTAGGCATTGAGAGGAGACTGAACGAGCAGCATTCTTATTCAGTAATGTTTGTTCTCGTCAGTGTCCTTGGCTGGTAGCATTACCCTTCGTTGTACCTGTCCTTGGCTAAGAGGAGAATTTAAATACACGATCAGTTTCTGGCGTCTGAGGCAGGATTGTTTGCCCTGAGGTGAATCTACTATGTTCCAGAATAAACAGCACAGTATTGCTCTGATTTCTGTTGATGGAGACCCGGCGATCGAAATTGGTAAACAAGAATCTGGTGGTCAAAATGTCTATGTACGTGAAGTAGGTTATGCATTAGCTCAACAAGGTTGGCAAGTGGATATGTTTACTCGTCGTAGTAGTCCTGAGCAAGCTACCATTTCTCAACATAGTCATAACTGTCGCACTATTCGGTTAAAGGCAGGCCCTTCTAAGTTCATTGGGCGAGATTATTTATTTCACTACCTAGGCAAATTCGTGGCGGAATTCCAAAAGTTCCAGCAACAGCAAGGATTCCAGTATCCCATAATTCATACCAACTACTGGTTATCCTCTTGGGTAGGTATGGAGTTGAAAAAGCAGCAACCCCTGATTCAGGTGCATACTTACCACTCCCTGGGAGCGATAAAATACAGAAGTATAAGTAATGTTCCTGTGATTGCAGTCGAGCGATTAGCCGTAGAAAAAGCCTGTTTAGAGACTGTAGATCGAGTAATAGTGACCAGTCCTCAAGAGCAGAAGTACATGCGGACGCTGGTTTCTACCGCAGGGCGGACAGAAATGATTCCTTGTGGCACTGATATTGATAAATTTGGCAAAGTTGACAAAGCTACCGCACGAGAATACTTAGGCATAGCGTCTGATCTCAAGATGGTGCTATACGTTGGTCGCTTTGATCAGCGTAAAGGGATTGAAACCCTAGTGAGAGCGATCGCAAAGTCTCAATTAAGAGGTAAAACCAATCTCCAGTTAGTGATTGCTGGTGGTAGCCGTCCCGGTCAAAGTGATGGCATAGAACGCGATCGCATCGCCAAAATTGTCGCTGAACTGGGGTTAAAGGATAACACTATGTTTCCTGGACGCCTAGATGATACTGTCCTCCCTTACTACTATGCTGCTGCTGATGTTTGCGTAGTACCCAGCCATTACGAACCTTTTGGTTTAGTCGCCATTGAAGCAATGGCTAGTCGAACTCCCGTTGTCGCCAGTAATGTGGGGGGATTACAGTTTACGGTTGTCCCAGAAGTTACAGGTTTACTTGCTCCTCCCAAAAATCAAGTAGCCTTCGCTGCCGCTATTGATCGTATTCTCACGAATCCTGAATGGGGAAAACACTTAGGTGAAACTGGTAGGCAGCGTGTAGAAATTGCATTTAGTTGGCACAGCGTAGCATCCCGATTGGCTCAACTATATACCAGTTTATTGGCTAAAAGTACATCTGTAACACAGAGTAAATCACCAGTAGCCGCTTAAGGTCTATCAACAGAACAATTCTGTTGCATACAAACAGTAAAACGTCAACCACTCAACTTATTTAATCAAGGAGTCAGAACCCATGCTGAAAATTGAAGATGATGTTCGGTATCAAGCCACAGGGCCAATTGGTACAGTTTTCGGTTATGGACATGAAGTGATGCATGGAATGTATCTCACCACCCTGAAAGTGAGAGTGAAGAAGAACAAAGGGACTCGGCGTTACAGCAAATTTGTTGAAGATGTCTACAGTACTTGGGTTGAGGAAGATATAGCTTAGATGGGTATTGGGCATGGGGCATTGGGAATCAGAAAAATACCCTTGACCCTTGACCTTGTACAGACGCGTAGACGCTCGTAGAGCGGCTTCTCGTAAGAGTATAATCGCGTCTCTCCTGACCCTTGACCAATCTCTAAAGTGCATATTTCTCACTCCAGAGACTTTATGCGAATTTTGTATTTCTGCACCAACAAGCTGGCCCGGAAAGATATAAAAATTTGTATGCTGAGGTTAATAGGTCTTAATAGTTCTTTGTAAAACTGGTGCAAGAAGATTTTAGATTAATTGTTGATTTAGTTTCAGTTCTCGCCGTCGCAGCCTGTGGGGGACTTTTGGCGGCGCTGGTAAAACAGCCTGTTTTGCTAGGCTACCTCATCGGTGGGATGATTATCGGCCCGGCTGGACTGGGACTAATTAAAGAAGTTATTCAAGTAGAAACCCTAGCCCAGTTCGGCGTCGCTTTTTTGTTATTTGCCTTGGGAGTAGAGTTTTCCTTTGCGGAACTCAAAAAAGTGCAAGCGATCGCCCTCGGAGGAGGGGGACTGCAAATTGTCCTGACAATTCTAGTCACAGTTTTGCTGTGTGGGGTAACTGGAGCCTGGGGAGCACTACCAGCGAAGGGAGTGTTTTTAGGGTCAATTCTGTCTTTATCTTCCACAGCCGTTGTTCTCAAGTGCTTGATGGAGCGTAACGAAACGGAAACGCCCCACGGACAGGTGATGTTGGGTATTTTGGTAGTGCAGGACTTGGCACTGGGGCTAATGCTGGCAGTGTTACCAGCCTTAAATGAGCCAGCTGAAGCCATAGGTATCGCAGTCCTCACAGCGCTGTTGCGAATTGGGTTATTTGCATCTGGGGCAGTTGTAGCCGGGATTTGGCTCATCCCACCCTTATTACGGCTCCTCGCCCGTACTGAAAGCCGAGAGCTATTTTTATTAGGTGTAGTAGCATTATGTTTAGGTATAGCCCTACTGACTGAATATCTAGGGCTATCGATTGAAATGGGGGCATTTGTTGCCGGTTTGATGATTTCGGAGGTGGAATACGCCGATCAAACCCTGACTTATGTCGAACCATTACGAGATATCTTTGCCAGTTTATTTTTTGCCGCCATTGGGATGTTAATTGACCCAGTGTTTTTGTGGAACAACCTAGAATTAATTCTGGGGTTAGTAGCACTGGTGTTTGTTGGTAAGTTTTTGATTATTACACCCCTAGTCAAGCTGTTCCGCTATCCTCTGAAAACAGCCTTGATAGCTGGATTAGGATTGGCTCAAATTGGGGAATTTTCCTTTGTACTTGCCAGCGAAGGACAGGCTTTAGGGTTGGTATCCCGACAGATATATTTACTAATTTTGGGAACCACCGCCGTCACATTGGTAATTACCCCGTTTGTGCTGCGATTAGTGCCATTTCTCTTCAACTTCGCCGAAACCATGCCCTGGCTGAAACCCTACTTAGAAGAGGATAAGCCCCGTGATGTCTCAGATGAACTGCCCTTGAAAGACCATATTGTAGTCTGTGGCTATGGGCGAGTGGGTAAGAATTTGGTGAAGCTATTGCAGCAACATCAGTTACCTATAGTAGTAATTGACCAATCAGAACGCAGAATTCAGCAATTGCGGGATGCTGGAGTTGCTTATGTCTATGGCAATTGTGTGAGCCTCCACGTTCTAGAAACTGCTGGAGTTAACCACGCTAAAGGTATGGCGATCGCATTACCTGATCCTATGAGTACTCGTCTTTGCCTCAAACGTGCTCTAGAATTATGCCCAGAATTAGATTTAGTTGTCCGCGCCACCCAAGATAAAGATATTGAAGTGCTTTATCAACTAGGTGCAAGGGAAGTCGTGCAACCAGAGTTTGAAGCCAGTTTAGAAATGGCAACTTATCTATTAACTGATGTTGGTTTGTCACCTGCTGTCATCCAAAGAGAAATGCAGCAAATCCGCAACAATCATTATTTAGCATTACGACCAGAACGTTCCGCATCTGAAGTTGCCCGCGATTTACAACAAGCAACCCTCGATTTAAATCGACGCTGGTATCCCCTCCCATCTGGCTCGCCTTTAATCGGCATGAGTCTAGAAGAAGCTGATATCCGCTATTTAACAGGGGTAAGCTTAATGGCAATTCGCCGCGCTGACGGGCAAGAAATCGATTATCCCGATAACCAAACTAGGTTACAAGAAAGCGATCGCCTTTTAGTCGTAGGTGCAGATGAAGAATTAGCAGCCTTGGCTGACTTCGCCATAGGTGGGGCGGTGGTTCCCGGAGAACACAGCGCTTGCCAATGGATGACGGTAAACACTGACTCTCCCATCTTGGGTAAAACCCTAGTAGATTGGGATATCCGTCAGCAATACGACGTAGAAGTACAGGCCATGCGGCGAGATGGCAAATTTATCCGCTCTCCTGATGGCAGCACAGAGTTACGAGTAGGCGACCAAATGTTACTATGTGGTAACTTATTGAAACTTAATCAACTACAACCCTTGTTTGCTCCTCAGGGAGTCCTACCCTTATCTGTCCCAATATTTAAAGCTGGTGAAGCAGAAGCCCTCAAAGAGTCTCTACCAGTGGATAATTGTTTGGAATAGGGAATAGGGCACGGGTGAATGACAAATAACTAACCCTTCGGCTTCAGATAGGCGATCGCTTGTTTCCACACTGTAATTTGCTGACTGTTTTCGTCCACAACACACATGCAGTGTGGGTCTTGCCAGATTACCCTACCCGTTAGTAGATCCCCTGTCACCAGCTTTAACTCTACTACTGTTGTTTCTTTAATTAAACTTTGCACTTGCCGGATGCTTGGGAGTGACGTATCAAATTCGGTTGTCAGCATTTTTGGTAATGATTGTATGTAGATGAGAATATGTTTAATTAAGGCAACAGGGAATAGGCAGCAGAACAGAAATACCAATGCCCAATGCCCCATGCCCTATTCCCAATTCATTGATAATTCATCCTGAGATAAATGGCAATCGAATTTACTAAGTATCACGGTCTAGGCAATGACTTTATTCTCATTGATAATCGTTCATCATCCTTGCCAGTAATCACTCCTGAGCAAGCCATCAAGTTGTGCGATCGCCATTTTGGTATCGGTGCTGATGGTGTGATTTTTGCCCTGCCTGGGGAAAATGGTACTGATTACACCATGCGGATTTTTAATTCCGATGGTTCGGAACCGGAAATGTGTGGTAACGGGATTCGCTGTTTAGCTGGATTTTTGGCAGAATTGGCAGGCGATTCCCGAAATCAAGACCTATATCGGATTCATACCTTGGCTGGCGTGATTACACCCCAAGTATTACCCGATGGTCAGGTAAAAGTGGATATGGGTTTACCCAGGTTGCTTGCTAAGGAGATTCCCACCACCCTTGCACCTGCTGAAGCCAAGGTGATTAATCAACCCTTAGAGGTTGCAGGAAAATCTTGGAATGTTACCTGTGTCAGCATGGGTAATCCCCACTGCATTACCTTTGTGGATGATGTCGCCGCCATTCCTTTAGAAACCATCGGCCCCCAATTTGAACATCATCCCGCTTTTCCCCAACGCACAAATACCGAGTTTATTCAAGTAGTGCGCCGTGATTATCTGAAAATGCGGGTTTGGGAACGGGGTGCGGGGATTACCTTAGCTTGTGGTACTGGTGCTTGTGCTGCTTTAGTCGCTGCCGTGTTGACAGAGAAGAGCGATCGTACAGCGACTGTAGAATTGCCAGGCGGGCCTTTGCAAATTGAATGGTCGGAAACTGACCAACGCCTGTACATGACTGGCCCAGCGCAAAAGGTTTTCACTGGTAATTTATAGCCCCTTGCCTTGTTCCATAGAAAAATATCGCCAAAATTTTCGTCTAATGTCCTAATTTGGATATTAGGCGGAAATTTTGGTGATACAAGTGAGGAATACATTGAAAATATTGGACTTATACCAAATTAATGTGAAGCTGCACCAAATCAGTCAATCTCCATTCTCGGCATTCTACTAGTCCTTACGGGCATCGCTGCGCGCGGGCGGTCTTATCTGTGGAGGGTTACTCGGAAGGTTAGGGAGTCATTTAAGGAGTATTGCTGATTTCCACAATCATTTCTCCTTGCTGTAATTGTTCTAACGCATCAGGTAAAGTCGCTGTCAATAACCGTTGTAAATTGCGATTTGTAACGTTACCACAGGTTAACCATAAAATTTGAGGAGGTGTTCCCAGGCGACAGACCAAATCAATGAAGTCGCTGTCTTTCGTCATAATTACAGCGTTTTCGGTTCGTGCTGCTGCAAAAATTTCAATATCTTGAGCATCTCGAAGTGATAAGTCTCGCAGCGCAACCGCTTCTAAACCAAAGGTTGCTGACAACCAGTTTGCTAGTCTTGGTGGTAGTTGAGCATCGATCCAAATCTTCATGCCGTTAGTCTGGGAAAATCAGTACGGCGTGCTGCAAATATTAGACAGGCTTGAATATCTGCTAATTCCAAATCAGGGAAGTCTTCTAAAATTTCAGTGACGCTAACGTTCTCAGCCAACATTTCTAAAATATCGCTGACTCGAATTCGCATTCCTCGAATGCAGGGACGTCCACCACACTGACCAGGCGTTTGAGTAATGCGGGTAAGCAAGCTAGCTGTTGAGTTCATCAGGCGAGTTTTTAAAATACTTTGTCTGCTTACATCTTATCGAGTAATCATGCCACATTCGCCATCTAACAGTTCTGGTGCGGCGGATCGCACTCCTATTGGCAAGAAGTATTTTATCCTGTTTACAACTGTGCGAATAAGTCTGCCAACACTACATTAGAAAATAAAAATCCTTGGGGATCGGTCAAACGCAACCTTCCTGCTACTACTTCCACCCAACCATGCTCAAAGTGCGTGATTCGCGCCCGCAGGAGGCAATAGCAAGCATTTTTGATCATCTCAATAGGCGTTTACCTTATTATTACTATAATGTTGGATTAGCTGATGAACTATCCCTAATCGAAAAATATTGCCATGTTGAATGTAACAATTGATGAAATTCAGCGCGATCCCTTGAAATATCTCCGCCAAGTGGAAGCTGGTGTAACTTTTATTATCATGCAAGCAGATAAACCGATCGCTGAAATTAGACCTATTTCATCAAGCGGTAAACAATTACGACCCTTTGGCTTATGTGCTGGTGAATTCACAGTCCCCGACAATTTTGATGCACCTTTACCAGAGGATATTTTGAGTGCTTTTGAGGGTAAATGAAAGTTCTCCTGGACACACATATCTTTCTGTGGTTCATCAGTGGAGACAGTCGATTATCAGCAGATGTTCGAGACGTTGTTCGTGATTCAGATAACGAAATATACTTGAGTGTAGTTTCTGTTTGGGAGTGTATTGTCAAGTATCAGTTAGGCAAACTCCCATTGCCAGAGACACCAGAAATGTATCTTCCAAAACAGCGTGATCTGCATCAAATTCCGAGTCTTGCTCTTGATGAAATTAGTGTAGCTCAACTGGCTAAATTGCCACCTTTACATCGTGATCCATTTGATAGAATGCTCATCTGTCAGGCTTTACAAAATGGTCTGACGATTGCAACGGTAGATGCAGCAGTTCGTGCCTACCCAATCAACACTATGTAGCAGTACAGTTTACAACTGTGCAAATAACTCCGCCAATACTACATTAGAAAATAAAAACCCTTGGGGATCGGTCAAACGCAACCTTCCTGCTACCACTTCCACCCAACCACGCTCAAAGTGCGATCGCAAGCATTTGTGAATTTCCGCTACTTTCTCTTCACCAAACTCTGCACTCAAACTGGATAGATTCATCCCCTCTGCTAAACGCAAGCCTAGCATTAAGGTGTCTAACAATACCTCTTCTGGTGGTGTCACTTCACAATCAATCACACATCCAGCTTTCACCCACTGATAATATTCTTGGGTTTTACGGGGACGGGTAAACCGTTTTCCTTCTACATAACTCGCCGCACCCATACCGAAACCATAATAAGGGCGATTTTCCCAATAAATCCGGTTATGCTGACACTGATGCCCTGAACGGGCGTAGTTGGAAATTTCATAATGTTCGTAACCTGCACCCGTTAAAATTTGCTGTGCCATTTGGTACATTTTGACCGTGGTTTCTTCAGTCGGCAAAGGATTAGCACCTGGTTTATGGTATCGACCAAAAGCAGTTCCCGGCTCAATTGTCAAATCATATATGGAAATATGATTTGGGGCGATCGCCACTGCTTTGTTGAGGGAATCTTGCCACTGACCCAAAGACTGATGCGGCAAACCAGAGATTAAGTCTAAACTCAATTCGGGAATCTCGACTTGGCGGATTAATTCTACAGATGCAAAGATATCTGCAAGTGAGTGCGATCGCCCGGCAATTTTTAACAAGTCTTCTTGAAAGGCTTGGACACCAAAACTTACCCGATTGACTCCTAGGCTACGGTAGCCTGTAATCTGCGCTAAATCAAATGTGCCTGGGTCTATTTCCATAGAAATTTCTGCCCCAGCTAAAATACCAAAACGCTCTTTTAGTGCTGCTAGGATTTGCTCTAACTGTGCTGTTGATAGTAGTGAAGGCGTACCACCACCAAAAAAAATAGTTTTGAGAGGTTGACCAAAAGCTGATGCAGTGACGATTTCTTGGCATAGCACCTCGACATATTGGGAGATAGTACCAGATGTTTCACCCCGTCGGCGATCGCCCACAACAAACACAGGGAAATCACAATAAAAGCACCGCCGTCTGCAAAAGGGAATATGCACATAAGCAGAACTCGGATTACTGGAAAATTTAAGTTTTTGATCCATTGCGAAAAAGAATAAGCATTAAACTTATTGAGAATTACTAAAAATGAACATTCAGGAAGTCGGAGAGAACAGGCACAAATATTTACAAATGACAAATGACAAATGACAAAGCTCAAAGTCTGTAGACGTTTCTGCTGCTTCCCGCAGGGTGTGGTGGTTTCCTCCGAGCAGAACTTTGTCAGAGATGAAGACCCCTACCAGTGAATTTTATTTGCACCAGATTATTTATTAATTTGTTTCTAGTTTTATCGTTTTACAACAAAACAGTTAAAAATATGAAGATAAAAGTATTTGGTTATAATATTTGCAGATATTGCCTGCTTAAACCTCTAGTGTTAAGTAAATATTTCTGAATCTATTTTAGCGATGAAATAAACAAAACTTAACTACGTCGGTTAACACAGTTGCAGGAAAACAACACAACCATGCTGGACGCAATTATTATTCTCTCATTCATCCTAGCAGCGTCAGGAATCGGTTTCTACGGCGTCGAAGTGTTACCTGAGGGAACATTAGATGGTGTGACTAATCTAGATGCCTTACGCCTAGTATTTGCCGTCTTTGCCGCCATTATTGGCGGTGCTGTCGGTTTAAGTTTCCAGACTACATATCGTCGTCTAGAAGCGCAAGTCCGCGAAATGCCACTTGAAGTGATTCTAACGCGGGCAATTGGCTTAGTAATTGGGCTATTAGTTGCTAACTTAATGCTTGCCCCGTTATTTTTGCTACCCATACCCACGGATTTTAGTTTTATTAAACCCTTGGTAGCAGTTGTTGGTAGTATCATGCTGTCGGTAACGGGTATGAATTTGGCAGATACCCACGGTAGAGGCTTACTACGATTCATTAACCCCAACACCGTGGAGACAATGGTCGTAGAAGGGACTCTCAAACCTGCTAATACCAAAGTTCTAGACACCAGTTGTATTATCGATGGTCGTATTGAAGCACTTCTAGAAACAGGGTTTTTGGAAGGACAAATTATTGTGCCACAGTTTGTTTTGCAAGAACTACAACAAGTTGCCGATGCCAGTAAAGACCAAAAGCGGGTGAGAGGAAGGCGGGGCCTAGAGATTCTCAATCGGATTAAAGAAGCTTACAGCGATCGCATTCTCATCAACCCAGTCGACTACGACGATATTCCCACAGTCGACGCCAAGTTAGTCCGCTTTGCTCAAGAAATTAGTGGAACCTTGCTCACCAACGACTACAACTTATCGAAAGTTGCTAGTGTGCAGAAAGTCCCAGTTTTGAATGTCAACGATTTGGTGAACGCCGTCCGTCCAACTTATTTACCCGGCGATAACCTGGATCTCAAAATTCTTAAGGAAGGTAAAGAACCCTCTCAAGGTATTGGCTACCTAGACGATGGCACAATGGTTGTCGTTGAAGAAGGTAGCAGTTATGTAGGTGGCGAATTGCGGGTAGTAGTCACTAGTGCTTTGCAAACCACCGCCGGAAGGATGATTTTTGCCAAACCCCAAGCTTCAGCATTAGCATGAGACTATGGGATGTTCAATTCAGGTAAAACTTAATAATCGGTGTAGATTGACTGCACCGATTATTTATTTAGATAAACTAAAATCTTATTGACCTGCCCCATTTCCCAACTCTGTTTGTAGAAATTGTAACTGTTCCATTGACAAACCCGTCACTTTTGCGATTTGTTCTAGCGACATATCTGTATTCAATAGATTTCTAGCTACTTCAATTAAAGCTTCGGCTTTACCTTCAGCTTTACCTTCGGCTTTACCTTCAGTCTTACCTTCGGCTTTACCTTCGGCTTTACCTTCTTGTAAAATTTCCTGATAAATTACTGACTCACGCATAATATCTGACCTTAAAATTCTTTTGATGACCTCTTTATTTAATACTAACCCAGCTAAAATCGCTGTGGAAGCAGCAATATTGCTTTGAGTTTTTAATTCGGTTATATGATTAATTTGTCGCGCCACGTCGTTCAGTACTACTTCAGGAGAGACTGTGTTGCTTAATACTGCCAAGGGCAATAGTCCAGGAGTAGTGAGAAAGTCCTCAGTTGGTTGTTCCCAAAGTCGGGTGACTTTAAATTCATGGCGAGTTCCTGGAATGATAAATGTATTTTGTCGCGCCAATTCCGAATCTGTCCGCTTGAGATAAATCACAACTTGATGCATAGCTTTTTGTGGAAAGCGGCGATAACTCCGAACGCGGTAATCTAGCATCCGAAAAGGGATTTCTGAATCGACCTGAGTCTGGAATTCTAAATGTAATATATTTTGTGCAGACTGTAGCAGAATCAGCGCGTCAGCACGGATGGGTTCTAAAGATAATTCTTGAGGACTTAGTTCAGTTAATGTGATAGGTTCTCCTAACAACCAAGTAGCAAAATCGGTGGAGAAGTTTTCAGCTAGAAATTTGCAGATATTGTCAAACATTATGTAATTTTAGCAAGAGGCGTGTAATGGCCGAATACAAAGCTCACAGTCTAGTTGCTAATCTACTGATCACTGCTATACCAGGAATCCTGAAAGTTTTTCAAATAGGGGTAGATTTGCCCCTAAAATTGTGGCAGCGATCGCTCTAGTAGCGTGTCTAAGCTAATTTTGTGTATTAGCAATCTCTTGTAGAACGGGCAAGATGCCCGCACCACAAGAAAATTGTTGGGAGCATCCCAATTTTGCAAAAATAAAATTTGTAGTGGGAGCATCTTGCTTCCTAATGTCCAGGAAGCGGGCTAGAAGCCCGCACTACAAAAAAATAAATTTACACATTTGGGATGCTCCCAAATTGTTTGCAACATTTTAGCCTTGCCACGCCACTAAATGTCCAGGAAGCGGGCTAGAAGCCCGCACTACAAAAAAATAAATTTACACATTTGGGATGCTCCCAAATTGTTTGCAACATTTTAGCCTTGCCACGCCACTAATAGTTTTAATTCTCTCAGTTAAATTTCTGCCGTGTCAAATCAAATACAACGACATGATTTGTAGTCGGTAGTAATTGCCGCAGAAGTTGTAAATATCCATCCGCATCATGACGACGATGAAACCGAGCCACTACTAAACGTTGCATATTTGGTAGTTGGCGAATTACACACCAAGGATGAATATTTGATTTTGGCTGAGACGTTGATATCATATAGTAATCCTTCTCATATTCATGAGATGTGATATGTATTGCGGTCGCTCTCAAGTTTTCCAGGCAAGACGAGCGACTGCTTTTCAGGTACACAAATATTATCGGGCGCATATGCACCGTTGTTAACTACAAAATGGGCTATGTTAGGCTGCGAATTCGAGAAATGGCTCAACAGAAGAGTTGGACACTAAAAGAAGTTGCTGACCGTTCCGGAGTCAACTACAACACTGTTAAAAGTTACGTTCAACGTGATGTTTTGAATACAGTTGATCTAAGTGCAGTCTATAAAATAGCCCGTACTTTTGAGGTGACGATTGAAGAATTGATGGAATTGGTAGAAGAGTAGAAAAACACAAAGTCAACTGGGTAATAAAATTGTGGCAGCGATCGCTATCTGACACAAATTTGAAAAAATAATGCGAAGTAAAACACGAGTTAAATTATGCAATCGCTGCGGGTTATCTGCACTCATTTTGTATCGGATAAAATGCGAAGAGGGCGATCAATGGATTTTTGTCTGTCCTGAATGTTGGACTGCTGTGAGTGAAAACAACCCATTTTATGTTTACGGTGGGACTTGGAAAGCTCAAAAAAATAGAATTTGAAAAATACTTTAAAGCTCATAAATCTCTAAAGGTAAATTATCTGGGTCTTGAAAAAATGCGAATTTCTTACCAGTAATTTCATCAATTCTGATATTTTCTACTTCTATGCTTTGCGATCGCAAGTAAGCAACAGTCTTTTCTACATCCTCAACTTTAAAAGCTAGATGTCTTAAACCGCAAGCTTCTGGACTACTAACTCTCTGTGGAGGATCGGGAAAAGAAAATAGCTCGATTTGTGTATTTTCTCCCACTTGTAAGTCTAATTTATAAGAATTTCTTTCAGAACGAAAAGTCTCTAGAATAATTTCAAAACCTAATACTTCCACGTAAAACTTTTTTGAGCGTTCATAGTCGGAGCAAATAACGGCTATATGATGAATGCCAGTAGTTTTCATAAATTACATAGGGCTTTACGCTGCCCACAGAGTATTAGGAATTATTAGGGCAGGCAAGACGCCCACCCTATAATACCAATTCTCTAAAATCCGGCAATAGATTCAAACCCCTAAAAGTTGCAATCCGAATTTCTTAATTTTGAATTGGTAAAGTTATTCTTGCAAAACTGTTTTGGAGACAATCCGAGTTTTCTTGCGATCGCTTTCTGATAAATCTTCACCAGCTTGGAGGCGGGTGGCGGAAGTTTGCAACACTGTCGCGGCATTTGTATCTCCTATTTGCAAGGCAGTTTTAGCAGCAGTTTGCAGCATTGTAGCTGCACCAGTGCGATCGCCTTGTTGTAATTTTGCCTCTGCTAGCTGGGTTTGACGATACTTAGCTAATGCCAGGATGGATTGTTGCACTTCGGGATCAGTAGCAGGTTGATAGGCTCGCACCACATTTACATATACTGGGAAAATTGGCGAGAGTAAGCCTTGCAGGTCTAGAGATGGATCATCATAACGGATTTGCAGGTGTCCAATTTCTTGTTCACCTTCTGGTAAATTCCCTAAATAAATATTGGCTAAAACTACCCGTTTTGCATCTTTCATTAAGTCTCCCAAGCGCACAGCGAAGTAACCATCGGCTTCTGGTTGCACTGGTAATTCAATTGTGTCTGGGGCAACTTGGGCTATGGGTTTAAGTTCTGCTAACCGGACATTGGGTTTAAGAAATAATCGTAAGTAGGCATTGGTTAAGCCAACCGATTGAATCCGTCTAAACAGGCGACTAAATTGTTCTACTGCTTGTTCAGGATGTTCAATAAAGGCGAGAGTCCCACCGCCTGCATCGGCAATTTTTTCTAATAAATCTTGGTTCCAGCTACTGCCAAATCCGAGAGTGTTGATGGTCAGATTGAACTTAGTCGCCCTGTGGGCAAGTTCTAGACAGCGCTTGTTATCATCTGGGGTGATATCCCACTTCCAAATCCGCAAGCCACCTTCACCATGACCGTCTGTCAGTAAAAACCCTTGGGAAACAGCGCCTTGTGTACCCTTCATCAATTCTGTGATTCCTAGTGCTAAACCATCAGCAATCACCGTACCGCCGCTAGCACTGAGTTTGTTTTTAATTTGGGATTTGATACTTTTGGGATCGAGGACGATTTGGTTGGGGATAATGACTGTCGCAGAACCAGCAAAAGCCACAACTGAGAGCCGATCGCCTACTTTGAGTTGATCTAATAATTGCTCAACTGCCTGAATGACGGTTTTCATGGGTTGACCATGCATGGAACCACTCTGATCCAGAATCAGGCATAAATTGAGCGGTAGACTCTCCTCCAATTCACCTGCAATTGCCGAAATGGAAATTCCCAACTGACGCTGGCTATTTAATTGAGCCGCATCCACACTATGGTCATTTAAGGCCGACAGCAATTTAACTTTCATTGGCGAGGGGTATCTTGCAAAATTGTTTTGGAGACAATCCTGGTTTTCTTGCGATCGCTTTCTGATAACTCTTCACCAGCTTGCAGGCGAGTGGCGGAAGTTTGCAAGACTGTCGCTGCTCCAGTATCGCCCATTTGCAAGGCAGTTTTAGCAGCAGTTTGCAACATTGTGGCTGCACCAGCGCGATCGCCCTGCTGTAATTTTGCTTCTGCTAACTGGGTTTGTCGATACTTAGCTAAGGCCAGGATAGATTGTTGCACTTCTCGATTGGTGGCAGGTTGGTACACCCTCGTGACATTGGCATAAACTGCCTGACTGGCGGAAAGTAACCCTGTCTGGTTCTGGGAGGGATCATCGTAGCGGACTTGGAGATTAGCGATCGCCTGTTTACCTTCTGGTAATTGTCCCAAATAAATATTAGCCAAAATTACTCGTTCTGCATCCTTCATCAAGTCTCCCAAGCGCACAGAGAAGCGACCATCAGCTTCTGGTTGCAGTGGTAACTCAATTGTGTCTGGTGCAACCTGGGCTACTGGCTTGAGTTCCGCTAGCCGGACATTGGGCATCAGGGAGAATAGCAGATAGGCATTAGTTAATCCCACCGATTGAATCCGGTTGAACAGGCGACCGAACTCATTCACGGCCTGATCAGGACGTTGAATGTAAGATAATGTCCCCGCCGCCGCATCCGCAATTTTTTCTAAAACATCCTGATTCCAGTTGTCACCAAAACCCAAGGTATTCAAAGTCAAATTATAACCAGCCGCCAATTGGGCAAATTTCAGACAGCGATCGTTATTGCCGTGTTCATTTTCGCCATCGGTTAACAAAAAGGCTTGGGAGACAGTTTCTTTTTTACCCTTAGCTAGCTCCTCAATCCCCAACCGCAACCCTTCATCAATTGCCGTTCCTCCATCAGCAGTCAGGCGGTTAATTTGTCTTTTTATCTGTTCTGGGTCTTCAATCACTTGATTGGGGACTAAAACCTTTGCCCGGTGATCAAACACTACAACACTCAGGCGATCGCCAGGACTCAATCGGTCAACCAAACGATTAGCTGCTTCCTTCACCGTTTCTAGTGGTCGCCCATTCATGGAACCACTGTGATCAAGGATCAGGCACAGATTCAACGGCACACTCCGGTCTAAAACTTCCCCCGCCGCAGAAATAGCGATCGACAACTGACGCTGAGAATTTGGTTGATTAGCATCCAAGTTCGCATCATTTAAGGATGGCTCTAAGCTAACTTTCATAATTTCAACTTCCTATTCAGGATGTATGTATTTATAAATAACTACAAAACGCCTCATCACCACTACGGAAAACAAAATATATTAACAGGGAACAGGCAATAGACCCTTGTACAGACGTGGCACTGCAACGTCTCTACCAAATCACAAATAACTAATGACAAATAACAAACAACAACTTAATATTCAGAATATCTTACAAACCTAGCATTGGCAGATGCCCCGCCCCCTGTAGCGTTAGGGAGAAATCCACACCTGAAAGAGCGTTAGCATCGCGCTAGGATGTATTACAGTTAACGGCATAGTTTCAGGCGATCAGTTGCTATGGACATTTCCCCCATCAAGGCTGTTCAAGCCCCCTATTACGGCGATAACTCCTACCGGACACCGCCGCCAGATTTACCCTCCCTATTGTTAAAGGAGCGAATTGTCTATCTCGGTATGCCACTGGTGCCTGCTGTCACAGAGTTAATCGTCGCTCAACTTCTTTATTTGCAGTCCGACGATCCCGACAAGCCGATAAAAATTTATATCAACTCAACCGGCACTTCCGGTTACAGTGGCGACCCTGTTGGCTTTGAAACCGAAGCCTTCGCTATCTATGACACAATGAAATACATCAAGCCACCCATCCACACCATTTGTATTGGTTCAGCAATGGGTATGGCAGCGATGCTACTCAGTGCCGGCACAAAAGGTTGTCGCGCCAGTTTACCTAACGCCAACATCATCCTGCACCAGCCCAAGAGCTACGCCCAAGGTCAAGCAACGGATATTCAAATTCGGGCGAAGGAAGTTCTGGTAAACAAGGCATCAATGGTTGATATCTTGTCTCGCACCACTGAACAGCCACTAGAAAAAATTATCAAAGACATGGATCGTCTCTTTTACATGACTCCTTATCAAGCTAAGGAGTATGGTTTAATTGACCGAGTTTTTGAAAAAGAAGAACTGGCTAATCCTCCACTGCCTGCTAGTGTCCTCTAATTTGTCATCTGTTATTTGTCCTTTGTATAAGGCAAATGACTAATGACTAATAACTAATAACTAAATTACACACGGAGTAGCACAAATGCCTATTGGTATTCCTAAAGTTCCTTATCGGATGCCCGGAGGGCAGTTTACCGATTGGATCAGCATCTATGATCGCCTTTACCGGGAACGGATTATTTTCTTGGGACGAGATATTGATGATGAAATTGCCAACCAGATCATTGCTGTAATGCTGTACCTGGATTCAGAAGATCCGGGCAAAGATATTTACTTATATATCAATTCCCCTGGGGGAATGGTAACTTCTGGCTTGGCTATTTTTGACACCATGCAACACATCAAATCAGATGTCGTCACAATTTGCGTGGGTTTAGCTGCCTCAATGGGGTCATTTCTGCTGGCGGCTGGTACTAAAGGCAAACGCATGGCATTACCCCACTCCCGGATTATGATTCACCAACCTTCTGGTGGTACCCGTGGGCAAGCCAGCGATATCGAAATTGAAGCTAGAGAGATTCTGCGGATTCGTCACCAGCTCAATCAGATTTACGCTAACAACACCGGACAAACTATAGCCAAGATTGAAAAAGACATGGATCGTGACTTTTTCATGTCTGCCCAAGAAGCCAAGGAATACGGTTTAATTGACCGTGTGATTGAAGAGCGTCCGTAGTGGAGGCAAGGGGAGGGGGCGCAGGGGAAGATGAGACGATCGCCCATGCCCCATGACGCCACTTGTTCTATGCTTGGGAACCCTAGTCGAGCAGGGCTGTCCCTATCCCCTCAGGAGTGCTGAGTTCTGAGCTAAGAAGTGAGTAACTCACTACTAAGTACTCAGCAACGCCACTTGCTACAAGCCGGGGAACCCTAGTTGAGCAGTGGCTCCTCAGCACTCGGAACTGTTTGTCCCATGTCCCATTCCCTAAATGACTAACTGGCTACCTGCTCCAACTGATTTAACTTTGTTGCCGGATGATGTTCATGTATGGCGCATAGATCTGGAGCAACCAGAATCAAAGCTGGAGAATTTTGCCGCTACCCTTTCCAGTGATGAACTGGCTCGTGCTCAAAGATTCTATTTTCAAGAGCATCGGCAGCGTTTCATTGCAGGTCGTGGTACTCTGCGAGCTATATTAGGTTGCTACTTGGGGATTGCTCCTGGTGAGGTAGCGTTTGATTATCAATCCCGTGGTAAACCAGTCTTAGCTGATAAATTAGCTGACAGTGGGCTAGCGTTTAACTTGTCACATTCCCAAGGATTAGGGTTGTGTGGGGTGAGTTATCGTCAAATTGGTGTAGACCTAGAGTATGTGCGTCCAATTGACGATATAGAAGCTCTTGCCAAGCGGTTCTTTTTACCTAGAGAATGTGAAGTAGTGCGATCGCTCCCTCCCAATGAGCAACAACAGGTATTTTTTCGCTACTGGACTTGTAAGGAAGCTTATTTAAAAGCCACTGGTGAGGGAATTGCTCAGTTAGAGCAAGCACAAGTGTATCTGACTCTTACAGAACCAGCCAAGTTGCAGACATCTACAAAATGGAGTCTTTTAGAGCTACTACCTGCGAATAATTATATTGCTGCTGTGGCTGTAGCGGGTGGTGATTGGCAGCTAAAGTGTTGGCACTATTGAACTCTAGTTGACTGACAAGCCTAAAATGATGCAAAAAATTTTCTTGTGGTGCGGGCATCCTGCCCGCTAATTAGAACGGGCATCTTGCCCGTTCCACAAAAGATTGCTAATACACAAAATTAGCTTAGAGACGCCACTAGTATCCATCTTACTTACAAACTTTCGCACAAGATATTGAAAATATTAATAATAATATGCGACAATATTAAGAATATTTCTCACTTGTTACCAAGCTAGTTTAACTGGAATTGATTCTTTTTGGTGGAATTACTGGTATAGAGTTTGGTTTATTTTAAATATTATTAACTATGCCAATCTCCATCTCTGACCAAGCTTTTGAAGAGCTACTTTTTCAGAAAACAGTTAACAATTGTCAATATTCAGACCCCGATGATCACTTAGACATAACATATTATTACCCAAAGCCATTTGGACAGGGGCAGTGGCGGGAAATCCATCTGCGTCAGGGTTTGCTCTTAGCGATTGGGGATTTGTGTTTGAGCGATCGCGTGATTTTTGAAATGCCAGAAACAGAAAGTTCACTACATTACCACTTCCATTTCTCTGGGGAACACGAAGATAAATACACATCCATCGGTAGCAGACAGTATATTTTTCACGGCAGTGGTTTTACGCCTAAAACGAAATCCCAATGTTATTGCGAACACCCATTCCTAGAGATTACATTTATAGTAGAGCCTGAGTTGCTGCTTTCCTTTGCTGGAGATAGTGAAGGACAATTACCACAACAGTTGCACCACTTAATTCGAGCAAGTCATGAGCTAAAGTACCATCGCTGTGGTAATGCGACTCTACCTATGCAGAGATTAGCCCAGCAAATTTTGCATTGTCCCTATCGAGGAATTGCCAAACGGATGTATCTGGAGGGTAAAGTATGGGAATTGATGGGCATACTCATAGCCCAAGAAATGGAAATTCATCAAGGGAAAAACTACCTCCAGCCTTTAAAACCAGATGTAGTAGACAGAATTCACCACGCCAGGGAAATTATCCTGCAACGCTTGGATAATCCACTGTCTCTAAACGAACTAGCACGACAAGTTGGTTTAAACGAATGCACCCTAAAACAGGGTTTTCGTTGTTGTTTTGGTACAACAGTATTTGGTTATCTGCGTCACTACAAACTTGAACAAGCACGACAGTTACTAGAAACTGGAGAAATGAAAATTACGGAAATTGCCCATGCAATGGGTTACACCAGTCGCAGTCCCTTTGCAGCTGCATTCCGTAAACAGTTTGGCATGAACCCCAAGGAATACCAAAAGCTGCAAAGAAATTCCGTTTAGCTATCGAAAAAATTCCGTCTACCTATCGGATGAGTCTTTTGCCACACCAAGATTCACGGTATTTGTATTGAAAGAAATTATTATTAATGGTGTGAGCAGTGGTGTCAAATTATTGCTGGTTGAAGGTATTGATGCTGAGTTCCTTCTGGGGATTGGTAACTTTACCAGCTGGGGCGGAAACTAATTTAGGCCAGACTAATGCCAATACAAATATATATCCTGTCGCAACTGCGCCTAAAAGTCTCAACGAAATTGAACGTCCAGCAACTACAGTCAAACAGTGGCTTACCCAAGGCATAATTCAGGTAACGGGTGTAAAGTTAAGGCAAACAGACAAGGAATTAGAAGTAACTTTAGAGAGTACAGGTTCAGATAAGTTGCAGCCTGTAACTAAGAGTGAGGGAAATAATTTTATTGCTGATATTCCTAATACTCAGTTAAATTTGCCATCTGGTAGTGAGTTCCGTCAAGAAAATCCTGCTAGTGGCATCACGGTAGTGACTGTAAGTAATCTCGATGCTAATACTATCAGGTTAACAGTCACAGGTGCAGCCAGTCTTCCCAAAGTAGAGCTATTTGATAGTGATGAGGGTTTAATTTTCGGTGTGGCGACAATTGAGACAGCGACAACACCACAGCCAGAACAACCGACAAGTGAGACACCACCAGAAACACCAACAGCACAGCAGGAAGAGCCGATTGAATTGGTGGTGACAGGAGAACAAGATGGTTATCGCGTAACGGATACCTCAACTGGGACAAGAACAGATACACCTTTGCGCGACATTCCGCAATCGATTCAGATAGTACCGCAACAAGTATTGCGCGATCAGAATATTACTCGCCTTGATGATGCGATCAGAAATGTGCCAGGAATCAATCAGGATTTCAACTCAGGCCCCTATGCAACCTACAGAATTCGCGGCTTTGAAGCTCAAAACAATAACCTACTCCGCAACGGACAGGTGGACGCAGGGGCTGGGGAATCGGTGGAACTTACCAATGTGGAACGGATTGAAATCCTCAAAGGCCCCGCATCGGTGTTATTTGGCTTGGGCAATCCGGGGGGTAGCATCAACATCGTCACAAAACGTCCCTTAAGTGAACCTTTCTATGGGGCTGAGGCAACCATTGGCAACTATAGCTTTTATCGAGGAGCTTTGGACTTATCGGGTCCATTGAATGACGAAAAAACGGTTCTCTATCGCTTGAACACATCCTATAGAAATTCGGGCAGTTTCATTGACTTCTACAATAGCGATAACTTTAGCATTTCCCCGGTGATTAGTATTGCGTTTGGCGATCGCACCAATTTTACCCTAGAAGGCGACTATATCAAGACCAGAGATTCTGGGTTCATGCCTTTCGTACCCGTCATTGGCTCTGTATTGCCGAACCCCAATGGTAAAATACCCCGTAATCGCAACGTTGGTGAACCGACCGACGAAATAGACGGATCAGTGATTAGGACGGGATACCAACTCGAACACAAATTTAATGACAACTGGTCGTTAAACAATGCTTTTTCATTTAATGTTCGGACTTCCAAAGACAAAAGAACGTTACCCGGACAATTGAACGCAGACAACCGCACACTTAATCGAACCTACCGAGAATTTGACTTTGAAAGCCAATCTTATACTCTAGCGACAAACGTGATTGGCAAATTCTCGACTGGTTCAATTGAGCATCAGTTACTATTTGGGGTTGATTTGAATCGGACAACCAACGCCACGCTGAGATTTCTGCTGCGCCAAACTCCAACCATTGATATCTTTAATCCGGTGTATGGTCAACCGCTTGGTGATATTACCTTCGGTGATTTTAGCGATCGCAACATCACCGAATCGTTAGGTATTTATCTCCAAGACCAGATTACCCTGACAGATAACTTCAAGGTGCTATTAGGCGCACGGTTTGATACGTTTAATCAGAAGTATGAAAACTTCAACGATAATACAGAAAGCACCGGATCGGGTAGTGCATTTAGCCCCAGGTTTGGGATAGTCTATCAACCCATCCCGGCGATCTCACTGTATGCCAGCTATGTGCGATCGTTTACTCCCGTTGGCGGTACATTCTTTTCTGGTAATCCTTCCTTTGAGCCAGAACGTGGGACTCAGTATGAGGTTGGGGTAAAAGCAGATTTAAATAATCGACTTTCAGCGACGTTGGCATTCTTTGATTTAACCCGTACTAATGTTGCCACAGAAGACCCCGATAATCCTGGTTTTCAAATTCAAACAGGCGAGCAGAACAGCCGAGGAATTGAACTGAGTATGACGGGAGAAGTTTTACCAGGATGGAATTTTATTGCTGGTTACGCTTATACCGATGCACGTATCACCGAAGATAATACTTTTCAAGTGGGAAGCCAATTGCCCAATACTCCATACCATTCCTTTAATTTATGGACAACCTATCAAATTCAAAAAGGTGATTTACAAGGTTTAGGCTTTGGTTTAGGCTTGTTTTTTGTAGGCGATCGCGCTGGGGATTTGGAAAATACTTACGATATACCTAGCTATCTGCGGACTGATGCAGCTATTTTCTATAACCGAGATAAATTCAGAATCGGACTCAATTTCAAAAATCTCTTTGATTTAGAATATTTTGAAAACGGATCCAGTTCTACTCGCGTCAACTACGGACAACCTTTTACAGTTCAAGGAACTGTTTCTTGGACATTTTAACAATTAAGAAAATCATGCGACGTTTTTTCTGTTGGCTACTATTGAGTGTTTTAGGATTTGCTCTAGTGACAGCTTGCCAGTATCACCCTTCCCCAACCATCCTTTCTCGTTCTCAACTGCCAACCGCCGACTGTCGCATGGTTAAACACAAGCTGGGAGAGACTTGCATCCCCACAAATCCCCAGCGTGTTGTGACACTCCACACCTCAATCCTGGCTCATGTCCTGGCACTTGGCATCAAACCGATTGGGAGTACCTATATTCAAACGCTCAAGAACAATTTTGAGATCCCACCTTATTTAAAACCCTATCTAAGCGATATTCAAGTCTTAGGTGGCTATAATCCCAACCTCGAAAGCATACTACATGCCAAGCCTGACTTGATTATTGGATATGATTGGGAAACGAAAGTCTATCCTTTACTTGCTCAAATTGCTCCAACTTTACTCAGTGAGGTTCATAACAACAACGACTGGCGGAAGTCTTTTCAGTTTGTCGCGGAGGTTTTAGGACGGCAAGAAGTCGCACAACAAGCTTGGGATCGCTACTATCAGCGAATTGCAAAACTAAAAACGGCTTTGGGAACCCGATATCAGAATCAAAAGATTTCTCTGCTCTCAATTTCAGGTGGTGAGATTTTCAGCGAGGTGAATGGCTCATTCCCTGATCGCATTCTCAAAGATGTGGGATTGAGTCGTCCTGCTGCTCAGAACGTGAATATTGTCAATAACTATATGCCAATTGTTGAAGAGGAGCTAGACAAAGCGGACGGCGATATCTTATTTGTGGGGATGATGACAACAGGCGATCGCCAGAAGTTGGCAGACCTCAAACAAAAACCCCTTTGGCAAAAACTCCGTGCTGTTCAACAAGATCGAGTTTATCCGGTTGATTATATGACCTGGCGGGGATTTAACCTCCTAGCTGCGGATGCCATCATTGATGACCTCTTTAAATACCTCGTTAACGTACATTAGCCAGGGTGTAGTTAACATATCAATTTTTTTGAAATGATATAAATTGTTAAGTGGAAAATCATGTATACTTATTGCAAATAATTTTTATTTGTTTTGCGAAAAATTTGTCGCTCTTATTTTTTGCTAAATTCCTATGACAAGCCAAATTTTACAATCTGATTACTCAAATCTATTTCCAGCAGTAGAAAAAAGTCAAACTCTCAATAGCTCGAATGATTTTTCGGAAGTTGTCATGGAGTATCCCCAGGAGCTAGGTCAGGGTTATATCCAAGATATTGAAATACAGCAAGGATTCTCCCTCACAATTAGAGATTATCAAAATAGCGATCGCTGTATGTTTGAAGACCCTCTGGAATACGGACATCCTTTACAGTTTTATTTTAGACTCGCAGGTGAGAATATCAGCAGCGTCGAATATGCCTCGGTAAGGGTTGGTGAAACTGCTTTGTGTGGTTGTGGCATGTCTCCACAGATGTTTCATCGTACACAAAAACTAAATCAAGAGGTTGATATTCATATCGAACCCGAATTATTTAAAATTTTATTCAGCATTCAGGATGATGCCATTCCATCACAGTTAAAGCATCTGTTCCGTCAACCCGATGAAGAGTATTCTGTCCGTGTTGGGACAATTACCACACAAATGCAGGTTGCACTACAGCAAATTTGGCAATGTCCCTTTCAAGGTTTAGTCAAAAAGGTTTATTTAGAAGCTAAGGTTCTGGAATTAATGGCTTTGCGACTGCAACAAGATATGACGAGGGAAGTTGTTCAAAGTCATGAAGATCAACCCAAGCGGACTGTAATTGAGCAGATTTATCAAGCCAAAGAAATTTTAGAAAGTTGTTTAGAAAATCCACTATCTTTGATTAAATTATCAGACAAAGTTGGACTCAGCCCTTATCAATTAAAACAGGGGTTTCGGAAAGTTTTTGGTAAAAGTGCTTTTCAATATTTACATCAATACCGGATGGAACAAGCGCGGCTTTTGCTGTATGAGGGTAATATGCGCGTGAGTGATGTGGCAAATTGTGTAGGATATTCCCACTTGGGGCAATTTTCGGCAGCATTTAAACGAATGTTTGGGATTAGTCCCCGTGATTGTCTTAAAGGTAAGGTGTGAGACTAGTACCGCAAGGCGGAATTCAAAATTCAAAATTCAAAATTCAAAATGAATACAGCGTAAGCGTTTCATTGATTTGGAATGGTCTGTTTATTTACGCCGTACTGTACTAGACTGTTTGATTTGCTTTTAGCCAGTTGAGCAAATCGGCGTTCGGCTCTGCCGTTTCCCCTTGGGAAATCGCACTAAAATCTAATAAAGCCTCACTAAGTGCTTCCAACTGTTCTAGCGAAAGACTTTGAATCCGTTCTCGAACTTCTTGGGATAAACTTCCCACACGTCTTTGCAGTAGCCGTAAAACAAGTGCCTGTGCTTGTTCCTGTTTCCCCTCCTGTTTCCCTTCTTCCTTACCTCGCTCGTAGCCAATGCGCTCACCTGTGGTAATGTAACTCATGATACGCTCCTGCTCGCAGTTGCTACAACGCGGGGAACCCGCGCAACGCACTGCTCTTCAAATTGTTTGAACTCTTGCCAAAATTGTTCTTCTAATGCTTTTGGTAAAATCATAACCCAATCGATAAATCGATAGAGGTTACGAATATCTTTTTCTTGTAGTCCTTGCTCATACAAGCGTCTAATTAAGCTAAATTTCCAGGTTTTCCGTTCTCCTAGCTGTTTAGTGGTTTGCTGCGTCTTTAAATGTGCCATTACCACTGTTGCAAATGGATTATCACTTGCTTCTAACTCACTCCATCGCTGTTGGTAATCTAGCAGTTTCACACTGCCAAATTGAAAGTGCAGACTACATTCAGGATAATTGTAACTGTATTGATTTGGTCGCCATGTCCAGTCGGCATCGCACAATATGGCGAGGCTAATGGCTGGTTTTCCAAATTTGTCAAAGATTCGCAGGTTGTAAGTAAACATCCTCAGAGCAAAGTTATCTTCTGGTATGGCTTGGATTTCGACGTGAATCAATAGCCACATTTCTTCTCCTTGGATTTGCCAGACTTTGACTAATTTATCTGCGTATCTTCTACCAAGTTCGGCTTCGCGGGCGATTTGCTGAAATTCCTTATCCAAAAATTCGTAGGGACGTTCCCAGTTAATTAGTGCGGCTGTTTGGGGAAAGAAGAATTGCATGGCTTGGGGAAAGTATGCTTCTAAGATTTCTTTCCAAGGTGAATCATTATCGGCTCTTGGGAGTTCATCGGTCATTAGGTGATGGGTAGATTAATTCATGGAGGATAGTGTGATCTCCGCCCACAGTCAACAAAAATTATAGCCAAATGTCACAAAATATAGATTTTGGGATTAAAACTAACTTTTTGGGATAATTAACCGCCATTTTTAGATAGACTCACAGCCTGAAAAAATTCTAAACTCACAATAATTTCTAGTTGAGAAGTTTTCTCTATACCCAGAGTCTTAGTAAAATACAGGTGTGAGAGTTAATGAAGTTACAAAAGTTAATACCAATATTATTTGTGTCCGGTTCAGCTTGGATGGTAGCTATGAATGCTGCAATTGCTGAAGATTCACAAGTATCAGGCAGTGAGATTCCATATCTCAATCAAGTACAATCTCTTAGAAAAAATGCGTATCAGTTAGTACAAACGCCAAATGTAGAGATTATAGCAATTACAGGAGTCAAGGCAAATTCCACAGATAAAGGTGTGGAGGTAATTTTAGAGACAAGCCAAGGAGAACAACTGCAAGTTAAAAATCGCAGTGAAGGTAACAACTTTATTGCAGATTTACCAGGAGCGCAGTTACGTTTACCAAACGGGGAAGCTTTCACCTTTAAATCGGAAAAACCCCTTGCGGAAATTACGGTAATTACAGTTATAAATATTGATGCAAATACTGTCAGGGTGACGGTAATTGGTGAGAAAACTTTACCAGTAGTTGAGTTATTTGATGATAATGCTGGGTTAATTTTTGCAGTAGCATCCACAGAAACCGCAACCAAACCACCAGACACACCCCCAGTAGAAGAAAAGCCAGTCACCGAGAAACCCCAAGAGAAGCCGGATGACCCGATTGAGTTGGTGGTGACGGGTGAGCAGGATGGGTATAATGTGCCGAATACATCGTTAGGAACAAAAACCGATACACCATTACGGGATATTCCCCAGTCGATTCAAGTAATACCGCAACAGGTGATTCAAGATACCCAGTCCCGCAGTATTTACGATGCATTGGAAAACGTGCCAGGGGTGCAAGCCCAGGGTGCAGGGCCTGCTTTTTCCAGAACTTATTTGACCCTGCGAGGATTTGAAAGCTATGAGGCTCTTGTCAATGGCTTGCCAGATGGCTTAGTTTTTTCCGATAACTTTTTCTTTAATGTGGATCGTCTCGAAGTTCTAAAGGGTCCAGGGTCAGTTTTGTATGGTGGCGGCGGCTTTGGTAGCACTGGTGGGCTAGTTAACTACGTCACCCGTCGTCCTCTGAGTGAACCTTTTTTTGAAGTTGAGGCAACCGCAGGTAATTACAGTTTTTACGAAGGAAATTTAGATGTTTCCGGTCCCCTCAATCCCTCCAGATCTGTTTTGGGTCGCCTTATTGCTGCCTATCGCGGCGAGGATACGTTTGTTGATTTCAGATCCAGCCGATATGTGGGCTTTGCACCGAGTTTAAGCTTTCAATTGGGTCGCAGAACTAACCTGCTCCTGGAGGGCGACCTAACGATTCGCGAAGGAGATGAACCCACTCCTTTACCAGTGATTGGCACCCTACTTCCCAACCCTAATGGTGAAGTTCGTAACAGTTTTAACGCTCGTGGTCCCAATATTGATGACTACCTGACCTACAACGGCAGAGTGGGTTACCAGTTGGAGCATCAGTTTAACGACAATCTCATCCTCCGTAATGCCTTCCGGTTCACTTCTTTCAATTCTGACGAAACTTTCGTAAGTAGAACGAGGTGAAAAAACCAAACTATGTAAAGATAAGTAAATACGTATAATATATCCAGCAAGGTAACAGGGATATGGGTAGCCGTTTAAGGGTATTTGTGACCAGAGAACAAGATAAAACT
>JAHHHF010000025.1 GCA_019359495.1 Goleter apudmare HA4340-LM2
CGTCGAACAAAAATTTCCGGGGCACAATGGAAACGAGAAAATGTGCCTCAAGTCCTAGCCCATCGCTGTGCTTACCTCAATGGATTATTGTCGATTTGAGCTACTTCAAAAAGTGAGATGCTCCCAAGTTAATATTGCTTGGTTGGGCGATTTTTTAAAGAGCGTATATGGAATAGAGAAGGCTAAGGAGATATTAAAAGTATCTGAATTGGAAAAATATGTTAATTTAAGGTCTTGATGGAACTGAGTAAATACTTAAGAAATTGATGCGACTGAAACCTAACAACCCGGTTGGAGCGGACTGAACGGAGATATTGGTGGGGATGCAAAGGTTACTTGCAGCCGCTCAACCGGAACGTTAAATTGGCAGATGTTTCTGTAATATCAGAGCTTCGTGGTTGATTTCCCTGAAGTGATGCGAATTTTACTGGTGGAAGATGAAGCGGATTTGGGACTGGCAATCAAGCAAGTCTTAATTAGCGAAAGATATGTGGTGGATTGGGTAACAGATGGTACTCAAGCATGGCTGTGCCTGGAAAGCCAGTGGACAGATTACACAGTTGCTATTGTTGATTGGCTGCTGCCCGAAATGTCGGGATTGGAGTTATGTCAGAAGCTCAGACTACACCAAAATCCCTTACCAGTGCTGATGCTTACTGCTTTGGGTCAGCCCGAAAATCGTGTGGCGGGGCTGGATGCGGGGGCTGATGATTATTTAGTCAAACCGTTTGTCATGGAAGAATTACTGGCACGGTTGCGGGCCCTTCAGAGGCGATCGCCTCAATTACAACCGTCTACCCTGACTGTTGCAGGTTTTACTTTAGATACAGCAAATAATGTCCTACGAGTTAATTCAGATGGATCTACGCCCTTAGTCATTCCCTTAACCACCAAAGAATTTCAGTTGCTCATGTATTTGATGCAGAACCCCAATCGCATCATTCCCGGTAGCAAATTGCGTCAACAACTTTGGGACATGGATGAAGAGCCGATTAGTAATGTAGTTGCGGCGCAAATGCGCTTATTACGGCGCAAGTTAGCAAATCATAGCTGTCCCTGCCCCATTGAAACTGTTCCCGGTGCTGGCTATCGCTTTAACTCTCAACTTGATTCTCGGCTATGAATGGCTACTCATTGTTTCGGCGCAGTCGTCTACGGTTAGCTCTCTGGTATGCCGGAGTCATGGGGGTGATTTTGAGCGTTTCTGGCTTGGGTATGTATCGCGCAATGGTACAAACAAACTGGGCAGCAATGGAGCGCGAAATTGAATCAATTGCTGGAACTTTACACGATAGCGTCGAACCACTGCTACCTGCTTCCGAAGAACCGACTGCTGTGCTGCAACAAATTTTTCCCGATCTTTGTTTAAGTGGACAACCTTGCAAGGCTACCCCGACGCTGATTCAACGGCACACTATCGGCATTAGCGATCGCACCACATATTATATTCGGCTGTTCAATCATCAAGGGAAACTCCTGGCTTTTTCACCCAATCAACCGTTATCTCTACCGCCAACTCTCAACCGCAGTTCATGGCAAACCTTTCGCACGGCTAACGGCATTCGCTATCACCAATTCACCACGATTTTGCATAGTGCCAATACCCATCATCTAGCTAATGAAGCAAATTCATCCTGGGGCTATTTGCAAATTGGCCGCACTTTAGAACATTTTGATGCGGAAATCAGGCGAATCCAATGGATTATGGCGATTGGGTTGCCTATTGCTCTGAGCTTGGTTGCTACTTCCAGTTGGTGGCTTTCAGGATTGGCAATGCAGCCGATTTACCAGTCCTATCAGCAACAGCAACAGTTTACTGCAAATGCTGCCCATGAATTGCGATCGCCTCTCGCCAGCCTGTTGGCAACTGTAGAAGCCATACTCCGCATACCGCAATCAAATCAACAAGATATGCAAATCATGCTTCATAGTGTTGAGCGACAGGGGCGGAGGTTGAGCCATTTGATTGCAGACTTACTCTTGTTAACCAGTCTTGAGCAAAATTCAGGTGCAAAACCTTTCCAGCCCTGTTGCTTAAATGATTTAGTGAGCGATTTGACCGAAGAATTTTTAGAGCTTGCCACTGCTGCTGATATTAACTTAAAGAGCCAAATTCCCACTTGCGAGGTTTACACTCTAGGTAATGAATCGCAACTTTACCGTTTAGTATCAAACTTGATTGCCAATGCCATCCAGTACACACCTAGAGGGGGATATGTAACTGTTAGTTTAGTCAAGAGTGATTACACTGCTGTCATTACGGTGAAAGATACGGGGATTGGGATTGGGCTTGCTGATCAGGAGCGAATTTTTGAGCGCTTTTACCGTGTTGATGGCGACCGCTCTCGTAAAACCGGAGGCACAGGGTTGGGGCTAGCGATAGCTGTCGCGATCGCCCAAAAACATCAAGCGATTCTGAAAGTTGAAAGTCAGGTGGGAAAAGGTAGTATTTTTACGCTAGAGATGAAAGTTTTATCTTCATCTATATTAACTAATTGAGACACCCTTAATTTTTTGTTCTAATCCAGTCTCAGCTTTTCTTTGGGCTTTTTTCAACTCGTCGAACTCACGTTATATTAAATTTTATGCCGTTACAGTAATTGATATTTACTTGCAGTTCAATATAAACAATTTACTCATCTTCCACATCACTTTCTTGATTTTTAGGAGTCAACCGCCAAGCAGTCGTGGCGTCAATCTCTACAGAAAGTTGTTCTAAGTTATTTCCTAAATCTTTTTGTAGTTTCTGAGTCAAGGTGATCGGAAAATCTAAATTAATACCTTGAGTTTCCGCTAACTTCGCCAATTCAGCAAATGCTACTTTTACTGTTTTGCGTTCGTAACCAGTTAACTTGCAATAGGATGTCTCAGATAAATTCTGAGCCTGCATAGCTTTTTTGACTCGCTCTTGCAAATGTTCAAATTCTGATTGTAATAACTTCCACTGTTGTTCTAATTGTGTGTATCTTGTACCAAGTGCAATTAAATCTTCCGTCGCTGGATCTGGGTTAACTTTTAGTTGTAATTCTAATAATTGTAAGTGTACTTGAGCCAGATATATACAATCTAGGTAAGCATAGTCTATTTGTTCTTCAGTTAGGGGGCGTTTTCCCCAGTCACTTTGTTGTTCTTGTTTATTGATATTATTAAAATTACACAATAATGTCGCTAAAGTTTGCAGTTGATAGTTAGGTAATGGCAAGAGATAGTAAGGAATTTTCTTGGCAATTTCCAAAGTGCAAGTAATGTTTTTAGCTTGTTTATTGCCCAGAAATTTCACATCATAATTAGCATTATGGAATACCTTCTCAATGCTAGGATTTACCATGATTTGTTCAACAAAATTAGCTACTACATTAGGCTGATCCAGCACATCTAAAAGATAAACGCGATCGCCAGTCATATCGAGAGGATCATCTAATACCTGAATTAGCGATAGTCTGGGGCGACGACTTTTATAGTCAGCTACTTCTGTATCTATCCACAAAGTGGGAGCGTTAGTATATTCAGCGACAAGTTTTTGGATTTCGCTGGTAGTATTTAAATATGGCATTGGCTGAGATTTCTAGGGATTTGGGAAATGTTAAGTATCACTATCCTGCCATCTTTAGCCAAGCAAATACTTGTTCTACTGTTAGTTGCAATCCAATTCCATCCAAAATTATCAAATTATCTGTGCTACGCAGCAGTTCTGGTTGTTGTTTTGGCTGAAAGACTAAAATTGATCTGTCGCTAGGGTCAATTAGCCATCCTAACTGACAACCATACTTCAGACAGTGCAAAACATTACCAGCAACACGGTTAGAACTCTGCTCAGGAGAAAGAATTTCAATTGTCCAGTCAGGAGCAGTCAACACATCATCTACAGGTTCTCCATTGTCATCAAACTCAATGTGTTCCCAACGCATAACGGCTACATCAGGAACAATTGAGCGTCCCCCAAAAGTACAACGCAATTCTGGGAAAGCATAGGCGATTCGCCTTTCTTCAGTAACTCCGTTGACTGTACTAGTTAGCTTACCTTGCAGCCGTGAGTGGCGAGTTTTAGGCATTGGCTTGGGCATTATTTCACCATTTATATATTCACTAGCTGGCGTTGTTTCTGGTAAATTCAGAAACTCCTCCAGTGTTATGGATGACGGTTTCGCAACAGTCATAATTTTTGTCACTACTAACTGTTTGTTCTTAGTTTAGCAATGGGGATAATCATACGGACAAACCTGACTCAATGCTATATTTGCGTGGCACACCGTGATAATTTCAATGAGATGAAGTTTTTTCAAATCACCTCGATACTGTGAAACTACTAGTTGACAAAATTAATTCAGACATCGGCACAATTGTAATTATCTCTGATGGTGAGAAACTTTGTGCTGTTGACTTTGCTGATTACGAACCCAGAATGTTGCGATTGCTAGAAAAAGCTTATGGTAACTTCCACCTTCAGGATGTCAAAAATCCACAAGGCTTTAGCAGCAAAATTCAAGCTTATTTCAATGGCGATCGCACTAGCCTAGATAATATTCCTGTAAATACTGGTGGTACTGCCTTTCAGCAGCAAGTATGGCTGGCCTTACGGACTATCCCTTGGGGATATACTATTTCTTATGGTGAGTTGGCTGTAAAAATCGGTAAGCCGACTGCGGCGCGTGCTGTCGGCTTGGCAAATTCACTTAATCCAGTGGCGATTGTGCTACCTTGTCATCGGGTCATTGGGTCTAACTCTGCACTCACGGGTTACGCAGGTGGGTTAGAACGAAAACGTTGGTTACTGGAACATGAGGGTGTGAAAGTTTATTCTTGAGCTACACTGTGGTTAGGAGGCATGACTACTTTGGTAGCTAAACCCAAAGTCTGCAAAGCTTTGATGCTCCACCAAGTAACATCAATTTCCCACCAAAAAAACCCAGCCTTGGCTACGTGGGGATAGGTATGGTGGTTGTTGTGCCAACCTTCACCGTAGGTGACGATAGATACCCACCACAAGTTACGAGAGCCGTCATCAGCTGCAAAAGAGCGATAGCCCCATTTATGAGTTGCCGAGTTAACAAACCAAGTTGAGTGCCACAGCAACACTGCTCTCACAAAAATACCGTAGATAACAAAAGACCAGCCACCCAAAGCATACAAAAGTAAGCCCAAGGGTATTTGCAGTAGTATAAAGTAGCGATCAAGCCAGCGATAATACGGTTGTCGTGCTAGGTCAGGCGCGTATTTTTGATAGATATCATAGTCAAAGAACTGGGTGCGGGGGTAGAAAATCCATAACATGTGACTCCACCAAAAGCCTCGCTGGGCAGAGTAGGGGTCTAGGTTGACATCTTCGGTGTGGGCGTGATGCTGACGGTGTCCACCAACCCAGAAAATCGGCCCCCCTTGGAGAGCTAGTGCGCCGATGAATGCGATCGCATATTCTACCCATTTGGGTACTTGGAAACTCCTATGGCTCAATAGTCGATGATATCCCAGGCAAATGCCAATACTCCCAAACAACCAGTGGAGAAACACCAGTAAACCTAATGCTGACCAGGAGAAAAACCAGGGAGCCAAGAGAGCTAAGGCGTGAAATGTAGTAAAGAATACTACATTTGTCCAACTGAGACGAGGGGAATTTCCTGTCTCAGGGGCGAACGCCAGAAATTTTGCGGTCATAAAAATTCCTGTTGATGGATGATAAAGCGATTTGCTGTGTTCGGGTACATTCTTGCATTTGGTATTTGACGCGATCGCGTTTCCAGCCTCACAAAGGGTTTACCCATCCTGTAGTCTCATTTATTACAGTTAGAATACAGCAAGTTGCACTTACATTTGCTATGCTAGCAATTCTGCACTTTCTATGCAAGTGCCACTTGCATTTTTGCTTCTATGTCGTCTCAACCCTACTCAGCCCGTCAACGTTTGATTCAAGCAGCACTTGAATTGTTTACTACTCAGGGAGTTAGCGGCACCACAACCCGCCAGATTGCAGACAAAGCAGAAGTCAATGAAGTCACATTATTCCGGCATTTTGGTAACAAGCATGGACTACTCCTAGCTGTGTTGGAAGAATCCGCAGCGTTTAAAAATTTAGGTGAGTCTCTGGTAAGAAGGGCGATTCCTCCCGATAGCGTTTACCAGGCTTTAAAAGACTATGCAAGTGAAAGCTTACATGCATTAGAACAAGTTCCAGAGTTTGTGCGGTCAGTAGTAGGAGAAGCCGACCAATACCCTACGGAAAATCGCCGCGCCCTAGGTAGGGGTTTAACGGAAGCTAACCGTTATGTGGCGCAATATTTAGCTACTGTCATCGAACAGGGACACTTAAATACATACCTACCAGCAGAAAAATTAGCTAGTTTGCTCAACGGAATGCTGTTAGGATATGCCGTGATCGAATTCACCAGTGAATTTCATGAACTTTGGGAAGATCGAGATGATTTTCTAGAGAATTTGGTCAGTTTATTTTTACACGGTGCTATGTCATCTTTGCCAGAATCAGCGATCGGCTACTTATCAGCAAGAGCCATCAATGAAGAAATTGCTGATTTACCTGCGACTATAGTCCACGAAATTCTGCAACAAGCCAGAAAATTGGGAGTACAAGACTATGCTTTGGTGTATGTATTATTCGGTGCTGGATTATCCCCGACAGAGATAGTGGGCTTACAGCGATCGCACCAAATATATGATGCTAACGGGCACTTTATCCAGATCACAATCCCAGGATTAGTCCGTCAAGTGCCTGTAAATCAATGGATTATGGGTAAACGCTATGGCTCTTATACTAACAATCCCTTGATCAAATGGTTAAAAAGTCGTAAAGATACTCAACCAGCTATGTTTCTTGATCGAACAGGCAAACCCATCTCAGAATCAGCAATTCAGATGTACTGGGAAACATGGACTGAAGGCATGTTAACACCCCAAGGACAACCCCCAAAACTAGACCAAGCACAACATACTTGGCGTGTAGAAATGTTAATGCGGGGTATTAGCTTAGAAAATTTGTGCATTCTCACCGGATGCGATCGCCTGCAATTACAAGCCTACGCCCGCAGATCCCAAGAAAAAGCTGCCCTAGAACAAGCTACTCGCCTAGATCATAAACCTGCCTAGGGAAATAAAGGCAAAGGGCAGAAATCATAACAAATACCAAACACCCATCAAAGATTAATTTCCTGCTTATCCGTCAAACACATCGCTATTCCTTTTTCGTAATACGCTGCTTCATTAATAAAAATCGGCCAAACGGTAGATTTACCTTCATAAACAATTGTCTGACCATCCAAAGTTAAAAACATGGGGTCTCCTGGGTTCAAAGTTTGATAATCTCTGTCCTCAAGCTGTGGATGAATCATGGCTGTAATTGTGCCATCTCCATCTTTGGGAAAATTTACAATATCTAAATGTTGATATAGGATAAGCGGAATATTGGTTGTTTGTATTTCACCCAAATTAAACTTTTCTAGATATTCCAGCAACGTATGGATCAGTTCTTCTGTTTGTTGAAACAGGGTGGCTCTCAAGACACCTTGAGCAATTGGGCCTACCTCAAGTGCAAAGCCTAATTCGCATAGAGAATTCAGAAATGGGTTTTCAGCAACTGATTGAAATGAGCAACGATAAACTCTCACTAAGGGATTGATGTGGCTTAGATAAGCAGCTAGTTGTAGATTAAAAGGATGACTATTTACTAAAATAATCGTGAGACCCATGTTAGCTGTAGTGCTGTGTAAATCTAACAGAAAATCTACTGGAGAATTACCTCTTGAGCCTAGGATTTGATGAATTGACTTGGCTCGCGTTTCTTCGTAGTTGGTTAAAGATGGGTTTTGCAAATCTCGTTGCAGAAAACAGCGATTTAAATCTTTATCTAAATATCGCCGTCCAAATTGAAAAGCTTTAGGGTTTGCTAGCAGGGTCAAAGTTTCAAAGCTGGATTTAGTGAGGAAATGAGGAATCTGGGTAAATTTTTTAATTAGGTAAGCTCCTGTGAACTCATTGCCATGAGTTCCACCTACAATTGCAACTCGATTAATCTGGTTCACGATTTCACCAATTCCAGAATACAACCATTGAAGATAAAGGCATCCAGAGCCTTTACTGCTTTAACAGTCGTTGAGATATTCTGTTTGATACTATACACTAAACAAGCTAAGGAAAGAGAATACAGCAAATTCCTACGTATAATTATATTTTATAAGAGTATTAATAATCAGCGATCGCTGATTAGGGTAGCAAGAAAACTATGCGAAAAATCCGGTTGTTCATTGCCTCTAGTCTTGATGGGCAATTTATATTCATAATTCGTAATTAAAATTCTAAATTGTGAATTACGAATTACGAATTATTCTTGCTACCACCAAATCCGATTGCCGTTCTCATCCATGCGTGCTTGTCTAATTACGTCGGAAATTTCTTCCGCGTCTTTGATGTGGTGGAGCGCCTTTTTTTCTCCATTTGGATATTCGACAATGAAGTATGTAGGCACTGTAATCTGATCGCCAGTAATATCTGGTACATCTACAGCAACTTGTTTAGCCTTCTCTTCTATTGATTGAGGCTCATCAGCAATTCTATCTCCCGGATTGGCTGTTAAGTGTCTTTCTTGAACGGTTGGCTCTTCTCTAGAGTACCAATCTTTGCTGACTGGTTGTCTAATTTGATTGTCTTGTTCGTCTTTCATGACTGTTTTAAGGATTCTCAAACTTGTATTTACTAATACCAATTTAAAAAAATAACGACATAGTGAGTTCTTTCTCAAGAGGTAACTTGAGATTGAGCCAAAAGTTATATACCTAAAGTTGCAGTTAAGAAGCCACTAATAGAATGGAGATTTCCGACTTATTAAATAAATCGGAGATATGAAATTTATCAGTAATTAAAATACCCAGAAATTAGAAAAAGAATATAGGACTTACGCATTGACAGAAAAAACCAAATATGGGGTATGGATTTCAGGCATTAAACCTTGATTTTTCCATACTTTTTAGGCGATCGCTATTTATCAAAAGATGATTGAGTACAGTCTGAAACAACGTATTTTCGTTAATTCACAAGATGATAAATTTGTACAGTGCGTAAGTCCTAGAATACTGCAATTTTAAATCGCAGTAACAGACAGCGATCGCTATATTTTATTATTTTGGTTGAAACGGGGTGTATTTGCCCCCCAATGCTTCTACAATTGTGCGGGTATTCGCTTCCATCATTTTGATATAAGAATCACCTCCACTCCCCTGAGCACCAATTGAATCTGAGTAAAGTTGACGAGGTGCTAACTTCACAGATGCTTCTTCAGCAACGGTTTTAATTAAAGCAGGGTTAATTGTAGTTTCCGCAAAAATTGCGGGGACGCCGATTTTTTTTATAGCCTCTACCAGTCTTTGTACCGTTTGAGCGCTTGGTTGTTCTTCGGTACTGATACCGATTAGCGTCCCGGCGATCGCTATCCCATAGGCCTGTCCATAATATTGAAATGCATCATGGGTGGTTACGAGTTGGCGTTTATCGGTGGGAATAGTTTGAATCTGTTGGTTAATCCAGCTATCTAATTGCTTTAATTCATTAGTTAATTGCAATGCTTTTTGAGTAAATTTCTCTCTATCTGTGGGTGATAACTCAATTAACGCATCTCGAATCGCGTTTACCATAGCGATCGCATTTTCTGCATCACCCCAAACATGGGGATCTGGTACTACTTCGCCTTTCCCTTTTTCTAACCGTAAAGGTTTGACAGCTTCCCCCACAGCTAACTTCCGCACCTGACCACCAGATGCTTGCATTAACCTAATCAGTCCCGGTTCCAAATTGTAGCCGTTATACAAAATCAAGTCGGCTTCTTCCAAAACCCTGCTGTCTGCTGGGACTGGTTCATAAACATGGGGATCAGTACCAGGCTGGAGAATTCCAGTTACCTTAACTTCCTCTCCCCCGATCTCTTGGGCTAAATCAGCAATGATTGTACTAGTCGCCACTACCAACGGCCGGCCATTGGTCACAGAAGTGGTAGGAGTACATCCCTCTATCCACAGTCCCAAAAGCAGCCCTAGTAAAACTTCCCCACAAAATCTAGCTTTTGAGTGAGTAATTCCTCGCATCAGCTTGTTACACTTATTTTCATATTTTTCTCATTTTTTAGGTTACATTATTTTCATAATCTTTTCATTTTTCCCAGAGAACCCCGTAGATAGTGCCATGACAGCAGCCAACTTTTCCTTAGAAGCCAATTCCAACTTTGATCAGGTTTACCCTCTCCCAGAAACCTTGACAACAACCGCAAGCATTAAAATTGCCAGCCTAGGAGTACACTACCGCACACAAGAAGCGCTGAGAGATGTCAACTGCATAGTTAAACCAGGAAGGCTGACAGGGATTTTTGGCCCCAATGGTGCGGGTAAAAGTACACTAATGAAGGGAATTTTGGGATTAGTTCCTCTGAGTAGTGGTCATGCACTATATCAAGACAAACCCTTAAAGCAACAACTGGAGAAAGTCGCCTACGTCCCACAGCGTAGCCAAATTGACTGGACTTACCCCGCCACAGTCTGGGATGTAGTCATGATGGGAAGGGTAAAAAAAACCGGGTGGTTACGTAGCTTCTCTGGTGTTAGCCGCCAACTAGCCAAAAACGCCTTAGAAAGAGTGGGGATGAACCAATACAGAGATCGCCCCATTGGAGAACTTTCTGGAGGACAACAGCAGCGAGTCTTTTTAGCCCGTGCTTTAGCCCAACAAGCAGAGATTTTCTGTTTTGATGAACCCTTAGTAGGTATCGATCAGAAAACCCAAACAGTCATTTTTGAAGTTTTTCATGAACTCGCCGCCGCAGGTAAAACCGTGCTAGTAGTCAACCATGACCTAGGCGAATCAATCACCCACTTTGATGATTTAATTTTATTAAACCGCGAACTTATCGCCACAGGTTCCCGGCAAGAAGTGCTGACACAAGAAAACTTATATCGCGCCTATGGTGGTAAAGTCATTTACTTTGACGATGCAGCTTAGAATGTCATTGTTCATTGGTCATTAGTCATTGGTTACCTGACAAAGGACAAATGATGTTACAAGCACTAATCGAGCCATTACAATATGGCTTCATGCAACGATCGCTGATTATTGCGATTTTAGTTGGTTTATTGTGTGCAGTTGTTGGCAGCTATCTGATGGTACAGCGACTAGCCCTACTCGGCGATGCGATCAGTCACTCAGTTTTACCAGGACTAGCGATCGCTTTTATGGTGGGGGCAAATATTTTTGTGGGGGCGTTTATTGCCGGAGTTGTCAGTACAATGGCGATCGCTCTAATTAGGACGCGATCACCTATCAAAGAAGATGCTGCAATGGGCATAGTTTTTTCAGCATTTTTTGCCCTTGGCATCACACTAATTACTGTGATTCAAAAAGATAATAAAATCGACCTCAATCACTTTCTTTTTGGTAACATTCTTGGCGTAACTGGTGATGAAGTCCGCGACACAGCCATCATTGCAGCTATTGTTTTAATAGTCATCGTTTTACTCTACAAAGAACTGTTATTTTACACCTTTGACCCTCTAGGCGCACAAGCCGCAGGTTTACCAGTCAATCGGTTAAACTTGGGACTGATGTTGTTAATTGCTTTAACAATTGTTGCCAGTATGAAAGCTGTAGGTGTGATTTTAGTACTATCACTTTTAATTACACCTGGTGCTACCGCCTATCTATTAGTGAAACGCTTAAACCAAGTGATGATATTAGGGGCAGTGATTGGGGTAATTTCTAGTATTAGCGGCATGTACCTCAGCTACTTTTATAATTTACCCTCCGGCCCGGCGATCGTATTAGTAGTCTCAGGTTTATTTATGTTAGCGTTACTATTTAGTCCCAAGCATGGAATTTTAATACCCAGTACCTATCAGAAATAGCTGTTGGCGATCGCTTACCCATCTGCCACCCTAGATCGCTAGAATGAGGAAATATGTTACCATAACATGCCTCTTCATTTTCCTGGTTCTATGAGACTGCCAATTGTTGCAATTATCGGACGCCCAAACGTGGGCAAATCCACCCTGGTTAATCGTCTCGCCGGGGAACAAACGGCGATTGTCCACGACGAACCAGGAGTGACACGCGATCGCACTTACATGCCAGCTTTCTGGGGCGATCGTGAGTTTGTGGTGGTAGATACGGGTGGGTTAGTTTTTAATGATGATACCGAATTTTTACCCCTGATTCGCCAACAGGCGATGACAGCCCTGGCCGAAGCGAGTGCGGCTATATTTGTGGTCGATGGTCAAATCGGCCCCACACCAGCTGATGAAGAAATTGCTGAGTGGTTACGCCAACAACCAGTACCCGTCCTGCTGACTGTCAATAAATGTGAATCCCCAGAACAAGGTTTACTGCAAGCTGCGGAATTTTGGGAATTGGGATTGGGTGAACCATTTGCTATTTCCGCTATTCATGGTAGCGGTACGGGAGAGCTACTCGACGAGTTAATTAAACACATTCCCTCTGTTGCAGAAATACCGGAAACTAATGAAATTAAGGTGGCGATCGTCGGTCGCCCCAATGTCGGTAAATCCAGTTTATTGAATGCGTTTGTGGGTGAAGAAAGAGCCATTGTTAGCCCTATTTCTGGCACAACCCGCGATGCAATTGATACCGTAGTTGAGCGGAATGGACAAACCTATCGCTTAATTGATACTGCGGGTATTCGCAAAAAGAAAAGCGTCGATTACGGTACAGAATTCTTTAGTATTAACCGGGCTTTTAAAGCCATTCGTCGCGCTGATGTGGTTTTATTGGTATTAGACGCCCTAGATGGAGCCACCGAGCAAGACCAAAAATTAGCAGGGCGGATTCTCGAAGAAGGCCGTGCTTGTATCATCGTAGTGAATAAGTGGGATGCTGTGGAAAAAGACTCTTACACCATCTACGACTACGAAAAAAGCCTCCAAGCCAGGTTACATTTTACTGAATGGGCAGACACTATTTTTGTCAGTGCTGTTACAGGACAGCGCGTAGAAAAGATTTTAGAGTTGGTGAATAATGCAGCTGAAGCCCACAAACGCCGCGTCACCACATCAGTAATTAATGAAGTCCTCACAGATGCTGTGAGCTGGCATTCACCACCAGCCTCACGCGGTGGGCGTCAAGGTAAAATTTATTATGGAACTCAAGTCAGTACCCAACCACCCACGATCGCACTATTTGTCAACGAAGCCAAACGCTTCAATGAAAACTACCGCCGCTACATCGAAAGACAATTCCGCAAACAATTAGGGTTTAAAGGTACTCCAATTCGGTTACTCTGGCGCAGTAAAAAAGTTCGTGATTTTGAAAGTGGTAGCATCAACCGCGCCACTCGTGTCAAATAGTAATGAGTGCTGAGTAACAGAAAAAAAGAAATTTCACGAGTCACCTTGAAAGGGCTAGTTCTATAATCCTCTTCCCTCCTGCCTTGTCATAACGATAATTTTTAACACTGAGCTACTTACTTATTACTCACAACTCAGGACTCAGCACTGACAAATGGATTTACTGCGATCGCTACCGCTCGGACTTTACTTAGAACAACCCCAAACTTGGCTACACAAAATCGATCCGCGAGTTAAGTTTGCCTGGTTGATGAGCTTTCTCACCAGCTATACCTTTGCCAACAACACATGGCGCATACTATTAGTAACAGTATTGATTATTGTTACCTTAATTGCCAAAATCCCTCGGCGTGTATGGCGTCAGCAAATGGGCTGGCTGTTGGCGTTGTCATTTTTTGTCCTATTGATTAGCGCCGCTAGTCCTGACGGGCTGGGTGTAGATTATCAGTCACGCCTACCTGCTAACGAACAAATTTTAGCCCCACTATCAACGACTAACACAACTCAGGTTGCCCCCAAAATAGTCAGTAAGGGGGAAGAATATAGTTACGTGCTATTCCGCGCCGGGCCAGTCAGAGTAACTCGCCGTTCTCTAGATTTGGCGGTGCGCCTGAGTACAATTCTGTTTACTGTAATTTACAGCACCAACCTGTATTTGCTCACAACAGCACCAGAAGAAATTACTACTGGCATAGAAAGCTTAATGCAACCTCTGCGACGGTTCAAGCTACCTGTAACTGAAATTACCCTAACTTTAACTTTATCCTTACGGTTTATTCCCCTTGTTTTAGAAGAAGTGCAAAATTTAGCCCGCTCTGTGATGACCAGGGCGATAAATTGGAAGAAGTTGGGATTAAAAGGAGCCGTTAAAGTTTGGATGCTTGTCGCAGAGCGGCTGTTAGATAATTTGCTATTACGAGCAGAACAAATGGCTAGCGCCATGATGGCGCGCGGTTTTACCAGTCCCAACGAACACCGCGTAGTCTGGCATGACCTACGTCTGCGAAGATGGGACTGGCTAGCGATCGCAGCTTTAGCTCTATTTTGGGCTGTGCGGCTAGTTTGGGGAAATCAATTTTAACTCTCTGTTCTACGGTGTACACAGTAGATTGTTAGAAAGGAGAGTATATTTTTCGACGACGTCCAGGAATCCGGTTTAACAAGTGATCCATACTCTGTTCTGCTAGAGCAGCAATAGTGAGTGAGGGATTTGAGCAAGCTGTGGAACCGGGAATGAAGGAACCATCTACCACAAATAAGTTAGGATAGCCTAAGACCTGTCCAAAAGGGTTACATACTCGTCCGACTACTGCACCACCAAGCGGGTGTGCAGTGTTACTGTAGTCGGGCGGTGCAGCTAGACTTGTACCATTGGCATCGTTGAGCCGTTGGAAAGTATACTGGAGAGCCTGAGCATTTTTCTGACTGTCAAGTGAGTTGCTAGGCCAGAATAAATCTGCTGACTGAGTAGCTGTATTGTAGGTAAGATAGCCTTCAGGTTTGGAAATTGCCTGACCAAGCACAGGAAGAAGACCTTGGGGTGTAAAAGGAATCGCTTGAAATGGTTCAAGTATCAGTGGAGCAATAGGGTTGTCGAGATGGTCAATTGATATTACACCTGGTGTTCCCTGTGTGGGGTTCGTTTCACCAGCATTAATCATTACAGTAGTCGAGTCGGAATTTGTTCCCCAAAACTTTCCTACCTGATCATTGAGGCGGCGCAAAGTACCATTGGTTTTAGCACGCAGTAATAGTTCAGTAGTACCAATCGAACCCGCCGCTAAAAATAGATAGCGACAAGCGAAGGATTTTTGAACAACTACTTCTCCTTGCTCGTTGATTTGATTGCAGACAACTCGATAACCTCCACGATCTGATTCCCCAATCGTGTTGACTACGTGTAAAGGTCGGATTTTAACGTAACCAGTCTCTTCTGCCATACGTAAGTAGTTGCGATCTACGCTATTTTTGGCACCACTATTCGCACCGTAATACACTTGGCCTGCAATAATAGAAGCAACCTTCTGACCAGCAATTTCCTGGCGAACAATATCCCAATCAAAAGCAATGTCAATCTTACGAGATTTTAAACCTGCTTTAGCTGCTTGCTCTTGCAGAATCCGGCTTGCCAAGTAGTATTTAGTTTGCAGAATATCGTCTGGGATGGGAGATGCTTTGAGAATAGAGCGTACCCGTGGGTAATAAATCCGATCCAGCCTAGCGTAGTTGATAGTGCGTGGAAAGACTTTGTAGAATAGTTCTTCGGTTGGTTGATAGCTAATACCACCGTATACCAGCGAAGTACCCCCAACACCCGCGCCTTGATATGCATTAATACCATTGCCTCTCTTGACATCTAGAACACCTGTATAGACATCTATGGGGAATGGCGGAGCTAGTGAGGGTAAAATTGTAGTGGAACTGAGCCAAGTAGACCGACCATCTGGCTTATCTGTTGTAGAGAAAGTATCGCCTGCATCATTAATTTGCCATCGTCGTCCCCGTTCTAGTACTATCGTTTCAATTCCGGCTTGACCAAGACGCAATGATGCGACTGCACCACCAAAACCACTACCAATCACGATCGCTTCCACATACTCGTCAGCACTGATAGCAGATGTGCGAATAGTGGATACACCTACGCTTGCAGCAGCCGCCGCCGATGCTTGAAGAAATCGGCGTCGATTTAGTATTTGGGACATAGTTTAATCTCCGATTTTTTGCTTGCTGTATTTGCGCGGTTGTAAATCGTAGGTAATTAGTCAGTGACTTAACGATTTTCAGTAGTCGCAGCTAAAATTTTTAATCTGGGAAATTCTAATTGACTTACAACAATCATTAATATGAGTATCAGATGCATATTCAGTAAGCAATAATGCTTATTTAAGTAAAATTAAGGTTAATTTATAAAAAAGAAAAAGTTAAATTTTGCGTGACAATGAAAATTGTCCACAAAAAAGCCTCATCAAACAAAATTCAAAAATCAAAAAACTAGCCTTTTCAAGGTGGGTAAAATTATTGGACTCCTAACTTTTTATGACCCAACATTGGTATTGGCGATCGCTTCCTCTCAAAAATCGCACTGGTGCGGAAATTTTCGCCACCCTGTTTCTTTCCACAGCTACGCCTGGAATCGCCACCCTGCTAGAAAGTCCCTACCCCACACCCACTGCTCATCCCCAACTGAGTCGCTATTCTATTTGTGCAGGCGCACCTCGCATAGTCGCTGGTGTCCCCCAAATGTGGACACCACCACTAGGACAAGTTTTCCCTTTTCTGGAACGGTTACTCAAAAATCATTCCCCCCACCACCCTTGGGTTGAGCGCAGTCGAAACCCCACCTCCCTACCTCCCTGTGGGCTGAGCGAAGTCGTTGGCGCAGCCTCTCGCAGAGAAGCCCACCTCCCCTTCACTGGTGGTTGGCTAGGATGGCTAGGCTATGACATCGCCTGGGAAATTGAACAGCTACCCCATGACAAATCTGATCACCTACCATTTCCTGTCGCTTATTGGTACGAACCTGAGAGTTTTGCTGTTTTAGATCACGGGGATCAATTACTGTGGCTGGCTTCTAGCGATTCCAGTCGATTGGATGAGTTGCAGAGGAAATTGGCAGAGGACAGGAAGATAGAGAAAGGAGGAGAGAGGGAACATGTCCAGCATCCTATACATTTCCACACATCCCAATCAGATTACGAAGCAGCCGTCAAGCAGGCGAAAAAATATATTCAAGCTGGAGATATTTTTCAAGCCAATCTTTCCTTACGATTTGAAACTACTACCAACAATTCTGGCTGGGAAATTTACCAAGCTTTGCAAAAAATCAATCCTTCCCCGTTTGCTAGCTATTGGCAAACACCTTGGGGAGAATTAGTTAGCTGTTCACCGGAACGTTTGGTATTATTGCAAAATGGGCAAGCCCAAACCAGACCGATAGCGGGGACGGGATCGCGTGGAGTCACCCCAGAACAAGATCAGCAACTAGCACAAGACTTACTCAGCAATACCAAAGAACGCGCCGAACACATCATGCTCGTGGATTTAGAACGCAATGATTTAGGGCGAGTTTGCGACTGGGGAACGGTTGTTGTCGATGAATTGCTGACAATTGAGCGATATAGTCACGTTATGCACCTTGTCAGCAACGTCAAAGGTCGATTAAGATGCGATCGCACTGCCATTGATTTAATTCGTGCTCTGTTCCCTGGTGGCACAATCACAGGGTGTCCTAAAGTCCGATGCCTAGAAATTATTGAAGAACTAGAACCCGTGCGACGCAGCTTATTCTACGGTTCTTGTGGCTATTTAGATGGGCGGGGTAACTTAGATTTAAACATCTTGATTCGCACCTTACTGTTAACTCCCCACAAGGGAGGGGAGGAACAATTCCCACTCTCTACTAATCCTCCACTCCCCCACTCCCATACTCAGAACTTGGAACTCAAAACCGTTTGGGGACAAGTGGGCGCTGGGATTGTCGCCGACAGCGATCCTGAGAGAGAATGGTATGAATCTCTCCACAAAGCTCAGGCTCAACTAGCAGCGCTTAACATGCTTAATCAAAAATGATCAGGAAAATGATGAAGATGAGGGGAATAAGGAAGACGAGGAGGAACAGGGACAGTAATTTTAAAGTTGCTCCCTCATCTACCCCTGCTACCCTATCTTGTTTTGACAAACAACTTTTCTCAAGTGAACCGTATTGACAGGGACTCTCTCCCGTAGACTGGAAATCTAGCGCATCAGTTCTTCCCATTGTCTAATGCTCAAAATAGCTTCATCTGCCCAATCGGAACTAGATCAAGGTCATCATCACCGCCCGTAAATGGCAAAGATTGTTGATTTTCGCGTTACTTTGTACAAATATGCTGATGAAAGAACGATATTATCATCTAAAAGTTTGTACTGAACTGCGAAAAGATAGAGATACACTCCTACCTTGACTACTAAATGAATTCAGAAAACGCAGAAACTTACATAAATCATCCAACGTGGGGTTTGCTCTACAGGATCTGTATGGTTGATGACAGCCAGGATCTGTTCACTACACTTTATGCCCAACGTTTATTTTTTTTGGTAGCCAGTGACGTTAAAGGTATTAAATTCCAGCCGATAGGACGTACCGAGGCGAGAATGTTGTTGGAAAATCGCTTACGTACTTTGCGTCGCAGTGGTCAATCTCAGGAGTACGATCAGCTTCAGAGTGTTTTCCAACGCACCTTCCAATGATCAGTTCGATTGGCGATCGCATTGCCTCAATTCGCTCCTCATTACCAACCTCAGTCCAGTTGATTGCAGTCAGCAAAACCTTTCCTGCGGAGATCATACGCTCTGCTTATGCCGCAGGAATTCGTGATTTTGCTGAAAGTCGCATCCAAGAAGCCGCCGCAAAACAAGTTGAGTTACAAGACTTAACAGATATTACTTGGCACTTTATTGGACATTTGCAAAGCAATAAAGCCAAAAAAGCTCTGGAACAATTTCAATGGATTCACTCCGTTGATAATTTACAGCTAGCACAGCGATTGAATCAATTAGCGTCACAGCTTGGTGTCAGTCCCCAAATTTGCCTACAAGTGAAAATTCTCCCTGATCCCCATAAATCAGGTTGGAGTGTGCCACAGCTGCTGGCTGAATTACCTGCAATTAATCAATGCAAAAATTTACAAATTCAAGGTTTGATGACAATTCCGCCCTTAGGATTAGATAATACTGGGCTTTTGAACGTATTTAATAGCACATATAGACTTGCACAACAAATCCAAGAGCAAAACTGGTCGCATATCCAAATGCAGCACCTATCAATGGGTATGTCAGGTGACTATCAACTTGCAGTAGAAGCTGGGGCAACGATGGTCAGATTAGGAACTATTTTGTTTGGCGATCGCCCATAATCTGTTTCTGAGCCGTCACCTCAGAATAATTACGTAGAAACATGGTTGAAAATAGACAAAAAATATAGTATTAACAAAAACAGTTGACCAATAAAACAGGAGTCAAAAACTTCCGTTCTGGAAAACAGTAGGATATAATCTTGACTCAATATCGCGTCTAGGCAGTTAGCAGACGTTTGTCAAAGCGCCTGCTAATCGTCAAAGCCTGTAATATGGGCTACAACTAGCAAGAGAATTGCTACATCAGCCGCTTATTAGTAGCGAGTCACTGCTGGCTCATATAAAAAGCCAGATTAAAGATTAAGGGTAATTTGCACCAGGAGTTTACACAATGAACAATATATTTTCCAAACTCAGAGACTTTGTTGGTCTGAACGAGCAAGTGGAATACGAATACTACGAAGACGAAGCCGAGACAGATAGCTACCAAAATCTCTATCAAGAAGAGAATCCGCCAGCAGTACCCCAAGAAGCCACAACACAGAATCGACGTTGGCGTGAACCCATGCCTACAATGGGGAATGATGTAGCAGCAACAGGTTCAAAGCCAATGGGGAATGTGATAGGTATGCCAGGAGCACTTAACGGAATATCAGAAGTTTTAGTTTTAGAACCACGCACCTTTGAAGAAATGCCCCAGGCAATTCAAGCATTGCGTGAACGCAAGTCTGTGGTATTAAATTTAACTATTATGGACCCGGATCAAGCTCAACGGGCAGTAGATTTCGTCGCCGGTGGCACCTATGCACTGGATGGACATCAAGAGCGTATTGGTGAAAGTATCTTTTTGTTTACACCCAGTTGTGTGCAAGTCAGCACCCAAGGTGGAGTTTTGCATGAAGTACCACAACCAACAACACGCCCTGCACGCACTCCCAGTGTAACACCCACTTGGGGTAACGAAGTGAGCCGGATGGCCGCACAATAAAGTTAAACTAGTCAAGAGTCAAAAGTCCACAGTCAAAAGTCCAAAATATTTTGACCAATGACCAATGACCAATGACCAATGACTAATGACTAGTGACTATCGAGAGTAATGAGTATTAAATTTGGTTTAATTGGTGGTGGGGTAATGGGGGAAGCGCTGTTATCCCGCCTTATTGTGCGTGGAATTTATCAACCATCAGAGGTCATAGTTAGCGAACCCCAACCCGCACGCCAAAATTTTATTCAGCAACAATACGACGTAGCAGTAACGACAGATAATATCCTGGTTTTCACGCGAGCAAAAGAAGTAGTATTTTTGGCAGTGAAACCCCAGGTATTTAGTGCGATCGCTCAAGAATTAGCAGATGTGATCACCGCAGAAGATGCTCCTCTAATCATCTCCATTCTCGCCGGTGTGCCATTAAGTCAGCTAGAAGCGGCATTTGTGCAATTCCCTGTGATTAGAGCGATGCCCAACACCCCAGCTACAGTAGGAGCGGGAATTACGGCAATTTGTTTAGGTGCTTATACCAACAGCAAGCACTATCAAATAGCACAACAAGTTTTTTCAGCAGTGGGAGAAGTCGTAGAAGTTCCAGAAACACTCATGGATGCAGTGACGGGACTATCTGGAAGTGGGCCGGCTTACGTAGCCCTGATGATAGAAGCCCTCGCTGATGGAGGCGTAGCCGCAGGCTTACCCAGAACCATTGCCAATCAACTCGCCTTACATACAGTCCTCGGCACAGCAAAACTATTGCAAGAAACCAAAATCCACCCAGCAGAACTAAAAGATCGTGTTACCAGCCCTGGTGGCACAACAATTGCGGGAATTGCCCAGCTAGAAAAAGCAGCATTTCGCTCCGCCTTAATTGAAGCTGTAAAATCAGCCACACAGCGATCGCAAGAGCTGGGAAAATAGTTAAGGGTTATTTGTAAAAAACCAATGACAAATGACCAATGACAAATGACCAATAACGAAGTTGACAAAATAGCCGTTAATATAGTAAACAGTCTGGTTGCAAATGTGATTGAGTGAACTATCCTGCACAGTCCCCAGAACTTGACCTAGGGTCGGTATTTCCCTTTGACCTGGATCAATTCCAGAAAGATGCGATCGCGTCCCTAAACGCTGGTCGCTCTGTAGTCGTATGTGCGCCTACAGGTTCGGGTAAAACTTTAGTCGGCGAATACGCCATCTATCGCGCTCTGGCACGAGGCAAACGTGTATTCTACACTACTCCTCTCAAAGCACTATCGAATCAAAAATTACGTGACTTTCGAGAAAAATTCGGCTTTGATCGGGTCGGCTTGTTAACTGGAGATGCCTCCATTAACCGGGATGCACCGATATTAGTGATGACCACAGAAATTTTCCGCAACATGCTCTATGGCACACCCATAGGGCAAGTTGGTATCTCCTTGGTAGATGTGGAAGCAGTGGTACTTGATGAGTGCCACTACATGAACGATCGCCAACGCGGAACTGTTTGGGAAGAGTCAATCATCTATTGCCCCCGTGAAGTGCAACTGGCAGCCCTTTCAGCCACAGTTGCCAACAGTGATCAACTCACCGATTGGCTAAATCGCGTTCACGGCCCCACCGACCTGATTTATTCCGATTTTCGCCCAGTGCCCTTGGAATTTCACTACTGCAACCCCAAAGGGCTATTTCCCCTGTTGAATGATAGCAAAAACAAAATTAACCCCCGTTTATCCAACAGAGGCAAAAGAAAACAAGGCGACAAAGGAAAGAATGGCAGACCAGAAGCACCAAGCATTGCTTATACCCTCAGCCAGTTACAGCAACGGGATATGCTCCCCGCGATTTACTTTATCTTTAGTCGCAGAGGATGTGATAAAGCAGTAGCGGAGGTGGGTGATTTATGGCTGGTAAATAATGATGAGTCTCAGGTGTTGCGGCGACAAATTGATGACTTTTTAACCCGCAATCCTGAAGCCGGGCGTTCTGGGCAAATTGCTCCCCTCTACCGAGGCGTTGCTGCACACCATGCCGGGATTTTACCAGCGTGGAAAGTCTTAGTAGAAGAACTATTTCAGCAAGGGCTAATTAAAGTAGTTTTTGCCACCGAAACCCTAGCCGCAGGAATTAACATGCCTGCGCGGACAACAGTGATTTCCACCTTGTCCAAGCGTACCGATAACGGACACCGCCTGCTGAACGCTTCGGAATTTCTGCAAATGGCAGGTAGGGCCGGCCGGCGGGGAATGGATAAACAGGGTCATGTCGTCACAGTTCAAACCCCCTTTGAAGGAGCTAAAGAAGCCGCGTATTTGGCAACATCTCAACCAGACCCCTTGGTTAGCCAATTTACACCCAGCTACGGCATGGTACTAAACCTCCTGCAAACCCACACCATAGAACAAGCCAGGGAACTGATAGAACGCAGTTTTGGCCAGTACATGGCTACCTTGCATTTAAGGCCAGATTATGATGAAATCGAGGCAATCCAAACAGAATTAGCCCAAATACAAGCCCAAATTGCCGCAGTCGATGAAAATGAACTGGCTGTGTATGAAAAATTGCGGCAACGCCTGAAAGTGGAACGCCAGTTATTGAGAACTCTGCAACAGCAAGCACAGGAACAGCGACAAGAGCAACTTGCTATGATGTTGGGCTTTGCTGTGTCGGGGACTCTATTGAGTCTCAAAGGGAAAAACATCACAGTACCGACACCTGTTACCGCAGTCTTAGTCGGACAAACTCCAGGATCTGGTGAAACGCATAACTTGGTATGTTTGGGCAGCGATAACCGTTGGTATGTCGCCAATACTACAGATGTAGTTGATTTATACGCTGAACTGCCACGAGTGGAAATACCGCCCCAGATACTACCACCGCCTGATTTGCTCTTAAGACCAGGACAGTCACGCCGTGGCAGTGCAGAAACATTAGCGATCGCCCAACAAATCCCTAATCCTGAAGAATCTCCGTATGTGCCACCGGAAGTTACCGAACAACTGAGCCGTGTCACCGCCGTACAAGCACAATTAGAGGCTCACCCCCTATACGAATCAGGCAATGGCGGAGCCATCTACAAACGTCAGGCCCGGTGCATTGAACTAGAAGCCGAATTGCAAGTATTGCAAACTCAAATAGAGCAACAGTCTCAACATTATTGGGAAGAATTTCTCAGTTTAATTGAAATTTTACAGCACTTTGGCTGTTTAGATAACCTAGTGCCCACACCATTAGGGCAAGTTGCCGCAGCCATCCGGGGAGAAAATGAATTGTGGTTGGGTTTAGTATTCGCCAGTGGTGAATTAGATAACTTAGACCCCCACCATTTAGCCGCCGCCATTGCGGCATTGGTGACAGAAACCCCTCGTCCTGATAGTAAGGTACACTTCGATCTCAGTCATGAGGTGACAGACGCCTTAGCAAAACTACGAGGAATTCGTCGCCAAATTTTCCAACTCCAAAGGCGGTATAACGTAGCACTACCAATTTGGTTAGAATTTGAGCTAATTGCCTTGATCGAACAGTGGGCATTGGGTGTAGAGTGGACAGAACTCTGTGAACATACCACCTTAGATGAAGGCGATGTGGTGAGAATTTTACGGCGGACGCTGGATTTACTATCCCAGATTCCCCACGTTCCCAACCTGCCAGATGGTTTACAACGCAACGCCTACCGGGCTATGCAGTTAATTGATCGCTTCCCGGTAAATGAGGTGATGGAGTGAAATGGGCATCGGGGAGCCAGTTGCGTGGGCGGGTTTCCCGACTTAAGCAAACTGGCGTCATTGGGGAGATGAGAATAATGCTCTTGACCTTGTATAGACGCTAGTAGAGCGGCTTCTCGTAAGAGTATAATCGCGTCTCTCCTGACCCCTACATTTCAACGGCATCCAATACCTTCAGCGCCTCCTTTTGAGCCGTGGTAATTCCTGTTGTCCCTGTAATATTGGTTCCCTGGTAAGGTCTGTCAGGATCGTAACTCAGTAAATGATGCCGCATCACGATAGATAGCTAGCCAATACATGACCGTTTTTTCAAAAAGTCTGGTAAATTGCTGGCGAATCAAATTACGAATATTGCCAAATACCAAGGTTTCTTGATTGAGAAAATCTCTAATATTCCCATCAAATAAATTTTGAATAGTGGTCGCAATAATTTTTAATGCTAAGGGATTACCTGTATAACCTCCAATTAGCCGACACCATTCCTCATCTGTTCCTTGGAAACTACCCTTGACCCGGATTTCTCACAAGTGAGAAATCCGGGAGTAAAGATCACACCCAAAGCGATCGCTCTAGTGCTATTTAACTGGAGTAGAGTGTCTTCAGTTGCCCACTGGCATGGTTTGACGGCAAAATCAATCAGATTTTGGATACACAGGCTAGGGTTGCATATCTAGATTATGAACTGGGCGATATGGAATCAGTACGATAATTAACAACAGCTAAACAATTATATACAATTATTTAGTGTCAATTTATACGATTTTAAACTAATTTAGTAGTTATACTCTTTTTTAGGTTCTACCTGGGAATTACGAAGTGGCTTTGCCACTTCTTTTTATGTAAATGGTAGCTCAAAAAATAATTAAAAACCAAAACGAAAAAAATAAGTTAGTTTAGTCTGCTGAGATTGTGGCAACATACGTAGGGGAATCACCCTCATGAGCGGTGAGTCAGCCGCACGTCCACCAGGTAGACTGCCTATGTTCACAGCCTTAGGGCTGAGGATAGCTTGCTGTGGGTTTAAGTAGCAACCAATAATTTGATGTTAGTCATTGAGCACATCTCGCCATTTGTCTCGATTTTCTCTCACTTCTTCATCACGGGTTGAGCGTGCTGGTTGCCAAGTTCCCCAAGAGAGGGCGTTTTGTCTTTCAAGATGATTAATAAACTGCACTATTGACTGGTCTACGTTGATGGGTGTTTTTAAATCAAACTTAATTTTCTGAAAAATCTTGATGTCAGCTTTGAGAAAATATTCACTAGCAATTTTAGTTAACCACAGCACAAATTGATTGTATAACCAACCGTTCATGCCTTTATATCTCTTAACGATAAACAAGGTTTGGATTTCAGCTTTACCTTCAGCTAAAGGACGCATAGCAAACATAATGTGGAAATGGAGGAAGTCGGGGCCAAATGTCGCTGTGCCAATACTGCCATACCAATAGCAAACACTATAAGTTAGAGAATTTTTGTAGAAAGGACGAATAAGTTTGATTAATAAGGTGTCTTCACAACTGGGTGTGATATTAGTGAAATTAATAGCATTTTGATGCAGTTCTTCTCTTGCAAAAACAATTGTTGATACAAGTTTGTGAACCGTATTAAAGTGTTGGGCATCGATAGTATTAATCAGTACTACATGAGGATGGCAATTTGTGAAGAAGTGAGAACCAAAAGCGCTGCGAGACTCTTTGTGTTCTAATTCTGGAACAAAGGGTAAGGGTTGTAATGGTACTTCTCCAGTCCAAACCCAAATCATCCCGTATTTTTCTCCAGTAGGCCAAGCTTTTAACTTTATAGGAAGCGGTTTATCCAAACAGGGAATATCAACACAAAATCCACCACCATCAAATTTCCAGTGGTGGAAAAAACAGCGTAGTTCGTTACCCTCAACTTTACCTTCGGCAAGGTGAGCGCCCATGTGTGGACAATAAGCATCAAAGGTAACAGCTTTACGGTCTTTACCCCTGAAAATCACTAGTTCTCTGCCCAAAATATTTACGGATTTCACCTCACCAACACTCAGTTCGTGAGCAGGTATTGCCCAATACCATCCTTCGATAAAACGCTCTGGATTATTGAAATTTTTTGGTTTGCGGCTTGAGTTAATATTTTGTGAGTTGAGATTCATTTTTAGGATTTCACTGCAAGTGAAGCGGCTAATTATATAGTTCCTAATTTTGCTATCCTAAAAATGTAATAACAGTTACTCTATCTATCTACATCTTAAAAGTAATTTGTTGCTAGCCTCATTTTTTTGATGAGCCATCCTATTTTAGATACAAGGTTGAAAACAATTGAATATTCAAATCCTGTCTTTAAAGCTGTTTGATGATTTTATAGCTGTAATTTCAAGATTAATGTGTGTTATTTTTATCTCAAATAATTAGGTAAGATTTAACTGGCTTTTTAACTAAATAAAATAATTAAATTTTTCTAGATTTTTGCTATGTTGTATAACAAATTAGCACTTGATACAATTTAAATTTTGAATGTGTTTGAGTTTTTAGTGGTGTTGGTTTGCTGAGAAAAAAGCACTATAAGTGCAATTAATACTAATCCAGGGATCGCTATTTCCATTTTCAACCCCAAAGGTTGTTTGATGTAATGAAATTGGTTCTTGTGCGATCGCCATACCATCACGGATCACCTTGACATGTCTAGCTTGCGAAGTTTTTCCCCTGGCGCGATTTTCTAAAAATCTGCCCAAGAGAATTAAAGTAATCAAAATACCGCAGCGATCGTGCCAGATGATCCATTGTGAATGGTGTCGTTACAGAACGATGTGTTCTATTGCGCTGGATATCCAGCAGCAGCTAATGCTTCCTTAATTGCTGTTTCTGAAGCTTGAGAGTCTACACTGACCAGCTTAGTTGTGGGATCGGTTTCAATAGTAGCATTGGCATCAACTGCTTTCAGTGCATTAGTAATTGTGTTTGCACAAGCAGAACAAGCCATGTTGGGAACTGTGAGTTTGAGTGTCATAGGTTTAAAAAGTGATTGAATGAAAAGCTCATCAAGACCAAGCTAAATACCACTGCTGCCTTAGATTAATTTCCGCAATTGGCGATTTGATAATAGCTTGAGCCAGATAATGAATTTGTGAATGAATAGCACTATTACCAAAAATTAGAGATTAGAGGTTTGCTGCTCATGATTTGTAACTAAGAGTCACTGCAAATTTATCCTAAACCCTCTAGTTGACTAGAGAGTCTAGGGGAATACACAAGTTTTTTTGCGAAATTCCGAACAAAATAAAAACTACCCAGCAAAGGTCATCCTTGGTCATGAGTCAATACAGTTTAGCTAGGCTAGGACGCAATGCCTGCTAAAGAACACCCATAAAGTTATTGTAGGAACCGAACGATTATGCTTGTTCCTTTCTGTAGTTCGTCTTAAGTTAAGCTTGTTGATTGGTAAGCCACTGGTTTGATGTTAGCGTAGCTCAATACCAAAATTTTTCTAAACAGAGGATTTAATTATAGATAGAATCGTGATAATATAGATAGTTGGTAGTGCGGCGGCATAGCCAAGTGGTAAGGCAGAGGTCTGCAAAACCTCCATCCCCCGGTTCAAATCCGGGTGCCGCCTTTAACTGTACATTAACTAATTCTTTGTCACTGTTAACAGATTGTGTGTCATAAATACAAATAGACACACTATCACAATGGCAGACCTCTGCCTTACCTTTCAACCCACCATAAATTTAGCAAAGTTTTAGTACAACTACTAAAACCTTAATATGTAGATATCCCTTTGAAGGGCTTTTTAAAGCACCCAAAGACACGCTCACTTTATCTTCATCCTCTAAAAATCTTTCAACCCTCCTAATTTAAGAACGGGAGTTGAAATTGCTCGAATCTTTAACCCTTATCAAAAATAATTAAGGTGGGTTCCTCCTTGGTCGGAGGTGATTCGGTAGCCACCCTTCGGGTTCGCCACTTTGCCGGAAAGAAAATCTCCCCGGCAAGTGGACTCACCACTGCGGTAAACCCGCACCTCTATTACTGGGGGCGCACCTGATTCCTGTCTACAAAAGACAGCAGCTTCAAGGTGGGCAGCTACTAGGGTCAGAAAGCACGACTGTGTTCACACAGTCAAACTAACCCAAACTTTTCACAGTTCAGGGGTTGATTACAACATAAACTGCGGCGCTATTACTTATTTTATTTCCAAGGTGCAAATTTTAGTCAATCAACCATTTGGCGTGATTTATAGGCGGCGATCGCTTGTTTGAGGTGCGTGCTTCATATCATCAGTCTGTGAAAGTGTAGATTTTTTAATCTTTTTGACTTTGCTGCTTTTTGGCTGTTGAGTGTCAATTGTATCGAGTGGAGCAATTTGAGCCAAAATTTCAGTTGCTTTGGTGCGAATTTCATCCAAGGATGCGCCAGTGATTTTGACTAATTCAGCATCACTTCTGAGCATTTCCAGCCAGTAGGTTTTACTGTCCAGTTGGGACTGCAACCGCTTCATTAAAGCCAGCCACGATTTATAGGTGTAATTTACCAATGCGATGCCTTCGGCAAGCCGCTTCTCTTCGAGAGGCTTCGCCAACGCGTCTACGCACTTGCATAAAACCGAGAAGGCTGACCACTGTAGCGAGGGTCAGTTTTCAAAGGCTGGCAGAGTTTTTTGACAATACTAGTCGGGTGTTTGCCTTTTTGTCGCCAAGTCTCAAACTCTGGGTGTTGATTTACCTGACGCAATAGTTCATTAATCAGTGGCGTATTTAGCTCTGCCATAAAATTCCATAGTTGGTGGCGTGATGACTCTGAGGCAACAAGGCGACACTGAATAGTGATTTGGCTCATCAGTTTAAAACAATATTGTTTAATACTAACAGGTTTGTATTGAACGAGTCTTCTGTAAAATAAATTGTATGCAGGAGACATTTTTTACAAGCAAGGAAGCTGCTGAAATCACAGGATGCACCCTCCGTCAGCTACAGTATTGGCGAGAAAAAGGGGTGATTGTTCCTGTCATCAGTGAGACGGGAACTGGTCGTAGTATTTATTACTCAAGTTCAAATTTGGTGGAACTGGCTGCAATGTCATATTGGCTATCTGTGGGATTAAGTTTTGACATAGCCAGCGCCACCCTGAAAACGCTCAAAGATCAAGAGCCAGAGTTATTTATTTCAGGTAAAGGTAAGCGCTTTATGTTGTTGCAAGCACAGGAGCGATCGCTTAAGCTTGTGGAGTTTGACCGAAAAAGGGCGATCGCATCCCTGGATGAAGGTAAACCTGTGATTCCAGTGTGGTTGGACGAAATTTATCAAAAGTTGGCGCTGAAGTTGGGAAAAAGTTAAAACTTCTGGGATAAAGCGGAAATGGCATTTACGCTTTCTCTAACCGTCGAACTCACATTTTTTTACCGTTTGGTGTAGTTTTCTCATAGAGAGTACCAATAAGCATCTCATGTATTGCCGTAAGCTGATTGGTTCAGCAGGGACTAGGAAGACAATTCATGGAGCGATCGCTTGATGCTGTAGAGTTTGGCTTGGAAAGTGCGATCGCATCCTTAACAACAAGTCAAACTGTAATTCCTGTGTCTTATACAGGTATGGTGTAGTGACTCCCATTGCCGCATTATCAATTAAACTCTTCCTCGCAGTCGCTCTTGCTCTCTATCGCTTCTCTGGTTAATCTGGAGTTTCATCCGATTGTATAAATTAACTTGAGGATCGGAATGGCTAATGGAAGCTACTAAGGCATAACGTTGCATTTCGATTTCATCTGGATTTGCCCATTTACGGTTACAATTTACAACTAGGATCATGGGCAAATTATTATATTTTATAGCTTTCGACGTTATTTCTACTTGTCCTCTTTGCACTGTTCCTTTCTTCCGTACTGTGGAAGTTGGAGACAAGTTACAAACGATGCTATGTCCCTTAGACTTATCCGAGAATGCGAAATACTTACTACACAATGATTTCAGCGATTTTAACGGAATGCGATCGCACTCGCTTAGTGGACGCAACAATAAGGCTTTGGGGAATTTATCGAGCTAAATTATCA
>JAHHHF010000026.1 GCA_019359495.1 Goleter apudmare HA4340-LM2
ATGTGTCAGAAAATCAGTTATGTTCACTGGTTTGAGGAGATTATGTTTTGTTGACTAATTTCAGCTTTTTAGGCTTAGTCTTAATAAAAATGTAAAGTTTTATATCAGCATTCAACATTTGTGGTCTTAGGTGTATGTAAATAAAGTAAAGAGTTTAGAAAAAATGGAGATACAGAGGTAAATTCCCATAGGAGATATCGCAGTGAATGACATACGCCTTTACTCCAGAGTTTCCACCATACGGACATCCAACAGCTACAAAAAAAAGCTTGCTGTCTTATTAGAATGGAACAAAATAGTTTATGGTTGCTTAGAAAGTGGACAAGTGGAAGATGCAAAAATCTTTTTAGACCAAGCCATTGCCGAAGCTGAAAAACCCACAAAAGATTAACATCATTTTTTAGTCAATATTTGTATGTCTATAGCTAGAGATTTGGCAGAATTTTTTAGCCTAGCTATATTTCTCTAGATAGTAGAACTATCAGTGTGGATGTGAGCTAAAAATTAAATAGATAAAAACAGTTAGCATATAACGTCACCTCGGTTTGTCAACAACCGAGGTTTTTAAATTTATGGGAAAAAGCTAGGTTCAAAACCTCCCACGCCACTCCCTTTTGTGGGTGGTTGTCTTTAATTTTGAATTATTCATGTACTGTATGTCGTGCCCCTAAAGAAGATTTATCTGCTCACTCATGCGCTGTTCTAAAAGTTCTAACAAACCATCCACATCCTTCCCAATCTGTTGAAAACAGTTGGGTGGCGGTGGTTCAGGTGCAAACTGAATTAGCTTAATTTCACCCTTGCCAATACCAATCATCACGACTTCTACTTCCGGTTGATGATTCTCAAAAATTCCTAATATTTCCTGAAGCCGATTCTCAACTTTGTTGTTTAATTTCTCTATTTCCGCTTGGGGACAATAAACAAAATGCGGAGTTGGTTGCAAATCTATGCCGATAGTACCTTGACTATTGCCATTTTCTAACCACAAACCCCAAAATAGTGCTGCTAATTCTTGTTGATTTTCTTTGACAAATTTATCCAACTGGCGACGCCACTTATAATCACCTGATTCGGGCTGGGTACTACCAAACATCATCATAATTCGTAATTTGTAATTCAAAAGGATATAGTATTTATACTTATTTTTTGAAATACAGGTATAAATACATCGGAAGGGGCTACCCTTGCGGATCAAGGGTGGGGCTGCTGTTGGCTTTAGCTAAATAGAAATTACCATGCGATCGCTAATGAACTCTAGAGGCAAAAGTTTGTCTGCTATCCAATTGCTAAAATTATTTTTAGTAAACGCCTGATACCATTCCAGCCACATTGGGAGCAAATATTAAGAAAGTCTCACCAATGACTATAATAGTTGTGCCTACCTGGATAATATCGTTGGCGTCCATATATAGAAAATGTTCTAGCTGGTTAACATCCTCACTAAAGAAGACATTAACCCGTTAGTACGACGTTCTTTAAAATCAGCCAATTCCGGTATTGTAGGTGTTTCTAGACATTGAGTGACTGCTTGAAACCTGATGATGCTTAAATGCTGTAGCCGCAGTTCTTCACAGTCGGGTGAGACTGATATTACCACAGTCAAGATGAGCATTTCACTTTTGTAGTCTTTTTGCCTGTGTATTCAGGCATAGTACGTGCCACCATAATACAGGATATAAATTAAGACACAAAAGGAGAGATCAGCTTGAAAACTCAGCAATTTGCCAATTGGCAAACTACAGTGTTAGGAATTTTTTTGGCATTAGCCCTAATTATCGGACTAAATTCCTTTGTAATTATCAATCCAGGACAGGCAGGAGTGATCAGCATTTTGGGTAAAGCCAGAGATGGGGCCTTACTAGAAGGGATTCACCTGAAACCGCCTCTGATCTCAGTAATAGATGTCTATGACTTGACTGTGCAAAAATTTGAAGTACCGGCAGAAAGTTCTACTAAAGATTTGCAAAATTTATCGGCGAGATTTGCCATCAACTTCCGTCTCGATCCTACGCAGGTAGTGCAAGTGAGGAGAAAACAAGGCACCCTAGAAAATATCGTCTCCAAAATTATTGCCCCCCAAACCCAAGAAGCATTTAAAATAGCAGCTGCTCGCAGAACAGTGGAAGAAGCAATTACCAAAAGAAGTGAATTAAAGGATGACTTTGATCAGGCTTTAGGCGATCGCTTAGACAAATATGGGATAATTGTGCTAGATACTAGCGTAGTTGACTTGACTTTTTCCCCAGAATTCGCCAGAGCTGTGGAAGAAAAACAAATCGCTGAACAGCGCGCACAAAGAGCTGTGTATGTCGCACGAGAAGCTGAACAAGAAGCACAAGCGGAAATTAATCGTGCTAAGGGTAAAGCAGAAGCTCAAAGACTCTTAGCAGAAACTCTCAAAGCCCAAGGTGGACAACTAGTGCTGCAAAAAGAAGCGATTGAAGCTTGGAAGACTGGCGGTGCTCAAATGCCAAAAGTTCTGGTTATGGGTAGCGACTCTAAAGGTAGTGTTCCCTTCATTTTCAATCTTGGAAACGTTCAAAATCAATCATGATTTGAGTAAATAAACTTGAGTAAATCTCATGAACTGCATACACCAATAAAGGATGAAAATGAGCCAGAGGTTAGATTCTAGTATTTTTACTCAGCGCTCAGAACTTTTTCTATTCAGGGTGGGTAATCCCACCTCAAATACAAAAACACCAAGAAAATAATAAACTGCTTTATGTCAACTCCCAATCATCACAACTTCACTGCCGAAGAAGCAAGAAAACTGCTGAATAAATTCAACTGTCTAGATATTGCACCTATTCTCAAGCCATCAGAAAAAGTTTCTGTACGTCGCGCATTAACTTTACTTACCAAACTTTGTGATTATCAAATTTTAGGGATTTGTGCAGATACCGCAGAAGAAGGAATGCTCGCCATGAAAACCTATTCTCAGGCTTTAGGTTATGAAGCACCAAACAATTTACCAATAATTGAAGGCCCAGTTTATATCAAATTAAATGGTAAAAATGGTTTGTGCTACCTTGATGCTTATGCAGGACATCATCGCGGAGTCTTGGTGTCTTGCCAGTCTTATAATATAGACGGCATCAATGAAATGTATGGACATTTGCCCCTCGATTTATTTGTATAGAATTTAATCAGAAGTAAGATTAACTGTAGGTAGGGTGTGTGTCTTACCTACTAATTGTTTTGGCATGGTAAAAACATTATGGGTATTATTACACTACAATCTGTTAAAAAAGATTTTGGTATTAAAGAAATTTTAAAAGATGCTAGCTTTAGCCTAGATGCTACAGATAAAGTTGGTTTAATTGGTACGAACGGGTCTGGTAAATCAACCTTGTTAAAAATGATCGCGGGTCTAGAACCAGTTGATAGTGGTCAAATTTTAATGAACTCTGGCGCTAAAATTATCTACCTACCCCAACAACCAGACTTAGATGAAAAGCGCACAGTTTTAGAGCAAATTTTTGCTGACAGTGGCGAACATATGGCTTTGGTACGTGAGTATGAAGAACTCTCAGATAAACTCGCTCACTATCCAGAAGATAATCAGCTGATGTCTCGCCTTTCTGTAGTCATGCAGCGCATGGATACAACAGGTGCTTGGGAACTAGAAACCAACGCTAAAATCATCCTTACTAAGTTAGGTATATCTGATTTTAATGCAGTCATTGGTACATTATCTGGAGGCTATCGCAAACGCATTGCCCTAGCAACAGCTTTGCTATCAGAACCCGATGCTTTGCTGATGGATGAGCCAACTAACCATCTGGATGCACTTTCTGTAGAATGGTTGCAAAGTTACTTAAACCGGTATCGTGGTGCATTATTTTTAATCACTCACGACCGTTACTTTTTAGATCGTGTCACCAATCGCATCATTGAAATTGACAGAGGCGATATTTATACTTATACGGGTAATTATTCATATTACCTAGAAAAGAAAGCCCTTGCTGAAGAATCTGCCATCAGTACTCAACGTAAACACCAAGGTATATTACGGCGTGAATTAGAATGGCTCAAAAAAGGCCCAAAAGCCCGGAGTACTAAACAAAAAGCTAGAATTGATCGTGCTCACGCACTGCGGGACACTGAGTTTAAACAGGTTCAAGGTAAAGTCGATATTTCCACAGTTAGCCGACGGATTGGCAAAAAAGTTATTGAACTGAACAATATTTCTAAATCTTATAATGGACGCACCTTAATTAAAGATTTTACCTACGAATTTAGCCCTGAAGACCGCATTGGTATTATTGGCCCTAACGGTGCTGGTAAATCCACTTTAATGGATATGATTACTGGGCGAGTGCAGCCAGATTCTGGCAATGTAGAAATTGGGACGACAATTCACATTGGTTATTTTGACCAGCATTCCGAGGAGTTGCTCACAGCCTTAAATGAAAATCAGCGCGTGATTGACTATATTAAAGAAGAAGGGGAATTTATCAAAATATCCGATGGAACACAAATTACTGCTTCCCAAATGTTAGAGCGGTTTTTGTTTCCTGGGAATCAACAGTATGCACCAATTCATAAACTTTCCGGTGGTGAAAAACGGCGGTTATTTCTTTTACGCTTGTTGATGAGTGCGCCTAATGTCTTAATTTTAGATGAACCGACTAATGATTTAGATGTGCAAACTTTAGCGGTACTAGAGGACTATTTAGAAGACTTTTCAGGATGTGTAATTGTAGTTTCTCACGATCGCTATTTTTTAGACCGCACCGTAGACACAATTTTCGCCCTGGAATCAGGTGGTGTTTTCCGACAATATCCCGGTAATTACTCAATTTATCTCGACTACAAAAAAGCCGAAGAAGCTAATCAACAAGAAACTACCAATACTAAAGATAAGCCGAAAAATATAGAGACACAGAAAACTACAACTCCATCGTCAACAAATGAAAACAAAAAGCGGCGTCGGCTATCAAATTGGGAACAGAAGGAATTTGGACAATTAGAAGAAAAAATTGCCCAAATGGAATTAGAGAAAGCTGAAGCTGAGAAAGCGATGGTGAATGTCCCGGCGGGGAATTATACCCAAGTCCAAAAATTGTACGAGCAAGTGGAAGCACTCAAGCAAGCAATTGATGTGGCGACTGAGCGCTGGCTAGAATTAGCTGAGATGGATTCTTAACTTTTGGTCTATAGTATTCCCAGAAGCGACGAGTTTTATAATGCATTAGAGTTTATCTGTAATATCTATTAAATAAATATGCTAATTATTCCAACTCAAGACTTGCATAATAGCGCTACCCAATTTTTAGAAAAAAATCCCTCACAACGTCTAGCAATTCTCCAAAAATTAGGTATAGCACGTTATGAATTCTTAACCAAGATGCACCTCAACGATGCAAATGTCAACTGTGTGAGTAGGTTTTTACAAAATCCTTGTCAGCTAAAATTTCCCTATCTAGTAAGTGCAGATTTATCTGGGTTAAATTTAAATGGTGTCAACTTCATTCGAGGGAATTTATCAAGAGTAAACCTACATAACAGTAGTTTAGTAAATGCTGACTTGCTATTTGCTAATTTTACAGAAGCCGATTTACGAAATGCTAATTTAAGCGATGCAACTTTGAATGAGACGATTTGGTTAAATGCGTTAGTCGATGGATGTTATTTTGGCAAAGCTAGTGGCTTGACAGATGCACAACGTAAAGATTTACAACTACGCGGAGCTAGGTTTAGCGATTCAGCAGATGATGATATGGCGATTCCTAGTTAAGTGAGGTAGAGAATCAATGTTTTGCAACGCAAAGGGGCGCAAGGTGAAGCGCAGAGGTACGCAGAGGGTTTCTCAATTTTATTAGTAATTTAGCAGATGATGATAATTAAGATTATTAACTAAGCATTAATCTGGATATTTTTATGACTAACTCAACTAAATTACCTCAAAAAATCATGCTTTTGGGTTCAGGAGAACTCGGCAAAGAATTTGTGATTGCTGCTCAACGTTTGGGTAATTATGTAATTGCAGTTGACCGCTATGCCAATGCGCCGGCGATGCAAGTTGCTGATTGCTCGGAAGTGATTTCTATGCTGAGTGCTGAAGATTTAGAAACTGTGGTAAGTAAGCATAAACCTAATTTTATTATACCAGAAATCGAAGCCATTAGAACAGAAAAACTAGTGGAATTTGAACAGCGAGGTATTACAGTTATTCCCACCGCCGCCGCGACTAACTACACCATGAACCGCGACAGAATCAGGGAGTTAGCGCATCAAGAATTGAGGATTAGAACTGCTAAATATGGTTATGCAACTACTTTAGAAGAGTTAATAGCTATTTCAGAGGAAATTGGGTTTCCCAATGTGGTGAAACCTGTAATGTCATCCTCTGGTAAGGGTCAATCTGTGGTGCAAAATCAGAGTGAAGTTGAGGTAGCTTGGAATTATGCGATCGCTAATTCTCGTGGTGACACTCAAAAAGTCATTGTGGAAGAATTTATAGACTTTGAAATTGAAATTACTTTACTGACTATTAAGCAGTGGAATGAACCAACGATTTTTTGTTCTCCAATTGGTCATCGCCAAGAAAGAGGCGATTATCAAGAGTCTTGGCAACCCGCAGGAATTGCTCAACAAAAAATAGTCCAAGCTCAAGAAATAGCAAAAAAAGTCACTGATGCTTTGGGTGGTGCTGGCATTTTTGGGGTTGAGTTTTTCATCACCAAAGATGAGGTGATTTTCTCTGAACTTTCTCCCAGACCACATGATACAGGTATGGTGACATTAATCTCACAAAATCTCAACGAATTTGAACTACATTTAAGAGCGATTCTCGGCTTACCTATTCCCAATATCGACTTGTTAGCTCCTTCAGCTAGTGCGGTGATTTTAGCTCACGAAAAATCAGATGCTATTGTATTTACAGGGGTAGCAGATGCTTTGGCAGAAAAAGATGTCGATATTAGGCTATTTGGTAAACCCAGCGCCCACCCATATCGCCGTATGGGTGTAGCTTTAGCGAAAGGGGAAAATGTCCAAGAGGCTAGGGAAAAGGCTACTAAAGCCGCAAGTAAAATCCAAATAATTCGTAATTCATAATTTTTGATTTTAATTACGAATACGAATTACGACTTACGAATTAATAATTACTTGCCACTTGATTCGGCTGATTCAAGTAATTGTAAACAAGCTGGGAAACTTGGCGAATAAAGTCTCGTCCCCTAGGATCTTTGTACGGACGTCTGACGAAAATAGCTGCCAGATAATGCTTGCCGTTGGGCATAGTAACAAACCCAGCATCACCGATGAGAAAGCCAATATCTCCAGTCTTGTTAGCAATCACTGCACCTTTTCCCAAACCAGCAGGAAGTAGTGTATTAGTGACTGTGCGGAGCAGGATATCTAAAGCTCTTTCCCGACTTTGTGGAGAAACTAACCTATTATTTACTAACAATGCCAACACCCTTGCTAAATCTTGAGAACTGGTGGTATTTGTACCTCTCAAGTCAGCCAACAAACGGCGAATTACTGTGTCTTTGAGTCCCCAATTGCGGAAACGCTGATTGAGTTTTGTTGCTCCACCTAAGCGATCAATAATCATATTGGTGGCGGTATTGTCGCTAATGGTAATCATCTTAGTCGCGGTTTCTAAAGCCGTGTACTTCTTACCAACTCGCCCATATTGCATCGTTCCCGAACCGTTGGTAACTAAATCACGGCGCATTGTCAGCATTTCATTCAAGCTAACCTTACCAGCATCCACATCTTGAAAAAAGGCGATGAGAATCGGCAGCTTAATTGTACTCGCAGCTGGAAAAACGCGATCGCCTCCAATATCCAGATAATTCCCAGTTTCCAAATCCAGGAAAAACATCCCTGTTTGCAGAAAACTGTATTTAGCCATCAGAGATTTGATTTGCGGTTCCAGCGCTTTCATCGGAGAACGCATTGGAACTACGCCTGCAAACAGATTGCTATCATTATTTGGACTATTAACCGGGATGGGAATTGGATTTGCAACTGTTCGCACTAGCTTTGGTAACTGCACTGACCAACGTGTGGGAGATTGTTCTTGTAACCTGACTTGTCCTGGCCCTAGGATGTAACCAGGCGCTAAGGTAATGACTATGCGCGTGGTGTTTGCATTAAACTGACCCAGACGAATTTCTTGTAGTCCTGAACCCAACTTTTGATTAGTCTTTTGATTTTTTAAGGTCACTCCTGGTAAATCAATTACCAAACGTGTGGGGTTAGGGACAAGTTGGATTCTCGGCTGCACATTCTCATCTGTGGTTAAGTCTAACCGATTGCGATCGCTATCAAAATTCCAATTAGCGATCGTCGCAGCCTTGACAGTCGAGCCAAGCAGAAACATGCTTACAAAGCTGGAAGCCAGCCATAACAAAATATTTGCTTTAGTTTTCCGTAACATCCGTGATCGCTTTTTGTGTGAGGTAGAAAGTCGAACTAAAAAATTAAAACACAATACTTTACTAATTGCAGGTTTTAAAAACTGCTAAAAATTGCTAAAAGCGGGCATTTTGTCTTTACATATTAGTGAAATACAGGTAAATTCTTGGCAATGAAAAAACCATCACAACCAACAAATTGGACTTAAAATCACCTTAACCAGGCAACACCTCACTTTCTTTTGCTCTCATCTCCCATGTCTCCATCTCCAGAAATTGCTGTTGAGTTTCGCAATGTCAGCTGCCAAATTAATCGCCGTACACTACTATCTAATTTGCACCTCACTATCAACCAAGGGGAAGCCCTAGTCTTACTAGGGCGTAGCGGTAGCGGCAAAACGACCACCTTAAAATTAATCAATCAGCTGCTTGTACCCACACAAGGACAAGTGTTAGTAAATAATCACCCAACAACTGAATGGGATACGATTAAACTGCGGCGGCGCATCGGCTACGTTATTCAAGAAATTGGTTTATTTCCCCACTTTAGTGTCGGACAAAATATTGCTTTGGTTCCCTCTCTAGAGAAATGGACACAAACCCGTATTGAAGCACGAGTCTATGAAATGTTAAATTTGGTCGGCTTAGATCCGGAAAAATTTGCTCAACGCTATCCCCATCAACTATCTGGTGGTCAGCGCCAGCGAGTCGGTGTAGCGAGGGCATTAGCTGCTGATCCGCCTATATTATTGATGGATGAACCTTTTGGCGCACTCGATCCCATTACCCGCCTCGAATTACAACAACAGTTCCGCCACTTACAAAGACAGCTGGGAAAAACTCTGATCTTTGTCACCCACGACATTCAAGAAGCTTTCTTCCTGGGTACTCGTATTGGGTTAATGTATGAAGGAAAATTAGTTGTCTTGGGAACACCAAAAGAATTCCTCCAATCTCAACATCCAGAGGCACTAGCTTTTATTGCTTGTTTGCATACTGGGGATAATTGGGAGCTTAATTGAAGGAGATAACCTTGTTTTTCAGCCAATACTTCCCAGAAATTATTTTACGTACTGGAGAACATCTAGTACTAGTGGCGATCGCTATGACCGTGGCTATAGCTATTGGTATTCCTTTAGGTATTTTCATCACTCGCCAACCTAAACTTGCCCAACCCATTCTTGGTTTAGCAAACGCTCTTCAAACTATTCCTAGTTTAGCCATTTTTGGATTCCTAATTTCTGTACCATTTCTCGGCGGAATTGGCAAAATTCCCGCCATTGTCGCTTTAACTCTCTATGCTTTGCTTCCCCTGATTCGCAATACATATATCGGCATTAATAGCGTTGATCCAGCGATTCGAGAGGCGGGTAGAGGTATGGGAATGACAGATTTACAATTGCTATTTCAGGTAGACATCCCTCTAGCTTTAGGTGTGATTTTGGCGGGAGTCAGGGTAGCAACGGTGATCTCTGTAGGAATTGCCACCATTGCAGCAGCAATTGGTGGTGGGGGATTGGGGGTGTTTATTTTTCGAGGGATTTCTACAGTTAACAATCAATTGATTCTCGCAGGGGCCATACCCGCAGCTTTCATCGCTTTGGGGGTAGATTTGTCCTTGGGATGGTTGGAAAAGCAACTCACCCAGCAAGGAGAAAAAAAGAGTAAATTGAACCGGAAAGTTGCTGTTTCCTTGAGCATATTAAGTTTAATATTTTTGGGATTAATTATTTTTAGCTATCGACAAACAGCACCGACAATTGTTATTGGCTCAAAAAATTTCACGGAGCAAGTAATTTTAGGTGAATTACTAGCTCAACAAATTGAATCTCATACGAAATTAAAAGTAGACCGCCGCTTCAACTTAGGCGGTACTTTCATTTGCCATGAAGCTGTAAAATCAGGGAAAATAGCTGGCTATGTAGAATATACAGGAACGGCATTGACTGCTGTTTTAAAAGAGAAACCTATCACTAATCCTCAATTTGTATATGATAAAGTCAAGCAAGAATACAACCAGAAATTTCAATTAGAAGTCATACAGCCTTTAGGATTTAACAATACCTTTGCGATGATTATTCGAGGGGAAGATGCTCAACGCTGGCAAATTAAAACACTGAGCGAAGCAGCTAAATATACTCCTCAATGGCAAGCAGGATTTGGCTATGAATTTCTGGAACGTGATGATGGCTATCCAGGGTTAGCTAAGACCTATGGCTTAAAGTTTGCTAATTTAAAACAAATGGAAATAGGATTGATGTATCAAGCCTTAAAGGAAAAGAAAGTAGATTTCATCGCCGCAAATTCTACAGATGGCTTGATTCCTGCCCTGAATTTACTGATTTTAGACGATGACAAGCAATATTTTCCACCATATCAAGCTGTCCCTGTATTCAATCAAGCCACGCTGAGAAAATATCCAGAATTAGGGGTAGCCATTAATCAATTAGCTGGTTTAATTTCCACAGCAGAAATGCAAAAGATGAATTATCAAGTGGACAATCAATCACGTCCTGTTGAACAAGTTGTTGAAGAGTTTTTGTCTCGGTAAGGCAATTTACCCCAAATTTCGGGTAATACAAGCAAAAACTGAGTCTGTTGGCGTTCTTATCTGTGGCGGTGGACTCTCATCACCTTGGCAGGTTTCCTGGTAGGCGATGTTGTGAGACTGGCCGGGGGATTATTCGGCATGTTATTCATCGGCTACCCATTGGCAATCGGTGGTTTATCTGGTATGAGAGTATTCGTCGTCAGTTTTCCCCTCATTTATACAATTTTGATTGGTGCTACATTTCATTGGCTATTACAACAAAGGCTAAATCAACCAACCATTCCCAATTAATCAAACCCTGGTGTCACTCATATCTTGCACCAGGCGACTGGAAGTCACGGCTACACAGGCCAAACCCGCCTACGCTGGTTGAAAACCCTTATTTTTCCGTGAGTCTGCGGAGCCGGACTTAGTTTGTATAGCCGCGATTTCTAATCGCCAGGGTTTGGTACTAATTCCGCCTTGCAGTACTAGTGTCACATCTTCCTGAGCCGCCAAAAAAGTTTCGCAAAATGTCAAAAATGGGACTAAAGCCTCGTACAATTAATATCACTTATCCTTAAGTCAGGAGAGTTAAGCCATGCCAATGGCGGTTGGCGTAATTGAAACTCTAGGTTTTCCTTCGGTATTGGCAGCAGCAGATGCAATGGTAAAATCTGCGGCAGTCACACTGGTATATTATGGTCAAGCAGAAAGCGCCCGCTTGCTAGTTGCCGTGCGAGGGCACGTTGCTGAAGTTAACAGAGCCGTAGAAGCAGGAATTGCTGCTGGAGAGCAAGTAAAAACAGGTACAGTCATCACTCATTACATAATTCCTAATCCCCCAGAAAATGTAGAGACTATTTTACCAATCCACTTCACTCCAGAATCCGAGCCTTTCCGTATCTTTTAAGCAAGTTTGGCATCAAAACTTGTAGCGAAGCTTCGTACAATTAACATGCAGCGCCACATACTTTTTTTTATTCATACTGGAGATTACTAATGTCACTACAGGCAGTTGGAGCACTCGAAACTAAAGGTTTTCCTGCTGTGTTAGCAGCAGCAGACGCGATGGTAAAAGCCGGTCGAGTCACCCTAGTCGGTTACATCAGAGTGGGCAGTGCTCGGTTTACAGTCAATATTCGCGGAGATGTTTCAGAAGTCAAAACTGCTATGGCTGCCGGTGTGGAAGCCGCAGAAAAAGTTTATGGTGGGACTCTCGAATCTTGGGTGATTATTCCCCGTCCCCATGAAAACGTTGAAACTGTACTACCAATTGGTTACACAGAAGCAGTCCAACAATATCGAGAATCTGTAGAAAACCCCATCATCAGATCATCAAACGGGCGATAAATTAAAAGCTATATAGTTATTTATTCGGAAGTCCAGAAAAAATAATTCTGCTTTACCCACAGCCCTTTACAAGGGCGTATAGCTTTTCCCTACTCTTGCAAGAACGCTAACCCTCCGGGAAGGGCTGCGCCCAAAAGCGAACCCATAGGGTAAGGTTGTCCGCCCTGAATAACGGCAAAGTTACTTTTGCTCAGATACACATAAAGTGTTTCTGATTAGCTTTGGACGTGTCAGTTAGTGAAATGTCTGCAAGGATGTTTTGATATATGCTGGAGTTTAAGTATTATTTCTTACATAAGATTAGATAAGATCATAAATAAATGAAAATATCACCCTGACGGGTAATTGAAACTTTTGAGTAGTTTTTTCAAAATACTGGTATCTTGCTGACTCAGACAAGATATTGAATATATTGATGAAAAATCATAGTATTTGCTTGTTTTCACAAGAAAACTTCATCAATATGAAACTTATATCAGCCTCATAACGTCTGGTTGCACGTAATTAATTTTTACTTTTCTGTGCAAGTACAGAAGCTGAAATTTTTCTCACCCCTCTACAACCTCAATTTTTCTTTATTCACTGCTGGGCAAATAGTTTGTTTCGGTTGGCAAAAAATAAAGTTACAAAACTTTAGAATCTGTTTAATTCCCGAAAATCTATGACTTACAGAGGTTCTCCAGAACTTGAATCTCACAAGCAATGAGAAAATGGATAAATTTCTGCATAAAGTTAGTTAGTTCAGACGTAAATAAAAAAGGAATAGCTGAGATTTCTTCTTCAAGAAGATGGCATGAGGGGCACTACCAGCTAAAAAATTAAGTGCGACAAACGGGGGTTGTGATGCAAACTTTAAAACAGGGTTTCGAGGAGCGCAATCTCGCTATGGCAACAGAAGCAGAAAAATTAGCGCAAAATTGGCGCAAACGCCTAGCGGTAGAATGTCCAGAGCAAAGCGTAGCTACCAGAGAGAGTATAATTCTTTGGCTTTTAGGGCGTGACTGCCAACGGTATGAGCTACTCAACCCCAAGGAACTCGATATTGCCAAGCAAGCAATGGAATATCGTTATCGGATTTTACTACAACGTTACTTGGGCATGTCTAGAGAACGTGCTTATCGTAACTTAATTACTCGCTTGGGGAGTTTGGTCACATTACGCAATAAAATTCAGACTTGGGTATCCCTGAGCCGCGATCGCCAGCGTAGCGTGGTTGATGTGTTGCAAGAGGTGATCCAAGAACTACTCCAAAGCGATAGCTACATACAAGATCAAATGGCTTGTATCTCGGAACTGACAACCGATAAGCGGCTGCGAGATACTTTGCTGTTTGCCAGTATAGAAGAATATGCTTTGCGCCCAGTCCGGAATCAACCCCTATTGGCTTACCGCTTTGTCAACTACCTGCGTCGTACCCAAAGGGGTGGTTTAACCCAAGTACCTGGTAGTGACTTAATTAGGTTGGTTTCTGAAGAAATTTTGACGGACGACAGTGAGAATCGGGTGAACTTGGTCGATAATCAAGCGATCGCCGAATATCAAGAAGCACAACAACTAGAAGAGCAACAAGTATTACGTCAAGCAGTGCAACAAGAATTTGAAAATTATTTACAAGAAAATCTGGGAACAGAAGCAGTGCAATGGCTGCAACTGTATCTCCAAGGCAAAACCCAAGATGAGATTGCCAAGAAACTTAACAAGCAAATTAAAGAAGTCTACAGACTGCGAGAAAAAATTAGTTACCATGCCGTGCGTGTCTTTGCTCTCAAAGACAAACCAGAATTAGTGGATAACTGGCTCTCCATTTCCTTACAAGAACACAACTTGGGGCTGACACCACAAAAATGGCAGCAACTCTCTGCACAATTGACTGAAAGCGGGCGCAAAATTCTAGATTTACAGAAAGCAGGTAACTCCATAGAAACAATAGCTCAACAATTAAAACTCAAAACTCATCAAGTCATGGGCGAATGGACTAAAATTTACCTTGCAGCTCAAACCTTAAGAACTCAAGAGTAGCTCTGTGAAAAAGATGGAAGGGCACAGACCTAGCACAGTGTCTGTAACAATAGTGTTGGTAGTTCAGGTTGGAATCGTCATACTCACCAAACAATAATGAGATGGACACTTTAGTTACAGCAAAAAAAATCGAGTTACCACCTGGGGCTGTGTTGAAACTTTTGCGAGACTGGCAAGAGTACCAAAGGATAGTTTTACAGTTGGGCGATCGCTAGCCGTAGAAGCACCTAAAATCCTTATAGGAATGTACTACTTATCTCTATAAGTAATCAGAATAATTACCTAAGTCGATACTTCACAGTAGCTAGTTTATTTTTTAACAAAATTAGGAGGTATTCTTATTTACTACCCAGTAACTTAGAGCCAAAATAGTAGAGAAGCAAATATTCAGCAATCAAACCTATGTCGTCTTCTCAGGGCAAACTAACTAACACTGAAGCGATAGGGCAGGAAGTGCTAACTGTAACTCCTGCTCATGCGGAGTTACACAGCGATCGCCAGCAGATATTCGAGCTGATGGATGGCCTTTTGTCCTTTGAAGCTTGCCTTTACCATCAAATTTTGCCTTGGAGATTAGAAGACAAAAACCTCTTATTGGGCATGGTTCATCCCCAAGATAGCGAGGCCCTAGAATACGTTAATCGTATTTTGTCTTATATCAATTGCACAATGGTGATCGAGGCGATCGCAGTTGATGTTCATCGCACCATGCTCTCGGCTTACCTCAACTACAAAAATACATTTCAACCAGATGCTCAACAAGAACATCAGTCAAGAGTAGAATTTATCAACGAGAGCGTAAATAATACACCAACATCTGCGGTAAATACTGACTCAGAAGAGCATCCAGAAATTCAACCAAATCAAGGATTACAAGCAGATTTTCCAGCCTCATCAGTAGATAGCTTATCGGAAACTGCTACTCTTTTTAACCCCTTCCACAAAAGCAAGGAACAAGAAACTAGCAAGACAGCACTTCTGGGTGATGTCACTACCTTACCAGCACAAGTCCCAAATACATTAAGTCCCATAGAAGTATTACCAACATTACCACCCAAAAAATTACTAGAAGAATTATTAGGACGGGTTTTGGCTGGGGGAATTGGTCGCCTATATTTAGAAAGACAACCCTACCAAGGCAGAATACTTTGGAGTGACAACGGAGTTTTGCAATCTGTAATCGAAAATTTACCCCTCTCCGTCCTCCAAGGGGTGCTTAATGAATTAAAGAAATTTGCCGATTTACCTGTCATTACAATTACAGAACCAAAACAAGTAGAGAAAGAGTACTTATATCAACAAAATCGCTTGTTGTTACGCTTGCGAGTGATGCCAGGAATGTATGGCGAAGAAGCAACACTACAAGTATTACGTGGAGCAGCATTAAAATTCTATCAACAACAACAACTAGGTCATGTGAGTCGTGATGCCTTGGGCATTGCTCAACAACTCAACCTAAAATTACACGAACTACAGCAACGGCTTGTACTTAATCCCAACCTACAATCTGAGCAATTAGATGCTTTGATTGCTCTCAACAAACTCATGGAAAATATAGATCAACAAATCAAGACTCTAACAGAGAGCACCCAAGCATCCCACAGCATTAAATAACAGTGTTTCAGTATAACTTCTGATTTCGATTTCAGAGATAGTTGTTATGTTGTAGTGTAAATCCAGACATAAAAACCTGGGAATTGTAAGTTTAAATTGCCACATTTTACTTTCGCATTCAGCGAAATATTACTGTTTTAAAGCTTTAATAGTAGCTAACTTGTACCATCTAAAGTTCGACAACGGATGCGAATCCAGAAAGCCAGATAAAATCTGACTTTTTTAATTGGGAATTACGCAGACAACCTGAGAGTGGCTTTCCACAGGGTATTACGAATTGGTATTCATTTTTCCCTCCTAAATTCACTTTTTACAGATATTTCATGCAGACTGAGGTTTTTAGTGAACTTTTCCCCTTACTGAGTACAGCCAACCCACAGAGTCTGGAATGGCTACTCGACGTTGCAATTGACCACGAATATCCACCTGAACGCGCTGTTTTAATGGAAGATGCCTGGGGTAACGCGGTTTATTTCGTGGTTTCAGGTTGGGTGAAAGTCAGGCGTACCTCTGGTAGTGATTCTGTCGCACTGGCAATTTTAGGGCGAGGAGATTTCTTTGGAGAAATGGCAATTTTGGATGAATCTCCACGCTCAACCGATGTCATTGCTCTATCCCCTGTAAAGTTACTGAGCATTTCCAGAGAACGCTTTATTCAAATACTCTTTAAAGACCCGCATTTACATCATCGCATGTTACAACTCATGGTGCGACGACTGCGGCAGGTAAACCTGCGCTTGCAAATGCGGTCTGCACCACCGGCTGTCAAACTAGCCCAAACCCTCACAGGTTTAGGTGAAAGCTATGGTCAAAAATCAGAGAAAGGTAGTGAAATTTTTAACATTCCCTTTAAAGACTTAGCGGAAGTTACAGAAATTAGTGTTGACGAAACCACGAAAATCATGGAAAAACTCCACGAAAAAGGTTGGATCAAAATTGACAGTATGAACAACATAATTTATCTGGTTAATTTTCAGCAGTTGGTGAATTTAGCTGCAAAAGTCTAGCGGTTGAGTGTTTGTAGTCAGAACTCTAGTCCTGAAGTTTTTTAGCACTAAAGTGCTTACTATAAACTTGGTTGGAGAGACCCCTTGACTCTTGTCCCTTGACTCCTGACTATTAACTAATAACTCACTCCGCACTCAAAATGACAAAAGCAACAGCACTCCGTCCTGAGACTCGCGTCCAGGAAAAATTGCCGACTATTAATTATTTAGTGGCAATGCCCCAACCAGAGACGCATCTGTTTGAGGTGACATTGGTCATTGGGAACTATCAAGCGCCAATTCTCGACTTAAAACTCCCAGTGTGGACACCTGGCTCTTACTTGGTGCGAGAATATGCCAAACATTTACAAGATTTTGCTGCTTTTGCGGGAGATCAGCCTTTACCTTGGTGCAAAATCAGTAAAAATCACTGGCAAATTAAAACAGAGCATGTTTCAGAATTAACTGTACGTTACCGAATTTTTGCGAATGAGCTAACGGTGAGAACCAATCACCTAGATAATACCCACGGCTATTTCAATGGTGCGGCGCTGTTTTTTAGACTACCAGGTTGGGAAAGACAACCAATTCACATTACCGTCATCCCAATGCGTCCCGAATGGCAAATAACGACTGCCCTACCATTAGATCCCAAGCAAGCTAATACTTTCTATGCTGCCGATTTTGACACTCTTGTTGATAGTCCATTTGAAATCGGTTGCCATCAGTTATATCAGTTTGAAGTGCTAGGCAAACCCCATGAACTAGCAATCTGGGGACAAGGAAATCTCCAAGCATCAGAACTTATTGCTGATATCCAGAAAATTATTCAAGTAGAAGCAAAGATGTTTGGTGGTTTGCCCTATGAAAAATATGTGTTTTTCCTACATTTATTGCAACAAGCTTATGGTGGTTTAGAGCATAAAAATTCTTGCTCTTTGATTTATCAGCGTTTTGGGTTTCGCAATCAGGAAAAATACGATCGCTTTATCCAACTAGTAGCCCATGAGTTTTTTCATCTGTGGAATGTCAAGCGAATTCGCCCTAAAGCTCTAGAAGTCTTTGATTACGACCACGAAAACTATACACCGTCTCTGTGGTTCTGTGAGGGGACAACAAGTTACTATGACTTGCTGATTCCTCTATGGGCAGGAATTTATGATAATCAATCGTTTTTGAACCATTTGAGCAAGGAAATCACCAAGTTTCTCAAGACACCAGGGCGGAAAATACAACCACTTTCTGAGTCGAGTTTTGATACTTGGATTAAACTTTATCGGCCGGATGCTAATAGTGGTAATGCCCAAATTTCTTATTATTTGAAAGGGACAATGGTTTCTTTGTTCCTTGATTTGTTAATTCGCGCAGAGCATAGCAATCAACGTTCCTTCGATGATGTGCTGCGGCAAATGTGGCAGCAATTTGGAGAATCTGAAATTGGTTATACACCAGAACAGTTGCAGTCAGTAATTGAATCTGTCGCTGGTAGAGATTTAACAGATTTCTTTCAACGCTATATTGATGGCACTGAAGAACTGCCTTTTAATCAGTATCTAGAACCTTTTGGTTTGCAATTGATAGCGGGACATGAGGGAGAGCCATATTTAGGTGTGAGGGTAAATACTGAAAATGGCCGGGAGATGATTAAATTTGTGGAGGCGGGTTCACCTGCACAACTAGCAGGAATTGATCCAGGTGATGAGTTACTGGCAATTAATGGTATTAAAGTAACAGCGAATGGATTAAGCGATCGCCTCAAAGATTATCAACCACATGACATCATTGACGTGACAGTTTTTCATCATGACATACTGCGTTCCTTGAGTGTAACTTTAGCACCTCCACTACCTACAAGGTATCAGGTAGTGCCAGTATCAAATCCTCATCCTCAACAAAAGCAGAACTTGGCTGGATGGTTGGATAGATTATAAATTGCATCTACAAAGGTAAAAACGATCTGTAGTAAGCACTAGAGTGCTTACTACGAACCTCGCAAAACTACTGTAAGCTCATTTATTTTTTCGACGTTTTTAGAACAGCGTTAATCTATATCTACCGCGTTCCTGGGGATTAGCAGAAATCACCACTATGTAGTAAGTGTCGTCTTGAGGTAATTTAGCACGGTCAATTAAAGCACTATACTTACCATCCTGAGAATTATCTGTGGCAATTCTCCGCCCTTGAGAATCCAACAAGACAATATAAGGAGAAAAATCTTCAAAGAGACTATCTACACGAATATTCACCAACTGGTCTTTTTTGCCCTGAAACTTGGAAACATCGTAAAGGCTGTTATTTTGTTTCAGGGTCAGATTTTTTGGTGTTAGTTCGGCGGATTCATCTAGGGTATAGCTGGCTCGATCATTCCTTAAGGCTAGACTGTAGCGACCTGTATCTCCAGGGTTGCGGCTAGTAACTGCGATCGTGTAAGTACCATTCGCAGGCAGACGCACAAACATAAATGCATCTTTAGCCTCACTACCTGTTCCCCCACTACCTCTTTTTACCAGAACTTGATTATCGGGGCCAAGGAGAAACATAAAGGGATTTAAACTTAAATTGTTTGAGCGGCGTTGATCCCCACTACCCAGCAGTCTGATTTGGATCAGTTGATTTTCTTGACCTTCAAACTGGTAGAAATGATAATATCTGCCCTGAGACTGAAAATCACCTTTTGACAGAATTCCAAAGGCGATATCTACAAAGTTTATGTCTCTATAACTAGAAATCGGAGATGGAGAAGCAACATTACGAGTGGGATTGCTTTTATCCGAGTTAGCAACTGGCTGACGACCCCCTTGTTGAGGAGGAGTAGTGCGATTAGTCGTAGTACGAGGATTGGGATTAGAATCTATTGGTCTAGACGGCCTAGATGTAGAAGTACCTGCTGAAGGCAGGGGATTAGAATTGGTATTTTCTGGTTTAGAAGTCCTAGAACTACCACCATCATTTGTAGGCTGAGAAGTAGGCGCAGAATTTACGGTTTCGGGCAACACACGAGCAGGTATAGGTGAGTCAATCTGCGGTTTGCGTTGTGGAGATGCAGGCAGTTGAGCAGGTGGTATTTGTTCAATTCCTTGTTCTACTGCTTCTGGTTGTCTCTCATCTGGTGTTTTTGCAATGATGAATTTGCCAAAGTATTGCGGAACTTCTAAAGCATTGAGCGGCAAATTATTATTTGATAGTAGTAAACTACTACTGATAGAAAAAATGATAGCTAATGCGAACTTGAAACGATATTTTTTGTCGTTTTTCCCTACCATCATTTCACTCCTCGTTAGTTATACTTTATTGCTAGTTGAGTTTCATCTATTAGCTAATTTCTTCTCCTAATCTGAATCGAAAAATCCGGAAAAATATTGAAATTTTTGTTATATAATATACTTGATTTGAAATTATTGAGTTACCTGTAGATTGTATTTTTACTCCAATAATTGATGATCCTGGCAACTTTATAGCAAAATTTGATGTCATGAATTAATATATACTAAAACTGCAAAAGGATTCCCAGTATGCGCTGCTGCCTGAATCCCCATTGCTCAAATCCTCATAATCCTGATGATCAGCAGTATTGCCAGAGTTGCAATACACCATTAATACCACTGTTAAGGGGGCGTTATCGTGTCATCAAGGTATTATCTGATGAAGGTGGATTTGGCAGAACCTATCTAGCGGAAGATGTCGATAAGCTCAATGAATGGTGTGTAGTTAAGCAATTCGCACCAAAGATCCAGGAGACTTCCGCATTAAAGAAGGCGGTGGAGCTATTTAAAGAAGAAGCTAAACAACTGCAAAAATTGGGAGAACATCACCAAATTCCCGCGCTTTTGGCTTATTTTGAGCAAGAAAATTACTTATTTTTGGTGCAGCAGTTTATCGATGGGCAGAATTTACTACAAGAATTGGAACAAGGGATAACTTACGACGAAAGCAAAATTTTAGACCTTTTACTAGATTTGCTACCAGTTCTCAAGTTTATCCACGATCGCGGGGTGATTCATCGAGACATCAAGCCACAGAATATCATTCGCCGTCAAAGTGATGGGCGACTAGTGCTGATTGACTTTGGTTCATCGAAGCAGTTGAGTGCAACAGTACACACTAAAATCGGCACAACCATTGGCTCACATGGTTATACCCCTATGGAACAGATGCAGGATGGTGTCGCTTATCCGGCTAGTGATTTGTTTAGTTTGGGTACGACTTGCTTTCATCTACTGAGTGGGATTCGCCCATCGAAACTGTGGATACAGCATGGCTATAGTTGGATTTCTTCTTGGCGACAACATTTTAATAATGCAGAGCATCCAGGGGTTTCTCTGTCTGTGAATCTGGTAGAGATTTTAAACAATCTGTTAAAAAACGATGTTAAACAGCGTTATCAATCAGCAGATGAAGTCCTCAAAGCTTTAGCAAATCAGCCACCACTACCACCAGCACCAGCAACTTTACTCACAGTTTCATCTACTACCCAAAAACTATTTCGCCAAAACAGGCCATTGGTATATGCTGCGATTTTGCTCTTGGGATTAGGGGGAGTTTGGTATTTACAGTCTCGTTCTCAGGCAATTAGTAAATTATTTAATCAGCCCATCAACAATACTACAAAAAATACTCCAGAACCTAGAACCCTCAAAGGACATGCTAGCGATGTCAATTCTGTAGCCTTTGCTCCTGATGGTGTTACCTTGGCGAGTGGTAGTGATGACAAGACTCTCAAACTGTGGAATCTAGCAACTGCTAAGGAAATTCGCACCCTCAAAGGTCATTCCCAATGGATTTGGGCGATCGCTTTTTCCCCTGATGGTAAGATCCTCGCTAGCGGTAGTGCAGACAAAACGGTGAAGTTATGGAATTTGTCTACAGGCAAAGAAATTCGGACTTTAACAGGGCATTCTCAGGGGATTGCATCTGTAGCGTTAAGTCCTGATGGTAAAACTCTCGCCAGTGGTAGTTTAGATCAGAAGATTAAACTGTGGAATTTGTCCACAGGCAAAGAAATCCGCACTTTAACAGGACATTCTCAGGCAATTGCATCTCTAGCCTTCAGTCCTGATAGCAAAACTCTCGCCAGTGGTAGTTGGGATAAAAAAATTAAACTGTGGAATCTGACGACAGGTAAAGAAATCCGCACTTTAACAGGACATTCCGAATTGATTCTATCTGTGGCTTTTAGTCCCGACGGTGTCAACCTTGCTAGTGGTAGTAAAGACAAGACGATCAAATTATGGAATTTGGTGACAGGAGAGACGATTCGGACTTTGAAGGGACATACAGATAAAGTTAATTCTATTGCTTATATGGCAAAGGTGGGCGACCAGAAAAATTCCCATGGTGTCACCCTTGCTAGTGGCAGTAATGATAATACAGTCAAACTGTGGAACTTAGAAACCGGAAAGGAAATCCTGACCTTAAAGCGAGATTCTGGCTACATTTATTCTGTAGCTGTGAGTGCCGATGGCCAGACCATTGCTAGTGGTGGTTCGGCAGAAAACATTATCAAGATTTGGCGGATGTCTCAGTAAACGTATAGAAGTCAACTCCTTTGGGGAATTCAAAATTAATCATCCCTATCTTTTGACCAATGTGTTCTTCTACCCCTCTGAATGATTCAGCACTGTTTAGCGCTAGCAGGATTGACAAAATCGTGCAAGTCTGCATCCCAAATACTGATATAAATAAAATCGCAGTTCTGCCGCACAATCTGACCCTTGACTCCGCCCTTTGTAAATTGGAAATTATCGGACTGGCGCTGTTGTATCTGTTGGAGTCCCTGCTTAATTTCGGCGCTGGACTGCCCGCCTAACATGCCATCTAAGGTAGCTTGCATGATTTGTGAGTCTACTGATTGGGCAAAAGCTGCTTCGGTTTGGCGGAGTGCGCCAGAATTACGATCAAATAAATAGCCTAGGTCAATTTGCTTGGGTACTACCTTATAGGTGACAGCACGAGTATTAGGCCACAAGCCCCTTAAATCTCTTTTGGGTTTGCCGAGAGTAGCTTCAACGGCGCTTCTTGGTGTCCCGGTAGGAAATGCTGGAATAGTTTGCCTGCTGCTACTAGCTATGTTGCGGGGCTGATTTTGTGGTGCTGAAGAGATTTCTGGTGTGGGAGTTGTAATTGGTTGGGTCTCTGTTGCCGGCGGCGGTGTGGGAGTTATGGCTGGTTGATTCTCTATTTCTGGTTGTGGTGTGGATGCAACTATAGGAGAGGGGTCTACAGTGGGTCTGGGTGCAGGAACTACTTGTAGGCTGGGCGTGGCTGTAGGTGTAACTGGGGTAGGAAAGACTGGTGTGTTGAGAGGTTGAGAATTAGTAGCTAGGGATTCTGGGGGAGGTGGGGAATTTGCGGCAATCGGGACTTCAGTGGTTTGCTGACGGTTAATGTTGGAAATTGCTACAGCACCAAACAAGCTACCTATGAGTAAACTACCGAAAATTATGGTGGGTTTTTGCCAATTATTTGCCGGGATTTGAGGCTGAGAAGATAAGACTTCGGTTTGTCGGGTGTTTTTGGCAACCGTGGGCGGGATGGTGAATGTTTTAGATGAACTATTGGTGCTAGTCTGTAAGGCATAGAGCATTTTACTGGCAGTAGTGTAGCGATCGCCAGCTTGGGGTTTAATTGCCTGATTGATTACCTGGGCTAAATTAGGGGAAACTTGCGGGGCGTAATTTTGCCACAATATTTCACCTGTTTGTTTATGAGTTTCTAGTTCGTATGGCTGTTTACCTGTGAGCAAAAAAATTGCTGTCACACCTAAACTGTAAATGTCTGTGGCGTAGACGGGGCGTCCTATGGCTTGTTCGCTAGGCATATAACCAGGTGTACCAATCACCATTGATTGTGTGGGATAGTTGGTACTATTGACCACGGAACGGATGGTTTCTTTAACAGCGCCAAAATCAATTAAAACTGGTTTGCTATCCAGAGAGCGGAGAATAATGTTATCAGGTTTAATATCCCGATGGATGATGCCTCTGCTGTGGATATAATCCAATACAGGCAACAAGCTTAAGAGAATTTCTCGCACTTGAGTTTCACTCTCGTATCCTTTGGCTTGGACAACTTCTCGCAAGGTTTGTCCGTGAATCCATTCCTGAACTAGGTAAAACTGACCATTTTCGGAAAAGTAGGCGTAGAGTTCGGGAATTTGATCGCTACTTTTGCCCAGATACTCCAAAGTTGCAGCTTCCCGCTCAAACCTTTGTTGAATCATTTGGTAGGTTTGCGGGTCGTTGCTTATGGGTTTGAGTTGCTTGATTACACACTGACGGCGAGAAGGCATATGCGTATCTTCTGCCAGAAAGGTTTCCCCGAACCCACCAGCGCCGAGTACCTGGATAACTTGATAGCGATTGTTTAGCAGCGTTGTTGTCATGAATATTTTCAAGCGTAGACACGCAGTGGCTTGTCGTCAGACATCGCCCTTTTTCAATGTACATCAGATAGGCTGACGCAAAAGAGACAGAAAATATCCCGATTTTCAGATTGCATGGTGATATTGATGATAAAAAGCAGTATAACTTAGCTAATCTGATGCAACGATCGCGCGATCGCACTTAGGGATGAGCTGGAGAAGTAATCTCTAAAAGGCAAGGAAACCCATTATCTAATACTCTGAAACGACTTCAAAGTACCTCAACACGACTTTTTTTACCCTCATCGTTTAACGGCATGATGTTGACGATCGCTCCTTTATCTAGTTGCAAATGGAGCGATCACGCACACTAATTCCCCCAATTCCCTACTAGGTTGCGTGTCTAGGCTAAAATGTTGCAAACAATTTGGGAGCATCCCAAATGTGTAAATTTATTTTTTTGTAGTGATGGCTCTCTAGCTCGCTTCCTGGACATTAGGGAGCTACAAATTTTATTTTTGCAAAATTGGGATGCTCCCAACAATTTTCTTGTGGTGCGGGCATCTTGCCCGCTAATTAAAACGGGCATATTGCCCGTACTACAAGAGATTGTTAATACACAAAATTAGCTTAGACACGCTACTAGGTTGCGATCGCTCCCAATGCTTTGAGGTTCATTTTTTGCCCCTCAGAAATGCCCGTCACCCCAGTGATATTCACGCCTTCGTAGGGAAGATGCCTGCTTAAAGTTTGCACAGTTTTATCCGTTTGCACATCGTAAATTTGAATTGGTTGCTCCAGAAAAGCGATCGCCACCAAATCCTTGACTGGATGCCAATGCACCGACATTCCGTGATTTTTGCCCTGGATAATCTGTTCACAGTCGCCCGTGCCAACATTCCAGATTCTCACTTTTCTATCAGTACAGGTACTTGCAATTTTGTTGCCATCGGCACTCCACGCCACTGAATAAATCCGCCCATTTGTATGCCCCAGGAAGGTTTTTAAACACTCTCCAGAGGCTACATCCCAAAGTTGAACTACACCTTCGTAGTCTCCACTGACTAAGGTTTTGCCGTCTGGACTAAAGGCAACGCTACCGACGAAACGACCCACAGAAATGACGCGGGAACAAACACCCAAGCTTAAAACCCAAAACCGAATAGTTCCATCAAAACCTCCACTGGCAAGCTGATTGCCTACAGAAAACCAAGCAACGGAATTTACCAGACTACTGTGCCCTGACAGAGTTAATAAACATTGCCCAGAATGAGTATCCCAAAGTTTTACCGTTCCATCATCGGCGCAACTAATCAGACCATTTCCATCATGTCCCCAGGCGACAGTCCTCACCCAACCCTGATGTCCTGTTAATACCTGTAAGCATTGCCCCGTCTGCACATCCCAAATGCGAACTGTGGTATCTGCACTACAACTTGCCATCAAGCGTTCGTCTGGACTCCAGGCAACAAATAATACTCCGTTGGTATGTCCATAAAAGACTCTCAGACATTCCCCTGTTTGACTATCCCACAGTTGCACAGTATGGTTGGTGCTAGCGCTCAACAGAAGAATGCCATCGTTACTCCACCGGACACACCAGGACGAATTACTGTAGCCGCGCAAGGTTTTGACACATTGCCCTGTTTGCGTATTCCACAATTTAATTACCTGATCGAAAGATGCGCTGATAAGGGTTCTGCTATCAGGACTCCAAGAAACTGACCAAACCCAGTTTTCATGTCCCTGCAACACTTTTAGACATTGCAGAGAGCGATCCCACAGGTTGACAACATAACCATTCATACTTCCCCCTGCTAGTCTATCGCCATCCGGACTCCAGGTTAGGCGATGAAAAAGCTCTTGGGTGTTAACTACTTGCAAACATTCTCCCGTTTGCCAATCCCAAAGTTTGACGGTTTTATCATACCCACTATTGGCGATGATTCTGCCGTTGGGATGCACTGCTACAGACAAAATCCAATTGTTATGGTCTGAAATTACGCGAATGGACTCGCCAGTCACCACATCCCAAAACTTAATCATGCCATCCGTATAGCCTGCTGCCAGCACTGCCCGATCCGGTAACCATGCTAGACTCGGAATCCAGCAACTGCGATCGCCTGAGTTGCTTGTTTCCAACTGAGTCAAACGCTCTCCAGTTGTAGCATTCCAAACCACAAGTAAGGACTGTTGCCCTCCACAGGCTACATACTTACCGTCGGGACTCCAGGCTAATGCCAAAATGCAACTGTTATAGCCGTGTAAGTCCCGCAGTTTTTGACCCGTGCGGGCATTCCAAAGGCTAACTGTCTGATCAACACCGCTAGCTAACATTGTGCCATCAGGATGCCAATCAGCGCCCAAAACCCAGCCTTGATGTGCCTGGATCGATATTAATGGCTGCATCCCTTCTAACTGCCAAATATGCAATTCTCCTTTGGTATCCCCGACAGCAAAGTGCTGCCCATCAGGACTAAATTTTCCCCACATTCCACTCGTGAAGACTTGAGTAAAGGTAGATTGAGCAAAATGAGCAAATTGAAAATTGATGTCTTTTAACGTCACACCCCGGAAATCTGCGTGGCGAATTTTCAGATGGGAAAAGTCATATCCGGTGAGGTCAATTTGCAGATGCAGACATAAGTTAATGAAGTTCCCTACCCCATAACCAAAGGTTGATTCTGGAGCAGTACGTAATGCCAACAAAATAGATTGCAAATGCTGCTCTAATCGTTGGTAATTATGATAAAATGCAGCTTTTAATTGCTCAATGAGTGGTTGTAAAATTAAGCGAATTTGACTTTCGCGGATATATTCTAAAACAGTTGTTTTTAAAAGTACATAATAGTTAAAAAATGATGTTTTAACTATTAACAATTCTGTGACAAGCTGGTGAATTAAACAGTCTGTGACATATTCCATAATCACAGGCTGTTGGGTATATTCGCCCGATCGCTTTTCTATGAGACTGCGCCAGGTGAGCGATTCCAGGGATTCCAACAAACTAGCACGAGAAACCGCAGGGACAATATCCGCTTGCAGTTCGGAGATCGCAGTCCATTCGCGATTAATCGCCAACCAATACATGATGGTTTGCTCCAGGGGCGATAAACGCTGAAATTGCTGATCTAGTAAGCGACGAATCCCGTTAAATATCGGGGTTTCTGTTTGCAAAAAGGTGGTAATTTCCCCATCAAATAAACTTTGAATTGAGGTAGCAACCATTTTCAATGCCAAGGGATTGCAACGATACAATTCACACAGGGAGCGTTTTTCAGCCTCACTTCCCACAAGTCTCTTAGAGTCAATTAATGCCAGGGATGCTTCCCAGGAACCTTGTAAAGCAAGCGATCGCACTCCGCCATTCCCATCTTCAAATAATGCCACTTCCGCAGATTTTTCCCGACTAGTCACGAGAATACAACTTTGATGACTAGATTCTCCCAGCAACCGAAACAATTCACCATAGTTGGTAAAATTGGGTTGATAATTGCCAGCGTGCTGACCTGGTTGTAAGAGAGTATCTTGATTATCCAGAATCACCAAACAGCGATGGGTTTGCAGCCAGTACAGCAACCGTTCTGGTTTTGCTTGGATGTCTTGCTGCTGGGAAAGGAAAGGCACCAGTTCAGCCAACAAAGTTTCTAAAGGTGGGGCGTTACGGAGACTGCGCCAAATCACCAATTCAAAGTCTGCTTGTACCAATTGAGCAACTTTGGCAGCTAAAGCACTTTTACCAATCCCGCCCATTCCCACCAGCGCAATTAGGCGACAGCGTTCTGCAATTATCCACTGAGTCAGCTTTTCTATCTCCTCCCCCCGACCTTGGAAATGAGAAACATCAATTGCCTCGCCCCAATCTACGAAACGTGGAATTTGCGGTTGGTGTTTGGGGATTGGTGCATTAAATTGGGTAAGAATTCCGCGCAGATTTGTTTTGTTAACTTTGTGACCCAAGGCATCACTCACAAGCTTCCAGAATTTAGGGCCAATATCTCGCTGTAAGTAGTTAATGGAATAGCCACAGCGATCGGCGATTTGCTCATACGTCAATTCGTTCCAGGCACCGAACAACAGGGCAATTTCCACTTCAGAGAGGGTTCTAGCCAGTTTTTGATTGACAGCATGATTGGCGATCGCTAGTGCCTGTTCAAACTCCATATATTTCCCAGCTTCAGGAAAGTATGCATTTTCATCAAACCATACTTTGCATACTACAACTCCATACTTTTCTGTAAAAATAAGTTTTTAGGGGAAATTTGGCGATATTCAAAGCTTATATATTGAATTGAGAGAGCGATCGCTGTATCGACAATAGAATAGAGAAGCGACGCTTTTCTACTATCGAAGGACAATAGCTGTAAACTAAATAAATAGAGACTTCTAGTACATCAATTCAGTGCGATCGCCTATAAATGTCAGAGTTGTGAGCGATCGTATAAGTATGTGAAGAAATAGGAAAAAAGCGATCGCTTTTCTCAAGGGGCGATTTCGCTATATTTGCCATAATAAAACTATCACCCATTCTAAATCTGATCACAATGTCTTATTTGTGTGAGCAAATTTTACAAACAGTAGAAACATTATCGGCAGAAGATCAGCAACAGGTTTTAGATTTTGTAGAGTTTCTGAGGGCAAAGCGCCAAAAGCTAAAGACTACGGAACCGAAAAGAGCTACCCAATCGTTTTTTGAAGTTGCTCAGGCTGCAATTGGTGCGGGGGAAGGCCCCGGCGATCTTTCCACAAATCCAGACTATATGCAGGGCTACGGTCAGTAATGCTCCATCAGGTGATTGTTGACACAGGTGTTTTAGTGGCTTTGATTGATCGACGCGATCGCTATCACACTTGGGTAACAGAGCAATTGACCCAGATTGCGCCACCTTTGCTAACTTGTGAAGCTGTGATTTCAGAGACCTGGTTTCTGTTGCAACGGGTGAACAATGGTCAGAAATCACTACTTCAACTTTTGGAGCAGAGACAAGTAGTGATTCAGTTTGATTTGGATGTAGAGTTGCCAGATGTTGTGGCACTACTAACTCGCTACCAATCTGTACCAGTCTCTTTGGCAGATGCGGAATTAGTCCGAATGGCTGAACTTTATCCCCATAGTTGGGTTTTCACTCTCGATAGTGATTTTCAAATTTATCGCAAGAACCGCGATCGCCCAATTCCTCTGCTTAGCAGGGCAAACGCATCTAAATATAGTACATAGTTACTAAAACAGAGATAAATGCTGCGATCGCACTCTGGTATAGAGGTTGAGCAATGAGGCTTTGATGGTAAAGTCATTGTAAAAATAGTAATAT
>JAHHHF010000027.1 GCA_019359495.1 Goleter apudmare HA4340-LM2
TGTCTTTGACAATCTTGGGAAATGATTTTATAATCACGTTAAACTAAGATATTTTAGTCCTTCGCCCAAAATCTATCATATTTTGGGCTATTTTTATCGGTTTTTTCTTAACATTCAACACTTCTGACCTAAGACAGATTAATCTGAATACTTAATACTTTCTTAAGTTTTGTAAATAGTTCGGTTATTTTTTCAAATAAAGTGGATTCAGCTTACTTCTACCCTTGACCTGAAGTTTTGGGATCATCCGCATTCCATCTGGTGTGGCTAAAGTTAAACCACGGCGTACAGGACGCACGGGACGTTGATTAACCAGTGATAATTGAAAATGTGACAGAATTGTTGCCAAGACAATTTTCATTTCATACTGGGCAAAAGCTAACCCAATACAGCGACGATTACCACCACCAAAGGGTAAATATTCATACGGGGAAAATTGCCTTGCTAAAAAGCGTTCTGGTTGGAATTGTTGAGAATTGGGATAAACTGCTTCTCGATGGTGAGCTAGGTAAATGCTAGGGATAATTACTGTTCCCTTGGGCAGATTGTAACCGACAATTTCTATTGGCGATCGCACAACTCTGACACCAGCATTTAACACAATGGGATATATCCGCAAAGTTTCCTGGCAAACTGCACTCAGGTAAGGTAACTTAGCAACACTACTCGGATCTGGATTCACACCAAGGGTAGCCAATTCCTGTAACAATTTTTCCCGTACTTCTGGTAATTGATCAATCCAGTAAAAAGCCCATGTCAATGCAGAAGCCGTGGTTTCATGTCCTGCAACCAATAGAGTCATTAACTCATCGCGTAACTCGACATCTGACATTGGTTGACCATCTTGATCGCAGGCTGACATCATCAAACTGAGGATATCTTGACGATTTTGGTTGGACTCTAACCGCCGTTCTCGAATCACAGCATAAATTACTTGATCAATTTGTTTTAGTAGGTGCATGATCCGTCCCCACGGACTCCATACCCCTAAATCTTTTTGCAGAAAGTTAAAAAACAGCGTGACGGTTGTTAAGGGGGAAGTAATCAGGTCTAGGACTGAAGTTAGCAAGTACTGAAGTTCTTGGAAACGCTTTCCTTCATTTAAGCCAAATACTACCCGCAAGATGACACGCAAGGTGATTTCCTGCATCGAGGCGCGGATATTTAGAGGCTGTCCAATATTCCACTCATCACTGACTTGCTGAGTTATTTCGCTGATATCTTGACCATAAGCCCGCATCCTGTCGCCATGAAAAGGCGGGGTTAACAGTTGACGTTGACGCTTATGGCGATCGCCATCCAGTAAAATCAAAGAATTATCACCCAATAAAAATCGTAAACCCCCATTGCCCTTGCCAATCTCAAAATAGCTAGGATCAGCAGTAAAAATTTGTTCTAATGCTTCCGGCTGGCTGAAATACACCATATGGGTATCACGCTTAGTCCAGACTGTGAAATTGTCGCCATAGCTTTTAGCAAAATCTTCCACGTATTTCACAGGCTGAGTAATAAACTTAATCAGCCGCAGCCAGCGCTGCATTCTTGGCCCGTCAGGTAGGCTGTTAGTTGCTTTCACGTCACTTCGCTCCGAATTCAAAATTTAAAATTAATGATCCCCGTAAATAAAAGTTAGGCGGTTCAGATCATTTTCGTTTTTGGTCATAGAAGCTGTGCATAGATTAGTGACTTTCATATCTTATTGTTACAAGTTTTTTCAATAGAGGACGAGGTATTTTTCAAGCACCACTATCTCTCTCTTCCCCTACCTAAGAAATTGTAAGCAAGTGTGAGCAAAAAAATATTGGCTACACAAAGCGGTATATTGTTGTAGGGCAGGGTCGGAAGTAAGCAGTGCCAAAAATCATCGCTATCCTTAACGGTAAAGGCGGAGTCGGCAAAACGACTACCGCAGTCAATCTGGCTGCAAACTTTGCGAGAGACAAAAAAGTAATTCTGATTGACGCAGATATTCAAGGTTCAGCTAGTTGGTGGTTTGGGCGGAATCAGAATGGTATGGAATTTGATCTATCCCAAGAAACAGACCCGAAACTTTTAGGTAATTTACCAAAGATAACAGGTTACGATTTAGTAGTGGTGGATACGCCGCCGGCGCTACGCTCTGAAGCTTTAGCAAAGGTAATAGCGATCGCAAATTATCTAGTTTTACCCACACCCCCAGCTGCAATGGATTTAGCTGTCCTTGTGGAGACAGTCAAAAAAGCTGTCACTCCGTTGGGAGTCCCCCATCGGGTACTGCTAACTAAAGTCGATACGCGCAGCGTAGGGGAAGCGCTCGAAGCTCAAAACACTCTCATGCGTTTAGGAATTCCGGCTTTCAAAGCCTTTATCCGTGCTTATAAAGCTCACGAGAGAGCAGCACTTGAGGGTGTGGCGATTACTCAATGGCGAGGCAAACACGCACGAGAAGCGGAGTCAGATTACCGCCGCGTCGCCGATGAACTACAGTATGATTGGAGGAAATAATGGTTAGAAAACGTGTCTCTGTCTCTGACTTAATCCAAGAAGAAGCGCAGAAATTTACACCCCCTGGAGGTGATGCTCCTATTGAAGTCACTGCTGAGACAATTGTGGAACAAAATGCTTTACCAACAGCAGAATCAATTACAGAAGAACCTACGACACAAACACCAGAGTCAACTGCTAATAAACGGACAAATCCCACTAAGGCAGATTTAGAAATAACAATTAAAGAACTGCAAGAAACTCTAGCACAAGCTAGTCAACAGCAAGCTTCTCTGCAAAAACAAATTGTGGATTTGCAATCAGATGTATCTGAACAAAAATCATTAGCAGAGCGGCTGACAAAAGAACTTTATGATGCTAAAAAAACAGCACTACAACTGGCAGAAGCTAACTCCAAACTTATAGAAGAAAATAACTCCTTAAAACAAGAAAAGGAAGACTTTACAGCAGCTAATTCCCAGCTTGTCGCAGAAAATGACTCTTTAAAACAAGAAAAGGAAAAATTTACAGCAGCTAATTCCCAGCTTGTCGCAGAAAATGACTCTTTAAAACAACCAAAAGCAGCCATTCAACCGCGCAAAGAAACCTATAGTCCCCTCAGCTATAGAAAATCAGACAGGACACCTACAAAACTACCTCCAACACAACCAGATGCTGTTGAAGATAATTCTTCTCAAATGTGGTTGCTGGACTAATACCAATTTGAAAAAAGGATGCGACATATGTGTAGCAGGGGCACAGCATTCATAGACTTTCGGCAAAACGGATATTTTATGAATGCCTTGCCCCCTCAAAGAATGTATTAGGACTTACGCAACTGGCATATAGGAATCCGATTTGATATCTGAAAAAATCTCAGTATGTGTAGTGGACTGACAAGCCTAAAATGATGCAAAAAATTTTCTTGTGGTGCGGGCATCTTGCCCGCTAATTAGAACGGGCAAGATGCCCGTACTACAAAAGATTGCTAATACACAAAATTAGCTTAGACACGCCACTACGTATCTGTTCAAAAATCAAATATGAGTCCTATATTATTTTAAGTTCGTAGTCAGGACTTTAGTCCTCAAAATAAGGGATAGAGCCGCTTACTACAAGCAAGAAATTTTTATTTTTTGTGACACCTGCGTAAGTCCTATTGATATAAGAATTGATTACAGGCTTTAACTTGTATAGGTTTGTAGTAAATACTAAAGTTCTTCGGTCATGTAAGGACTAAAGTCCTAACTACGAGCTTTTTTATATCCGAAATTCTAAAATATGATTGGCAGTAATTTGTGGTTGTTCTAAATGGGGCACATGACCACAATCTGGAATCCAAATTAGGGTAGTCTGGGGAATGACTTTGTGAAATTTTTCTGCATCCCCAGTACCCAAAATCTTATCGGTATCACCCCACAAAATTAATGTTTGTGGTGATATTTCTGATAATTGTTTAACACTAAAAGCCTTGTAACCACCACTTTTGGTAAATGCGGCTAAGGCTTGACTCCAACTCGGCATTTCTAGGTGTAAAGCTGCACAATACAAAGCATCAACAGAGGCCAAGTTTTGATTTTTATAAGCAGCGCGGGAAATGCGATCGCGTATTTTAGGATTACGCAAAATCTCTGTCGCTAGATAATCGAGAGGGGGAAACATTAATTTACTTAAGGGTGAACCCCTCTGCAAACCTGCACTGTCAATTAATACTAGCTGTTGTACTACTTCTGGGTAAGCGAGTGTGAAATCTATCGCCGCCGCACCCCCCATTGAAGCACCAACTAAAATCACGGGTTGGTTAATCAGGGTTTTCCAAAAATAATAGAGATGGGTTTTAATGGCATCGGGGCTAAACTCTATACCCGTCAGTCTGTCTGTAAAGCCAAAGCCTAATAAATCTACTGCCCAAGTCTCATTTTCAACGGCTAGTAGTGGTAATAGGCGACGAAACTCTAATACAGAACTGTCAAAGCCATGAATCAATAAAAACGGCGTACCACCACTACCTTGTTTGACATAAGTTGTGGTAATTAGTTCATTAGTTAGAGGAGTAGCGATCGCTTGACTTTGAACACTCTCGGCGAGTGCGATCGAGGTAGATTCTGTTAGTTGCCCAACTGCGGCAGGTAAAAAGCTTGCAAACATAAACTTTAGTTTACCCTAATCACCTACTCCTGCATACTGTCTAGTGTAGTGAAGAATTTTGCATTGCCTACCATCCCCATGTTCCTGGTTCACCTTTAAACGGCCCGACAATATCAGAGGTAATCCATCCCCCGTAAAAATCACCCGGTTGGGGTATGACTAACTCATCATTGACATAGCAAGCATCCATGAAACTGACGTAAAAACCGTAATATTCCTGAATTGGTAGAAAATCAGCAGTTGGATCAAAATATCGCCAAGCGCCGTGAGTTATGTACTTATCACCCACAGACACATCATAATAACTACACCAACCTTTCCATTCACACCAAGTTTTTTTCGGTGTTTCGATCAAATGTTCTAACTTAATGTCTTCAGATGGGATGTAATAAACAGGAGGATGGCTAGTTTCTAATACTCTTTTAGCTCTCTGTGTTTCTGCTAAAACAATACCATTACAACTTACCCGAATCTGTTTATTAGTATCTTCTAAACGAGCAGGACGAGGATAATCCCAAACTGATTCTTGACCGGGTTTTGGCGGGATAGGATTTGGTCTCATTGTCAGAATTTCCTGATTTCATCATGTGGAGAGAGATCACAATCCCAAATCTACAGCAATGCGATGGGCACAGGCAAACCCAGAAAACGCCACTGCATTTAACCCTTGTCCAGGAAAAGTGCTGTCTCCCACACAATAAAGTCCCGGAATCGCCGTCCGATTAAACGGCATCCCCAATAATCCCCACAATTGACGCCGGGGAATTGGCCCGTAAGTACCATCCTCACGACCCAAAAAGCGGCGATGGGTGCGTGGTGTCCCCACTTCCAAATAATCTAAACCAGCATCTAAACCAGGAAAAATCTTCTCTAAGCGGTCAATAATACGCCAAGCTGCGGCTTCTTTATTGGCCTCATACTCACTCTGGGTCAGTCCTTGCCAGTTATCTATCCAGTCAGGTGTGAAGGCATGAATGATATGGTACCCCTCTGGTGCTAAATCCGGGTCAAGCAAGGTGGGAATAGAAACAAAAATTGTGCCATTTGGTGCTGTCATCTGCTGCCAATCTTCCAACAAGATGTGATGACATTCTGTTCCAGTCGGCAAAACTGACTCCTGCACTCCCAGATGCAAACTCAAAAAGCTGGGTGATTTGTGATAATGTTGTTGCCATAGTTTCTCATCACAAGGTATTTTCTCTTTTGGTAATAATTTTGCAAAAGTATCCCAACGCGTAGCATTAGAAACTATGCGTTTACCCCGATGAACTTGACCATTAGCTAGTCTTACGCCTACAGCTTGTCCCTGTTCTGTAATAATCTCCGTGACCTTAGCTTGATACTGAATTTTACCTCCAGCCTTTTCTAGTCCTGCTACCAGTGTTTGAGCAATTTTTCCTACTCCGCCTTTAGGGTAATTAACTCCGCCATAGTGTCTGTCAGAAAAGACCATCCCCGCATTAATCATTGGTGTCATCTTCGCTGGAACTACAGACCAGCAATAACACTCCATATCAATAAATTTTAATAGTTGGGGATCGTTGATGTATCGTTGTGCTATTTTCCCTACATTTTGCGGTAGATACTTAACTAAACCGAGACATGCTAAAGGATGCTGGAAAAATGTCCGGAGCAGATACCGAGGTTCTTCTAATGACAGTAACTCCATGCTATTGAGGCAATTAAATACTTGCCAACATTCGTCATAAAAGCGACGAATCCCTTTTGCTTCGTGGCGAAAATAAGCAGTAAGATTTTGCAAAAATTTTTCATAAACTCGGTCAACTTTCAGGTCTAAACCCTGGGGTAGATGATAGTGAATCTGCACTGGATCATCGATTGTCTCTAAGCTGACATTTACCGCATCAAGGGCACGGGTAAGTAAGTTAGTAGTCCCTTTTTGCCCCAATCCAAAAATCATTGACGCCCCAACATCGAAACAATAGCCTTCACGTTCAAAGTAACCCGCACTCCCACCTGGAATCAGATAACTTTCTAGTACCAGAACTTTAATTCCCTTCGCTGCTAACTGGGTTGCTGTTACTAATCCACCAATACCAGAGCCAATAATAATTACATCAAATGTGGGCATAAGTTAGGTCGAGGTAAATAAAGTTAACTAGTGGGGTTTGGGGTTTTCTTACACTTCGTAATATATTTAGGTTTATTATCGCCGACTTAATTAGACAAATAAAAAATAACAAAAAAGAGGGACAAGCCTGCTACTGCTGGCTAATCCCGTCTGCCGATCCTTAAAGAGAGGAGAACACTGACTCATAATATAACCTTGATTGAGAATAGATGTCAACTATTATTGAAAACTTTTTTCAATAAATTGGTATGTGTTGATTTTAGCTGGCAGCCATAGCCAGAAAAGAGTATAGAGTATTATGATGTTTCAATTCTCAAATAGTAAAAAACTACCTATTTCTGCCTATGACGATGCAACTACGGGTTTACGTCCCACCTCATCCCCTAATTAAACACTGGTTAGCAGTTGCCCGTGATGCTGCAACACCTTCAGTATTATTTCGGAGTGCGATGACGGAGTTAGGACGATGGCTAACTTATGAAGCTGCACGGGACTGGCTACCGACTCAAGAAATGACAGTACAAAGTCCCTTGGATTCCTGTCCAGCAACTTTGATTGACCCAGAAATACCTATGGCAGTAGTACCGATTCTCCGGGCTGGGCTAGGATTATTAGAGGGGGCGCAAACGGTGCTGCCCTTGGCATCGATTTATCATCTAGGTTTGGTGCGAGATGAAGAGACTCTAGAGCCTTCATGTTATCTCAACAAGCTGCCAGAAAAGTTGACTCCCCAGACACGGGTGTTAATTACCGATCCGATGTTAGCAACTGGAGGATCGATCATGGCAGCAATGGCAGAATTAACACAGCGTGGTGTTGACCCTTCCTTGACACGGATTGTATGCGTGGTGGCGGCTCCGCCAGCTTTGCAAAAATTGAGTGTTGCTTATCCGGGTTTGAATGTTTACACGGCAACGATTGATGAAACAGTCAACAACCAGGGATATATTGTACCGGGATTAGGAGATGCAGGCGATCGCACCTTTGGGACTTAAGCTAGTATGCAGCTAGGGAAGAAAAATAGCTTAACTAGTGCAAAAATCGCAAAGTTTCTGCAAGGCGGTGAAAGATTATGAGTCAGCGAGATGGTTTTGCCAGTGGTTTTTTAGCGGGGGCCGTTTTTGGTAGTGTCGTAGGCGGCGTTCTGGGGGCTTTAATTGCTTCTCGACGCGATGGCGAATCGGTAGCAGATGAAGATACAGAACTGACTAATAACCAGGCTGAAGCGAAAAAGATATCTGGGAAACGGCGTCAGGTGCGAGCCGCAGAGAGTGACCCCCTAGAGATGGAAACCGCCAGGCGATCGCTAGAAGATAAAATTGCCCAGTTGAATGCGACAATTGATGAAGTGCGAAAGCAACTAGGCAGTGTGAATGGCAGTTCGTCTCAATCAGTTCATGAACGCTCTGTTAGCCAAGACCCATAAATTGTTAAATTCCTGGTAAACATGCCAGATTGTGGTGAATCCCGAAATTAGTCGCAGACACCATGAGACGGACTAAATTAAAATCAATAATAAGACCGCTTTTGACACCTAGTAAAAAACTAACCCATCCATGAACCTACTGTTTGCAGTCCTTGCTGCCTTCTTCACATATTACGGCTATTTGCTAATTGTGCGGGTGCTATTGACCTGGTTCCCTACCATCGACTGGTACAATCAACCATTTGCCGCCTTGAGCCAAATAACTGACCCCTATCTCAATCTTTTCCGCTCATTTATTCCCCCCTTGGGCGGCATTGATATTTCTCCCATGTTAGCAATTATACTTTTGCAAGTCCTTGGTGGCTTTATGCAAAGCCTTAGCCGTATGCAAGCTTTCATCTAGCACACTTCCAGTCAAGTAATCTGAGTCTGGGCTAATCAAAGTCCAGACTCATCTAGTTTGCTAATTACCGCCGGACTTTACCGCTAAACCCAGCAGCTTTAAATTGCTTCAGCTTTAAGGGCGTTGGCTGGTTTGCAGGGACAGAAATCCTCAATTCAAAATCACTGATACCTGGTGGAATTTCGGCAATAGAACCGAGACGGGTACGATTTTGCATTACTGAATCGTTGTTAGCATCATAGATGCGTCCGAAAATATCTGCATCATAGACGGTTTTGTAAGTACCATTTTCCGCCTTCCCAGTCACAATAAAACAGTTAGCCGCCGCAGAACCACTACTAATCACAGCCCCGGCGGCTAATTCTGGTGGACAATCTTGATAGGAAAGATCAAATAGTTTAATCTGTGTCAGTGCTAGCGCCGAGGGAGTAAATGCCCATGAGATAACCCCGATAGCACAGGTTACAAACACAACTTTTTTCAATCTTAAATACTGAGTCTCAAAAGACCCAGTAAGTAGCATCTGAATTAAGCCGTAGAACCTACTGAAAGCTAGGAAAATAGGGGAAAATTTAATGCAGTTTTTCTTGCTCATATCTAAAAATAGTGGTAACAAAATCTAAGTAAACTTTATACCAAGGCAAGCATTGTAATTAAATCGACAAACAGTAATCAGCACTGTTTTTAACCCCAGCTTACCTGAATTTAACTACCAAAAGATTGGAGACTTTTATTTAACCTTTGTAATAATTAGAAAAATCAACCCTAAATTGCTATTAGCTTATGACTCCAGATGAGATTGATGCAGCCTTGCAAGCAGCCTTTAATCGTTGTGATGCAGCCAGCTGTCCTCTCACTGAGACGCAGAAACAGATATTACTGCAAATCGTCGAGCAAATTCAGGGAAAACCTCACTCTGGGGTGTCAGATATTGCCAACCCTTTGGATGAACTAACTTCAGAGGAGTTGGAAGCATTTTTACAGTTTGTCAAAACCGAGGAACAACAAGACCGCACCTGGAAAGTGCAATTACTCAACGATTGGCTATTAGAAAATGACTCCGGCGCAGTACAATTTATCCGCGATCGCTATGGTTTACAGTGGCTGTATCGTGTGGAATCGCATCATTTTGATAAATACTCTGATTTTGGAGATGCACTCAAACTCAGAGTAGGTGATCGCATTGAAATTTCCAATGCCTTGTGGGAATGGGTGCAAGCAGATGGGCCCTGTCAGCGTGAGTGGTTTCCCTGCACAGTTCTGCAAGTAGAGAACATGAACAACAGCGATGATTCCTTTACCAACTGCGTCATTCGCTTCTCCAACGGCGCTGAGTACGAAGTTCAAGGCATTTACGAATGGAATCGTTACAACTGGCGTTGGCCCCAGGGGTAGAGGTGACATTCACTTTCATCAACCATTCATCTGCCGCAAACATTATTCAAATTAGTATTATTTAACCGCAGAAGGCGCAGCGAAAAGTCTGAGCGGAGGAAGCCACCGCTCAGAACTTTCCAAGACAGAGAACACGGAGGTAAGAGGTTATACAGGTCTTTATTTTCAGGAATTTTAATGCACCTTGAAAGGGCTAGTTCTATGTAAACAGTAACGGCAGCAAAAATGGTAACAAAGCATCTGCGACAAGGTAGGATGTAGGCTATTACTGAAAATTCGTTCAAGCAGAAATAACTGCGATCGCTAGCTGGATGAATCGCGGAAATTGGTTGAGGAGCGGAAACAGACTGTGAGTAACCACCACTTCCATGCGATGGTACTACTAGAAATCAGCGAATTGTTGGGTTGAGGATAGCTTGGGGTACGTTGGAGAAATCCTCATGCAAATTTATTATCTTTGACCTTGGGCTAAGTCATTAAATTGAAAAGATGAGCCGCTTTTCTTTAGTAGTTTTATATTTGAGGGAAAGTTGTGAATGGGGTCAATGCGTGTTTTGTTCTTGCGTGTGATGTTTTTGATGCTGACGAAACGACACTCATAATCCTTAAGAAAATTTTGCTGCTCCCAAAACGACTGGCCGATTTCCCGACAATAAGCAACAAAACACTGCGCTCCTTTAAGTTGTTCAATAATGTCTGTCTGCGATCCTCCTTTCCCTCCCTTCATCTCAATACAGAGAATGACCTTTTTTTTGCCAGTATCAGCAACGATGACAAAATCTGCACGTTTGCATTCACCACGATTTCCTTGAAAAATTGTATCTGGTGACTTAAATTTATCTGCATTGATGATTATGACCTCATCATCATCAGGCATTCCATTAATAGTTACATAGTAGTTAGCTGGTGGAGGCTCTCTGAGTACAACCTTATTTTTGCCATAACCATCATCTTCTAATGGTACTGTAGCGGTTTCTTTGATCATCTCTTTGAGGATAGCAATGTCAGACATTAATCCTCACCCCAAACGATCGCTTCCTGAATTCGGTTCATCGTTTCGATGGTTGTATCAAAGCTGCGGGCTTCAATACCTAGTTCCGGGTTGATGTCGGCTGATGTCAGGGTTGGGAATTCCTGTTTTCTTTTTTTACCGTCTAGTATTATCGGTGCTTTTTCTGCGATATAAACTTTGATTTTCTCAGCAGAGATTAGTTCTGCTGGCTGATAACCTTCTTTTTCAGCAATTCGCTGGAGATGAGGTTTATCGTGGTTGAGCATGATCAGTGTATTCAGTTCTTTGATGATGTAATCACTGTGAGTGGTGATGAAAACTTTAATCCCTAAATTTACCAATCTTGCAAATAGTCGTGCGACGCGGCGCTGGTTTTCGGGATGCAAGTTAAGTTCTGGTTCATCTACCATCAGTAAATCGCCAAGTTGAGCCTCGTGTCTTAAGTAAAAGCCAATATCTAGTAGAGAACGCACGGCGCTAGAACTTTCATCCATAGAAAGCTTCACCCGTTTACCCTTGGGCACATAATAAAGCTCATCGTTCCGGGTGACTGTGTATTCACCGCCGATGATTTTAGCAAAATCATCCAGCACATCAGGATGGTTTTCGACAATGAAACTGCTTTTTTTGACAATAGTTTCCAGTTGCCGGGTAAAGTCCACATTTGTCTTTATTGGCAGCGCATAATCATCATAATCTTTAAATAAAAGCTCCATCGGATCAATATTTTTGTCAGCCTGTCCCATTTCTTCCAACAAACGATTACGAGCAAAATTTAACTCTTTGCGAAAAATAGCAGCACCAGTTCGTTCTGCACTGGCAATAAAAGGGCGAGGGAAAACTTGATCAAAAATTATTTCTTTGAGAGCATCAGCAATGATGCGTTCAATGATTTCGACGGGTATTTTTACTTTTTCTTTCTCAACAAGTAGAGTTACAACTAATTCTGTGCTGTCTTCACTTTTAGTCATCGAGAATAGTTCAGCGTTAGCAGATCGCATTGTCCGATCAAATCTGTCTTTAAAACGGATATTTTGGGTGTCCAAGATAACTTTAAATTCTGTTTCTTTAAATCGTTCTGCCTGTGATGCAAAAATCTTCGGTAATTGCTGGGTATATGCCTGACAGCCTTTAGCAACAATCTGCTGGGACTGTTGGACATATTCTTGTATATCAAGTCGAATTACTCCGTCAGCAAGAAGCTGCTCGATCTTATTGCCGCTAATCGTGATGGGAAACAGCGTCCGCCAAGTATACAAAAAACCAAATAACGCATACGTGGCGTAAGTTTTGCCGGTATTATTGTAACCACAAATGATTGTCAGGTCGCCAAGTGTAAATTCGGCTTGTTTTAAAGCACCAAGATTTTTGACTTTAATTTTCATTGCCGTATTCCTTTAGCGATCATAACCCTAGCCTAGAATGCACCCAACCAATCAAACATTAGCAGCCTCAGGAATCGCCCCTTGCATTTTCCCAAAAGCATCAATTAAACTCTGCAATTGTTTATCTGCTTTCATCACAGCTAAACCTCTGACTGTGACTTTGCCAGGTGAATAAACAAAACGTGATTTGAGGTTTTCTGGTAAATTCGCCGCTAACAAATTCCAAGCGGGTTCTTCCATTGGTGTTTCCAAAATAATGTGCTGTTTGTTCTCTGGTTTAATGCGGCTAAATCCTAACTTTTTCGCTAGCTGTTTGAGTTCCATCACCCGCAATAATTGACTAGCAGGGATGGGAATAGCACCATAGCGATCGCTCCAATCAACCCCAATCTGGGTTAGTTCTGCTTTCGATTTCGCCGCCGCTACCGCCCGATATGCACTCATCTTTTGATCCAAATCGGGAATATAATCGGCGGGGATAAATGCTGTGAGGTTGAGGTCAATTTGGGTATCGCTAACTTGGGGAATTTCCTGTCCGCGGATTTCTCGAATTGACTCTTCTAACATTTCCATATACAAATCAAAGCCGATCGCATCCATCTGACCGGATTGTTCCGCACCCAGCAAGTTACCCACACCCCTGATTTCCATGTCGCGCATCGCCAACTGATACCCAGAACCCAATTGAGTAAATTCTTGAATCGCCCGTAATCTCTGGCGAGCGGCATCAGATAAGGCTCGCTGCTGGGGGTAAAATAACCAAGCATGGGCTTGTATACCTGCACGTCCCACACGACCCCGCAATTGATACAACTGGGACAAGCCGAAGCGGTGAGCATCTTCAATTAAGATGGTGTTGACTCGCGGAATGTCTAGACCCGATTCAATAATCGTAGTACAAACCAGAATATCTGCGTCACCGTTGTTGAACGTGAGCATAGTTGATTCTAATTGCCCTTCATCCATTTGACCATGAGCCACCGCAAACCTCGCTGAAGGTACTACTTCCCGCAACTTTGTTGTTGTTTCTTCAATGCCTTCAACCCGTGGAACTACATAAAATACCTGCCCACCTCTGTCTAATTCTTGACGAATTGCGGTGCGGATAGCTTCTGAGTTCAACTGTGCCAAATGGGTTTTAATAGGGCGGCGGGATGGGGGTGGTGTGGTAATCAAACTCATTTCTCGAATTCCCGACAAAGACATATATAAGGTGCGGGGAATGGGAGTAGCGGAGAGGGTAAGCACGTCTACCTGAGTTTTCAGGCTTTTAATTTTCTCCTTTTGGTTCACCCCAAAGCGCTGTTCTTCATCCACTACCAGCAAACCTAAATCCCGGAATGAAACGCCTTTACCCAAAAGTTGGTGAGTCCCAACGACTACATCTAGTTCACCTGTGGCTAGCCGCTTTTGAATATCCCGCCGTTCTTCGGCAGTGCGGAAGCGGTTGAGTAACCCTACATTCACCGGGTAGGGGGCAAAGCGTTCTTTGAGGGTGTGGTAGTGTTGCTGAGTGAGGATAGTGGTAGGTGCGAGCAAGGCGACTTGTTTACCTGCGGTAACAGCTTTGAAAATAGCGCGAATGGCTACCTCTGTTTTCCCGAAACCGACATCACCACAAACTAAACGATCCATTGGGCGATCGCTTTCCATGTCGCGTTTGACATCTTGCACAGCTTTGAGCTGATCGGTTGTCGGTTGGTAAGGGAAAGAATCTTCCATTTCCTCTTGCCAAGGCATATCTTGGGGATAGCTAAAGCCTTGTTGTTGCGATCGCGCTGCATACAATTTCAGCAAGTCAAAAGCCAATTTTTTGATGGCTTTGCGGACTTTATTCTTAGTATTTTCCCAAGCCTTACCTGTCATCTTGTGCAGTTCTGGTGCTTTATCCCCCGTAGCCCGAAACCGGGATAAGGAACCTACTTGATCGGCAGCGACTCTCAGTAACCCATCAGCATACTGCACCACTAAATAATCGCGGGTTTCGTCGTTAATTGTCAGGCTTTCTAGCTTGACAAATTTACCAATCCCGTGGCTTCTATGAACCACATAGTCGCCTTGACGCAATTTATTCGGGTCAACTTGCTTAGATGCAGCTTGACGACGCTTGCGGATATAGCTGGGACTAGCTAGGGAATGTTGCCCATAAAATTCGCGGTCAGTGACAATTACAATTCTGTAGGTAGGCAGAATAAAGCCTTCTAGTTCCGCCAGACCAGAATATTTCAAGGCAATGGGAATATGATTGATTTGCAGCTTATCAATCGCTTGGTAATCGCGGGGATTGGGGATAAACTGCGCCGGACAATCGTGTTCTTGCAGTAGAGAGACAGAACGGGAAGGTTGAGCCGAAATTAACCAAGTTGAGAAATTGCGATCGCGTTCTTGGCGCAACGTCTCCGCCAGTTTAGCAAACTGGTGTGGTGTAATCGGCACTGGTCTGCTAGCCAGATTAATGCCACTATTTTCTTCGGCCAGTTCCGATAAATATAATTTTTGGAATTGTGCTGCTGCTGCCAAAGAGTCATCAAAAGACCGATGAATTTTTGGTACTTCGACTCCACTCAGTACACGTAACTGATCACTAACAATTAACCACTGTTCTTCAGCATTTTCTAGCCAGCGATCGCTGTGAGCATAACACTGTTCTGGCTCATCAATCGCAATTAGAGTATTTTCGCCTAAATAGTCAAGCAGAGATGCTGGTTGCTCAAAAGCTAACCCCAAAAAGCGTCGGCTACCTTCTAAGAGTACTGAGTCTGGGGTTAACTCCGCACTCAGCACTTGGAACTCAGGACTGTCCTTGAGTTCTGCCATTAAAATTGGTGCGAAGCTAGTGGGAGTAAGAATGATTTGGTTGATTTTGTCAAGCGCAGAACGCTGAGTTCCTGGGTCAAATTCGCGGATTTGCTCAATTTCGTCACCAAACCATTCCAACCTCACTGGTAACTCTGAGGCTACGGGAAAGATATCCACAATATCACCGCGCCGGCTCCACTGTCCTTCTGTTTCTACCAATGGCACTCGTTCATAGCCGAGAGTGGTAATTTTGGTACTGAAAATATTCAGGTCAAATTCCATGCCCTTCTTTAAAGTCAGGCAAAAAGGCACAAAAGCATCAGGCGGTGGTAAGTGTGGCTGTAGCGCCCCCGTAGTGGCGACAATCGCCATTCTTGATTCTTGACCTTGCACAGACGCGCTTGATGAGCCAGCGCGTTGCGGGGGTTCCTCCGGCAGTCCGTTCAAGTCGGGAAACCCGCCCACACGGCTGCCTCCCCGTTGTAGCGACTGGCGTCGCGTCTCTACCAAATCCGCCAAAACCTGCATCTGACCCCAAGTCATTTCCGTTTCCGGGTCAAAGGGTTCGTAGGGAGACGCTTCAGAAGTGGGGTAAAAATGCACATTCTTCCATCCCATCGCCTCCAACTGTGCATAAGCGCGTCCCGCTTCTTCTAGGGTGGCGCACACCACAAACAAATTCCTATCAGAATTTTGTGCCAAAGCCGAAGCCACCAAGCCTTTTGGGAAGCGGGGAAGACCATTGAGACGCAACTCTTGTTGGCGGTTGAGCTTGGAGAGGAATTCGGTAGTGAGTGGCGATCGCGCCAAGGCACGCACAATAGAAGAAAATGCCATAAGTTCTAAGCCGAGATGGGAGTCGTTGGGGATGCTAAAGGCAGTTAATGTTAACTATTTTAAAAGTGTTCACAGCCTTCTTATTCTTTCTGTGAAAGAATAATGCTTATCTACTAAATAGACTGAAGAATATCAACAGTAATTCAAGTACAATAAAAGCGTTTATCGATGCACCATTAATACTAGATACTAAGGGTAGAGCTACGATCGCTCTATAGCGGCAATTCTAAACATGTCCTCCATCACTTTTGAAATTCTAATCATTTTGGTGCTCATTATTGCCAATGGTGTGTTTTCTATGTCTGAGATGGCGATCGTCTCAGCCCGGAAGGTAAGGCTACAACATCTGGCTAATCAAGGGGATATTAAAGCACGCGCAGCACTTAAACTAGCCGAGTCTCCTAATCATTTTCTCTCCACTGTGCAAATAGGTATTTCTCTCATTGGTATCCTCACGGGTGCTTTTGGCGGTGCAACAATTGCCACTCGACTAGGAATTTATGTACGATTAGTACCTTTCTTAGCACCTTATAGTGAAGCCATCTCCTTTGGCATAGTAGTTTTGCTGATCACATACTTCTCGCTGATTATCGGTGAACTTGTGCCAAAACGTCTGGCACTCAATCACCCAGAAAGCATTGCGGCAACTGTAGCAATTCCGATGCGGGCTTTAGCGGCGGTTGCGTCTCCGGCGGTGTACCTCTTGAGCACCTCTACAGAAATGGTACTGCGAATGTTGGGTATTACAGCCTCTACAGAGCCACAAGTCACCGAAGAAGAAATCAAAATCTTAATAGAGCAAGGAACGGAAGCCGGCACCTTTGAAGAAGCTGAACAAGATATGGTAGAGCGAGTTTTTCGTTTAGGCGATCGCCCAGTCAGCTCCTTTATGACTCCTCGTCCAGATATTGTCTGGCTTGACTTAGATGACTCTCCTGAAGAAAACCGCGAAAAGATGGTAGAGAGCGCCTATTCCCGGTATCCAGTTTGTCAGGGAGGACTGGATAATGTGTTGGGTGTGATTCCAGTGACTGATTTACTAGCTCGGAGTCTCCGACGTGAACCACTAGATTTGACAGTAGGATTGCGGCAACCTGTATTTGTACCAGAAAGCACCCGTGGCTTGAAAGTTTTGGAATTGTTTAAGCAAACTATCACTCACATGGCCTTAGTAGTCGATGAATATGGTGTAATTCAAGGACTAGTGACTCTTAACGACATCATGAGCGAAATTGTTGGTGATGTACCTTCTGCTGATGGACAGGAAGAACCACAAGCTGTGCAAAGGGAAGATGGCTCTTGGCTTGTGGATGGCATGTTGTCGGTGGAAGAGTTTTTAGAGCTTTTTGGGATGGAAGAGTGGGAATTAGAAGAACGAGGTAGCTATCAAACCTTAGGTGGCTTGGTGATTACCCATTTAGGACGCATCCCCAACGCAGCTGATCATTTTGAATGGCAGGGAATGCGATTAGAAGTGATGGATATGGATGGCAACCGTGTAGATAAGGTGTTAGTTGTACCACGAGTAAATCAAGCAACTGAGGTGAAGGAATAGGGCATGGGGCATAGAGGCCCCTGCTCTCTCCACGCTGAAATCTTTACATGTGGCGACGCCCATTAAGGAATGGAAACAGATCGCAATAGCCGCTCAACCACACTTCTAGCACTGCGCCCTCCCCTAGGAATCAGGCGATGACAAAGAACGTGAGGAACAAGGAATTTCACGTCATCGGGAATGGCATAATCACGTCCTAACAGAAAAGCTAGAGCTTGAGTGGCTCGTTGTAATGCCAGAGTACCGCGAGGACTAACACCCAGAGATATTTCCTCATCTTGCCTTGTTGCCCGAATTAATTCCAAGATGTACTGTTGCAAAGAGGGTTCCACTCTTACCTGAGAGCAGATTTGGCGCAATTGTATTACTTCTGCCAAGGTAATACAAGGTTGCAAATCAGCAACCTGAATGCCTTGCGATTGGCTTTGCAGCATCTGGAGTTCCTCAGACTCGGAAGGATAACCTAAACTCAATGACAACATAAACCGATCCATCTGCGCTTCCGGTAGAGGAAAAGTGCCTTGGTACTCCACTGGGTTCTGAGTAGCAATGACAAAAAAAGGTGTAGGAACAGGACGAGAAACACCATCGACTGTTACCTGATGTTCTGCCATCACTTCCAGTAGAGCCGATTGCGTGCGGGGTGTGGCGCGGTTGATTTCGTCAGCTAGCAGCACATTGGCAAATATCGGCCCTGCTAAAAAGCTAAATTCGCCATTTTTGGGGTTCCAGATATTTGTACCAGTGATGTCTGTCGGTAGCAAATCAGGGGTACATTGTAGCCGTTGAAATTTACCATCAAGCGATCGCGCTAGAGATTTGGCCAGGAGTGTTTTCCCGACGCCAGGGACATCTTCCAAGAGGGCGTGACCACCACCCAACAGAGCAACTAGTACTAGGCGTATGGCTTCTGTTTTGCCAACGATGGTATTAGCTAAATTTTGAGTTAGAGCGTCAATTTTTTCGTGCATTTGCTTAAACGATAGGGCATGGGACATGGGACATGCCCCATCATTCAGTATTCCCACTCAGCACTCAAAACTTCTCTGGCGATCGCGCAGTCTAATTCGATTTGTGTTTTTAGGGCTTCTAGATCGGGAAATTTTTGTTCGGGGCGCAAAAATTGTACTAGTTGTACCGCCAGCTTTTTGCCATACAAATCGCCATCCCAATCCAACAGATGTACTTCCACGGCTGGCTCAGTAGCGTTGACTGTGGGGCGATTACCGATATTCATCACCCCCAAGCCAGCAGCAGCCATCGCTGCATCTGGTGGCGCTCCAACCGTGAAGACACGAACAGCATAAACACCTTGGCGGGGTAAGAACTTGTCTTTTGGTAGTTGGAGGTTAGCAGTAGGAAAGCCAATAGTTCTGCCAAGCTGTTGACCTGCAACCACTTTACCATAGAGGGTGTAGGGGCGTCCGAGGAGTAGATTTGCACTTTTAACATCACCAGTTTCGAGGGTGTGGCGAATCAGTGAAGTGCTAATGATCGGCTCTTGAGAGGAGGTGACACTAACACAACTATCATCTTCTGGCAACTCGCTGTTGTTGGTACAGGTTTGTAAGGGCACAATGGTCACGGGGATCTGGTATTTTGCCGCCAACGATCGCAAAGCCTCAGCAGTACCTGTGCGCTGTTTACCGAAACAAAAATCTTGCCCAACACTAATTTGCTGGCATTGCAGTTGTTGCACGAGAATATTCTCGACAAACTCTTCGGGAGACAAGGCAGATAATTCTTTATCGAAGGGTAGTAGTACCAGTTGTTCTATCCCTAGCGATCGCAATTGGGTAACTTTTTCATCCAGTGGTGTTAACAAAGCCCTGGGTTGTCCCGAAAAGAACTCCTGGGGATGAGGATGGAAAGTCACAACGGTTGAGTATATATGTTCTTTTCGTGCTGGGGTGCTGGGGTGCTGGGGCAAGTAGTCCAGTAAATTCTCCCCATCTCTTCTTGCTAGTGACAAAACTGGTTGAATCACTCTTTGATGGCCAAGATGCATACCATCAAATTTACCAAGAGCAACAGCAGTTGGCGTTAGCAGCCCTTCAGTTGTCGAAGAAGCAACCCACACTGAACACCCATTTTGAGACAAATTTAGCACGTGGATTCTGGGATTTTAGGTTTATATAGCTATCAGCCACAAGTTGCCTTATGGGCAACCGCTTAGAGGAGGAGGCGCTTTGTGGACTGTCTGCGACTCCACTAAATGCCGAACCGATAGCTACTGAGGTTCTGATTCCTAACACCTCTTGTAAAAGTAACTCTCGCAAGCAGTGAGGAAGAATGAACGGAATAGAATTTTCCTTTTCTCTTTCATCTTTAACCCTTTCCCCGACAGATGCAAGGGATTTCTGCAATTAATAGCCCAAAGCTTACCCTCAGATCAAGTCGTCAGTGGGGCATGTTGAGCGATCGCACTGCTTGTTGACTATGGCAGATGTTAGTTCTCCTGGTGAACTCAAAGCGTCTCCTCCTCTGTTCGCTGTCTAGCAACAGGTCATGCTCTCGCGCTGAGAGCTTCCCATTCCCAATCTAATCTAAAATTGGCGATCGCTCCGACTACTACTTTTAGGCAGAAAATTTGCTAACGGGAAAAGATTCTGATAAAGGTATCGAAACCGGAACTTGGAGTACCAGTCCTTCCCGTGCCATAATTGCACCTGGGAATTTTGCTAAGGCTTGCTCGCCGACACTATCCAAAAAGTCGTCATTGTGGGCGGGGTCATGGTGGAAAATCACCAAAGTTTTGACGTTGGCAGCTTGAGCTATTTTGACAGCTTCTTGCCAAGTAGAATGCCCCCAGCCAATTTTGGGTGATGATGGCGAGTGATATTCTTCATCGGTATAAGTGGAATCGTAAATCAGGATATCGGCGTTACGAGATAGCCACAGCACATTTTCATCGAGTCTATCAGGATAATGTTCTGTATCAGTGATGTAGACAGCAGCGCCCTCACGCCAGTTAACTCGGTATCCTACAGCCTCACCTGGATGGTTTAGTGGTGCTGTTTCTACGGTAATATCATCATTAATATGTATTGGTTGCCCTGCTGTGATGTCGCAGAACCTCAAATTTGCCTGCATAATTTGCAAAGGTACGGGGAAATTTGGGTGCAGCATCTGGTCATTGAGGCGTTGCTCTATTGTGGAACCATCAGGTGCGATCGCCCCATAAATCGAAAAATTATTCCCCTTGACAAACCCTGGACTAAAGAAGGGAAACCCTTGCATGTGATCCCAGTGAGAGTGGGTAAAAAACAGATGCGCTGCTGTCGGCATTTGGCGCAACAAGGATTGCCCCAAAACATGCAGTCCTGTGCCACCATCGAAAATTAAGCGTTTACCGCCCACTTGCATCTCGACGCAAGGGGTATTACCGCCATAACGGACGGTGTGTGGCCCTGGACTGGGGATGCTACCACGAACGCCCCAAAATTGAACGATGAACTGGTTCTCTATCCTTGACATGGGTGTTGCTTGCTGGACTGAGCGGGCGATAAATTAAAAAATGTTACTTATTTTGTTGAGTTAATGCTGTCTGACTATTTTTAGTAGCCGGGGAATTTCTTGGTAAAACAGCATATACTACGCAAGGCTGGTTTGGTAAGTTCGAGTGAGGTACTGTAAAGCACAGGAGTAATTTATGTAGGCTTATGAGATCAGTAAGATCAAAAGCGCTCCTACTTTATAGCCTAAATTTTTCACTGATGCATTTAATTATCCCCTATTACCAAATATTGGCATAAAATGATTCATTACAATTGGAACTCCCACTTAGGCAATTGTTGTAATCCTGTGGCGTAGGTGAGATTGTATTGCAACGGTGTAATGCTAATCAAATTTTTCTGGATTACATGCACATCTAAGGGGATATATTGTGGCAAATTTAACCCATCTGGAGGTTCTACTTCCTCAATTACCTCACCTGTTAACCAGTAGTAGGTTTTACCACGGGGATCGACTCGCTTATCAAATACGTCAATGTAGCGCCGTACTCCCTGACGGGTAATGTTGACTCCGGCTATTTCATCCCACGGGACTGGAGGAATATTGACGTTGAGTAACATTAGTTCTGGTAGAGGTTTCGCTGTTAATTGCTCTACTAGCATTTTGGCAAAGTTCGCCGCCGGTTGAAAGTCTTTAGATACGTGACTGGCAAGGCTAAAAGCGACGCTAGGAATGCCTTCAATCAGTCCTTCCATGGCCGCAGATACCGTCCCGGAGTAGAGGATTTCAGTGCCTAAATTTGCGCCTTGATTAATGCCAGATAGCACTAAGTCCGGGGGAGACTCTAGCAAAGCCCACAGTGCCAACTTCACGCAGTCCGAGGGGGTACCGTCACAAGCCCAAGCTTTGACGGCGGGATGAAAAATGGATTCGACAATTTCGGCGCGAATGGGTTGGTGCAAGGTGAGTCCATGTCCAGTTGCTGATCGCTCCCGGTCAGGACAAACTACAGTGACATTGTGCCCTGCCTCTGCTAAACAGTTGGCTAGGGTACGAATGCCTAAGGCAGAAATTCCGTCATCATTACTAATGAGTAATTTCATGTGTCAATAGTCAAGGGTTAAGTGTCAATGGTCAATAGTTGGGGGTCAATTGTCAATGTCCGTGGTCACAAACCAGGAACAAAAAACACTGAAGAGGCTCAATCGCCTCTAAACTGGTAAACAGAGATGCGTTCTTAACTTGTACCGTTGACTCATTAATGGCACATTGCTAAGGTTAACTGTTCTTCATCTAATTGTGGATTGTTTGTGTTTTGCCACTGACAACTGACAACTGATAACTAACCACTGACAACTGACTAATGACTAACAATTTAGAGGCTCAACTTTTAGCACTACGGCAAGAAGGAGAACAAGCGATCGCCGCCGCCGATACCTTAGAACGTCTAGAAGAACTCAGAGTTAGCTATCTGGGTAAAAAAGGACAACTGGGGGCGCTGTTGCGAAGTATGGGACAAATGAGTGCAGAGGAACGACCAATCATTGGGGCGATTGCCAATACTGTCAAGGAATCCCTGCAAGCTAGTCTAGATCAGCAGCGCACCGCCCTGGAAGCCGCTCAAATTAATTTGCAGCTAGAAGCGGAAACTCTAGATGTAACGATGCCAGGAATTTACCGTCCCCAAGGTCGCATCCATCCTTTGAATGGTATTATTGACCGGGCGCTGGATATCTTTGTCGGTATGGGTTACACCGTGGCGCAAGGGCTAGAGATGGAAACAGACTACTACAATTTTGAAGCCCTCAATACGCCACCTGACCACCCCGCCCGTGATATGCAAGATACCTTCTACCTCCCAGATGGTAATCTGCTGCGGACTCATACTTCCTCAGTCCAAATTCGTTACATGGAAAAAGAGGAACCACCCATCCGGGTTGTGGCTCCAGGGCGTGTCTATCGGCGAGATCATGTAGACGCCACTCACTCGGCAGTTTTCCATCAGATAGAATTGTTAGCCATTGATGAAGGACTGACTTTTACAGACCTCAAAGGCACAATTAAAGTATTTTTGCAAGCAATTTTTGGTGATTTGCCAATTCGCTTCCGTGCTAGTTATTTCCCCTTCACTGAACCCTCTGCTGAGGTTGATTTACAGTGGAATGGTCGGTGGTTGGAAGTGATGGGTTGCGGTATGGTCGATCCCAATGTAATGAAATCTGTGGGCTATGACCCAGAAATTTATACCGGATTTGCAGCTGGTTTTGGTGTGGAACGCTTTGCAATGGTGTTACACCAAATCGATGATATTCGTCGTTTGTATGCCAGCGATTTGCGGTTTTTACAACAGTTTTAAAAATATGTAGTATGGTTGCGTAATTGAAAACCCAGAATTACACAAGTTCCGGATTTTCCCCTAATTCTCGCAACCTTGCTGCCAGACGTTCAGCGCGTTGACGTTCTTGTTCAGCACGTTGGCGTTCTTGTTCAGCATTCTGGGTGGCTGCTTCCTCAGGCAATAGCACTAAATTTCCTACTTGATCGTAAAATCTTAGCCACACGGCTGTTTCCCGATCAATGGAACCTTGCCAAGTTCCCAAATAAAAACCTAATGACTCGCACCACAACCAACCACGGCTATCTGGCTGCAGGGGTTGGTACTTCTGAGAAGAATCTAAATGCCAGCCCTGAAAAGAGTTGGCATCAAAGGGGTCGAAAATAAAATAATCTGGTGTATGAAAAACTCTCTCATATAAGTGCTTTTTTGTACCTTTGTCTACTTCCTGGGTACTTTCTGACAACAATTCGACAATGACATCCGGGTAGCGTCCATTTTCATCCCACACAACCCAGCCTTGACGAGGATAGCTACCGTCAATATCCAAGACTACAAAGAAATCTGGCCCCTTAAAATCCCGATTTTTTACCTGGGCGCTGCTGTAATATACGAACATATTACCCCCAGTAAAGTAATCATCACGGTCAGCCCAAGCTTGCTGTAGTGAACGGATCAGGGCATTCATGGCGATGCGGTGGCGGTTACTTTCCAAAGGTTCTCCGTCGTCAAAAATCAAATCAGTAGGTGGCATGGGTGGATTTTCCCAGTCCACTATTTCTTGTCTAGGGTTAGTTGCTGCTGTGGTTTCTGGCGTCATCATAAAGTACACTCAAGCAGTTCTCTGGTCTAGTAAAGCCATCTTTATTATCGGCAATTATCGCAATGTCCACAACGCCAGTTAGCAGCGTCTTTGTCAAACCCAAAAGCATTTAACAAAAACTGCCAGCGACATTGTTTAGTATGCAGGTATTGACTCATTTGCTGGGCAGCATGTGATTGTGGAGATGGCTGATTTTTAGGTTTTGGGTCAATGGTGTAATGGAAAGGATCAAGCCATTTTAACTGACCATTACTATGGAGTAGCGAAAGAGCGATCGCTGCATCGGGAAATTGTCGCGTCACTGCATTAACTTCCCCCTGTTTTGGCAGTTTTTTCACTAGTTGCTGTGCTATTTGCTGCTGCGATCGCATTTGTTCTTGAAAAAACTGTTGTCTTTGTTTATCCTCTGGATCTAGCCATCCTGTAGGTTCACTCACCAATGTCAGCGCCTCGGCTGGTTTTCCATCTCTCCCCGCCCGACCAATTTCTTGCACATATTCAGAAAGTAGGTGCGGTGCATGAAAATGAACCACCCAACGCACATCCGGCTTATTTATTCCCATCCCAAAAGCACAAGTACAGACAACGAAGGGAATTTTGCCATTTAACCAGCTAGTTTCCACAGCCCGGCGTTCTGCTGCACCCAATCCTGCATGATAACTCGCCGTAGCAAAACCCATCTGGGCTAACCATGCAGCTAAATTTTCGCTATCTCGTCTAGTCCGGACGTAAACTAAGCCCGCTTGCTGGGGTCTATTTTGGATAAATTTTAATAATAATTGTTTCCTCCCTCTTGGTGTCCAAGCAATGCGGACACTAGGATGCAAATTAGGACGGTAGGGATTGAGGCGAAAAATCTCCGGTTGCTGTAATTGTAAAACTGTTTGAATCACTTTTTGGGCTGAGGGGTCGGCAGTAGCGGTAAAAGCAGCCAGACTGATTTTGGTTCCTGGTGGTTTTGACTTTAGTAAAGCTGGTCGTACTGTCCCTAATCTGCGATAAGCTGGGCGAAATGTATCACCCCACTGCACCAAACAATGGGCTTCATCGAGAATCAACGCGTTAATTTGGATTTGGGGTTGACGCAATTTTTCCCAAACTGGCGCACTCAGTAAAGTTTCTGGCGAGACATACAACAATCTTAACTGCTGTTTTTCTAATGTTTGCAGTGTGGCACGGCGCTGGGATGGAGACAATTCACTATGCAAAAGTGCCGCACTCAATTGACGTTGACGTAATTCCTGAACTTGATTTTCCATCAACGCCACTAAGGGGGAAACTACTAAAGTTAATCCTGTTTGTAGTAGTGCAGGAAGTTGAAAACAAATTGACTTTCCCCCACCCGTGGGCATAATAATCAGTGCATCTTTTTGACTCAATAAACTACTGACAATTTCTCCCTGTGGCGCTCGGAAATCTTCATAACCCCAAATTTTTTGAAAAGCAGCGCGGACTTCATGCCAAGATTTTGTTGTAGGCTGATTCATAATCAATAGTAAATGTATTCATATTCTGAAAGGGTGTTTTCAAAGTATTGTTATTCAGATCAAAACCCTCGAAATTTCAACCCTAGATCCTCCTGAATATGAATGACTGAATTCTGAATATAGCCTTTATTCTCCAACTAAAGGTTCAGTAATTTCATCATTAGTTCTAGCTGCGCCATCGCAGTATCTTTTCCTGCATTGGGTTGACAAAAGGACGCTTCTGTATTTGAGAACGAGCAAATTCTGCTTTCAATCTATAATACCAACGGGCTTGAGCATCAGCATCCCCAACTAAAGTTAAGGGTGGATGATGTTTTAAGCCGTTTTGTTGTTTTAGCAAAATTTCTCGATCTTGATGGAGAAAACTGCGCGTAAACCATAATAACAATGGCTGAAGCAGAGGAAACCACGGTAAGGTTGTGTAGAACAGAGTTGTTTCTTCTGTCTCAGTTTCGGAAATGGGAGTAATTGCTGTCATGTTATAAACTATATGTTTATCGGTGGACAACCGCTCAATCCTAATTCCCGGCAAACGGAATGAGATTTCAACCTGTGGATTGTTTCCAATTAAGCGATAGAAAAATGTTTGTTGCTCTAGTGAGTGTTCTCGCATGGTAAAGCCATATAAAGATGGATCAAAAACTTTGACCACCTCCTTGAGTTTTTTAGGGGAACGCCACCACCATGCTTCATGAACGAAAGCAATATGAGCAGGATCGATTAATCCCACCACAGCGTGATCGACATCGCAGGGAAGCCGGATGGACTCAAAGGCCGGATTAACTTCATTGCTAAACTCAGAGATGTGTGGTATTTCTCCTAAAATTGGTGAAGTCTGATCATCTGACATGTAAATCCAAATATTTCCTTGCGCTTCTTGTATTGGATAACTTGTCGTTGTACTTCCCTTAGCAAAAACTGTACCTGAGCTATCTCGACTAAAAACAACAGGTTCACTGAGGAGGGTTTTTGAAAGTAATTGTCCAGCTTTTAGCTGTTTACTTGGTAACGCATAGTACCAAATATTTCTTAAAAACAGAGGTCTTTTATCCATCTTAAAATTTGGTTGAGGTCAATTGTAATATCACACTATGTGAGCTTATTTGCAATTAGTTCACGACAGTTTCATTATGTCAACTGCTGCTAGAGTCCTCCAGAAATTAATTAATTGTGAATGTGAGCCAAGTTTACATTACGAAGAGGTACTATTACTTTGCTTTTGGCAACTGCGAGGACAACTTCTTTATCACAAATAAAAGTTTGGAACTGCTAAATTTGTGTCGCTTCACTGCATCACCTGAACAAGCTATACCTGTTATTTGACGAGAAAGGCTCGCACAAAGTGCGATCGCTAGTAGCTTTAAATAGTTGAGACTTTCCACCCTAGGATACAGCCAGAGCCTTGCAGACATCAAAAATATTTGCAACTAGTCGAACCAGAAACTAGGCACGCACCCAACGAGTTGAGCCTGTGAATCTAGCTGCTCATATTCTGACCTACTAAGCGTTACACATACTGTTTTAGTCTTTATTAAGTATGCTCACTTCACCCTTTTTGAGGGGTGGGTTATTTGAAGTGTGAATTATGCACTGGCAATTTTATTTGGATGAAGACGCTAGGAGGAAACTTGAACGGCACAATTTTGAGACGAGAATGGTTTTTTTATACTCGGCGAGACATGATGGCGGGGGCTGTCGTAGTCAATTTTGTTTTGAGGGATTTTTGGTAGTGTGAGCGTCTCTCTCATACCAATTCACCAAAATCTTGATACACATAGATTTTTCGTAGGGGCGCGGTCTCCGCGCCCTCCAATGTATTAGTATGATTATTAAAGTGAAATAGTATCACGCGGGCAAGATGCCCGCACTACAGTCCATCATTTTTATCTTGACAGACTACTACATCTAAACTTGGTATTAGAGTGTATTGCATACAAACGAGAAGTTCTATATTCATAACACCATCATTCAACCTCATAACAAGAAGATTCTCACTTGAAACAGGAACACTCTCGTTTAGAGCAAGAATATTCTCGTTTGCAGCACAAAACTTGGAGATAGAAGCTGGATTGATGAGATTGCGAACATGAATTCTATACCTATTTGAAGAAAGAATGCTACAGATACAGCAGTGAGTGCATCCCAGTTTTTATTCTTCAATGAGATAATAGATGTCATTGCGTTTTCACAAGCTGTCTATTGCTGCAAACAACTCTGCGGATAATTCCCCTGCTGCAACTTTGGTCACAGGCCCTGTCATGGAGATATTAAAATCATCATTGATTTGGATCAAGATTTCTCCACCGGGCATTTGCACCGTAATTGAAGAATTGCACAAACCAAGTTTATATGCAACGGCGGCGGCTGCACTACTGCTACTACCGGAAGCTAAAGTATAGCCAGCACCCCTCTCCCAAATTTCTATTTGGATAGTATTGCGGTTTAAAACTTTCATGAATTGCACATTGGTACGATTCGGGAAGCAGGGATGCACCTCTAATATTGACCCATACTGTTTAGCGATCGCAGGTTTGACCTCATCTAGCAAAATTACACAATGTGGATTACCAATTGTCGCTGCACAAAAGGTAAATGTTTCATTCCCAACATTGATTACTTCTTGGATTACTTCTCTCGCATCGCCCACCACTGGGATATCATGACTCCAAAAGCTCACTTTTCCCATCTCTACCTGGACTGTTTTCCCTGCATCTTGTATGAGCGATCGCACTAATCCACCCACAGTTTCAATGGAGAATGGTTCTTCATCCACCAGTCCTCTATCCCATAAGTAGCGGGAAAAAATCCGCAGTCCATTACCACTTTTTTCCGCTTCACTCCCATCTGGATTGAAGATACGTAATGCAAATTGTGCTGTTGCAGATGCTAGTGGCCCTAACAAAATACCATCAGAACCAATGCCAAAATTGCGATGGCAAATTGTTCTGATTTGATCAGGTGATAGCGAAAATAATAAATCTTGGGGATTAATAACTAGATAGTCGTTGCCAAGGGCGTGATATTTGAAGAATTTCATCCATTCAGGGTATCTTAAGTATTAACCTTTTTAAATCAAATCCAATTGCATTGCATTACCTTCCGAGAAGCCAAGGCTGGAGTAGACTGGTTTACCTGATGGCGAGGCGTTAAGAACCACTCGTGTACAACTGATCGCTTTTAAATATGCAATTGCTTTATTAGTTAGTTGTTTGGCAACCCCTTGTCTGCGGTAAGATTGTTCCACGTAAACACCCCAAATATATCCAAATTTGCGGTATTCATCTTTAAAGACATCTGGATATAAACCTGCAAACAGTTGACAACTTGCAGAACCTACAACTTGATAATCAACCTCTGCAACAAAAGCCTGGTAAGACAAACCTTGACGCGCCTCTTTGATAAACTGGAGGGTCACATATTGCCATTCCAGGTGAATATTACCCTCTTCAACGCCAATATCTAACCACATTTGATAAAATTGTTTGGCAATTAGCGAATCTTCTTCAGTGGTCGCTTCCCGAATTTTCAGCATGATTTTCGCACAAATTTTTGGAACTTACACCTAATTCCTCCCCAAATTCAGCTACGGTGTACACACAAGTGCTAGTAAACTACTAAGGGAAGGAGTTGTGGGGAGTAAAAAGTGGTGGAAAATCCAATAATGATTCACGCTCAACAGTGGGAAGGAAAAGCATTTGGCGACCCAAG
>JAHHHF010000028.1 GCA_019359495.1 Goleter apudmare HA4340-LM2
TTGGGCGCGTGTCAGGTTGCTGGGGTATGCTTTACTCATGTCACTCTCTCGGTGCTGTTTATTATCTATTCACAGCTTATACTGAGAGAGCTTTTTTACACCCTTTCCGACTTTTCAAACATCCTCTGAGCCGAGGAGTATTTCAGCAAAACTAGATTGGCTATTGATCAATGCTGAGAACAATATATTGGTATCAACAATAATCGGTTGTTGTTTAGTCACCACCAACTATCCTATAAATTTATGCTTAATTTTTAACCAGACATCACGGTCAATTTCATCAGCAATAATGTTAACTTGCTCTTCTGTAAGACTGCTACTTTTCCTAATAGTTTCTAACTCAATATATTCTAAAAACTTGATTAAACTTTCTTGAGCTAGAATATCTTTATTGAACCTAATGATAATGTCTTGGTTGTCAAGTGTAATATTATACAGTTCTTTGTCTGGCATGATGTTCTCCTATTTAGTGGCGCACAGTTTTGAAAGGTACGAAGACAGCATGAGCTATTACCGCTCATCTTTATAGCTTATCAGTCGAAACCCGCAGCGCTAAAGCTTGAACCCTAGTAACTGCGTTCTAGCTAGTCAGGCTATAAGTCAGCACACCACGAAAATTACCCACCTCAACCAGAAAGCGTCCGTCTCTTCTCGTTCAATCTCAATAGTCAAGTTCATAGCCTGTGACGGTATTGTAATAAAAGCAATGCCTGGATAAAATAAGCAATTTGATATGACCTCGGTTTCTCCTCACAAAAAAGCCAAAGCCCTCAAACCCACTAGCCGCCGCCCAGCCAAAGAACTCTGTAGCGAGTGCGGACTATGCGACACATACTACATTCACTACGTCAAAGAAGCCTGCGCCTTTATTAATCAACAGATAGGCGGACTGGAAACACAAACACATACCCGCAGCCGCAACCTTGACAATCCCGATGAACTTTACTTTGGTGTTCATCAAGACATGATAGCGGCGCGGAAACAACAGCCAATTGAAGGCGCACAATGGACGGGTATTGTCAGCAGCATAGCCATTGAAATGCTCAATCGCGGCATAGTTGAAGGCGTTGTCTGCGTGCAAAACACCAAAGAAGACCGCTTTCAACCCATGCCAGTCATTGCCCGTACCCCCGAAGAAATACTGGCAGCACGGGTAAACAAACCAACACTATCACCCAACCTTTCTGTGTTAGAACAGATAGAACAATCGGGGATGAAGCGGTTATTAGTAATTGGTGTGGGTTGCCAAATTCAAGCACTCAGAGCCGTAGAAAAACAACTGGGTTTAGAAAAGCTCTATGTTCTCGGTACACCTTGTGTAGATAATGTCACCCGCGCCGGACTGCAAAAATTCTTAGAAACTACCAGCCGATCGCCTGATACAGTAGTACATTACGAATTCATGCAAGACTTCCGGGTTCACTTCAAACATGAAGACGGCTCCACAGAAACCGTACCTTTCTTCGGATTGAAGACCAATAAACTCAAAGATGTTTTTGCTCCATCCTGCATGAGCTGCTTTGATTACGTCAACTCCCTAGCCGATTTAGTTGTTGGTTATATGGGCGCGCCTTTCGGTTGGCAGTGGATTGTGGTGAGAAATGATACAGGTAAAGAAATGCTGGACTTGGTAAAAGACCAGTTAGACACCCAGCCTGTCATGTCTCAAGGGAATCGCAAAGAAGCCGTACAGCAAAGTATACCTGCTTACGATAAGGGTGTAACCTTGCCAATGTGGGCAGCGAAACTGATGGGTGTGGTGATTGAAAGAATTGGGCCAAAAGGCTTGGAGTATGCTCGATTTTCCATTGATTCTCACTTTACGCGGAATTATTTGTATGTGAAGCGGAATCATCCGGAGAAATTAGAGGCGCATGTGCCGGAGTTTGCCAAGCGGATTGTGGGGCAGTATAAGTTACCGGAGTAGTGTTTCGTCGGCCAACCCCACAGATGCGATCGCTGCTTCTAATGCGATCGCTACATGAGTCCAATGCGTCCCACCTTGGCAATACACCACATAAGGCTCACGTAAAGGCCCATCCGCAGAAAACTCCAAAGTACTCCCCTCAATAAATGTTCCTCCAGCCATGACTACCTGGCTCTCATACCCCGGCATTTCATCGGGAATAGGATCTAAGTAGGAACCAACGGGCGAATTTTGTTGTACTGCTTTACAGAAGGCAATCAGCTTTTCGGCAGAACCGAGTTTGATCGCTTGAATCACATCTCGACGCGGTGTTAGGGGTGCTGGATTAACTGGATAACCAAGCTTGTCAAATACATAACCAGTCAGGTGAGTACCTTTCATCGCCTCGCCTACCATCTGTGGTGCTAAAAATAACCCTTGGAAGAGGAGGCGATTTTGGTCAAATGTAGCACCGCCGTAACTACCAATACCAGGAGCAGTCAGGCGACAAGCTGCTGCTTCTACCAAGTCAGCCCGACCTGCCACGTAACCGCCAGCTGTGACAATAGTCCCCCCAGGATTTTTAATCAATGACCCCGCTATTAAGTCAGCACCTACAGCAGTGGGTTCTTTTGTCTCAATAAATTCCCCGTAGCAGTTGTCTACAAAGCAAACGGTATGAGGGTTTTGCTGTTTGACTAGGTGGATAATCTTTTCTATCTCAGCAATGGATAAGCTAGGACGCCATGAATAACCGCAAGAGCGTTGAATTAACACTAAACGGGTTTTGTCGTCTATTGCATGGTTTAAAGCTTGCCAATCAACGGTTCCTTCAGGAGTTAGCTCCAACTGGCGGTAATTTATGCCAAACTCAATAAGGGAACCTTGTCCTTGACCCCGTAAACCAATGACTTCTTCGAGCGTATCGTAGGGAGCACCAGCTACTGCTAAAAGTTCATCTCCAGGACGTAGTACACCAAATAAGGCACAAGCGATCGCGTGAGTTCCTGAAACAAACTGTACTCGCACTGCTGCCGCTTCGGCAAGCATCACTTCGGCAAAAACTTTATCTAAAGTTTCTCGTCCTAAGTCATCGTGACCATAACCACTTACACCTGCAAAGTGGTGAGCACCTACACGGTGATGACGAAAGGCATTTAATACTCGTTGAAGATTATGCTTGACCTGGGTGTCAATTCCGGAAAAAATCTCTAACAGTGCCTGTTCTGCTTGTCGCAGCTGTTCCAAGCTGTTCATTGGTTCCTCATTCACAAAAAAACATTAAAATATGCGGATTTTTGGATCACGCAGATTAGGCTTAATCATTCTTAATTAAGGTTCCTGCATGACAATTGCTACCTCAACCAAACCTCAAATTAACTGGGTTAATACCCTGTTTTTCATCGGTCTACACATCGGCGCTCTGTTTGCTGTTGTTCCTAGTAACTTTAGCTGGAAGGCAGTTGGTGTAGCTTTATTGCTTTACTGGGTCACTGGTGGTTTAGGCATTACCCTAGGATTTCACCGCCTTGTTACCCACCGCAGTTTTCAAACTCCCAAGTGGTTAGAGTATGTCCTAGTTTTTTTCGGGACACTCGCCTGTCAAGGAGGCCCCATTGAGTGGGTGGGTACACACCGGATGCATCACTTACACTCGGATACTGAAAAAGATCCCCACGATTCCAATAAGGGGTTCTGGTGGAGTCATATGGGTTGGCTGATCTATAACTCGCCCACTCAACCTGAAGTTCCTCGCTTCACTAAAGACATTATCGATGACCCAGTTTATCAGTTTTTACAGAAAAATTTCATATTCATCCAGGTTGCTCTAGCTATATTGCTGTTAGCTGTGGGTGGCTGGTCATTTCTTGTTTGGGGAGTTTTTGTTCGCATTGTCTGGGTTTACCATTGCACCTGGTTAGTGAATAGTGCTACCCACAAATTTGGTTATCGCAGTCATGAATCAGGCGATCGCTCAACTAACTGCTGGTGGGTAGCTGTACTAGTGTTTGGCGAAGGCTGGCATAATAACCACCATGCTTTCCAATACTCAGCTCGCCACGGTCTAGAATGGTGGGAAGTTGACTTGACTTGGATGACAATTCAGTTGCTGCAAGCATTTGGACTAGCTACGAATGTAAAACTTGCAGATAGAAAAAGCTAATTCAATACTCAGTAGTCAAAAGTCAAACGTCAAGAGTATATTGACGTTTGACTTTTAGCTATGGACAGTTGATTGGTAATCTACTTTCCCTAATTCTGAAAAAGGGGCAGCTTAGGTTGCTATAATCCGAGACGCGAATGTTGCAAAACTTTACGGCAAGACACTTTTGGTGACTTGGTGGTACGTTATGTTGTTTTTCAGGTTTTCATGACTACATCAACAATAAACACCCAAACACAAGCTGATAACCAGGGCAATTCTGACCTGAAGCTAAAAGATATTATCAAAACCCTACCAAAGGAATGTTTTCAGAAGGATGGACGTAAAGCCTGGACAAGGGTAATACTAAGTGTTCTAATGGTTGCCTTGGGCTACTTTTCCCTGACAATTAGTCCTTGGTTTCTTTTACCCTTTGCTTGGATTTTTACGGGTACCGCTTTAACGGGTTTTTTTGTAATTGCTCATGATTGTGGTCATCGTTCGTTTTCTAATCGTCGTTGGGTGAACGATATGGTAGGGCACATATTCTTGATGCCGTTGATTTACCCTTTTCATAGTTGGCGGATTAAACATAATTATCATCATACTCATACCAATAAGCTGGATGAGGACAACGCTTGGCATCCCATTAGACCGGAAGTGTTTGAAACTTGGACACCATTCAGACAGTCGGTCTTTAAAGGGTTCATGCGTAACCGCTTCTGGTGGGTTGGTTCTATTGGACATTGGGCAGTAGTACATTTTGATTGGCGGAATTTCAAAACTAAAGACCAATCAAGTATTAAACTGTCTGTAGCTGTAGTGGTGATATTTGCCGCTATTGCTTTCCCTCTACTCATCGCTACAACTGGAATCTGGGGCTTTGTCAAATTCTGGCTCTTACCCTGGCTGGTTTACCATTTTTGGATGAGTACTTTTACAATTGTTCACCACACCTATGCAGATGTTCCTTTTGTGGCATCTAACAAGTGGAATGAGGCTCTAGCGCAACTAGCTGGCACAATTCACTGTGATTACCCTCGCTGGGTAGAAATTCTGTGCCACGATATCAATGTTCATGTTCCCCATCATATTTCTACGGCTATTCCTTCATATAATTTGCGACTAGCCTACAGCAGTATCAAAGAAAATTGGGGAGAACATCTACATGATGAATTTCAGTTTTCTTGGCCTTTAATGAAGCAAATTACAGACCAATGTCAACTGTATATTACTGACAGTGGGTATCAGACTTTTGACGAATATTACACAGGAAAATAAAGTTGAAGTTTAGCTGATAAACTTTGACTTTTGTAGCAGCATGGCTCACTTGTATGTTGTGCTGCTTTGTTTGTTCTAAGTCTAAAATATTCATCCTTCCTCTTTGTTCTTGCATCCTGATGAGTTAATTTAAAATCTGGCAATTTTCTGATTACCGGATATTATCTTTTCGCCGATTGACAATAACAGAGAGATAATGGCTAGCTTGGCATCACAGAAGTGAAGTTTTCCTAGCTTCAAAATAATGACCGATTTATATTCCACAACAGAATCCAGTGTCGTCAAATACCATCAATCTCAACCATAACCCGATTTCTGAATCATCTGAAGATTCTACCAAGCTACCCTTCACCCTTCAAGAGTTAAAAGCTGCAATTCCATCTGAATGCTTTCAACCAAATGTAGGTAAATCGCTTTTTTACTTCTTTCGTGACATCCTGATTATTGGTCTGCTTTATGCAGTTGCTCATCACCTAGATTCTTGGTTTTTCTGGCCGATTTTTTGGCTAATGCAAGGAACAATGTTTTGGGCTTTGTTTGTGGTTGGACATGATTGTGGACACCAATCTTTTTCTAAGCATAAATGGCTCAATGATTTGATTGGGCATCTTTCTCACACACCAATACTCGTTCCTTATCACGGTTGGCGAATTAGTCACAGAACTCACCACAAAAATACTGGCAATATCGATAATGATGAAAGCTGGTATCCTGTGACGGAATCGCAGTATCGGGAAATGCCTTTGGCACAAAAGATAGGACGCTATTATGTTTTCTTATTGGCTTATCCGGTATATCTGTTTAAGCGTTCTCCAAATAAAGAAGGTTCCCACTTTTCACCGAATAGCCCACTGTTCAAGCCATCAGAAAAATGGGATATCATCACTAGTACTACACTGTGGATTGGGATGGTAGCTTTGCTAGGTTTCTTGACATATCAATGGGGTTGGTTGTGGTTGTTAAAATACTACGCAGCACCCTATATTGTGTTTGTAATTTGGCTAGATTTAGTCACCTTTTTACACCACACTGAACCAGAACTTCCTTGGTATCGTGGAGATGATTGGACTTTCCTTAAAGGTGCAATTTCTAGCATTGACCGCGATTACGGTTTGATCAATCACATCCATCATGATATTGGTACTCATGTAGCTCACCACATATTCTTGAATATCCCTCACTACAATTTGTTGACAGCAACTGAGGCGATTAAACCAATCATGGGTGAATACTTCCACAAATCTGAGGAACCGATTTGGAAGTCTTTATGGCGTTCAGCTATTGGCTGTCACTTCGTTCCAGATGCAGGTGGAAAGGTTTACTATACATCGAAGAATTAAGTAAATTTCTTTCTCTACAAACGAAGTCCGCGTAGGCGGACTTTTTTTGTATGGTTTCAGGTTTTATTACCAGAGTGACGATAGCCTCAGTCTTGGCGATTATTTTTGCATTTCCAGGAGTTCAGGAACGGTGACAAATCGATAGCCGCGCTGTTTAAGTCCACTGATAATTTGTGGTAGGGCTTCTACGGTTCTGCGACGATCGCCACCACCATCATGCATTAATACAATAGAGCCTGGTTTCGCATCTCTTAAGACGTTCTTGACAAATACTTGTGGTTTAGCGCGAGTGTCAGTGTCGGCGGAAGTCTGCGACCACATGACTACAGCCTGTTTTTGGCTTTTGGAGTAAGCAGCTAGTCCGTTGTTTAAGACACCTCCAGGAGGACGAAACAGACTTGTTTTGACTCCGGTGGTTTTGTAAATGAGTTCGGCTGTACGTTCAATTTCACTCTTGGCTGTGGCTTGATCCATTTTGCGATACCAATGATGCCAAGTATGATTACCGATGGCGTGTCCTTGGGCGACGACTTGCTGGGCAATCTTAGGGTGTGCTTGTATGGCTGTTCCTACCCAAAAGAATGTCGCTTTGACATCATTTTGCTTGAGGATATCCAGGATTTGTAAGGTGGTGTTTGGCCAGGGCCCATCATCGAGAGTTAGGGCAATTACTTTCTCGTTACCACTGGGTTGAATCTGATAAACTGTTTTGCCTTGAAATGTAACGGGGACAGAAAAGTTGAGGTTTTCTGTTTTAGTTGAGGGTGACAATGGGGGATTAATTTTCTGAATTGTCTGTTTTTGTGGAGCTACATTTGCGGGTTTGCTGATTGGTTGATTATTCCTTAATTGTGGGGATACGCCTGAGCCAACACTACAACTCGTTACAGAAAAAGCGATCGCAACTATTCCAATTATCCTTTGTCGCTGGTAATGATTTGCTGCCACATCAGATTTCCAAAAACTCACCCAATCATAAACTGTAGTTCTAATTTTTTAGCTTGACATTGCTTATAGTATTTATGTATCAAAACAAAAGACCAAGCGTTAAAACTTGAGATAAACATAATATATATGCTCAAAATCCTCCATCTCTCAGATATCCACATGGGAAGTGGCTTCTCCCACGGACGCATTAACCCAGTAACAGGTCTGAATACACGGTTGGAGGATTTTGTCAACACATTAAGCCGATGTATTGACCAAGCGCTGGCGGATGCAGTAGATATGGTGATATTCGGTGGTGATGCCTTTCCGGATGCGACACCACCACCCTATGTACAAGAAGCTTTTGCTGGACAATTTCGCCGTCTTGTGGATGCGGAGATTCCCACAGTTTTGTTGGTAGGGAACCACGACCAACACTCCCAAGGTTTGGGAGGAGCAAGTTTAAATATTTACCGCACCTTAGGAGTCCGGGGGTTTGTGGTGGGGGATAAGTTAACGACTCACCACATTTCCACCCGTAATGGTATGGTGCAGGTAATTACTCTGCCTTGGCTGACCCGTTCGACGTTGATGACGCGCCAAGAAACAGAAAATTTGTCATTGGCGGAAGTCAATCAATTGTTAACTGAACGTCTGCAAGTTGTTTTAGAAGGGGAAATTCGCCGTCTTGACCCTAATGTACCGACTGTGCTGTTAGCTCACTTGATGGCTGACAATGCAACTTTAGGAGCTGAACGCCTGTTGGCGGTGGGGAAGGGTTTTACTCTACCTTTATCTTTGCTCACGCGACCCTGTTTTGATTATGTGGCATTGGGGCATGTCCACAAGCACCAAAACCTGAATAAATCTAACGACCCGCCGGTAATTTATCCAGGAAGTATTGAGCGCGTGGACTTTAGTGAGGAAAAGGAAGACAAAGGTTATGTGATGATCGAGTTGGAGCGGGGTAGGGTAAATTGGGAATTTTGTCCTTTACCTGTGAGGACTTTCCGCACAATTGAGGTAGATTTATCCAAAGCAGAAGATCCTCAAGCAGCGTTATTGAAAGCGATCGCTAAATATGATATTCAAGATGCTGTCGTGCGGCTAATTTACAAACTCCGCTCGGAACAGTTGGATTTGATTGATAATTCCTCATTGCACACTGCTTTAAGTGAGGCTCACACCTACACCATTCAACCAGAATTATTGAGTCAGCTAGCCAGACCCCGCATTCCCGAATTAAGTGCAAGTAGCAGCATCGACCCAATGGAAGCACTAAAAACTTACTTAAATAATCGTGAAGACCTCAAAGATATCGCAGGCTCAATGTTGGAAGCAGCACAGAAGTTGTTAGCAGATGATGTGGAAGTTTGGCTGGAAGGAGCAAATAATAGCTAGTTCCGCAAAGCAGAAACTCCAAAATCCCTCCTGTGTGTAACTAAGCTACGACTTATGCTAGAGGAATCATTAAACGTTTTACGGTTAGTCTTAGATTTGTGTTCAGGATATGTAATTGAATCATTTTCATCGCTATTTGCAGCGCGTCAATAAAATCCTGAAACGATGAAAAAGATTGAGCATAAATTAATGGAGTTTTGTCATGACAAATCTGATTTTTAGAGTAATTGCTCCAGTCATTTCCCTACTTAAAGACCTTTCAATCCAGCGTTTTTTAGCAATTGCCCTGGTTGGGTTTGTAGTGCTGACAACAAACGTTGATGCTGACCGTAGCAGCAAAGCCGTTAGTAGGAAGTTAGACCAAGTAGTACATCAAAACGATTCCCAAAGACCAAAAACAACTGGTGAATGGAATAAAGAAGCTCGTGAAACAGAAGATGCTACTGGTGAACGAATCAAAAGAATTGGGAAACAGTCAGCAGAGGCTGTAAAAGACTTTGGTTCAGTCTATACAGACACAGCTAAGAGAAGTGCTCGTGACCTACAGGAAAACACAGCGAGGTAAAGTAAAGCTGATTCACCAAGTTCAACCCCAGTTATTTCTAAATAACTGGGGTTGAATGTTTCTTGATATATCAATAAGAGATTAACTCGAAATTTTGAACTAATAGCTAATATTAGGAAACTAAAAAAATCCTCTTTAATTCCAATAAGACATCTTCAAATCCAGGAATTGTTACTGACTGGTGAGATAGAAAAATCTGCTTGCTAAGATAGCTAAAATTTCCCTGAGTATTTTGATAAGGCTGACTATAACACTCAAGTTGACGAGCATTTAAGTTGACAATCCAATAATGGGAAATTCCGGCTTCTGCATAAACTTCGAGCTTCTTTGTTTGGTCATAGGTTAATGTAGAATCGGAAATTTCAACAACAAGTAAAATATCTTCAGGATAGGGATGATGAGCCAGATAATCAACATGATTTCCGCGTACTATAACGACATCTGGCTCTGGCTCGCTATCATTAGGAAGTGTGATTGGATCTTGTGCGCGAACAGTAGCCCTATCCGCTAATAGACGGTCAATTTGTTGGCATATAATAGAACCGCAGACTGTATGAGGTGTTCCCTTTGCTACCATCTGCATCAATTCTCCGCGAATTAATTCAATGCGTTCGGTTTTACCGTCTCGAAGAGACTCGCCCTCCTGAAAAAAGCCAAGTTCAATTAGCCGATGATACTCGTCAATGGTAAATCGCTTCGGGGTGACAACCATAAGACTTCCATTCCCTAAATCTGCTTTTAATTTAACTAAACTGAGCGCGAACTCAACGCCTCAAACTGCTGCCAGCACAGGTACAATGCCCGTGGTACGTGGAAGCAACCTTTCCATTTACCACCTTTGAGATTTAACAACACTTCCCCACGCCGATTTAAATAGCCAAACCATTCACCATATTCTGCATCAGCAAAATGTGACCAAGCGTAATCGTGCATTTTCTGATACCATTGCCAACATGCTTCACGTCCAGTGAGGCGATAGGCGATCGCCAATGCAACTAAAGACTCTAGGTGAACCCACCACAGCTTTTGATCCCATTCTAGTTGTTGCGGTGGATGACCTTCTGCATCCATAAAGTAATACAACCCGCCATACTCATTATCCCAAGCAAAATTGAGGATATTTAACACCACATCAACAGCTTGGTTAATGATTGTCTGATCGTTGCGACGGCGCGCGATATCCATAATAAACCACATGGCTTCGATACCGTGACCAGGGTTAATTAACCGCCCCTCAAAACAATCAATGTGGGAACCATTGGAAGCAACATTTTCATACATCAGCCCCCGTTCTTGGTCGAGAAAATCGGTCATTACTTCCTGGACGGTTGCGGTTAAGACATTTTCTAGGGTTTCACTAGGTAGCAACCACTCCATTTCTAGAGTCAGGTTCGCTAAAATCATGGGTACAGCTAAGGATTTCATGGGGCGTGTACCTGAAAAAGTCTTTGTATATTTGCCCTTGGGATTATCTTTACGGCGCAAAACGTTATTGTAAGCCTGCATAGCCACATCTCTTGCCCAATCTTCATCAGAGGCGAGGGCGTATTGACTAAAAGCCATTGCAGCAAAGCAATCAGAAAAAATATTATAGGGCTGAACCAGTGGCTGACCTTCACGAGTTAAGGCAAAATACCAGTTACCATCACCATCTCTGCCATGTTGGGAGAGGAAATTAGCACCGTTGCTAGCAATTTGTAACCAATTTTCGCATTTATTGGAAGAGTGTTTTTCTAGCTGGTTGCAAAGCATGGAAAAAGTCCACACTTGGCGGTTTTGCAGCCAGATAAATTTGTCTGTGTCATACACTTTACCCTGGCGATCAAGACAGGTGAAATAGCCGCCTTGCTCCCAATCTATTGAATGTGTTTCCCAAAATGGAAGTACATCATTGAAGAGCGCGTTTTTGTAAAGTTCCGCCAGTTCTGTAAAATTATGTTTCATAAACATCCTCCACTTTTACGCCAAAACCAATAGCGTTAATTATCACCTTGGTGTGGATGGACTACAAGTTGGCTAAAACAATAAAATCTTTATAAAAAATAAAAAAAGGCATGGTGTGAGGATGCCTTTTTTTATAATTGCTAACCGTAAATCTACGCCCCGACAGCTTCCTTAGCGGCGTACAAGACCTCAGCGTTGATTTCTTTGAAACCGCGATCGCGGGCAAATTTCTCGGTGTTACGCTTGACTTTACCGCGCACAAATCCGGGAATTTTGTTCAATTCTGCTTGACCATCCTTTGTCCAGTTCAGGTCAGATTCGGCAGAAATGCCTTTGGTAATGACTTCTTTGGTGTCATGTCCCCCAAAGATTTCTAACAGGTGATCTTCCATGCCTAAAGTGAAGGAATTGTAGATCAAATCTGTGACCTGATTTGTGCCTTCGTAACCCAAAAATGGTTTGTAACCAATGGGGAAGTTTTGCACGTGGATGGGTGCAGCAATCACACCGCAAGGAATATCCAAACGCTTACCAACGTGGCGTTCCATTTGCGTACCGAAGATGGCTGAGGGTTCAACACGGGCGATCGCATCCCCAATTGCGCCATGATCATCGGTAATGAGCACTTCATCGCAATACTCGCTCACCTGTTCACGGAACCAATCTGCATCATATTTGCAGTAAGTTCCAGCCCAAACAACATGAATGCCCATTTCCCGCGATAGAATCTTGGTGATGGCGGCGGCGTGGGTGTTGTCACCAAACACCACAGCTTTTTTACCAGTCAGGTTTTGACAGTCAATGGAACGGGAGAACCAAGCAGCTTGGGATACATGTAAGGTTTGCTCGTTGATGAAGTCTTCATAGTTAACATCAGCACCTTTTATAGTGAGCGAAGTCGAACTATGGGCGTTAATCACCTGCTGAATCTTGCGGATGCAACGGGCAGTTTCTACTACACCCATCGGGGTGATGTCTACGCAGGGAGTGCCGAACTGTTCTTCTAGATAACGAGCTGTTTGTAAACCGAGTTCGCGGTAAGGAACCAGGTTAAACCAAGCACGAGGCATTTTTTTTAAGTCATGAACTGAAGCACTTTCAGGAATTATGGTATTCACCTCAATTCCCAAGTCAGCCATCAACCGTTTTAATTCGGTACAGTCGTGTTGGTTGTGGAAACCAAGGGTAGAAATCCCAATGATGTTAACTGAGGGCTTTTCTGTTTTACCTGTTGGTAACTCGCCCCGCTTGCGGGCTTTCTCGATGTAGTATTGGACGATTTGATGCAGAGTGCGATCGGCTGCTTGTAGTTCGTTGTAGCGGTAGTGGTTCACATCCGCTAGCATTACATCTCCCTTGGCTTCCAGTTGGGCGCGTTCGACAAAGTTGTGCAAATCTTCTTGCAGAATGCTAGAGGTGCAGGTGGGAGTTAAGACAATTAAATCTGGGTGTTCTTCAGCGTCTTTGCGGGTGATGTTGTCTACCACCTTTTCTTGGGAGCCACGCGCCAAAACGTTGCGGTCAACGACACTGGTTGTCACCGGGGTGAAGTTCCTCTCCCGCGATAGCATGGAGCGCATGACGTTAAAGTAATCATCGCCAAGGGGCGCGTGCATGATCGCATGAACGTTTTTAAATGAACTGGCGATTCGCAGTGTACCAATATGGGCTGGGCCTGCATACATCCAGTAAGCCAATTTCATGACTGTAGTTCTCCCTATTCAACTGAAATCACACGGAGTCCGATAAAAGATGGACTATAAGTGCTTGGTTACGAGACTGCTTCTGATTGTCCCAAAACTTGCAGCCCTCATGAAGTGGGGCTTGTTGGAGTTTATTTTGGGGTGAAATCGCTCAAAACCACTTCCTGATTATGATTCAGTTGCTACTTAAAACAACTTCGTGGTTGGTAAATTACATGAATCTTAAAGTTCAGCAAATTTTGTTAGCAATTATGGCTAATGTTGAGTACGAATAGGTGTAAGTAACACTGAGCTACTTATTACTTGACCACAATAATTTCGAGGGTTAAAAATGTAGTCTCGCTCCTTGCTCTTCGTAGCGGGCTTTGGGTCTTGCACTACTCCAGATTTCAAAATGGATGAGGTTTATACAGTTAAGTAATTAAGGTAAAACAACAGAGCGTTGATTGCCATTGTTGTTTGCACCATTCACAGTCATAACTACTGTACTCTCAGATCCAGTTATCATCATAAAAAACGAAAAACAAGACCGTCAATGCGTGCCAAAATTTATGATCCGATTGAAAGAGTTAATTATATTGAGTATTGGGAAAATAAAATTAGCGAATTAGATGAAGCAATTAAAAGAGTCAGAGCAGGAAAAACTGTTGTGCCATCTGCTTGATGAATTGTTACCATATGTCCTTGTTGATATTCTTGATCATGTTTTCCCCGCACACCACCTGTGAAATCATATTCAGGTAGCATATCGCTATCTGGGGTTTCAACATCAGAATTATTGTTGTTCATAGGTGCTTTGTTCTCTAGCTGTGGCTTGATGGTAAATTAATCGCCGGATTGTGGCTAAAAAATCCTCTAGGAACAAGCTTAAATCCAACTCGATGCACAGGCATCACAGGCCAATCTTCTGGTCGGGGAATGTGCGTTACGCCCATCGTGTACCACAAAACGACATCTTTACCCAGCAAAGATTCATCATCAGCTATGTATTGCGGTAAACCCTGTCCTGGTTGTGCTTGATTGGGATAGTCACCACCAGCGTAGAGTTCATCGGGTTTATACTTTGTTACCCAGACATGGTGAGTGGCAAAGCCTGCTTTTTGGCGGATATTTGCCCCTTCCACAGGTAAAAATGCCGTATTGCTACCAGGCATCAACATATACCCAGGTGTAGCCCCTAAACTATTCTTTTTATCTGCACTCACAACCATCCATCCCCGACTGTGCTGCATTTCCAAATCTCGCACAGCAGCAGATTCTTTTGCTAATGGGGTGGTAGAAAGTGCGATCGCATTTCCTAAAGGATTTTCTTTATTCATTGGTAAGGCGTTTACATTCATTTCCATCACCGAATTTGCCTGACCATCAACATCTAAATCTAAACGGTAATTAAAAAAGTGCTGATGATTGACTCCCACGATATTCTTGGCAATTAGTTGACCGTAAACATTATCCTCAGTCTGTTTCTGGTCAGCCGTTCCCTGGGCTAATACAATACCCGTCAATTCATTCTGCACCTCCAGGGTACCGTCCTGGCGAAATATCCAATTTAAGTTGTAATCATAATTGTCAATCGCCACCGTCATCGTCATCACTAATTCTCGACTGCGACGGACATGATGACGCTGGGTATTGTAATCGTAGTGCTTCCAGAGTACGCCGTGATCTCGCTCGTAGATGCCAATTACCCCTGGCATCACATAAGGTTCTCCCTTTTCATTAGCCAACACCGCATCCATTAACTTACCGTTTTCTGGAATATCCTTACCTAACTCCATTTTGTTAACGAGGGCACCGAAGTTGTATTCGCCGACATCAAAGGCATTTCTAAAGGCCCAATTAGGGTCAGGGTCGCCATAGGGTACTACCATTTCTGACAGGCTAGCGCGATATAAAACTGGTCGCACTTTTTCCCCGTCGTTGTAAGTCACTTGATACAACACTAAACCGTTGCGGGGATGCATTAAATAGCGAAACTGCCAACCTTGCCAACTAATTTCATTGCCATTGACACGGAAACTTACACCACGAGGTTGCAGTATCTTGAGTAATTTTGGTGGTGAGAGTAATTTACCCAGGGATTGAACATCATAGTTCCAGTTTTCTTGGGAAAAGGGAACTACGCCACTATCCATAAAACTATCAAGTTTACCTGTGTTTAAATTGACAGTGGCAGACACACCCTCAATCGGACTACCATAATAATTCCAGCGTTCGCCTCTGTAATAAAATAAGCTACGACAAAGACGATTACCTGTCCTCTCTTCCTGTTTACTGAGGATTCCCGGCGACCAGCAACTGATTTGGACTTGATCCAAATCTGTAATTCCCCGCTTCTGCATCGCTGCTTGCCAACGCGGATCAGATTTGACTACTTGATTAGCAAGTTCATATTCTGAATTAACAATTGCAGGCTGGACGTTGGGTATTTGTTTCCAAGAACTTAAGGTTTGCGTTTTCAGGTCAACGACACCTTCATAGGTTTGGTTTTGTGATGGTTCATAAACCACCAAGAAGGCTTTTCTCTCAAAAGGTTGACCAGCCCTGAAATTCAAGACTTTATTTTTATCTGGTTCTTGCAAGGTAATCAAGGGAAAAACTGCCATTTCACTCAATGTTTTTTCCTGATTAATGACTGCCACTGCTGTTGTAATTTCTGCGGCAGTTAATGAAGCAAGAGGATGGGAAACAGAGGGATGTTGAGCAGATAATATGCCCTTAAATCCGATAAAGAAAGAAATGAAAACAATAATGAAAATAACTATTTTGAAAACCTGTCTAAGTCGTTTAATCATCCTCGGAGGTATTGCCACAACTCATAGTAATTAATTTCCAGGTGCAAACCTAGAAACCTATGAAGAGGCTAACCCCCAAATAATTTTGCTAACAGTATCACCAATTACGCATAAACCAAGTATCACCAAAACTTTGTAAACCAGATCAAATACTTCATCATAACTAGAGATCCCCGACTTAATTTAAGGATTAGATGACACCTCTCACCACGTCAAAAAAGTGCGTAGGGGCGAACAACCGTCCGCCCCTACAACCCCGTAAAATCAGGAAAAATCTTAATTTGTGGTGTCAAACCCTCTATTAAATATGAATTCCACACTCAGTTTTACCCAATCCTCGCCAGCGTCCAGCACGTTCGTCTTCGCCTTCGCCGACTTTGGTAGTGATGGGTTCATCGCCAATGCTGGGATAGCCTTGGTCATGAAGAGGGTTATAAATTACTCCATGTTCAGCGACATAAACCCAGCTTTGTGGGCGTGTCCAAGCAGCTAAAGGATTGACTTTCAATCGTCCTTGGCTATCTAATTCAAATACGGGCATATTTGCACGAGTCACAGCTTGGTCCCGACGACGTCCGGTAATCCAAGCGATGGTGTTCAGTTTGTCTAAACCCCGTTGCAGAGGTTCGATTTTTGTAATTTGGTGGAATTGGGCGATATCTTGATCCCAAAGTGCTTCACCATATTTGGCGGTGAAAGCTTCGCGGCTATCGACATCGGGAGTTTTGTAAGTCTGCAAATCTAGGTTGTAAAGTTCTTTGCTTTTCGCAACTAGTTCTAGGGTTTGAGGGAAGTGGTAGAGAGTGTCAAGAAAGATTACCGGGACTGGGTGTTTGAGTTCAGTGTAAAGAATATGGGTAATTATCATGTCATCCACGTTAAAGGCGCTAGTTTGCACCAGTCCTGTGGGAATATTGGCGACAGACCACTCCAGAATTTCTTTTGGAGTCGCAGTTTCAAATTGTTGATTTAATTGCTCTAAGTCAAAATTGCCGATTTGATTTTCAGAGAGCGCGGAAACTGTCATGATAATTTTCTACCTAAATGCTTTTGTACCTTGATTCAGGTTTATTTTACCGCAATTAGGTACATATAAAGGCACGTATCTCGCTCGGAAATGAGGGCTATATAAATTTGTAGGAGCACAAACACTTGCACTCCTACAATATCTGGGTTCACACCAGTTTCAAATCAGGATACTCTGCAAATAAATCATCAGATGTCAGGGTATCAGTTTCAGCTTGGGGAGTCCAAAGCACCTCAATTGCTAACAGTCTATCGCTGGGGAGTCCACCAATTTGACGCAAAGCTTGACGTAGGTCGTCAGCACTGTTAATTGCGGGAATTTCTAGTTTGCCCAAGGTCGCTGCCAATAAGGTAACAATAATGTACTCTCCAGGGCCAGAGGTAATTAAATCAGTTGGGTTTTCCACATTGTCAGCCGCAGGTAGCGCATCTTTAGCTAAGGCTGCTTTAAGTTGATTGTTAACGTTAGACAGAGTTTCTTCACTAAACTTGCTACGTTCTGCTAGTGACAGACGGTTAAACTGAGCTTCGGCTGAATTTAACTTAGCTTGTTGGGTAGCGCCAGCTGCATATACCCAGTATTCTGGGTGGCGGAGTAAAGCTAGACTGGCTTCTTGTAAAATTTCGGCTCTTCCCTCTGGGGAGTTGGTATCAGCAGCTTCAGCAATGCGGTTGAGTTCAGTTTGCAAACCACGTGCTTGAGCTAATAAACCCACTTGTAAACGGGTAACAGAAACAGGAGAGTTACTGCTATAGCCTACTTCATCGCTGGTTTCGCCACTGTTGACGCGACGGAAAGTTTGTAGGAGGAAGTTAGCGATCGCAATAAATATTAAGATGCTAAACAAACCGCCAAATCCTCCACCAATGCCCCAGAAGGGAATCAGGAAAGGAAAGCCAAAACCACCACCGGGATAGTACCCACCTCCTCCAGGAGGCGCATAGGTACGCGGTGTATAGGTACGGCTTGATGGCATTCTAAAGGAACCGCCGCCGATTCTCCCACCACTACGGGCAGCTAACGCATTATCCGCGTGACCAAGTGCCAAGGTGAACACCAGGCTCAGAATAAAGAAAGCTTTTAAGAGTGCTTTGAAGGCTAGTTGTAGTTTTTTACGCATAACACAGTAGTTGCTTGAAAACGGTTGTGGTGATGATTTCTCCCAACCAACATCGTTAGGAGTGTTGTGCTTGGTCAATGACGCCAGCCCGTAGCAAGCAAGCGAGTTGTTGATTGACAGTAGCTCTGTGTAACATTCATCTTTTTTAGCTACATCTTCAATTTACCGCGTCTTACCTTGCATAGGTAGCAGGCGCAGGGGGGATTTCTTGAGTAGATAACCGTACCTCAAATCCTTTGGCGATCGCAGAAATTTTGGCATTAATTAATCATTAAGTCTCCTTGGACTGGGTATTGGGGCGATAATGACAAACACTCCACAAATACTGACAATTTTTGCAGAAATCAAATATGATTCCTCATAGAATACAAATTACTACCTAATTAATCTCTGCTTAGGAAGCTTAGGGCTTTGCCTTCTCGTGTAATTTTGTTAAGTATAGGGTTGCATCAGAATGCAACTCTTTGCTCACAGCCTGCTTTCTTGTATAAGTTAAAGAGGCTGTTAAATGTTAATTAATTTATGACTGCTGCTGTAAACACTCCTCCTGGTTTAGCTTCTCGCTTGGTGAATGGTGTACTGGCAATCAAGCCTTTAGCCAAACTAGCCAAACATCAAGCCAGACAAATGATGATTAAACGCGCCCAGAGAATAGGCGTACCTTGGACACAAGAAGTAGATAAATTACAGTCCCGTGATTGGGCGACTGATTTAGCTCAAGTCCAAAATCCTCAGTTAACTTACCCAGAATACTACCTCCGTCCATTCCACGCTTACGAAAATGGAGACCTCAGTTGGCAAGCAGCTTTTGAGTTAGAAGTTGCGGCGCGTACTGTCCATGCTGGCATCTGGCAGGATGCGGGGGCACAGGGAGATGCTAAACTGCGCCAAAGTTATCACAACATTCTCAAAGTCCAAATCTCCCCTCAACCACAAGATATCCTAGACGTAGGTTGCGGTGTCGGTTTGAGTACCTTTGCCTTACAAGCAACCTACCCCCATGCCCAAATCACAGGTTTAGACTTATCCCCCTATTTCTTAGCGGTGGCTCACTACCGCAGCCAACAGCGTCAGGCTAAAATCAATTGGGTTCATGCTCAAGCTGAATCACATGGGCTACCAGATGCTTCATTTGATTTAGTCTCGATTTTCCTGATGTGTCATGAATTACCCCAATCAGCAACCAAAGAGATTTTTGCACAGTTGCGGCGTCTACTGCGTCCGGGTGGTCATTTGGCAATCATGGATATGAATCCCCAGTCGGAAGCCTACGCGACAATGCCACCTTACATTTTGACCTTGCTCAAAAGTACTGAACCATACTTAGATCAGTACTTTACCTTAGATATCGCACAAGCTTTAGTTGAGGTAGGTTTCCAAACCCCAACAATCACTCCCAATAGTCCCCGTCACCGCACTATCATCGCTCAAGTGTGTGCATGATTTTGATATCATTTTATGGGCAGCTACACCACCTCTACTGCTGCTGACTTACTACTATTACCGTGTTCCTACTGCCCCATTACTGTTTAAGTTACTACTGTTATTTTTCCTTGGGGCAATATCGGGTTTTATCGCCCTTAACCTAGAGTTGGTGTTTGAAACTGTAGCCAATCAGGTTGTAGACTGGCAACGTTGGCAGCAATGTCTACCGACAAGCCACTGCGTGTCTACGCTCCCTAGTATTACCCTACGGCAGTTGGTGGCAATAGGCCCTATTGAAGAAGGCTGCAAGTTGGTGACTGTTGTTGCTGCCATCTGTTACTATCAACGCAAGTATCAAGTACGCTCCAGTACTGTTTTCCTCTTCACCATCGCTGTTGCCCTAGGATTCACTGCCCAAGAAAACTGGGTTTACCTTTTTTACAATACAGCATCAATTATCGACCGGAGTATTGGTACACCCGTTCACGCCATGTTCTCTGCTCCTTGGGGGTACGCCTTGGCAATGTCTATTGGCTTTGGGCATCGTCTCCGTGGCAATCATATTTTGATTTTCTCAGCTTGGGTCAATTCTGTTATTTGTCATGCTTTGGTGAATGTTCTATCTAGTGCTTGGCGTTATCGAGTCCCTGTAAGTTTCCTCAGCTATGGTTTATTTCCTTTGCTGTTATGGATGTTTTGGCGGATGGAACAATTACTATGCAGAGTACAGGGTCAATCCCCAATCAAATTGATATCCGGCTACACAATTTCGCAGCGTTATTGGCAACGCGGTTTAGTACTGTTTGTCCTGATGCTGGGTGGAAACGCAATTTTTGGGCTGTTTCTCTTGGCTAGACTTCTCAGCCCTTTAAGGTGGTGGCAGCTTTTTTATCCTGATGTTCTGCGGTTTACACTGAGTCGTTTGTTGATAAATCTCATGTTTGCAGTTGTGGCATGGTTAATTTATCGTTATTTGCGATCTTCAGCCCGACGAGGTCAAAAGATTTAAAATATGATCAATAAATGCTAGGGGGTTTCTATGCAAACAACTCCAGTGCGTTGGACAACTGCTGATTTAGAACTATTCGCCGATGACCACAAAAATCGCTATGAGATTATTGATGGAGAACTATTTGTGACCAAGTCGCCCCATTGGAATCATCAATCAAGTTCTATCAATATTGGTACAGTTCTCAAGATTTGGTCAGATGAAACTGGATTGGGTAAGGCGGCGATCGCACCTGGTATTATTTTCTCAGATGCTGACAATGTGATTCCTGATGTTGTCTGGGTAAGTAATGAACGCTTAGAACTTTTACTAGATGAGGCGAGACACCTCACAGGCGCACCAGAGTTGATAGTTGAGATCCTCTCTCCAGGAGAAAAAAACGAAAAACGGGATCGCCAAACCAAGTTAAAACTGTATTCAGTGCAAAGGGTGCAAGAATATTGGATTTGTGATTACACTCAGAAGCAGGTAGAAGTTTACCGACGCGAGCAAGCTCTTTTGAAACTAGCGGCGACTTTATTTAGCGAAGATGAATTAACTAGTCCTTTGCTACCAAGTTTCAAATGTGTAGTTAGTAAACTGTTTTAACCTGAATATTAAAACATCTTTAGAATTTAATTATGCAATCACAAAAACCCTCTGTAGGGGCGGAGCCTTCCCGTAGGGTACAGTTGTTCGCCCCTAACATTTACAAAATTTCTAAACCCTTGCCAATACTGGCTGACTAGCAGCCACACCGACAGAGTTTGATTCTGACTCGCTGCAATAAATTTCACAGGAGTTATTGGGACTTTCAATCAGTTTAATCTTGTGCAGTTGAATTCCCAATTCCTGGATAGGCGATCGCAATAAATTACTAATATGAACGGCAATATTCTCCGCAGTCGGTACAACTTCGGCAAAGTAAGGAATATCTTTGTTTAAAAAGGTATGGTCGAATGGTTCTACCACATAATCTGCGATCGCCTGATTTAACGCACCTAAATCGACAATCATGCCAGTGCGTTGATTAATTTCACCCTTGACAGTCACTTCTAAATGGTAGTTGTGTCCGTGACCGTGGGGCCGCGCACATTTACCATAAATTTCTATGTTGTCTTCTTGGCTGAGATGGGGATGAGCTAGCCGATGAGCGGCGCTAAAGTGAGTACTGATAGAGAGGTAAGCTTCCATTCCGTTTCCTAGATAATCTGCCCAAAGTTCAGGATGTTCAAACAACTGTACGCGGACTAGAGGCAAGTGAGGTGCTAGTCGCTGCCAGATAACCCGTGCGATATTTTCAGTCGTAGGCAAAGTTTGTTGAAATTCTGCCCAGACATCGTTGAGATAAGAAAAGTCCAGTTGGCTGGTAACTTCTCGTTTGATGTCTTTTTTCACATCAGACAAGTTCAACACCATGCCATATTCATTTAGTTCTCCAGCTAGGGAGATAAATAAGACATAGTTGTGTCCATGTCCAGGAAATCGAGAGCAAGCGCCAAATTTCTCAATATTCTCGGCTTCACTCAATTCTGGTAACCAATAGCGATGGCTAGCCGAAAACTGAGCGCGGCGATTTACAATACATTGCATGAGTACCCTGGGAGCAAAATTTAAACTTTCTTAATCTTTCACTCTTTCCAGCATAAACTAATTTCTCTCGCTTCGCTGAATCCCAAGCCAAGAGTCCAGCTTCTGTCCTAATTCTTACACTCGGTTTTAGAGCATGTTTGAAAAGTTTTGGGCGAATGTAATTCGCTACTACACAAACAAAGTCTGCCTGCCTTGTCCTAGTAGAAAATCAAGGTTTTGAAACCCACGGAGGTGGGTTTTGTCTGTGTAGTCACGATTTATAATCGCCTGGACTAGTATTAATTTAGACTTGACAAACATCCTCTAACTGGGCACTCAGCACTGTTTTGGTGAAACCAAAGCATCAATTAATAACGCGCTGAAAAAATTTGTTCTACAGTCAGATTTAAATCTGGAAATGTTAGCGACTCTATAAGGTCGTTTCCTCTAAATTTTCTACCCCTATATTCACCCTCATCACTCAAAGAGTAAATTGTAATTGTTGGCTGTTTTGGGTCGCCTATCAACTCTTTGCTACCCAAAGCAGCATAATCAACAATCCAATATTCTTTAATACCCATTTCTTCATAATCAGCAAACTTTTTATGATAATCATCTCTCCAGTTAGTACTGACAACTTCAATCGCTAATGGAATTGAATCTGCTTTACTAACAGTCGATTCTTTTTCCCATAACGGTTCGTTTTTTAAGTTAGGAAGGTTCAGTAAAAAAATGTCTGGATAGTAACCAGATTGTTTATTTTCCGGCTTAACTAGAACGTTTTTACTGCTTATATCATAAAGAAGTTTGAGTTCGACTGTTTTTAACAGTAGCATCCTTGATAAAAACATAATTATTTGTTCATGTGTTCCCAGTGGTTGTGGCATTTGAATAATATTTCCATCGTGTAATTCATAACGGATATTTTCTGGTTGTGTTTCTAAAAACTCTAAAAATTCATCAAATGTAAATAGTTTTTGTAGAGATTGGGTCATAGTTTTCTTCTTGTTTTATATCAAGCTTGGATGTTTATGATTCCTGTGACCAAATATTTTGACTGTATGATTATTGGTCTTAATCTCATCAGAATTCAGTAATAGTTTCGTCATTAATGATTGGATATTATTGATGAACTGAAACCTGCGCTTCACACTGTAATCTCGTAGCAATCCGGAATAGTTCTTGCCCAGTGTGCAAATAACGTTCGTCGTAGTTCAATGGAAAATATCCCAATTCATCTAGTCCATCGGCTACTTGAGAGAGGCTGTAGTAGAGATGGGCTGCTGTTCTGGCTAAACTGGGAGGATTTGGCAAAGAACGAAAAGTAATTTGCGCCTGCTTGAGGTCATTGCGACAGATTTGTAAGTATTCCTGAAATGCTTCTAGCAATTCATCGTCAAAGGGGTCGGCGGCTAGTTCATCCATCTGTTCTTCTAGGGAATTAAGGATGTTACAAAGCCAGCGATTCACTGGTTGATAAACTAAGCGCAGCCATTCTTCAACTTGTTCATCGACATCTCTTCCAGTTCGTCGCGTTGCTTGGTAACGTTTTTGAGCAGATGCTGCACGCTGTTGGCGATCGCCCGATAATGTTTCCGAGATATCCCGTAGTTGCTGGTCATAATTAAGACGGCGCTGTGTGTCGCCTAAAACCTCGTAAGCTGCATTGATCCGGATAATTTCTTCGTGATTGGCGGTTTCTTGCTGACTGTCCGGATGAAATAATTTGACCAAGCGGCGATAAGCTTGCTTGATTTCCGCTTGGCTGGCATTCGGACGAACTTTGAGTGTGTGGTAGTGATTAAAATCGACCATTAATCTAATTACATAGTTAGCTAATGCTAGCTGTTACCTTTGCTTCCAGGTCTTGGAACAACGGTGTACTTAAATACCTCTCTCCAAAACTTGGTTGAATCATCACAATTAAGCGTCCCTCGTTTTCCGGGCGTTGAGCGACACGAATTGCAGCGTATAAAGCGGCTCCACTAGAAATCCCAGATAGTAGCCCTTCTTCTCTAGCTAACCGCCGACTGTAAGCGATCGCTTCTTCATCGCTGACGGTAATCACTTCATCAATTAATTCTAGCTTGAGGACTTGGGGGATAAACCCAGCACCGATTCCCTGGATTTTGTGGGGACCTGGCTTCCCTCCAGATAAAACTGGGCTATTACTTGGTTCCACAGCGATCGCCACAAAGCTCGGTTTCCGTGCTTTAATCACTTCCGCTACACCAGTGATCGTACCACCTGTTCCTACCCCAGCGACAATCATATCTACCTGTCCATCTGTATCTTCCCAGATTTCTGCTGCGGTGGTTTCTTGATGGATTTTCGCATTTGCCGGATTGCGAAACTGCTGCAACATATAGGCATCTGGCGTGTTCTCAACTATCTCCTGCGCCCGCCGAATTGCCCCACTCATCCCCTCAATTCCAGGTGTGAGTTCTAGTTCTGCTCCATAGGCGCGCAACATTGCCCGACGCTCCCCGCTCATGGTTTCTGGCATAGTTAAAATTAACCGATACCCTTTGGCAGCTGCTGCCATTGCTAAAGCAATTCCTGTATTCCCAGAAGTAGGTTCTACTAATAACGTCTTTTGTGGAGCAATCAGTCCCTCTTCTTCGGCAGCGTTAATCATACTTAGCCCAATCCGGTCTTTAACTGACGCGGAAGGGTTCATACTTTCTAATTTCACCACAATCTGAGCTACACACCCTTCTGCTTGGGGAATGCGGTTCAACTGCACTAAGGGTGTACGTCCCACAAGTTCTGTAATGTTACGAGCTATTCGCATAATTAGTCCTTAATTTTTGAGTTCTTAGTCAAGAGCCGAATGAATACTTACAACCAGCTAAATGTAATACATAATATCTAACTGTCTTCGAGAATCTCTTTGTTCACAAAGCTCCTGAAGCGTATATTTTTGCAACACTGAATTTGCCGCCTGACAAGCCTCTTGCCAGATGTCTCCAATCACAGAACTGTCTAAAGTTTTAGTATTGATGTTTTCTTCACAGATCCGCACATCCAAACCTTCCAAACATTCCAAAATTTCTAATACTGTAATTTTCCAAGGTTCTCGTGCTAACAGATAACCACCTTTTGAGCCGCGTTGACTTTTGACTATACCTCCGCGTCTTAAGGTCGCTAGCAGTTGTTCTAGATAGCGATCAGGAATGTTTTGTTGTGCGGCAATTTGTCGAATTTGTAGCGGTTCGCCACTTTGGTAGTTAGTTGCCATTTCTAATAAGGCTAGAATGGCGTATTCTGATTTACAAGATAGTTCCACAGGCAGGGATCAAGGATAAATAAAGGTTAAGGTTAACGGATGAAGTATGGGATTTTTGAGCCTTCATACCCCAACCTTCTCCAGTATACTCCGGTTCTCCACTGGGGTTTAGTTGCTATAGGATTTCGTCTCTTTGTTGGGCGTGCTGCAATCCTAGTTGGGTAAGCCAGAGCCTACTGGGTAGGTTTTTAACCCATTAAAACTGGTTTAAGCTTAGGTTCCGGAAATTTATTTCACGGCTGTACTTGTGTCCATTACTCCCAACAAAAAACCCCGCTTGTAGGCGGGGTAGAATAATTTTTAAACTTTTAGGCGGATGATCAACGCTTAATCTCAGATCTAGAAGCTAAACGTTGTTCTGATCGTACCGATAACTGCACTATCTGTATTGTTGCCTTGATTGGGAGAAGTCAAGTAGATAATACCAGGAGTGATGGAGATGTTATCGGAAACGCGGTACTTATAGAAGCCTTCAATTTGGTAAGGTACATCACCACCAGCAAAACCAGCACGGTTACGAGCATAGGGTACTGCACCACCAAAAATACCCAAGACGTTACCTCTCTTACCAAAGTCAGCTAGTGCTACACCAGCTCCGTAGCTCCAAGCTTCATAGTCATTACCAGCGCCTTGTTGTGTAACATCGTGGTAGGAAACGAAGCCGCTTACCGATAGTTTTTCACTAGGTCTAAAAGCTGCGGATATACCGTAGGAATTACTATTAGCTGGGTTTGTAATCGTATTAGCTTGTTGAGTACCAACAACACCACCAGCAACACCACTACTACCAGTCAGCCCAAAGCCGGCATCAAACAACGCGGAGTTACCTGCATGATAACCGTGGACGTATGTAGCAGCTAAGGCGAGGCGATCGCCGACAGAAAAGTTCAATTGTCCCAGAGCAGCATAGTTACCATTGAATAAACCTGTATTACCGCCAGGATTATTTGCATCAGATGCTAAATACCCTAAGGTTAAAGAACTTGGTTTCAGGATTCCGCCACCTTGTCCAAAAGGAAAGCTGAGGGCTAAACCTGAGCCACCACCAATCCGATAAATGGGGCTCTCAGATGCGAAGGAAGTTAGTGCGCCGTTACCACCGTCGGTTTTGTCGAAGAAGTAAGGGTTGTTCACAGCTGCATACTGGCTGTGTTTACCACCACTAGCTGCTAGGTAAACTTGGGCTGGTCCTACAGGAGCCTCATAAGTCAATCGGTCTATCCTGACGTTGTTGTTACCAGTGTTACCGACTTGGAATGTTTGTCTACCTTCTCCGGTGGTGAAAGGTGCACCAGCGTTATCTTCAAAGTTAAAGCCTACAGCATTACCAGCAGCCAGACGAGTAGTCAACAGATCTCTACCGGTGAAGCTGGTGTTTAAGCTTAAACGCACTCTGTCTTGGAAGACAGTGTTATTGGCGTCTTCGGTTCTACCACCACCAAATACATCAGTTACAGCGAAGATAGCTTCACCAACGAGTTTTGTGGTTGTGGAGAACTGATTAGCTTCCAATTCAGCAGTCCGTGCTTCTAAGGAATCGACACGACCGCGTAGGGTTGACAATTCTGCGGAAAATTCTTCTTGTAAACGCTGTAAAGTAGCTAAATCTTGTTTGGTTACCAAGTCAGCTGTGGCTGTGGCAATCAATTCATTTACCCGATCCAAACAGGCGTTTAAACCAGCAGCGAATTCATAACGGGTCAATGCACGGTTTCCGCGATAAGTACCGTTAGGATAACCAGCAATACAACCGTAGCGCTCAACCAAGGACTGCAAAGCTTGGAACGCCCAGTCAGTAGGTTGGACATCGGAAAACTGAGAAACCGATGTGACTTGAGACTGAATGTTGCTACCTTCTTTGCTGTAGCGGTTAACTTGTTCTAAAACGCTAGAATCGCCGTTTGTTGGAGCTGCTTGAGCTACAATCTCTGGTTTTTGGGCTACTTCAGCAACGATTTCTGTTTCAACTGGCGATACTTCAGTTGTTGTAGTTGGGGCAGCAATCGCTGCTGCTGAAACTAACAGTGTTGCTCCCAAAACTGCTGGACTAACCACCAGGGATTTCCACAAAATATCAGACATTTTTTTCTCCTCACACCTTGTATAGATAATTGTGTTCGTTGCACCTATTCTCAAATATGCGACATCTGTGAGAAATCTGTTAGATGAGGCATAGTTGCTACTAATACAATTTTAGTTTTTGCCAAGCTAATAACTGATTAACTTATTATGAAAAATTCATGGAACTAACTTATGCAAAAACACACTTTCATACAATGACATTATAAAGCATATAGACTGTATGGCAAGATATTGAGCAACAGTAACCAGACGCCTCATCAAGTGTCACACAGTAAGGAGTAGACTGAGCTTGCCTAAAAAAAGTTCCAGGTAATTGAGTACTCGTTAAACAATACCAGTCCCCAACCCTGAGCCACTAGTAATACTTCGCCCAGTTAGAAATAGCCAAACGCTTACTATATAAGCTTTTAGGCTGTTTTATTCTCGCTAATGTATACTGTTCCTAGTCAGCACTTGAGTCCTTCATTCTTCAGCACTGAAGTGCTGACTACGAACTTAAAAGAACTTTCGATATGAACCAATAATTCATAGTTGTCTACTTAATCAAGAAGCAGGGGGATGGAAAATTGTGGTTTCCATCCCCCTCAACTGCTGAAAGCCTCGATATTTGAGGTAAGTTGGCAAGAGAAATCCTTTAACTAATTTGTGCAATTACCCCTGCCAAATCAAAGTCTTTCTGGGTCAACCCACCTGCATCGTGTGTTGTGAGTTTAATTTTAACTTTGTTATAAGAAATCTCTATATCTGGATGGTGTGCTGCTGATTCAGCAGGTTCCACTAACTTATTCACAAACTCCATTGCCTGGATAAAATTTTTAAAGGTGCGAGTAATTTGCAATTGGGAATTTACAACTGTCCAACCAGACAGTAAGATTGCTCGCTCTTGAATTTCCGCCTCAGTGAGTAGCCCTGCCATATTTCAAAACTCCTCTTGATATATTTGTGGCATCTTGCATCTGAATTGGATGCTTTGTCTTTAATGCCAAATTTTATTTGGGCAACATAGACATTGCGTTGCAATTGTTTTGGTTGCAATATTATTCCTTGCCTAAAAAGCAGTGTAACGCGATCGCCACCTAAACTTTTCAATAACAGTATTAACAACTTAAAAATCACCCCTAAAAAACTATCCGCTCTGATTTAGATCTGTGGATCTAAGTCAGAGCGGTCTAGCGGGTCTTCAGGTTGCAACCAGACTGCCGGAAGGAACTCCGAGCTATGCCTAGCTAATTGAGCTAACTTAGTATCTCAGGATAACTAAGGCTAACTTTTAGAGAACAGCCCCGGCGCGCAGCCGGCTAACTGCAACCTGATGACCCATGCTTATACTACTTTCTATCATGGGCATCACCTCCTTGTTGCCTAAGCGGTCTTAGTTTCAAAAGGGCAGAGTGTTTAAGCTCTGGGTGTTTAACCTGAAACAAATATAGCACATAAATTTATAGATATTTACTATAAATAAAAACCCCCTGCCGTATAGGCGGGGGTTTATTTAAAAGGAGGAATAGTAAATGCTCAATGGCAATTAATTCCTCATGATTTTAGAGAGCGTTACCACGAGGTAATACTTCCTCAGGGAATACAAATTGTTCGTGAGGCTGATCTTGAGGAGCCATCCAAGCGCGGATGCCCTCGTTCAGCAAAATGTTTTTGGTATAGAAAGTTTCAAACTCTGGGTCTTCTGCTGCCCGTAATT
>JAHHHF010000029.1 GCA_019359495.1 Goleter apudmare HA4340-LM2
TGGTTGGTCTGGTTACAAGTCTCAAAAACCTCCAGGAATTACTACTTTGACTCGGGGGCTTCAGCAGTTTGAATCCACCTTTTTTGGTTGGAAACTCGCTCTGGATCTACTTGTGTGTACACCGTAGACCCAAGGGACAGAGGAGCAGGCATCAGTCAATATGCCAGATGTTTCGACCGATTCTCTCGGTCAGTTACAAGCCCCATCCCCTTGTGGGTGAGGCGGTTGACTTAGGCGATCATTGTGTTCATATGTCAGGGTGAACAACCGTACCCTGCGGGTTCTGCTTTAGCGGTACGCCCCTATGAGAATTTATCTTTCAGGCCCCGTATCCGAGCAAAAGTTTGCACTGGCTCATTACTATTCACTGTTAATTGTAATGACGGCTGCTCCCAGCGCAAAAAAGGATTGGTAAGTTTCTCGACTCCCAGGAGTGAGGGAACAGTAGCCTCGCCTCGACTACGGTAGGACTTAACTTCATCGTAGCGTCTTTGGAGGTCAGTGTTGTCACTATCAACAGTGAGGGCAAATTGTAAATTTTTTAAAGTGTATTCGTGAGCACACCAGACGAGAGTATTATCTGGCAAGGCACGCAGTTTAGTTAAAGAATCCACCATTTGTGTGGGTGTCCCTTCAAATAAGCGACCACAGCCACCAGCAAATAAGGTATCACCACAGAATAAGTCCCCCGTTCCACTGACTTGATTGGGGGGAAAGTAGTAAGCAATATGAGCGCGGGTATGTCCAGGAACGAAGATCACTTCAGCAGTGCGATCGCCAAACTGGACACGGGAACCATCTTGCAAAAACACTTGCTGTCCTGGAATTCTCCCTCTATCCTCCTCTCCACCATAAACCGTTACATGGGGGAATTGCTGCATCAATTGCTGATTACCACCCACATGGTCGTGATGGTGATGTGTGTTCAAAATCCCTACCAACTCTGCTTTTAGTGCTGCGAGTTCCTGTAGTACTGGTTCAGCCTCCGCCGGATCGACCACTGCTGCAATATTGTGTGTGTCATCATGCAGCAAGAATATGTAGTTGTCTGAGAGTGCGTGAAGACGAATGACCTGCATTAGCTCTGCTTCCCCTACAAGTAGATTTAGTATTAATCGGCAATCTCCAGCCCCGTGAACATGCACCAGTTCTATGAAGCGTTTATATTTCGTTCATTATAGCTGTCACACCTTGTTAAATATCATTATATACAACCGTGATTTTACTGAATATATAGTAAAAAATAGTAAAACCACATTGATTTATCAGTAAAAATTCCCTGGGAAGTCCTGCAATAGCGAAGTTAGATTTATTTTGGTAGTTTTTGTTCCCAAGATACCAAAAAGATTTGGTCTGAGGACTCAAGAATACTAACTCTCATTAGCCAAAATTCATCATTAATTTTTTGGCTACTTTTTAACAAAAGTTAAGCATCTTTATCATCATCAGTTGCATCATCTACAGGAGAAATATGAATTACAAAGCTTCCATCTACCAACCTGTTAATAATAAAACAGAAATAGCGGTTAAAAAAATTGTAGACCGCATCCTTTTATTGGGGCGCATGAGTCGTCAAGATCATACTTTGCTCACATCTACCGTATTCAATCATGGTGAGTTGAGTGATGAAGAACGTCGTCAGATTAATCGCATTTTTGACCGTATCCAGACAGGTCAACTACAACTAGTCGACTGGTAGCATTCCACCATTTCTTGTGGGATAGGTGTCTTCACCTGTCCCATATTCAAGATGAGCAGGATATCTAACGCCACAAAGTAGATAATTGATTGATCGGCAATCCCTGTTTTAAATTCCAGCAAATTCACGGACTTAAAATTAGGTCAAATCAAAACTGATTTTATTTATAAGTGAAAATACGATAGTAGAAAAAGTAAATGTAGCGTTAAGTTTGTGTTGGAGTTTTGCTTGTGAAATCAAGTTCTCCTCCTTTGCGGGTTTATAAATGAAATTAATCCACACAACTACCTGGTATTTTCCTGACACATCAGGTGGTGTTGAAGTATATATAGATGCTCTCTTGCAGGGGTTGCAAACACATGGCATCACAGCCATAGTTGCAGCGCCTCTACAAGGCAGTGAGGAAGACACCTACGTATATAACAATATCCCAGTTTATCGTTATCCTGTCTTCCCCATCCCTGACAAGATACGGGTACATAAGCAACTGCCTGACGGAAGCTTTGAGTTTTTTGCTAATTGGCTAAAAAAGCAGCAAGCAGATGTATACCATCAACACTCTTGGCGTTTTGACTGCGGTTTGCAACATCTTGCTCTTGCCCGTCAGTTAGGGATGAAAACTGTCGTCACCATCCATATGCCAGAGCCTGTATGTCTGCGGGGAACGATGATGCGATATGGTAAAGAACCTTGTGATGGGGTAATTGACACTACTGATTGTAGTAAATGCCTTGGTGTTCCCGAACGGGTGTCATCTTTAGCGATCGCTACACTGAGCAAACTACCGCTAAGTCTGGGAGTAGCCGCCCAAGCAAAATTAACTGCCTCTAAAAGTGTCAAACTCCGGCAGCTTGGTAAAACCTTGGGCATTCCTACTCTGGTAACTGAACATCGGCGTCAGCTAATGCAACTAGCAAACCTAGCCGATCGCCTTGTAATCCCCAGTAAATGGCAATATGAAGCCTTTCGCCTCAACGGTGTCCCTGAAGCCAAAATGCTGCTGTGCCGACAAGGTGTCGCTCAGAAATTCCACCGGGAATTAGCGTTAACTAAACCACAAAATCCGACTTTAAAAATTGGCTTTTTGGGGCGCTGGCAAGAAACCAAAGGCGTGCAAGTGCTGGCAGAAGCAGTACATCGGCTGCCTGCTAATGTATCTGTAGAACTAATTATTCACGCTACCCATCCGGGAAAATACGGTGACGGGAATCGAGAAAAAGTTTTAGCGATCGCCAATCGTGATCCACGGTTTCGCATTGCCGAACCACTGACACGTCAAGCCGTCCCGGAGGCATTGGCGAGTTTCGATTTACTGGCTGTCCCATCCCAATGGTTGGAAACTGGTCCTCTAGTGGTTCTGGAAGCTCAAGCTGTAGGTACGCCTGTACTTGGTGCCAATTTGGGAGGAATTGCTGAATTAGTTCGTCACGGGGTTGATGGTTGGTTAGTCCCAGCCAACGATGTTTCAGCCTGGACGGAGGCGATCGCTACTCTCGCCAAAGATGCCAATTTACTTGCCAAACTGCGTCAAGGTATTCAACCAGTACGCACGATGAACGATGTAGCTTTGGAGATGTTGGGGCTTTACAAGGAACTACTGGCAGCTGATCAAAAATAAAAAATAATTTTCCTATTAATTGACTAATGTCTAATTTAACCTTGAATCGCCAAAAAAATAAGTTAAAAGTTTCTATCCTCACACCTAATTTTTCTAAAGGTGGGGTAGATCGAGCTTATTTACTTGGACAAGTATTTAAAAACTTAAATTATCAAGTGGAAATATTGGGATTCTTATTTGGTAAATGCATTTATCCCGAACCACCACCTGACCTACCAATTTATTGTTTACCAGGTTGTAATTACCCCGAATTCTTTGACTCAACGAGACAGCTTTTACAAAGAATTGATGGCGATATTGTCTGTGCAGTTAAACCAAAATCTACCAGTTACGGTGTGGCTTTAATCAACAAATTTTTCAGCCGCAAACCCGTGATTATAGATATCGATGATTGGGAATTAAGCTGGCATGGCGGCGATGAGTGGCAATATCGTCCCAACTTCAAACAACTAGCCAGAGACGTTTTAAAAAAAGACGGTGCTTTAAGAAATCCAGATCATCCATTGTATTTACAGTGGATGGAGTCATTGATGAATCATGCTGATGCCGTGACATCTGACACGCAATTCTTACTCAACCGTTTTGGTGGTACTTATATACCCAATGGCAAAGACACTGATTTATTTAATCCCCAAAAATACGATGCCAAAATTAGCCGTGAACGTTATGGTTTAGCGGAATACCGTATTCTCATGTTCCCTGGTGCGCCCCGACCGCACAAGGGTCTTGAAGATGTATTAATGGCACTTGATCAACTCAATGAACCTGATTTGAAGTTGGTGATTGTAGGCGGTAATCCCTACGATCAATACGACGATCAACTAATTGAGCGCTGGGGCAAATGGATTATTAAGCTACCCCAGACGCCAGTAGAAAAGATGCCAGAAATTGTGGCTGCGGCTCATATTGTGGTAGTTCCTCAACGAGATACACCTGTAGCTAAGGCACAATTTCCCATCAAACTGACAGATGGTATGGCAATGGCAAAGCCTGTTTTAGCAACACGGGTGGGAGACATTCCAGAAATTATTGGTGAAACTGGATATTTAGTTGACCCAAATTCGCCAACACAAATTGCAGAACAAATTAAATTGATATTTGCAGATTTAGAAGCTGCAAATGAACGAGGGAGAAAGGCTAGAGAAAGGTGCATAGAAAAATATAGCATCCAGGCAATGGCATCTATATTAAACTCAGTAATTGCTCGGTTGTAAATTCGCATAAGGGTAATTTTAAATAAAGTTATTTGTTAACTAAAATCACAATGATTACGAAAAGCTCTATGTAATAATAACAATTCCAGTATTTTATAAACAAAAAATAAAATGTCTACTAAAAAAGTATTACTAAAATTTGCCAAACCATACCCTGGCTGGATTATCTTGACGATATTGTTGGGATTTTCTGGGGCTTTATTTAATGGAGTCGGCACAACTATGATTGTGCCAGTAATTTTAAAAATTGTCGGGCAACCAGTCGATTTAACAGGTGCGCCACAAATTCTCAAAGCTGTTCTTTTGCCATTTGATAATCTGCCAGATAATTACCAAATATTGGTGATGTCTGTAGCAATTATTTTTACAATTTTTCTCAAAAATTTAGCAACTTATTCTAGTACATTAGCATCAAGCTTTTTAAGCCGACAGTTGACTTCAGATATCCGTGAATCTGGCGTCAATTTACTACTAGAAGTTGATATAGATTATTACTCCAAGATGAAAGTTGGTGATTTAATCAACCGTCTTGGTGGAGAAACTGCCCGTGCTGCTAGTGCTATTGGTAGTGCAGTCAAGTTAGTTATTTTAGTTATTACAATTTTAGTTTTTGTCGGCTTGTTACTATCAATTTCTTGGCAGTTAACAATTGCTACGACAATTTTGCTGTCTTGTGTAACTTTAATCAATCAGTCTGCTATTTCCCGCGCTAGAGATTTTGGGAAGCAGCTTTCTGATTTTTCGTCATCCTATTCAATTAGTGTATTAGAAACATTAAGCGGGATTCGTTTAGTTAAAGCTACTGGTAACGAAGACAAAGAATATCAAAAAATTAGAAAACTAATTCGTAATCGTGAAACAGCAGATTTTAAAGCTCAAGTTTTCTCGGAAGCAATTGGGCCGATCAGTGAAGTAACTGGCATTACAACGTTAATGCTAATTGTCTTTTTAGCACGTACCTTTTTCGCTGACCAGGTTAGCTCTCTATCAACAGTTATTCTCACATATATATTAGTACTGCTACGACTGCTGCCATTTATTTCTCAGTTAAATTCTCTTCGCAGTAGCTTTGCCAATACGTCTGCTAGTGTAGAAATTATTGCAGAATTTTTACAGCCAGACGACAAGCCTTTTATGCCTAAAGGTAAGCTTCCCTATACAAAATTAGAAAAGGGAGTTCATTTTAATCACATATCCTTTGGCTATCCCAATAATGAAAAGTTAGTACTAAAGGATGTAGATTTATATCTACCTCGTGGTACAACTCTGGCTTTGGTGGGTGGTTCTGGCGCTGGTAAATCAACCTTGGCAGATTTATTACCCAGATTTTATGATCCAATTTCCGGCTCAATTAGCATTGATGGTAAGGATTTGAGTGAGTTCGATTTGCAATCTTTACGCAAAGCGATGGGAATTGTGAGTCAAGATACGTTTCTCTTCAATGATTCGGTGAGAAATAATATCGCCTATGGGAAACCCGATGCGACAGCAGAGGAAGTTTTGACAGCAGCGAAACGAGCCAATGCTTACGAATTTATTAGTAAATTGCCGCAAGGATTTGATACGATGATTGGCGATCGCGGTGTGATGTTGTCTGGTGGACAAAGACAAAGATTAGCGATCGCCCGTGCATTATTACAAAATCCCGAAATTCTGATTCTCGATGAAGCTACTAGTGCGTTAGATACGGTTTCGGAACGTTTGGTGCAAGCCGCCATTGACGATCTCAGCCGCGATCGCACTACTTTAGTTATTGCTCACCGTCTTTCTACAGTGCAGAAAGCTGATCAAATTGCGGTGTTAGATCAAGGACGGGTGGTAGAGGTAGGAACCCATGAGGAACTGTTAAAAAATGGTTCTTACTATTCCCGTCTGTATTCCATGCAATTTAGCGATCGCGCTGAAGATACTAATAAAAGTAATCTCAGCTTTATTCGCATCTCTTACGAACTGCGAACCAGGCTTAATTCCATGATTGGGTTCTTGAGCTTATTAGCTGATTATACAGTTGACAATTCTCCAGATCAACAGGAATTAATGGAAGAAGCTTATATCTCAGTCCTGAGAGTTCTTAATACTATTGATGTTTTAGAAGATGTTGTGAACCTCCAAATCAATGCTCAATCAATCGCAGTTTCAGAAATGAACAAGACTGTAATTCAGCAGCATCATCAATTTACTCATCTAACTGTAGAGTTCCGGAAGTATCTCAATCCTATACTTACTTCTCTCCGATCTTGCGCTGATAATTTCTCAGAGCAATCCATAAATAGAAGTCAATTTTTTGAGGAAACTTTGAACTCTGCAATTGACCTATTGACATCTTTAAAAGTTTTTGAGGATACTGTGCGCCAGTAGTTACTCAATCACAAAAATTACTCTTATATGACAAATTTACCCCTAATAAATCACGAAAATGTCTAGAAAAATTATTGGTATGATTAGTAGCTACCCTGGTGTAGATCAAAGACCAGATTGGCTGTGGCAACAAACTCCCCATCCCTTTGGTATATGGGATAATATTCAAATTCGCTCCACACATCCAAAGCCAGATTTTTTATTAATGTACAACTACACGACTTTTCCGGAAAACCCGGAAAAACAGCCGTGGTCTTGGAAGAAACCAATTAGACAAAAACGCTATCAAGCAGCAGTACAAATCCTACAAAATAAACTTCGCGGTGTTCCCAAAGAGCGAGTAATTTTTCTTTTAAGAGAACCACCTCTAGATGAAGTTCTAGCGGAGAATAAAAAGGCTTATCAACATGCTCAAGATTATTGCAGCTACATTTCTGGCCCAGATGATTTTGCACCTGTCCCAGATTATATGCCTGCTATTTGGTATTTATCCAACACATTTTCTGAGTTAAATGAGATGCCACCACCTAAAAAAATCGGCAGTTGTAGTTGGGTGACATCTGGAGTTGATCGCAGTGCTAATCATCTGAAAAGGTTAGCTTTTTTGCAGATGTTATGTGATAGTGAAGTAGATGTAGATATCTATGGTCGTGATTTGCCGAGTTGGACGAAAGGAGTAGGGCCAATTAGTAATAAATGGTATGTCATGGCTCCCTATTATTACAATCTCACCATCGAAAATTACGCTGATAATTCTTGGTATGTAACGGAGAAACTTTGGGATGCGTTGCTATCTTGGTGCTTGCCAATTTATTATGGTGGCCCCGCAGCCGATAAATTATTACCACCAGGTAGCTTTCTCAGAATACCCAGCTTGGATGAAAAAGGATTAGCTTATATCAAAGAAGTCACAGCTACTCCCGATGCTTGGTATGAGGCCAAAGAAGCGATCGCTGAAGCTAGACAAATTGTGCTACACAAACTAAATTTATGCAACTGGCTGTCTGAATTTGCTGCCAAATTTTAGTCATGGCATAAGCATGATTTCAACCCATTAATATGGGTTTGAGCTTTAAGTCAGAAACTTATTTCACGGCTCTTAACCTAGCTAAAACAAATGCTCACCACAGAATGATTTACCAAACTTGTGGTGAGCATTTAACTTCATTTACCTAATTTTAAGTAGTCTCACAACTAAGATAAAGAATCTAAATCGAGAGATTTCATGCCCCGGCTTTTAACAAAATCCAGCATACTGCCTAGTTGAAACCAAACTAGTAAGCAGGTAAGCAGACTAATAGGTAAACCAACTCCTAAAGCCAGGAAGGTTGGAAAGCCAAATATCTCTAAACCTGAACAGAGAAATAGACAAATACCGCCAGTAATTCCTAGAAATGGCACGAACAATGCTCTCCATGAGGAGCTAGTTTGTGGGTTGTCTACATCATTGCTTTGCCATTTCTGCACAATTAATTTCAGTGTTCCAGATAAGGCTATACCGGAGGTTAATGCTATTAGGAAACCAATTAATAACACTAAATACGGCGGTTGCTCAGGGAAATAATACATGAAAACTCCAGGTTGATATTAAAAGGTAAAAGTTAAAAAATACTACCTTTTTACTTTTGACTTTGTGAATTATTACCACCAAAAGCAATAAAGGATGTAGCTTTGGGTAAAATAGCAGCTGCGCCTTCCCTGGATAACTCTGTTAACATGCTGATCGCTGCATTTAGCAAACGATTTGGCTGTAAGTCATCTTTAACCAGGTTCCACAGGCGTTGGACTTCTGCTGTGTGGAGGCGGTCATCTTCGGTGAGGGCAAGGATCAACTGTTGTCGCAAGAATTTCCCTTCTTCAGATAACAAAAATTGCAATCCCATCTGCGCTGTGGGTAATACATCAAAGTTACCATCAGTGCGAGCGATCGCAATTAAATTTTCTAACCGTTGCCACTGAAATCTACCATCTTTAAACAACACATTGAGTAACCGTCGCCGTAATTCGGTAGATTCCCCCGTTAATAACCGCCGTGCTATGTAAGGATAACCAACCTCGACAATTTTAAAATCCGGGTTGAGGCTGAGAGCAATCCCTTCTTGGGTAACTAGAGAGCGAATAATTAACGCAAACTTGGCTGGAACTCGGAAGGGATATTCATACATCAGTTCGGAAAACTGATCTGTAATAGTTTTAAAGTTAAAATCCCCGACGTTTTTGCCAATAGCATTCCCCAACACGGCTTCTAATGCTGGCACAATCGGGCATATATTAATGTCTGGAGTCAGAAATCCTAATTGTACAAAGTCTACTGCTAAGTCGTTGTAGTCTTTATTGACGACATGCACCAAGGCATCTACTAGTGTTTCTTTGGTGTTTTCTTCGAGCTGATCCATCATCCCAAAGTCAATGTATGCCATGCGACCATCAGGCATAGCAAACAAATTGCCTGGATGGGGGTCAGCGTGGAAGAAACCGTGTTCTAATAGCTGTTGTAAGCCTGATGTGACACCAATTTTGATGATTTCTTCTGGGTCTAAACCTGCGGCACGGATGCTTTGAGTATCTGTTAACTTAAAGCCATTAATCCATTCCAGGGTTAAAACTCGGCTATTAGTATAACGCCAGTAAATACTGGGAACTTTGACATGGGGATCATTGCGGAAGTTGTGAGCAAATTGTTCGGCGTTGCGACCCTCGTTGATGTAATCAATTTCTTCAAATAACTTTATCCCGAACTCATCCACAATCAAGGTGAGGTCATGGCCGAGATTTAGGGGTAGCCAAGGTGCTAACCAACTTGCACCCCAACGCAGTAGATACAGGTCGCGTGTGAGTACCGGACGCAAATTGGGGCGTTGTACCTTGACAGCTACTTCTTCGCCACTGATCAAACGACCACGATACACTTGACCCAAGCTAGCAGCCGCAACGGGAGTTGGTGACAGTTCACTAAACATTTCCTGAACTGGTCGCGCCAGTTCGGTTTCGATAATTTGATAGGCGAGTGTATTATCGAAAGGTGGCAATTGATCTTGCAGCTTGATCAGTTCTTCTAAAAAATCTTTGCGTATGAGGTCAGGTCTAGTTGATAGGGCTTGACCAACTTTAATAAAAGTAGGGCCAAGACGAGTCAGCAGTTCTCGCAACTGGGTAGCACGTTTTTGCTTGTTTTGCTCGACTTTGTCTTGCCATTCATCAAACTTGAGACTCAGAACAAATCCAGCAAAGGAAAAGATAATTCTTAACAAGCGTCCCCAAGCTAACCAGGGACGGTAACGGTAGTAACGAGCGATCGCTTCTGGATTGTAGCGCCTGAGCAGAGCAGGTTGATACTGACCCACGCCTTTATTTGCCTCTTCAAATGGAGAATTTACACTTTTTTCCTTTGTTTCCTGACTTGCAAGCTGGTTGCCAGTACAAGATACCAATAGCTTTTATAAAAAACAATTAAACTTTGCCCATTTCCAGGCAGCGTTAGCGGCGGTATTAGCCTACCTTACTACCTAGATTTTTTTATCTTTTTCTTAATTATACTTTATAAAAGTACAAAAATCCGGCTCTACAAGGATTTTCGGCAGGGTGCAAGGCGATCGCCACAGAGTCTAGAAATGGGGTTAATACTATTGATTCCTGGGGAGTAGCAACGGTCTTGAAACTGTAATGGAGGGAGTTTAATTAATAAAAAACCCACTATAGGGTTACTATAGCGGGGAAAAATCTGATTTTTTTAATCTGAAGTTCTCAAAATTAAGAGAGCCATTCTAAAACAGCATCTTCTTTAGTATTGGTATTGCGGGATGGTGTTTCACGCTCAAACTTCATGTGAATTGATCTTGTTTGTTCACCATCAGCAGCAACAGCCAAAATCGGATAGTCGATTAAACCATCTTGGAAGGACATCTGGAAGCGGAATGTACCATCTGGATTGAGTTTAATTGGACGTCCACCAATGGTTACGGTAGCATCGGGTTCGGTTGCACCGTAGACAATCAATTCAGCGTCAGCAATTAACCAGAACTTGCGGGGACGTACAGGTACGGCAGAAGCAGAGAAGCCTACGCCTGACATACCCACACCGGAGGCTGTTAAACCAGACACGGTGGGAACCGCCCACATACCGACACCGGAGGGGAAAATGTAGGAGCTGATAGCTTGTTCGGGAGGTACAGAACCAGCTAAATGCTGCATAGAACCGAACAAAGAACCTGCAACCCGTTGTGCTTCGGCAGATTCGGCTAAACCAAAGATTTGGTCGTAGATGGGGTTGCCGTTGGCATTGACTGTGGTGGCAATCTTCTTGGCAGGAGGAACCAATTCGTAAACAGTCTTGCCACGCAACTCTTCTTCAAAGTTGACGGTGACGAAGACATCTTCAATCCAGTCAGAAGGATAAACAGGAGGAATGTGTACTCGTGCAGAACGAGCTAAGACTAACCAGCGGCCGTCAGCAGCACGGTAACCAATATCGATGACATAATCGCGATCGCTCACTGGAATTGGTAAATACCATTCTCTTGCCAGTTCATCAGCAGGATATTCCTGAAGACTGTGAGGGCTTTGGTAATCGATATTTATATCGGTGACATCGTAGATCCGCAGCGCTAGCTGTTGTCCCCCTTGGCGTCGTAGTTCTTCTTTATGGTCATTGGGTACATCCCAGTATGTGTAAGCCCACTGAGGATCGCGGGGTAAGAGTACGATGCGGCTGTCACCATAACCAGCAGGTAAATCTGCTAGTTCTTCATCAACATCGGCCAAAGAAGCACCATTACGATCTACTTGACCCAATTCAAATTTTGCTGCTTCCACGGTTTCTTGAGCCTCCAGTGAACGAGATGGACTGAGGGAGAATTTGCTGCGCTGGACTTCTTGAATCGATGCCAACAGTTGTGATTTACGCATTCGGCTGTAGCGAGAGATGCCATACTCACTGGCAACCTTACGTAGTTGCCGCAATGTCATCTCTTCTAGCGGCGGGCGTTCTTTTGCCATTAATTTGGCCTCCAGTAGTTTGAAAGGTAAATGATTTCGTCTGGTTAAAGAATGCGATATAAAAAATATCATCCACCCCAGAGCAATTTCTTATTTCTGACTTCTGGTCTTGCCCAGTGTTCTAGTTTTTTAATCGGTTGTTAAATTCAAATTCACTCCCTGTCAATTCCTTACTTATGCCAAGAGTCAGCATTTTCCGGGTTTCGGTGGAGTGCTTTTTGTTAAGTAAATATTAACCAGTAAACCTAGGTCGGGATCAAGGGGTCTCAAGACGTTTTTTGACCGTTCTCACGAACTTATCAGCCCTTTGGGATCAAAATGTCATCATTTCATCACATTAATCTGCTTTTACAGCGATCGCCAGCAGGATTAATGTCAATGTTTCATAACATATTACTGGAAAGGCCTAAAAGACGGCAATACCCAGAGCTAGAATCACGCCCTATGCCCAATCTCAACTCATCAGTCGGTTGTATCAGTCCAGCGTTAGCTAAAAGTTCATGCTGATTTTATTCACAATTGACATCCCCTGAATTCGCCACACACCTTCTCGTCGCATCAAGTCATACCGCACGCGTAAACTTTCGTCAGAAGACTTCTTCATCTGACCATATTGATAATATTGTGTTGCTTCCTTAACCGTAGCTTCAACAACCGCGTGGTCTGGATTGGATTCAATTTTGTCTATAGATTCCACCTTCAAGCTGTGTTCGTATGTCCGATAGCGGTTATCTTTTTGATCTTGTTGGGCAATTAGCCGCCATTGGGATAGTGCTGAACCAGTTAATATCCTCTGTAAACTTTCAACATCGTGGTTCGGGCCTAAGGCTGTGGCTTTAGTAGACAACCAACTGCGAATAATTTCCTCTGCTGTTGCATTGGTGAGAGTCCCCTCTGGTGGTTGAAGTGTGCTATTAGCGTCGGGAATGAGTATTGGTGGTTGATTGATTTCAACTATGAGTTGTTCACCTTGTAAATATGGTCGGGGGTAAAAGATATTTTTTACCCAGCCAAAAGTAGTGGAGATTAGTAACCAGAAAACTAAGATAGCTGCTAAAGAAGCAAACACAGTCCATACCAGACGGGTTTTCCCTTCTAGAGTCCTGGCAAAGATATGCCGTTGTGGAGACTCTTGATTGCGACTAGTAGATACACTTGGTTTGCGCCGACGGCGCTTTTGGGTGTTAGCAGATACAGAAATATGACCAGAACCATTCAAGTTCTGATTAGATCCTCTAGCTGTACGTTCCGCAGTAGGCATCCGTGGTGTAGATGTTTCTGGTGTATTACTACTAGCAGATGCAGGCGGCGTAGCTGATAGATTCCAGCTGGGTGATGATGATCTGGAATATTCAGGTCTTTCTCTTGTAGGTGTTCCTGGTAACTCTGGATCTGGTGCGGAGTTTGGATGGAATTGTCGAGCCACTCCAGTAGAGTTACGGCGACGGTTAGTATTTGTCTGTGGAGGAGAAAATGACTGGCGGTTAATTACAGCCCATTCATTAGTTGTTTCCGCATCCCTTGGTAGGGCTTCTAAATAAGCTTGTACTTTTGGCTCGGCAAAGTAATCTTTGAGTGAAGCTTTCTGTTTTGCCAAATCTCGAAAGTGCGGAAATACTTCATGCTGCAACCACTGTTCACCATATAGACACAAGCCCGGCAACAAGTCAGGAGAATCCTGAGATTTTTCCCGGATAAAGGCTAGGGCTTCGTACTCTTGGCTAAGTTCTAAAACACGGGTGGCTTCTTCAGTTTGCCCTAATAGTAGAGCACAGAGTGATTGTTCTAAATGTACATCTTGGCGCTTGCCCAGACGCATCAGCATTTGTTTCGCTTGGTGAATTAGAGCCGGCTGACGCTGGGCAAATCCCCGTGCTATCAAGGCATAGACAGCCAAGTAGGTGGCAACGGCAGAAGGACGCTTGCTTTCCGCTTCAAATAACTTATGTTGTTCTGCGACTGTTAAATGGTTACGCAACTGCTGAATAAACCGCAGAAAGTCATCAATGTTGAGGCCAGATTCGTCATGCCCATTGCCATCAATCCCGCCGCGATCATCTAGAATATTCTGCAATAATTCCAGTCCTTGGCGTCGTTCAGCAGTTTTAACTTCTGATAATGCCAGTAACTCCAAAATTCGATATGGTCGCAATTTGTACAGATCCGCCTGAATTTCTTCCTGTACACTCACAAATAAACCTTCGCGGGATAACACTTCCTGACCAGTTTCTAGGGAATTGGCGGCATTTTCATAATGACCTTGCTGCCATTGCTCACGGCCTAGTTCTAGGCAGGCCAGGGCTATAGTGAGGACAATATCTGGGCGATCAGGACTCTCGGCAGCTTGTTCTCTGGCCACATGATTGCCTGTTTTGGCGGATGTGCCGCTTTTATTCACCAAGTACGGGCGGCCTAGTTTCAGTACAATTTCGTATTCTCCTAGGTCTTGCAGAATTAATAAAGCACCTACTAATTCATCTTGGGTGATTTCGATGCTGAGACTCTGAGTGTCAACGCCACTGCTGCTTTGTGGACGATTTTCCACTGTTACTGTCCGAGAGGCAGTACCGTCAGGATCGTAGGCGTGGGCAAGATACAGCTGATCGTAACTGCTGCGTTCTTTGGGATCTGATAAAACCACGTAAGCTTCTTCTATAAGTTGTTTGCGAGAAGAAATTGCTGCTTGAGAATACTCACGTCGCGGCATCTGTACAATGCGATCGCTATACGCCTGCCGCAATTGTTCGTCACTTGCCGCTAACGGTAGTCCTAAAATTCGGTAGTAATCTAGCGGAATTCGCACAGCCTACTTCCTCTGCACCGTGATCGACATAATTCACCTAGAGCATTTCAGGCATGTAAAACCGTGCCATAGTAATACCGTGTTGACTTGACATTACAAGTGTATATTGCAACAACTCGTTTTTTGCCTGGCCGAAATTTGAGTCATATTTTAGTACCAATATTTTGCTTTCGCCTATAATGCGTCGGCTGTTTGTCTTAATTCTTAGTAATTTATTTGTCACTGTCTTCGTCAATTGGCGACACCATATTAAGCGTAAACACCGCTATTGTGGGCGGTGTAAATCTTACAGGAATCTCTACTGACATGATTGTTAGAGGCTTCCTCTGGTTTGTAGTGAGAAAAACACTACTTTAGAGGGGTGATCCTTACATATAGAGAAAGAGATTGTATCATTATCAGACTTTAATAGCAATCATTTAGCAATGAGTTAAAGATGTTTGCACCCATTTTTTTACCAAATTGTTCATAGATATGCAGAAAGGGAGCTGTTCTGACTGGTAGCCTATAGAAGGGATTGCAAATGGAGATCAATTCTAGGTTAGCTTGATATCTAGCAGGTTCCTTTTGCCAAGCCTTTACTGGTACTGCTGTGAATTCGTAAGTTGTCAGACTCACATCCGGCGAGCAACAATCCGCGCAATTCACACACAGTAAGGTTTTAATTGATTTGGAATGGGTGTTTTATTTACGCCATGCTGTACTAGTTAACAGCCAATGCCGTATGCGAGTAACTTATTTAAGATTATGTAGATTTTCGGTTGAGGACAGGGATACTAAAAAATAATGGTTCAAGAACGCACATTACCCAAATTTGATACTGCGACTGCTCAAATTTCTCAAGAAGAAGGTTTGCGGTTATATGAGGACATGGTTTTAGGGCGCTTTTTTGAAGATAAATGCGCTGAAATGTACTACAGGGGCAAAATGTTTGGTTTTGTTCACCTGTATAACGGTCAAGAAGCTGTTTCTACTGGTGTGATCCAATCAATGCGACCAGGAGAAGATTTCGTCGCCAGTACTTACCGTGACCATGTCCATGCGCTGAGTGCAGGAGTCCCAGCTAGAGAGGTAATGGCAGAGTTATTTGGCAAAGCCACAGGTTGCAGCAAAGGACGTGGTGGCTCCATGCACATGTTTTCTGCGGAACATGGCTTATTAGGTGGCTATGCCTTTGTCGCTGAAGGTATTCCTGTCGCGGCTGGCGCAGCTTTTCAAAGTAAATACCGCCGTGAAGTGCTAGGAGATCCTCACGCCGACCAAGTGACTGCTTGCTTTTTTGGTGATGGTGCGGCTAACAACGGTCAGTTTTTCGAGACCCTGAATATGGCGGCTTTATGGAAACTGCCAATTATTTTTGTGGTGGAAAATAACAAGTGGGCAATTGGTATGTCCCATGAACGAGCCACTTCCGACCCAGAGATTTACAAAAAAGCCAGTGTGTTTAACATGGTGGGTGTGGAAGTAGATGGCATGGACGTGCTAGCGGTACGAGATGTAGCCCAAGCAGCAGTCGCTCGCGCTCGTGCAGGTGAAGGGCCAACATTAATCGAAGCCCTGACCTATCGTTTCCGGGGTCACTCCCTCGCTGACCCAGATGAAATGCGTAGCAAAGCCGAGAAAGAATTCTGGTTTGCCCGTGACCCAATTAAAAAGTTAGGAGCTTATCTAGTTGAGCAAAACTTGGCAACTTCGGAAGACCTGAAAGCCATTGAGAAGAAAATTCAGGATGTAATTGACGACGCAGTGAAGTTCGCCGAAAGCAGCCCTGAACCAGACCCCAGTGAGTTATATCGCTTTGTGTTTGCCGAAGACGAATAAATAAGGAATGGGGCATGGGGAATAGAAGATTATAAAAAATTTTACCCAATGCCCAATGCCCAATTAGGAGTAAATTTGTGTTTACCATTATCCAACAACAGCAACAATATCAAACCTACGTTCTTTCTGACGAAACCGCGAATTCACAATTAGAAGTAGTACCAGAACGCGGTGGTATTATTACCCGTTGGCGTATTCAAGGGCAAGAAATTTTCTATCTAGACACTGAACGGTTTACTCATCCGGAGTTGAGTGTCAGGGGTGGAAATCCCATTTTATTCCCCATCTGTGGCAATTTGCCCGATAACACATACACCCACAATGGTCAGCAGTATACGCTCAAGCAACACGGCTTTGCCCGTGAATTACCCTGGGAGGCGACTACTCAAAACACAGATGGTAAAGCTAGCCTCACCGTTGTTCTCAATAGCAACGAGCAAACAAAGGCAGTTTATCCTTTTGATTTTCAACTGGCTTTTACCTACGAATTGCAAGGTAATACCTTAGAAGTCCGTCAGGAGTATAAGAATCTGTCGTCGATACCAATGCCATTTTCGGCTGGGTTCCATCCTTATTTTCTCTGTGGCGATAAAACTCAGCTAGAGTTGGAAATTCCCTCAACCCGTTATCAAGATAATAAAACCAAAGAATTTAACTCTTTTGACGGCAATTTTGACTTTAACCAAGACGAAATTGATTTTGCCTTTGGAGAATTAACTAGTCAATCTGCTACAGCGATCGATAATAGCCGCAAATTGAAGCTCACCTTAGATTATGATGATTTTTCTACCTGGCTAGTATTTTGGACAGTTAAAGGCAAAGACTTCTACTGTTTAGAGCCGTGGAGCGCAACGCGCAACGCTCTTAACAGCGGCGCAAACTTGACTGTGTTAGCACCTGGAGCTAGCTGCACGGCATCTGTAAGGTTAACAGCGAATTTTTTCTAAAGCACTTTACAAATCTACAAGTGTTCGTGCTATACTTACAAAGTTGCGAAAACTAAATAAACGGGTCGCTAACTCAACGGTAGAGTACTCGGCTTTTAACCGATTAGTTCCGGGTTCGAATCCCGGGCGACCCATATAAAGCTAAAAAACTGTGCTAGACCAGCTTCTCCGAAAAATATTACCCAATTCGGTAGGATAGTCATAGGTTCAACCGAGATACCATAGTCATGGTCAAAACACCTCCGCAGCACAAGACAATTCCCCTTTTGGAAAATGGCGACAAACTGACCCGTTATGAATTTGAGCGCCGCTACAACGCTATGCCCAGCCTGAAAAAAGCCGAATTGATCGAAGGAATTGTCTACATGCCTGCTGCTTTGCGTTTCAGAAGTCACGGTCAACCTCATGCTTGGATTATTGGTTGGTTGGTTAGTTACGAAGCCGCTACACCAAGAGTTGCTTTGGGCGTTGAACCGACTGTACGCCTAGACCTAGATAATGAACCTCAACCGGATGCTGTGCTTCTCATCGCACCAGAAGCAGGTGGTCAAGCTCGGATAAGTGATGATGATTATATTGAAGGTGCGCCAGAGTTAGTTTTCGAAATTGCTGCTAGTAGTGTCGCCATTGACCTTCATGCTAAAAAACAAGCTTATCGTCGCAATGGTGTCAAAGAATATATCGTCTGGCAAGTTCTGGAGCAAAAATTGAGTTGGTTCTATTTAGAACAGGGTGAGTATCTGGAATTAGTATCTGATGATGGAATTATGCGGAGTCAGGTTTTTTCTGGGTTGTGGTTAGCGGTGAGTGAGTTATTGGCAGGAAATATGCAGCAAGTGTTGGCGGTGTTACAAACAGGCTTGCAATCTCTTGAACATACGAGTTTTGTAAAGAAATTAGCCTGTGAATAAAGTAACCTTCATCTGTAGGCTTAATAGACTAATCTGGCATACCACACTACCAAAGCCTCTAACTGTGACGTAACATCCTTGACAGTAGTTTAGGCCATGCATAAGGCATCTTGATTAGTGATCGCGCAAAGTTTTTCAACATAGGCACACATCACTAGTTATAATTTCCTATATGTTGAAAAAACTCTTAAGATTTAGCGTAACAATACATTAAGGTAAAAATTACGCTGCTCTCACACCGACTAGCTGAAAACCACATTAGGAGGACTATCTATGGCGCTTGTACCATTGCGGCTGTTGTTGGATCACGCGGCTGAAAACGGTTACGGCATCCCAGCTTTCAACGTTAACAATTTGGAGCAGATTCAGGCGATCCTGAAGGCTGCTGTCGAGACAGATAGCCCCGTAATTTTGCAAGCTTCTCGTGGCGCTCGTAATTACGCAGGAGAAAACTTCCTACGCCACCTAATTTTGGCAGCGGTAGAGACCTATCCTCAGATTCCCATTGTCATGCACCAAGATCATGGTAATGCTCCTTCTACCTGCTACTCAGCAATTAAAAACAACTTTACCAGCGTGATGATGGATGGTTCGCTGGAAGCTGACGCTAAGACCCCTGCTAGCTTCGAGTACAACGTCAACGTTACCCGTGAAGTAGTGAATGTAGCGCACTCATTGGGTGTCAGCGTTGAAGGCGAACTCGGTTGTTTGGGTTCTTTAGAAACTGGTGCCGGTGAAGCTGAAGATGGACATGGTTTTGAGGGTACACTCGACCACTCCCAATTGCTGACTGACCCGGATGAAGCTGTTAACTTCGTAGAAGCAACCCAAGTAGATGCTTTGGCTGTTGCTATTGGCACAAGCCACGGTGCTTACAAGTTTACTCGCAAGCCAACTGGCGAAATTTTGGCAATCAGCCGCATTGAAGAAATTCACCGCCGTTTGCCCAACACCCACTTGGTAATGCATGGTTCTTCCTCCGTGCCTGAAGATTTAATTGCTCTGATTAACCAGTATGGCGGTGCAATTCCTGAAACCTACGGCGTACCTGTGGAAGAAATCCAAAAAGGTATCAAGAGCGGTGTGCGTAAGGTAAATATTGACACCGACAACCGTTTGGCAATTACTGCGGCGGTACGTGAAGCTTTGGCAAAAAATCCCAAGGAATTTGACCCTCGTCACTTCCTCAAGCCTTCCATCACATACATGCAGAAGGTTTGTGCTGAACGCTATCAACAATTTGGTACTGCTGGTAACGCTAGCAAGATTAAGCAAATTTCTCTGGAAGATTTTGCTGCTAAGTATGCCAAGGGCGAACTCAAAGTTGTTACCAAGGCAGCAGCTAAGGTTTAATTTTGCCCCGGTATAAATAGGAGCGCAACATAACTGTGCTCCTGACAGACTGAAAATTTTAATATCGTGATGAGATAAACCGGGTAACAAGTCAGTTATCTGGTTTTTTTTGTGCCTAATTAGTTAGGTTATTTTTTTGGCATGGGGTTAATTGTTGTCCTCCCCATGCTTGAGCGATCGCATTTTTTAATCTCGATTGACCAAAGCGAGAAACTGCCAGTAAACTATGTGATGCACCTGCAAATCTCTCATCCTGATCACTCATTGTGAATGCTAGCTGATACCCAACAGTAGCTACCTCCCTAGCTACGCGATCATCATATTTGCCTACGGGATAGGTAAAATACTTGATATTTAAGCCTAATTGTGCTTCTAGTATCCGCTTGGATAATTTAACTTCCTTTAGCAACTGCTCGTCTGACAATTTTGTGAGATCATGAGGATGACTAATACTGTGAGATGCGATCGTTACTAACGAGTCAGCAGCCATTTCTCTTAATTGCTCCCAGTTCACATGGGTTCTACCAGAATTATTGCCTACTCCTTTGGTATAAATTGAAAATACAGCCGGATAATTATATTTTTTCAGTAGTGGATAAACATACTCATAGTGTCCCCCGTAGCCATCATCAAAGGTCAAAAGAATAGGTTTTTCTGGTAGTCGGAGTCCTGTTTGTAAATGAATCATCAACAGGTTAAGGCTAATTGGGGTAACATCTTTTGCTCTCATTAGCTGAAAATGTGCTTCTAATTCACTGGGTGTGACATCAAAAAATACTTCTTTTGTTGGCAGAATATCGTGATACATCATGATTGGCACTCTTGCCAACTTTGCTTGCTCGTGAATATGTGGCCAAGGACTACGCTTGCTGAAAGCAATGCGATAAAAACCCAATGTTTCTATAAGAGGCTGTAAGTACAAATTCGGCTGTTTTGACCAAGTTGATATTAATGCCAAAACCCCGACAACACTTGCAATATGACCACTTAGACTTAACTCATATCTACAATGAGCGTCTTTTTGGGAAAAGTTTTTTAGTGCTACGAAGTGGCTATAAGGAGATTGAGCGATCGCTAGTTTAGATGATAATTGGGAAAAAGTAAAAAAAAACAAAGTAAGGCAGACAAAATACTGTGACAGGACACATCACAATTTTGATGTATTAGCCTCACAGATAACAGGGAAGTTTTCATATTAAACTTTCCTTTTTTTTGTTTGATTAAATGCCAACAAACAAGAGGTACTAACTCTTGGTAATGGGGGTATCAATGCTACAGCGTGGGGAACGGGACGAGGAACATAACCTACTAAAGATTCCCCGTTATGAGCAAGAGAAGTACTCGCACCAGAATCAAGCATCACTGCTTCGCGCAGTCCAGCTTTGACTAGAATAACTGCTAAGTTTGCTGCGTCAACAGGTTTTGTTGATACGCCAATGGTGGGTTGTCTGAGTTTATTAACGCCCCAAAAAGCTCGATGGCGAGCCGCATCAGAACCAAAAAGTCCATTAAAGCTACTCTTAGATGAGGGTTGACCATTTCTGACTAACCAAGCACCCGCGACAAAAGCATCAGTAACGTCAGGCATTTCAGCTTGTATGCCAGCTAGGGTATTGTGTTGGGCAGGGTTAAAAGGAAGATAGCGGATAGCATGGGGACTAATTAATACCAAAGGTCGTGCAGTTAATTTCTGATTTTCACTATCATTACCGGGAATAAATTGATGATTAATCTGGCTCAACACCGGCCCAATCATCGTATTAGAAGTTAAGAATTTCAAGGAGAAAAAAGTACCGTCCACAGCAGCCACGGCGTTTGTACCACTCTTTGCTAAAATTTCTGTTAGTTGATAACGACTATCAGCATGAATTGTGATTGGTTTACCACCTGCAATTAAAATTAGGTGAGTTTTGTCAATCGTAGTTTCAGTTCGGTTTACTGGATGTGCAAAATTAAAACCTGGATTCCACAGTGGTAATATAGTCTCTTGCCAGAATTGAAAAATAGGCTTGTCTAATTGCAATTGACCAAAATCGCTATGATTTATCAGGGTGAATAAATGAGAACTGAATGCTTCTATTGATGCCTTGAAAGCAAGGCGCGGCTCACTGAACCATGTTGATATTTCTATGGAAGCATTGACTAAATGCGAAATTTCGTAGGTTGTGGCTAAATTTTTGCTACAAGTTTCACTAATAGTAGATAACTTTTTTGCTGTTCTTTGGCTAATAGGAGGAGATTTGGCAACAGTAATAATTGAGAGAAAATGCAACAAGCTATATGAGTGCAAAAAGATTAACAACAGATTGACAATAATTCGGCAGTTATCATTAAGGTTACAAGTAAGAAATTTGTAACCTAAGATGCAATTTTTGCGAGTTAAGATCATAATTTTTCAGAGTAGTTAGGGTTGATTTTCCTTGTTACTCTGTTGTTAAAAGTTTATGTCTATACTTTAAGTTTTGTAAGTTAAGGATAAGCGAACAATATTTTAAGGCTTGCTCAAATTTGACAAAATTTAGATGTTCTGATTATGGCGATATATCTATATATAGCAATCCTAAATGATTTGTAAAATCTTACATGTAGGGTTGTTGACTGTTAACCGTTGACAGTCAACAGTCAACAGCCAAAACCGATATTTTTCACAACTGAAATAGGATTGCTATATAGGAGTAGCCTTAGAGGATGTTTGAAAAGTCTAAATTAATACTAGCCCTGGCGACTGGAAGTCGCGGCTACACGGGCAAAACCCACCTTCGTGGGTTGAAAACCTTGATTTTGTGTTAGTCCGCGCAAGTGGACTTTGTTTGTGTAGTAGCGAATTATATTCGCCCAAAACTTTTCAAACATCCTCTTAGAGGAGGGTAATATCTGGGTATGTGCTCCAAACCCTCACGTACCTTGCACCAGTCAAAATTAAGAATTTATAACTCTTTCGACTTTTAAAACCACCTCTTAAGCACCTCATGGTAGCTATAATAATGATTATCATTTTATTTACCGAATCTTGATGTCACCTGAAAATTCATCTAGTGAGCAGCCATTAAACTTGATTCAACGTCCCCGGCGTCTACGACGAACTGCGACCCTGCGACGCATGGTGCGGGAGAACCATCTGAGTGTGGATGACCTGATTTATCCGATGTTTGTGATGGAAGGAGAAGGGCAGAAAGTCGAAATCGCTTCTATGCCTGGGTGTTACCGATTTTCTCTAGATTTGTTGCTCCTGGAAATTGCTGAAGTGTCTCAGTTGGGAATTAATGCTGTTGCACTGTTCCCGGTGATTTCAGAACAAAAGAAAGACGACACTGGTACAGAAAGCTACAATCCGGATGGACTGGTACAGCAAGCAGTTAAGGCTATTAAACAAGCAGTTCCAGAGATTATTGTGATTACTGATGTTGCCCTTGACCCTTTCACTACCCACGGTCACGATGGTTTAGTGGATGAAACTGGTACTATCCTCAACGACCCTACCGTAGAAATTTTGGTGAAAATGGCAGTTTCTCAAGCTGCTGCTGGGGCTAATTTTGTAGCCCCTTCCGACATGATGGATGGCAGAGTGAGAGCCATTCGCCAAGCTTTAGATGCTCAAGGTTATTTTGATATCGGGATTTTGGCTTATTCTGCCAAATACGCCTCTGCCTATTACGGGCCGTTTCGTGATGCCTTAGATTCTGCGCCGAAATTTGGTGACAAGAAGACTTATCAAATGGATGCAGCTAATGCTAGAGAAGCTTTAAAAGAGGTGAATCTGGATATTGCCGAAGGTGCAGATATTGTTATGGTAAAACCTGCCCTCGCTTACCTAGATATTATTCAACAAATCCGCCAAACCACCGAGCTACCAATTGCAGCCTACAACGTCAGTGGCGAGTACGCCATGATTAAAGCTGCCGCTCAAATGGGTTGGATTGATGAAAAACAGGTAATTTTGGAAACTCTTACCAGTATCAAGCGAGCTGGTGCTGATTTAATTTTGACTTACTTTGCCAAAGAAGTGGCTTTGATGTTGATGTGATACCAAGTTGAAAAATAATTGCGACAGATGGACAGAGAAAATTCAGATACACCAAGCGGTTGCCAATCCCAAATCCAAAATGGAATGGTATGAGTCGAGATTTAACTAATTACTGCAATTGTATTTGTATTGCAGATATCACGGGTAGAATCAACGCTAATCTACAAGAGAATGCACAATGAGCCAGATTACTTCATCAACTATAGAAACTATTGCTGATATTCCTAAACGGGGAATGCCCATTACCATAATTACAGGGTTTTTAGGCAGTGGTAAAACTACATTGCTGAATCAAATTCTCACTAATAAACAAGATTTGAAGATTGCTGTTTTAGTGAATGAATTTGGTGATATTAATATCGATAGCCAATTGCTAGTTTCTCTAGACGAAGATATGGTCGAACTGAGCAATGGCTGTATATGCTGCACTATTAATGATAGTTTGGTCGATGCCGTTTATCGAGTGTTAGAGAGGGAAGAACGGATTGATTATTTAGTGATTGAAACTACGGGTGTTGCTGACCCTCTGCCGATTATATTAACGTTTTTGGGTACGGAACTGAGAGATTTAACTAGTCTCGATTCTATCCTGACTGTAGTGGATGCAGAAGCGTTTAATCGGGAGCATTTCCAGAGTGAAGCAGCTTTAAAACAGCTGACTTATGGAGATATTATTCTCCTCAATAAAACTGATCTAGTGAGTTCAGATAAGCTGGCAGAACTAGAAGCATACATTAATGAAGTCAAAACAGGTGCGAGAATTTTACATAGTAATTTTGGACAGGTCGCATTACCATTAATTTTGGATGTATGCTTGACGCCAATCCAGAACTATGCATTAGTTTCTCAAGCTGATCGGCATGGTCATGATCATGCTCATGACCATGCCGATCATCATCATGAACATCACTCTGATCATTTAGCAAATGATGGATTTGTGTCGGTGTCTTTTCAGAGCGATCGCCCTTTTGATGTGTATAAATTTGAGAACTTTCTCAATGAACACATGCCACAGAATGTATTTAGGGCTAAAGGTATTCTCTGGTTTAGTGATAGCGATATGCGCCATGTTTTTCAACTCAGTGGTCCTCGGTACAATTTAAATGCTGATGAATGGCAAAGCCCTCAGAGAAATCAACTAGTTTTCATTGGTAGAGAATTAACAACCAGCCAAATCTACTCACAACTGGAAAAATGTTTGGTATGATTAAGAAGTGTTAAGCAATTCTAAAGTCAATTGGTATTCTTGAGTCATTAGCCTAAAAGTAGACTAGTGGCTCTTGAGTACTGACAAACTCATACTCCCTACCAATCAAACACAGAACATGACACTATCGATTAGTCCCGATCTAAATTCTGCTGCTCAGGTAGTTTCATCTTTATCTACTCAGCAGTTACCAACTGTCACAGAAGCAGAAATGATGCAGGCTGTACGTACTTTGCTGATTGGATTAGGAGAAAACCCTGACCGTGAAGGTTTAAAAGATACTCCTAAGCGAGTGATGAAAGCTTTGCAGTTTTTAACCAAGGGGTATCATGAATCTTTAGATGAGCTGCTCAATGGAGCAGTTTTTACAGAAGATGCCAACGAAATGGTATTAATTCGGGACATCGATATCTTCAGTTCTTGTGAGCATCATATTTTGCCGATTATCGGTCGTGCTCACGTTGCCTATATCCCCAATGGTAAGGTGATTGGATTATCCAAAATTGCTAGAATCTGTGAAATGTATGCACGGCGCTTACAGGTGCAGGAACGTTTGACAATTCAAATTGCTGATGCACTGCAAGGTTTACTCAAACCCCAAGGGGTAGCTGTGGTCATAGAAGCAACACATATGTGTATGGTAATGCGTGGTGTGCAGAAACCAGGTTCTTGGACTGTCACCAGTGCAATGCGCGGTGTGTTTGCAGACGATGCACGGACTAGGGAGGAGTTTATGAATTTAATTCGGCACAACCCTAATTTTCGTTAAATACGGGCAGCGAAAATCCTCAGGAATTTAGGTATATATTTAGATATCTCCAGACATGAGATCAGGGCGAACAACCGTACTCCTGAGGGAGAAGCAAGCTACGCCCCTACTAAGGGTTTCGGGCAACGCAGAATTAATTATCGGAGATGTGTAATATACGATCGCACCAAAGCTGAACTAAAACTGCACAGATGTGGAAACTAGTTCTCTGACTTGAGCAGCAGAATCTTTTTGTAGTGCGGATGCAGCGATCGCCTCAGCCTCTACTATACTTAGTTGAGCGATCGCCTGTTTGAGTGTCGGGATAGTTTGGGGATTCACACTCAATTCATCTAGTCCTAAACCGATTAAAATTGGTGTTGCTAAAGGATCTGCGGCTAGTTCGCCACATAAACCTACCCAAATTCCGGCTGTATGGGCGGCTTGGACTGTTTGCTGTATGATTCGCAATACAGCTGGGTGCATGGCGTCAGCTAAATTTGTCACACGTGGATTATTGCGATCGCTAGCCATGAGATATTGACTGAGATCATTGGTACCAATGCTAAAAAAGTCCACTTCCGTTGCTAACTGATCAGCGATCGCTACTGCTGAGGGTACTTCGATCATAATACCCACTGGCATGGTGGCATCAAAGGGTGTACCAGCTTGGCTAAGTTCAGCTTGTACTTGAGTGATCATTGCCTTAGCTGCTCGTACTTCTGTAATGGTTGCAATCATGGGCAACATGATCTTTATATTATTGCCAGCACTAGCGCGTAAAATTGCCCGCAATTGAGTTTTGAATAACTCTGGATGATCCAGACAAAAGCGAATTCCCCGCCAGCCTAAGAAAGGATTGGCTTCTGGAGTTCCTACCCTGAGATACGGAAGTGGCTTATCACCACCAATATCCAAAGTCCGAATAATTAATGGACGCTGTTCTAGAACTTGCGCGATCGCCTGATAGACTGCTAATTGTTCCTCTTCTGTAGGTGCATTGGCTCTACCTAGATACAAAAACTCAGTGCGGAGTAAGCCTACACCTTCTGCGCCAGAGGCTACAGCTACTTGGACATCAGATATGCCGCCAATGTTGGCAAATACACTCACTTGTCGTCCATCACGGGTTATTGCTGGCTGATTAGCACTAGTTAGTGCTGCTTGTTGGGTAGTTTGCCAAGCTTCCCGTTTAGCGGCTAACGCACTAAGGATATCTAATTCTGGCTCTACCCAAGCTTTGCCGCTCTCACCATCCAGTGCCATGAGTGTACCATCTTCTAGGTGTAACACTTGGGCATCCACACCCAGAACTGCCGGGATACCTAATGTGCGAGCAATAATGGCACTGTGAGAAGTAGCACTACCAGAGGTGGTACAAATACCAAGTACTTTTGTGGGGTCTAAGCCAACGGTATCAGAGGGAGTGAGGTCAGATGCCACTAAAATAGCTGGTGTGGATAAATCTAGGGAAGTCGTTGTCTTACCTGCTAGCAGACGCAGTACTCTATGCCCCACATCCACAACATCATCAACTCGCTCTTGCAAGTAAGTATCCTCTAGTGTGTGGTAACTAGCTGCCACTTCATCTACTACCGCTTGCCAAGCAGCTTCTGCATTGTGATGCTGTTGGTAAATGCGATCGCGCACGGCTTCTAAAATTACCGGATCTTCCAAAAACATCAGATGCGCTACAAAAATTCCAGCTTCTGTATCACCAATTTGCACAGATGCATGGGAAAACAAAGCTTGAATTTCCTGTTGAGCAGCGTCAAGAGCTACTTGGAAACGCCGCCATTCCGATTCCACATCATCTACATGATATTGTGGTAGGGCGATGGGAGTAGATTGATAATGGACAACAGGAGCGATCGCTACTCCTGGAGAAGCTGCAATCCCTGAAAGTTCTCCAGGTGTTACTGGTTGAGTCTGGGTTTCTGCTACTGGTGGTAACTCAAAGCTGGTATCATCCTCATCAAAATTATGCCTAATTAATACTTGCAGTGCTAATAAAGCCGCCTCCGCATCAACGCCAGTAGCTGTAATTAAGAGTTCGTGTCCTTGACGCACTCCTAAAGTTGCTACTTGGTTAATACTGTCACCACGGACTGCTTCCGTACCTCTAGTTAAATTCTGCACTCGAATTTGAGACTGAAAGGGCGCAACTGTAGCCACAAACTGAGCCGCCGGACGAGCATGTAATCCTAAACGATTGCGGATAGTTACCCTGATTTCTCTGGTTAGAGATGTTGCTGGACTATTGACAACTGACGCCGGACTAATGACTAGCCCTAATTGAGAGGCTTTAGCTATCAATGCCCCCCGTGCTTCCGCCATCACTTGCTGAATGTCCTGACCTGCGGCGGCTGCAACCACAGCAGCGATCGCACCTTCTACCAAGGGTGCTTCGCACAGATAGACTTTTTCCCTTTGTTCTGGAGTGAGAAACTCCAAAGCCATTTCTGCACTCATCAAAGCACTCCCCAGATCCATCAACACTAATACACCATCATCTGTAAAAACAGAAGCGATCGCTTCATAGACCTGGATGGGATCTGTACCCAAAGGATTTTGTGGATCTGCAATACCTGCGGCGATCGCCAGGGGGACTCTACCCTGAACCATCTGGCTTGCAAGTTCCTGCACACCCAGCGCGAGTTGTTTACTGTGAGAAACAATAACTATTCCAACCACTGCACATCCTCAATCTTGTTGAAAGGATTTTGCGGAGCTATTTATCTATTTAATTCTTCCATTGTGCAGCCGCATATACAGGGTTGATTTACATAAAATATTCTATTTTCAGGGTGACACCACAATTCTTACCAAGTAAACAAAGCTATAATCTTCTTCCCTCTTGCCTTGTCATAACGATAATTTTTCACACTGAGCTACTTAGTTTACCGAAAAATATTAGTATGCTTGCCAAATTTTCATGGTCTTGTCGTCGCTACCACTAGCGATCGTCTGACCATCTGAACTCCAAGCAACGGAATTTATACCACTTTTATGCCCTGTTAAGGTGTACAGTAGTTTACCAGTTTCTATGTTCCACAGCTTAATAGTACTGTCATAACTGCCACTAGCAAGAACTTGACCATCGGGGCTAAAACTGACTGAATGTACAGCATGAGTATGTTCAGTGAGATTGTGCAGCAGCTTGCCAGTATCTGAGTTCCAGAGTTTGACTGTGCAATCTTGGCTACCACTAGCGAGGATTTTACCATTGGGACTAATAGCGATCGCCCAAACCCAATCTGTATGTCCGGTAAAAGTTTGCCAGAGTTTTTCACTAGCTAAACTACATAACTTGATCGTATGGTCTCTCCCCGCATTTCTCACAAGTGAGGAAAAAACACTTGGATTAGCTAGATTTAGGATAATTTAATTGATACGTCATCAAAATACGTCCAGAGCGTGGGTAACTCAACGTAAAAAACGAAATAATTAAAG
>JAHHHF010000030.1 GCA_019359495.1 Goleter apudmare HA4340-LM2
AACTGTTCTGGTATACAATCATTTTTATTTGGGGTCATACTTCAAACTGCTGAAATTGTTGTGCAATATGCATTTTGGCAGTTTTTGACCCCTGTTTCTTCAAGCTTTGTGAGAAATCCGGGTAAAGCTGGACAGAACCGTTGGGAAGTTTATTACAAAAAATTTGTGACGTACCAACAAGCCGAGTCCAAAAAATCTCAAAGTAGCCGTAGCAGTCAAATGAAAAAGTTTCAAGAGGAACTTGAGCAACAACGACAGCAAGCTATGTCCATGTACGGCAACACAGTATGAATCAATCTAAAATCTCAACTAGCTTATGGCTGAACAACTAAGTTTTCATTCTTCAGGTAGCGATCGCCTGCCACCCCAAAATATTGAGGCGGAAGAGGCGATTTTAGGCGGTATCATGCTTGACCCAGAAGCAATAGGTAGAGTGAGCGATTCTTTGATTCCAGAAGCTTTTTACATCAGCGCTCACAAAGATATCTATCAAGCAGCGCTGCGCCTTCACAGCCAGGGTAAACCTACAGACTTGCTCTCTGTCACCAGTTGGCTGACTGACCATGAAATACTAGTCCGTATTGGCGGGAGAAATAAATTAGCAACTCTGGTAGACCGCACGGTGTCAGCTGTGAACATCGACGCTTTGGCAGGGTTAGTAATGGAAAAATACCTGCGGCGGCAGTTAATCAAGGCTGGCAATGAAATTGTGCATCTGGGTTACGAAACTGAAACTGAGTTACCCAAAATCCTTGACCAATCGCAACAGAAAGTATTCCAGCTTTCTAACCAAAGCTTTGGTTCAAACACCGAACACAACAGCACAATTACTATTGCAGCTTACAAGGAATTAGATTCAGGAAGCCCTATCTACTCTACAGGACTTGATGAACTCGATAATTTAATGGTTGGATTTGAAGGCGGTACGCTCACCATAGTTGCGGGTAGACCGTCAATGGGAAAGTCCCAGATTTCGTTGCAACTAGCTCTCAAGATGATATTGCTCCACGATTTACCTGTGGCTATCTTCTCGCTGGAGATGACAAAGAAACAATTAGAGTACAGGCTGTGGAGTTTAATTAGCGTCACCAATGCCTACAAACATTTAGGATTAACGCCACTAAGGAGCGATCGCATCCGCAGACATCGAGCCAAATTTCAACCTTTAGCAGATTGGGAATTCACGCTTATTGCCAAAATCGTTGATATTGCCTCAGAACTGCCGCTTTATATGAATGACTCAAGGGGCATCACCGTTTCACAAATTGCGTCAGAATGCCGTCAAATTAAGGCCAAAGAGGGAAAACTGGGGTTAGTTGTAAAAGACTTATCAAATGGATGCAGCTAATGCCAAAGAAGCTTTAAAAGAGATTGAACTGGATATTGCCGAAGGTGCAGATATCATCATGGTCAAACCTGCTTTAGCTTACTTAGATATAATATGTCGGGTAAAAGAAGCTACAAATCTACCAGTTGCAGCATACAACGTCAGTGGCGAGTACGCGATGATTAAAGCCGCAGCCCAGATGGGTTGGATTGATGAAAAACAAGTAATTTTGGAATCATTAACCAGTATGAAACGGGCTGGGGCTGACTTAATTTTGACTTACTTTGCCAAAGAAGTAGCTCTGATGTTGATGTAATCGGGCAATGGGTACTGGGGAATGGGGTACAAGGGGTGAGAACTTGAAACAAGTCTTTCTCCTTGTCCCCAATTCTCCTTGTCCCCAAGTCCTCTTGCCCATACCCAATGCCCAATACCCCATACCCTATTTTCAGAATCACTTTGCTGGACTGATCTTCTGCATATAGAATGATAACTATTATCATAAAAGCCAGATTGTCTCGTAAGCAATGCAATTTACGATCGCTCTTCCTAAAACAATTGACCTGGCAATTATTGGTGCAGGGCCTCATGCTCTTACCTTAACTACCCATCTGCTGCAAAAACGGCAGTCTATCAGGGGTAAATTCTCGGTATTTGACCCCAGTGGTAGGTGGATGAGTCACTGGAAGCAGCAATTTGCGGCTTTGGAAATTCCACATTTGCGTTCTCCCGCAGTTCATCATCCAGACCCCAACCCCTTCGCTTTACGAAAATTTGCTGAATCTCGTCCTCATGAGTTATTTCCCCCCTATGATTTACCAGGGACGCAACTATTTGAGGATTTCTGTCAGGATGTGATTCGAGTTTGGCAGTTGCAAGAGCAAGTTATTCCTTTAGCAGTCAAGAGTATTGAACCCTTACCTCATCATTTGCGTTCCCGTTTCCGCCTCTGCTTACAAGATGGACAAGAAGTCATTGCACGGCGGGTAGTGTTGGCAAGTGGTAACGCTCAAATTCAAATACCTGATTGGGTAAACCAAATTCAGACAGCCTACCCACAAGATAGACTTTGCCACTCACAAACTATTGATTTACGAAAATTGCAGTTGATGGGTAAGAGAGTGTTGATTGTGGGCGGCGGTTTGACGAGTGGACATTTGGCATTAGGTGCTATTTCTCGCGGTGCAAAGGTGCATTTAATGATTCGGCGACAATTAGCAGAAAAGTTGTTCGATGCTGAACCGGGTTGGTTAGGGCCAAAGTATCTAAAAGATTTTTTTGCTCAACCTGATTGGGGGCAAAGGGTGATGATGATTCAGCAAGCTAGAAATGGTGGCTCGATGACACCGGCGATCGCTACCCAACTACGGCAACAAATGCGTCGTGGTAAAATCAGAATTGATGAAAACTGTCAAGTAGTAAAAGCCGAATGGTTAGGTGAAAATTGGCGCGTAGAATGTAGTGATGGTAGTCAGCATGAGTGCGATTATATTTGGCTTTCCACTGGCACTAAATTCGATGTCACCACTGAACCATTATTAAAGGACATTTTAGCAGCCTACCCCATTCCCATAGTCAAAGGTTTACCAGTTTTAGATACTTGTCTGCGTTGGCGTGGTTGTGAATTATTTATCATGGGTGGTTTAGCCGCTTTACAAGTAGGGCCAACAGCACGGAATTTATCGGGTGCAAGAATGGCTTGTGAGAAAATTGTCCCAGCGATTGTCAAACCGAGTGTAGCTCTTTCCCACACGTTCAACAGAATACAAGCAGGTTGACACTCCCAAATACCATCAGAGATGATTTTTTCTCGCGCCTTCGGCGAAGATTCCTAGTAGTGTTGCGTAGCCAAGGTTGGACACAAACAACTAACTTATTGAGATAAGTTATCATTTAATCTAGATGCTACCAAAATTTATGACTAGTAAAACACCAGTATCCACAGTCAAACTTACAGGGGTGCTAGAAACCCTGATGATTACTTTGTATGCTCGTGCTATTGAAACACGGCGCTCGTCTCCCATTATCCAAGATTCAAAAGCTGTCGAGATTGCTGAACAGGTAGATTATAAATTTGATAAATATTCTCAAGGGTGGACTAGTCAACTGGGCTGTAGTATTCGCGCAAAAGAATATGATTCCATTGTCCAAAACTTTATTCAAAACCATCCCAATTCCATAATTGTGAATCTAGGAGCAGGATTATGCACTCGATTCACGCGAGTGGATAACGGTAAAGTTTACTGGTATGAAGTTGATTTTCCCGATGTGATTGAGTTACGTTACAAGTTCTTTGAGGAAAGCGAACGTTACAAGTTTATCCCACAATCGATCTTAGACTTTACCTGGATAGATCAAATTCAGCGATCGCCAAATCAACCCCTGATGGTAATTCTTGAAGGTGTGACAATGTACCTAACTGAAGCAGATAACCGCGAGATTATCAAGCAGATCCACACTCGGTTAGCTCCAGCAGAAGTTGTGTTTGATGTGTTGAATCACAAATCTGCTCAGAGTACAAAGGGTCATGATACTGTATCAAAAACTAGTGCCGAGTTTCAATGGGGCATTGATAATTCCACAGATTTGGAAACATGGGAAACCGGAATCACTCTTAAAGATGAAGTGTTTTATCTGACTCAGTTTGCCAATCACCGCGACCGCCTTCCATTCTGGGTGCGTCCTATCGCCTTTATTCTGACACCGATTTTCAAAAATACTGCTCGTATTGTTCGGTTACAAGTAAATGCTGCATAACTTTCATCCAAACCTATGCAGTCTCAAACGCTCCTCTGTCAAAGCAGCTTAATAGTAATTGACTTTGGCCGGTGCAATACCAAGGGAATTTTACAGAATAAACAGTAGATAACTATAACAATAGACTAATAAAGCTTACTTGACACAGATCAGTATCCCAGAGCGATACCTTCTCCTATCGGAGACGCTCCGCGAACGGTGAGCTTCTCTACGAGACGCTCCGCGAACGCTAACGCAAAACTTTTCGTGTCTACTGAACTTGTGTAGTGCTAAAAAAATAGTGATAATAAATCTCAATAAATCCTAATTAATTTAATTAAATTAATAATGACCATCACTATTTCAGCAAAGGCGTACTGGGAACTCTGTCAAGAAGTTAACGCAACCCCACAAAGCAACGATCCCGATGATGAGTTAGATGTTACCTGGAAGTATCCCCAAACATTGGGAGAAGGACATAATCGCATAGTTCAATTGCGAGAAAATTTGGTGTTGGACATACACAGCTATCAGCACCATGACAATCTGATAATACAAACCATTGACCGTCCATATTCTCTTTTAGAGTTTCGGTTTGTGCTTTCAGGGCAATTGAAGGAAACGAGAAAAAACTCTGATTTAGAAGTTTATCAGACGAAAGCTGGACAGTGCGATGTTTGCGGCAGTGGCATGGCTGTTGGAGCAGAATTTGAGTGTTCAAAGGAACAGCAAGTGTCGTTGGGCGTGCATTTGACACCAGAGGTGTTGCAGTCCTTTATCGGCAATTCTTCTATGGAACTACCCCCAGAATTACAACACTTAATTAGATCGCCAGAGCAACCCCTTCACAGTCGCTCCAACCTCATCATAACTCCCGTGATGCAATATAATGTGCAGCGTATATTGCATTGTCCCTATCAGGGTATCATCAAGCGCACGTACCTGGAAGGCAAAGTGCTGGAACTGTTAGCACTGGTGCTAGAGCAAGAAGCAGAAATTCAAATGGGAAGCCGGACACAGAAGCCTCTAAAGCCGGGAACATTAGAGCGGATTCTCTATGCTAGAGACTTATTATTGCAACAGTTTCACAATCCACCTTCTACCGCAGAACTAGCACGCCTAGTCAAACTCAATGAGTATACGCTCAAGCGCGGGTTTCTACAGGTATTCGGCAAACCCTTGTTTGCTTATCTACATGACTACCGCTTAGAACAGGCGCGTCAATTGCTGGAAACCGGGGAAATGAAGGTGACTGAAGTTGCCCAAAAAATCGGCTTTGCCAGTCGGAATCACTTTGCTGCTGCTTTTAGGAAGAAATTTGGTATCAACCCCAAAGAATACCTGATGCAACGCAAACACTTCTTTTAGCGACCAAAAAAAACTCCCGCTAGCGACCAAAGTAGCTTTCTCATCGCACAAGCTTACTGATAGTATTTGTTGAGAAGAATTCCTGCTTAAGTCTAGTGTGAAGTAATCAAGTGAAACAAAAACTGTTATCAAAGATTTTATTACTAACGAGTTCAGTTTGGCTTTGGAGTGTAATGAGCGCAACTGCTCAAGAAGTACCCAAACAAGAGATACATAGTAAATCTGTTGCATCACTACTAGGCAATTCCAAATCGATTAGAGAGATTCGCCAACTCAGTCAGATACAGCGCCCTAAAACTAGCGCCCAAAAAAGAGCGCAGTCGCCAGCACCCTCATCAGAAGTGGTGCAGGTTACGGGAGTGACAGCTAATCCCACAGATAAAGGTATAGAGGTAATTTTACAAACAACTCTTGGGCAACAACTGCAAATCACAAATCGTAGTGCCGATAATAACTTTATTGCTGATATTCCTAATGCTCAACTGCGTTTACCCAATGGCGATGCATTCACATTCCGTTCCCAAAAACCAAGTCAGGGAATTACTGAAATAACAGTCACTAACTTAGACGCAAATACTATCCGGGTGACAGTGATAGGTGAAACAGGATTGCCAACGGTTGAGCTATTTGATAGTGACGAGGGTTTGGTTTTTGGGTTGATACCTGCTGCAACTGCAATGCAGCCACCACAGCAGCAACCTCAAACGCCACAAACGCCAGAACAAGAGCAGTCAACTAGTGAAACCCAACCGGAGCAAGAAGCATCAGCAGAAGATGATGAGCCGATTGAGTTGGTGGTAACGGGAGAACAGGACGGATATCGCGTACCGAATGCGTCAACTGCCACCAAAACCGACACACCATTGCGCGATATCCCCCAGTCGATTCAAATCGTGCCCCAAGAGGTACTGCGGGATCAAAACGTCCCCAACCTGCAAGAAGCGCTAAGAAACGTGAGTGGGGTAGCTCAATCTGATTCTTCCGCTAACACTACTAGCGATTTTATCATTCGAGGCTTTAGTACCACTAGTTTTGATGGCAACAGTTTTCTCCGCAATGGGTTGAGAGACACTGCATTGGTGTTTACGGACATCGCCCCCAACATCGAAAGAATCGAAGTCCTCAAAGGTCCAGCTTCTGTGCTTTATGGTGGAGCGGCTCCGGGTGGAACCATTAACATCGTCACAAAACAACCGCTCCGCGACCCGTTCTATGCGATTGATGCCACAATTGGCAGTTATGACTTTTATCGGGGTGCCATTGATTTGTCTGGGCCGTTGAACGACTCTAGGACGGTTTTATATCGATTGAATGCAGGCTATCTAGATAGAGGAAGTTTCGTTGATTTTTCCGAAAAGCGTCAATTTTCCATTACACCAGTCATCAGTTTGGCAATTGGTGAGCGAACCCGCTTGACTCTGGAAGGCGAGTACACAGACCTAAGCAATGTTTTTGTCACTGGTCTACCAGCTGTCGGCACGGTGCTTCCCAATCCCAATGGACGCATCCCGCGCAACCGTCTGGTTGGAGAGCCTGGTAATAATCAAGATAATACCATTGGTAGAGTTGGATATCGCCTAGAGCATCAGTTCAGCGAAAACTGGTCATTACAAAATTCATTTCAGGCGAAATTGTTCAGAGCTAAAACTACAGACAGATTTGTTTTTTCTAGTAGTCTTAGTCCCGATAATCGAACCTTGAATCGTAGATTGAATGTCATTGAAAACATTACAGATGTCTACGACCTCACAATAAATCTGACAGGCAAATTTTCGACTGGCTCTATTAACCATCAGCTAGTCTTTGGAGTCGATTTGGGGAGATATGACTACAGCTTTGAGGCATTTGGGGGGCCTGCTGCATCACTAGACTTATTCAACCCCGTGTATGGTCGGCTCGGTGGACCTCTGACTCTCGGTACCGATCAAAACACTTTAAGAGATACTTTAGGGATTTATGTTCAAGATCAGGTGACACTTGCAGAAAATCTAAAGTTATTGTTGGGTGGGCGGTTTGATACCTTTGAGCAAACCAATCAGAATTTTCTAACAGATACCAGAACCAATCAATCGGGTGATGCTTTCAGTCCGCGTGTGGGTATCGTTTATCAACCCATCGAGCCAATTTCACTTTATGCTAGTTACAGTCGCTCCTTTAACCCAGTTATTGGAACTGCCTTTGATAATAATAGCCAATTCCAACCAGAGCGCGGCACTCAGTACGAAGTTGGGGTTAAGGCAGATTTGAACGATCGACTTTCAGCAACCCTTGCCTTGTACGACCTGACCCGCTCTAATGTTTTAACTGCTGACAATAGACCAGGTGTCCCACCAGGTTTTTCGATTCAAACTGGGGAGCAGCGCAGCCGAGGTATTGAACTCAATATTGCAGGTGAAATTTTGCCAGGATGGAATATTATTGCGGGCTATGCCTATACTGATGCCAAAATCACTCAAGACAACACGTTTCCCGTAGGTAATCGTTTTAATAATGTTCCTGAAAATTCCTTCAACTTATGGACAAGCTATGAAATTCAGCAAGGTACATTACAAGGTTTAGGATTTGGTGCGGGATTGTTCTATGTTGGAGAGCGACAAGGCGATTTAGGCAATACCTTTCAACTGCCCAGCTATCTGCGGACGGATGCCGCGATTTTTTACAAGCGCGATAGTTTCCGCACCGCTCTCAATTTTAGAAACCTATTCAACATAAACTATTTTGAAACTTCCTTCAGTCGATTGAACGTTTCTCCCGGTGCGCCGTTTACAGTGCAGGGAACAATTTCATGGGAGTTTTAGGCAGCAAAGCGACACCAATGAAGATATTTCAACACTGTCTTACCTTCTTATCGTTACTGGCGATCTTAGCTTTTGCAGTTGTTGTGACTGGTGACAGAAACGTTAACCATACTCTCTATTTGGAACAAGCAGTGCCAGAGTGCCGAGTTGTGCAGCATGTAATGGGGGAAACTTGTATTCCTTATAATCCCAAACGGGTGATCATCATTTCCCCCATTATTCTAGGTAATGCACTTGTCTTGGGTATTAAACCAATTGGTAGCACTTCACAGCTTCAAGATGAGGAGAAATTGACTGCCACATATCTAAATAACAAAACATATCTAGGGAATCAGGTAGAAAAAATAAAGCATATAGGCAGAGCAAATCCGCTTAATCTAGAGAAGATATTGCTACTCAAGCCTGATTTAATTTTAGCTTGGAAATATGCTCGTGCAAGTTATTCTTTTCTCTCTCAAATTAGTCCCACAGTCATAGCCCCATATCCAGGTTCACAAACTTGGCGGGAGCATTTTAACTTCTTAGCTGAAGCATTAGGAAAAAAAGAAGCTGCTCAACAAGCATGGAATCATTACTACCAGCAAATTGAAAAGATAAAACTAGCATTAGGTAACCGATATAAAAACAAGACAATCTCTGTAATTGGTTTTAGTAGAACAGGATTGATCTATACCCATGTTAAAAACTCATTTCCAGGTTCTATTCTTGATGATATTGGATTGCAACGCCCGAAATCTCAAAATATTATTGTGCCTGGAGGAGTTATTAATAGTATTTCTGAGGAAAGGCTGGGGGAAATAGATTGTGATATCTTATTTATTGAAATTTCTGATAAACGGAATCGGGAATCTCTTGAAAAATTGCTACAAAAGCCCCTCTGGAAAAGTATCAAAGCAGTGAGAGAAGAACGAGTTTATCCTGTGCAATATACTACGTGGATTGGCTCAAATTTAGTTGCTGCTGATGCTGTAATTGATGACTTGTATAAATATCTAATCAACACTCCCTAAATCCATGAATAAACACACCCTATTCGTCTGTAAATCCTGCCATCGTTCATCCGAAAAATTATCAGAAAATCAACTTCCCGATGGGACTCGTTTATTAGAGCAATTAAATACTTTATCTACTGAAAAATTTTCTTTATCACAACTAGAAATTCAGCCTGTGGGATGTATGTGGGCATGTAGTCATGGCTGTGTTGCAGCTATTTCTAGCCAAGGAAAACCTACCTATCTCCTCGTCGATCTGCCAACTGATGAAAGTGCCGCAGGATTATTGGAAATTATGCAAATGTACATCTATAATAACAAAGGAACGATTAATTATAAAAAACTCAAAGAACTGTTGAAGTGTGCTACTTTCATCCAAGTTCCTCCTGTAGTAGTTGATGAAAATGCTGAATAGTATTCTTAAAAATTTTATGCCTAATTTTAATTCAGTATCCAAATAACTACTTGCTCATAGATAAAGCTTTATGAAAGTTGGAATACAGCAATATTGGAAATTACTTGTAGACTATCTCAAGCCTCAAAAAGGAAGAGTTGTCAAACTAGCGATCGCTCTCCTCGCTAGCATTGGACTAAAATTAATCAATCCCCAAATCTTACGTTATTTCATTGATACAGCTGTAGGTGGTGGTTCGGAGCAAAACTTATTATTAACCGCCTTGCTATTTATTGGTGTGGCTATATTAACTCAACTTGTCTCCATTAGTGTTACCTACTACGGCGAAAACGTTGCCTGGAGAGCCACTAATACCTTACGTGCTGACTTGGTTGAACATTGTTTAAGACTAGATTTATCCTTTCATAAATTATGTACGCCCGGTGAATTACTGGAGAAGGTGGACGGTGATGTTCAGACTCTTTCCCATTTTTTCTCGGAGTTTACCGTTTACATCTTGGGCAATTTTCTGGTGATATTAGGTGTGATTGTAGTTGTGTTTGTAGAAGATTGGCGAGCTGGTTTGGCGATCGCATTTTTTGCCCTGACAGGATTATCTACTTTAATTCGTATGCGTTCCATAGCTGTTCCCCATTGGAGAAACTATCGCCAAATTAGTGCCGAATTTTTTGGTTTCGTCGGCGAACAACTCGCCGGAATGGAAGACATTCGAGCTAATGGAGCCAAAAGCTATGTTATGCAGCGCTTCCACAAAATTTTGCAAAGCTGGCTGCCTATCTTTCACAAAGCACGTTTTGCCAATACTATTCTTTGGGCTATAACTAATGGTATTTTTGCTGTGGGTGATGTGATTGCCTTAGGTGTAGGTGTTTATCTTTGGAGTCAAAATTTCATAACCATAGGTACACTATATCTTCTGTACAGTTACACCATCCTTGTGAGCGAACCAATCGAGCAAATTCGCATCCAATTTGAACAGCTACAGCAGGCAGAAGCCAGCATTTACCGCATTCAAGACCTATTCCAAGTTCAATCACAACTCAGTGCAGGAGGCGAACAGCAACTTCCTGATGGCGCACTTTCAGTAACTTTTGAGAATGTCTCTTTTAGCTACAATAACCAGGGAGTAGAGGCTGGAGATTTCATACTCCAAAATATATCTTTTGACTTACCTCCAGGTCATTTACTGGGTTTACTGGGACGTACAGGTAGTGGGAAGTCTTCCCTAGCAAGGTTATTACTGAGATTATATGACCCACAATCTGGCTCAATTCGCTTGGGAGGTGAGCCAATTAACCAAACTTCCTTAACAGATTTGCCAAGATTTGTAGGATTAGTGACTCAAGATGTGCAACTGTTTCAAACTACAGTTCGTAACAATCTTACCTTTTTTAACCAGAATATTAGCGACGAACGCATATATGAAACGTTAGAAATGTTGGGATTGTCAGAATGGTTGCACTCATTGTCCAACGGTTTAGATACAAATTTGGGACCAGACAGTAGTGGCTTATCTGCGGGACAGTCGCAGTTACTGGCATTTACTCGTGTGTTTCTCAAAAATCCTGGTTTAGTGATTTTAGATGAAGCATCTTCTCGCCTCGACCCTATGACAGAAAAACTGATTCAAAAGGCTGTAGATAAGTTATTGATTGGGCGTACTGGTATTGTTATTGCTCATCGTTTAGCGACAGTAGAAAAAACAAATCAAATTTTGATTTTAGAACAAGGTCGAGTGAGTGAATACGGTCAACGAGAAGAATTAGTTAAAAATTCTCATTCACGTTTTGCCCAACTATTACAAACTGGTCTAACAGACTTATTAATCTAAAAAGAGAGGAAGTAAGGATATTTTAAACTACTTTTTATTGGATTACTAATTTAATTTTATATTATAGCGCTCACTTACTTAATGCTGTTTTGGAAATACGAATTATAAATTCTTATGATGCCAACAAAAAAACTAATAGCTTGGAAATTATTATGGCAACTGATTTGCTACAAACCGAAACTATACATAATTGACTCCTGTTTCTGGATTTTAATTGCGGGTTTGCCTGCCCTACCTGGATTAATCATCCGGGAATTCTTCAATAGCCTGACAGGCAAGGCACAATTCGGATTATCACCTCTGGTGTTAATTGCATTGTTGCTGGCTGTGAATTTAGGACATATTGCAGTTATATTTGCGGGGTCTATTACTGGAACCCAGCATCGTTTCACTATGCGGTCATTACTGCGACATAATTTGTTAGACCACCTTTTCAAAAATCCTACTGCACAGCCAATGGTTTTTAGTAAAGATGGAGAAACAACTGTATCCCAAGGTGAAATCATTAGCTACTTTCGTGACGATGTGGAACAAATAGAAAACAATGTGGCATGGATATCACAAGTTTTAGGAGAAGGAATATCTGCTGTCCTTTGTTTAGTCATTTTATTGAGAATCAATGTTCAGATGACGCTGTTTGTTTTTCTACCGATGGTGGGGATGGTAATTATTGTTCAACGAGCGAGAACTCGGATTAAACAATATCGAAAAGCTAGCCGCCAAGCTACCGAAAAGGTGACAGGGATTTTGGGTGAAATATTTAGCTCAGTTCAAGCGATTAAGGTAGCTGGGGCAGAAGAAAATGTACTCGATTATTTTCGTACTCTGAATGATAAACGCCGCCAGGTAATGATTCAGGATAGCCTATTCAACACCATTCTCAATTCTTCCTTTCAAAATATGGTGAATCTGGGAACAGGGATAATTTTACTACTGGCTTCTCATTGGATGCAAAACAGAGTTGGCAAATTGACAGTGGGTGACTTTGCTTTGTTTGTGTATAACGTCTATTTTGTAACTAATTTTTTTACCCGTCTTGGCATTTTCATGGCGTTGTATAAGCAGACAGAAGTTTCTTTTGAACGTATGGCTAGTTTACTATCTGGTGTATCCGCAGATACTTTGGTAACTCCCAATCGACTTTATCTTAATGATTTGAATGGTCGCAAGAAAGCTTTGCCCTCAGTAGAACAACCGTTGAGGAATGAAAGCGATGCCTACAGTGAGCAAAGCCATAAGCCTGACAGCATAGCTAGTGCTTACCGCCTGCAATCATTGAAAGTATCTAATTTAACTTATCACTATCCTGGTACGACTCAAGGAATTACAGATGTTAGCTTTGAAATTCATCGCGGTAGTTTGACTGTAATTACTGGTCAGATTGGTTCTGGGAAAACTACATTGCTGCGGTTATTGTTAGGATTATTACCTATGCAAAGTGGATGTATTTACTGGAATGGACATCTGATTAAAGACCCTGCCAGTTTCTTTATTCCACCTCGCAGTGCTTATACTCCTCAAGTTCCCCAACTGTTTAGCTACACCCTGCGAGAAAATATTTTGTTGGGCTTGTTTAAAGATGATCGTAACATCGCAACAGCTTTAAAAATAGCTGTGTTCGAGGAAGATTTAGCGATTATGAATGAAGGTCTAGAGACTTTAGTTGGTTCCAAAGGTGTGCGGCTTTCTGGTGGACAAATACAGCGTGTAGCAGCAGCGCGGATGTTTGTCCGTCAACCAGAATTACTGGTGTTTGATGACCTTTCCAGCGCCTTGGATGTAGAAACAGAATTGGCGTTATGGTCGCGGATATTTGTTAACAGCACAAAACCAGAGCAAGATAATTGGACACCAACCTGTCTTGTGGTTTCTCATCGGCGTTCGGTTTTGCGTCGCGCTGACCAAGTAATTGTTTTGAAAGCAGGTAGAGTGCAAGCACAAGGGAAGTTTAATGAAATTTTTAGTCATGAGTAAGTTAATTAATTTCTTTAACAAGTATTTGCAAATTAACCAAAAAGTGCTTTTTGTCAATCAGTTGCTTATGAGGGGAATATATTATCAGTAGACCGAAAAGTTTTGCGATGCCTGCGGCGGGCGTAGCCATCGCCGAAAAATAGTGGTGTACGATACCATTTTTTGCTTCTAATGGTGGCTCACTATAATCTAGCTCAATTTTCACTCAACTCCTTTACAAAATTCTCTGACACAGCACTATAACCATGTTCTGGTGCGAGAGTTGCTCTTACCTCTTTGGCTGATTTATTAGCTTTATTTATGTCCAAGTGACCCATTAAAATTTCGTATCTAAAAGCACAGCTAGTAGATAAAAATCCACTGATGCATTAATTTATCACAGAGCGATGGCTACGCCCGCCGTTCGCCTAGCGTCTCGTAGATAGGGCATCGCAAAACTTTTCTACTGAAAGTTAAACACTTCTATCTTTTCTCCATCCAGGTTACACCATCAAACTTTTTTTGCGCTACTATGATAACGATTCTCATTCTTTTTAAATATGGTCAGTTCCTTAACCCAGTCCCAGGAAAACTTAAACCAGCACGACACTGAGAAACTGGTGCGGATTCGTCATACCTGCGCCCATATAATGGCAATGGCAGTGCAGAAGCTATTTCCAGGGACTAAAGTAGCAACTGGCCCAGTCACAGAAAACGGGTTTTACTACGACTTCGATTGTCCAGTCAGCATCACTCCCGATGACTTGGGCAAAATCGAAAACCAGATGCGGCAGATAATTAAAGCGAATTTACCTATCATCCGCGAAGAGGTGCAACGAGACGAAATTCGCGCCGAAATTACTGAATTAAACGAACCATTAAAGTTAGAAATATTAGAACGTATTCCCACAAGCGAGACAATTACCCGCTACTTTATTGGTAGTCCCGATACTGGTAAACCAGAACCTTCCTTGTTTATTGCAGACATTCAACCAGCCAGGAACTATTGGTGGGACTTGTGTGCAGGGCCACACATTAACTTTACTGGTGAAATCCATCCTGATGCCTTTCAATTGTTAAATATTGCTGGCGCTTATTGGCAAGGAGATGAAACTAAACCCCAACTGCAACGAATTTACGGTACAGCTTGGGAAACTAAAGAACAACTACAAGCCTACCTTAAACAAAGAGAAGAAGCCTTACGCCGCGACCACAGAAAGTTAGGTCAAGAACTCAACTTATTCAGCATTCAAGAAGATGCTGGTGGTGGTTTAGTTTTTTGGCATCCTAAAGGAGCGATTATTCGCTATATCATTGAAGATTATTGGCGCAAAGCCCATGTAGAATCGGGTTATCAATTACTTTACACGCCACACATAGCAAACCTCGATTTATGGAAAACATCGGGTCATTTTGACTTCTATAAAGAGAGTATGTTTGATTCGATGGATGTGGAAAATCAGGCTTATCAAATCAAGCCGATGAATTGTCCATTTCATGTATTAACTTACAAACATCAACTACATTCTTATCGAGAACTACCCTTGAGATGGGCAGAATTAGGAACAGTTTATCGCTACGAACGTTCTGGGGCGCTACATGGTTTGATGAGAGTCAGGGGATTTACCCAAGATGATGCTCATATCTTCTGTTTACCTAATCAAATTGCTGATGAAATTTTAGGGGTTTTAAATCTCACAGAGCAGACTTTATCTGACTTTGGCTTTAAAAATTATGAAGTGAATCTTTCGACTCGTCCTGAAAAATCAGTGGGGAATGATGAAGTATGGGAGTTAGCAACTTCAGCACTTGAACAAGCTTTGAATACTAAAGGCTGGAATTATATTGTCGATGAAGGTGGTGGTGCTTTTTATGGCCCTAAAATTGATATCAAAATTCAAGATGCCATAGGTCGTCTCTGGCAATGTTCCACCATTCAGGTAGATTTTAATTTACCAGAACGTTTTGATATGGAATATATTGCTGCTGATGGGAGTCGCCAGCGACCAATTATGATTCACCGAGCTATTTTTGGCTCACTGGAACGCTTTTTTGGGATTTTAATTGAAAATTATTCTGGTGATTTTCCCCTATGGTTAGCACCAGTACAACTGCGATTATTACCTGTCAGTGATGATTTTAGAGAATATGCAGAATCAGTTGCAATATCCTTTAAAAAAGCTGGGATTAGGGTAGAAATAGACAGCAGTGGTGAGCGTTTAGGTAAGCAAATTCGCACAGCAGAGGTAGAGAAAATTCCTGTTGTTGCTGTGGTGGGTAAAAAAGAGGTAGAGAATAAAAACTTGAGTGTGAGAACTAGACAATCTGGAGATTTGGGCGTACTAAATATGGATGAACTGCTGCATCGTTTACAAGAGGCTATAATTTACAAAATAGTACTTTAAAAGCCAGAAAGAGAGGTAAAAGCAGAGCTTTATTAATACAGCTTTGTATAAATTCATAACTTTTTAAACGCAGAGGAACGCGGAGGTAAACGCAAAGGAACGCAGAGTGTTCTCAGGACTTTTAAAAATAACTGCTAGCAATTACTAACGACTACTAAATTTTTGAAACTTACGGAAGATTTAATTGATTATGACTCAACTAACAGCACCAACTTCAAACCCCAGTCTTGATATTCCTAAACAAGGAATGCCTGTTACTATTATCACCGGATTTTTAGGTAGTGGCAAAACAACACTGCTAAATCAAATTCTCAAAAATAAACAAGATTTAAAAGTTGCCGTACTCGTGAATGAGTTTGGTGATATTAACATAGACAGCCAATTGCTAATTTCTGTAGACCAGGATATGGTCGAACTGACTAATGGCTGTATTTGTTGTACTATCAATGATAGTTTAGTTGATGCGGTTTATCGAGTTTTAGAACGAGAAGACCGCATTGATTATCTAGTTATTGAAACGACTGGTGTTGCTGACCCACTGCCAATTATATTAACCTTTTTAGGTACAGAATTAAGGGATTTAACAAACCTTGACTCTATTCTCACAGTAGTAGATGCTGAGGCGTTTAATGAAGAACACTTCCATAGTGAAGCTGCTTTAAAACAGATTATCTATGGAGATATTATTCTTCTAAATAAAACAGACCTCGTGACTCCAGAAAAACTAGAAGATGTAGAAAATTGCATCCATGATATGAAAATTGGTGCAAAAATTCTGCACACCAAACATGGGGAGGTGGCGTTACCATTAATTTTAGATGTGGGATTAACTCCAATAGATGAGTATACTGCCAATGATGCTAAAGATACTCACGAGCATGAACACCATCATCACGACCATGACCATCATCATCATGAACATCACTCACATCATTTAGATAATGATGGGTTTGTTTCGATGTCCTTCCAAACCGATAGACCATTTGATGTCCATAAATTTGAGAACTTTCTTACCGAAGAAATGCCACAAGATGTATTTCGAGCTAAGGGCATTTTATGGTTTAGTGATAGTGAGTTACGCCATATTTTTCAACTGAGTGGGCCTCGCTATAGTTTACATGCTGATGAATGGCCTACTCCACCTAAAAATCAAGCAGTTTTTATTGGTAGAAAGTTGGATATTAGCCAAATTTACTCACAACTTAATGAATGTTTGGTATGATTAAGTAATGTTAAGCAATTGCCTAGTTTAGTTAATAGTTATTCATGAACTATTAACTAATTTATTAATCTACACCAATCAAACAGAGAAAATGACTCTATCGATTCGTCCCGATATAAATTCTGCTGCTCAAGTGGTTTCGTCTTTATCTACTCAGCAGTTACCAACTGTTACAGAAGCAGAAATGGCGCAGGCTGTGCGTACTTTGCTGATTGGATTAGGAGAAAATCCTGATAGAGAAGGGTTAATAGATACTCCCAAGCGAGTTGTCAAAGCTTTGCAGTTTCTCACCAAGGGATATCATGAATCTTTAGATGAACTGTTAAATGGGGCAGTATTTACAGAAGATGCTGACGAAATGGTTTTAATCCGGGATATCGATATTTTCAGTTCCTGTGAACATCATATTTTACCGATTATTGGTCGCGCTCATGTTGCCTATATTCCTAATGGTAAGGTGATAGGATTATCTAAAATAGCCCGCATTTGTGAAATGTACGCTCGACGTTTACAAGTGCAAGAACGTCTCACCCTACAAATTGCTGATGCACTGCAAGGTTTACTCAAACCTCAAGGGGTAGCAGTGGTAATAGAAGCAACTCACATGTGTATGGTGATGCGTGGCGTGCAAAAACCTGGTTCTTGGACTGTCACTAGTGCAATGCGCGGTGTGTTTGCAGAAGATGCGCGGACTCGTGAGGAGTTTATGAATTTAGTACGCCACAATGCTAAGTTTTAGTAACCTTACCAAACCTGGGCAATGGTAGCAACAGTTGTCATTGCCTTGCAAATACCTTCAAGATAAAAAGCAATTTCAATATGAATAAAGAGCAGAGCCGCTTTGATTTCGACTCAAATCCGGCATTCCAAACGATAGATTATGAAGTAGCAGCACGTAGTTTTGTGCCTGGTTATGAGTCGATATTTAACATGGCAGTTGCGCTCTTGGATGCAAGTGTGTCAGAGCAGGCTCATCTACTGATTGTTGCTGCTGGCGGCGGTATGGAACTCACAATTTTTGGTCAAGCGCAACCGCACTGGCTCTTTACAGGCGTTGATCCTTCGGCAAAGATGCTGGCGATCGCCCAGGAAAAAGTAGCGCTACATGGGTTAACAAACCGAGTGAAACTCCACCAGGGGTTAACGCATGAACTGCCTCTCACTCCCCTCTATGATGCAGCAACTTGCATTCTTGCTATGCATTTTCTCCCTGATGACGGAGCAAAACTGTCACTGCTTCAAAGTATCTCGCAACGCCTCAAATTAGGAGCGAAATTGATTCTAGTTGATTTATGTGAGGAGAAAGGCTCAGAAAGGTTTAACGATTTCCTAATAGCTTACAAATATCATGCACGTAACTTAGGAATGTCGCCAGAAATAGTAGAGGAAACAGCAAGCAAAGTCGTACATCTCAATTGTATCTCTGAAGAAAGAACTATTGAACTATTACAAGAAGCAAATTTTAGCAAGATTACTCGATTTTTCACAGCCCTCTGGTTCAGAGGTTGGATAGCAACAAAAAATACTTAATGCTCCAGAAGTTTAACTGTCTGTAGTAAACGCCAATGAATCAAAACTTATTGTGGGTTGAAAAACTTAAGTTTAATAATCAAGATTTAATTCCTGCCATAGCGCAAGATTACCGCGATGGAACTGTTTTGATGATGGCTTGGATGAACTTGGAATCAATTCAAAAAACATTATCCACCGGTGAAGCTCATTATTGGAGTCGTTCGCGTTCCCAATTGTGGCATAAAGGCGCAACATCTGGACATATTCAAAAGGTAAAAGAGCTTTTTTACGACTGTGACGGAGATACCATCTTGCTAAAAGTTGAGCAAATTGGTGATATTGCTTGTCACACTGGCGCAAGAAGTTGTTTTTTTAATGCTGTGCAAATTTATCCTAAATCTTAATTTTGGAATTTATTATGACTTTGACAATTTACAACACTCTCACCCGTCGCAAAGAACCCTTTCAACCGCAAGAACCAAGGAAGGTAAAAATGTATTGCTGCGGTGTCACAGTGTACGATTATTGTCATTTGGGTCATGGACGTTCTTACATTGTTTGGGATGTAGTGCGCCGCTATTTACAGTGGCGGGGGTATGAAGTCCAATATGTGCAAAACTTTACTGATATTGATGATAAGATTCTCAACCGCGCTCATGCAGAAGGAACTTCCATGCAAGAGGTTTCTGAGCGTTACATTCAGGCTTATTTTGAGGATATCAGACGTTTAAATGTGATGGATGCTTCTGATTATCCTCGTGTTACGGAAAATATTTTAGCTATTCACCAGTTAATTCAGGAACTAGAGAAAAAAGGCTACGCCTACGCCATTGATGGGGATGTTTATTACAAGGTGCAAAACTTCTCTGAGTATGGCAAACTTTCTGGGCGTTCTTTGGATGATATGCAAGCTGGGGCGAGTGGTAGGGTAGACTCAGAAGATTCATTGGGTAAGAAGAAACAGAACCCGTTTGATTTTGCTTTATGGAAAGTGGCTAAACCAGGAGAACCAGCGTGGGATTCACCTTGGGGCGTTGGTCGGCCGGGGTGGCATATTGAATGTTCGGCAATGGTGCGATCGCTCTTAGGTGATACGATTGATATTCATGGTGGTGGTGGCGATTTGGTGTTTCCCCACCATGAAAACGAAATTGCACAATCAGAAGTTATTACTCTTAAGCCACTAGCACGTTACTGGATGCACAATGGTATGGTAACGGTGAATAGTGAAAAGATGTCAAAGTCTTTGGGGAATTTTACAACGATTCGCCAATTACTTGATCAAGGTGTTGAGCCTAATGCACTCCGTTTATTTGTCTTGCAAGCCCATTATCGTAAGCCTTTAGATTTTACAGAAGATGCGATCGCTTCTGCTGAAAATGCTTGGAAAACCCTTAAAGAAGGTTTGCTTTTTGGCTACCAGTACGGTCAAGGACTGGGGACAAATCAATTCAAAATTCAAAATGACGCTCGCGGACTCGCTAACGCTGCGCTAACAAAATTCAAAATTAAAGAACTTCTGCCTCCTACCTCTTCCCATGCCCAATGCCCAATACCCAATGCCCTACCCTATGTTGAAAGCTTTCAAAAGGCGATGGATGATGACTTTAACACACCAACTGCATTGGCTGTTCTTTTTGAACTGGCAAAAGAATTACGTCGTCAGGGAAACCTTTTGACTCATCAAGATAAAACCGATACTTCCTCAGAAACGATTAAGCAGCAGTGGCAAACCCTAGTTTACTTGGCACAGGTTTTAGGACTAGAAGCAGTACCAAAAGATGAAACTGATGTCAAGCAAGAACGTTTAAGTAATGCAGACATTGAAACTTTAATTCAACAACGGCAGAATGCACGTAAACAGCGCAATTTTGCCGCTTCAGACCTTATACGCGACCAATTGCAAGCAGTGGGAGTAACTCTCATCGATCAACCAGATGGTACAACTGTGTGGCATTGATCAAGTCAGCAATTTTCTTGCTACTATATTTCAAATCATATAAAAATGATTATCATTATATTTATGTCTGTACCAAACATTATTGTCGTTGCTGGTTCATCTGGGGCTGGAAAAACTACATGGGTTTGTCAACAGATGCGAGATATCGCATCTGTTGACAAAATAATTTATTACAGCCCTGGTACTGGGACTGTTCCCATTGACCAAACTCGCATAGCTTCTGAATTTCCTGATTTACAGGTCTTTAGCGATGCTCAACAAGTCGAATTTCTAAACCAAATACCCTCTTCAGATGCGGTTTACATTGAGTGGGGATTTTATCTGGAGTTGGGATCTGTAGCACAATTATTAGATAATCTAACTTGCCGTACCATTGCAGTCCTACCACCCAACCTCAAAGACTCTGAATACCATGCTTGGGCAAAGGAGATTGTACGCGGCGCACCAACCCAAGCCAGTAATGCTGAAACTTTATGGCGAGCGGCAAGCAACGGTCAAGTTATTGACGAAAACAGTTTAGAGGAATTTTGGTACGAAATCATCCACAGTGCTTACGGTATTGTCACCCGTGCTAAAGGCATTTTTGACGTGAACGATGGTAGGTCACTTTACTGTGATTTCGTCGCTGGCGTTCCCCAAACGGATTTTCTGGAATTAGACCTACCACGCTACTTAGAAGGTAGACCTCAGCGTTTCAGTGGACTAGAAGTGGTAGGAAAAAACTTGGATGAAGCAGCTTTAAGGCAAACCTTATCAGATTGCTGTTTATCTGACGCTGCAATTTTGCAATACCAACAACAAGTAAAAGAGATTTTATTACAGGGAGAACCAGTGTGAAAATAGCCGTCATTTCATGTATTCATGGCAATTACGAAGCCTTAGATGCTGTATTGCTAGATATTGACCAGCACTCATGCGAAAAAATCTTTTGTGTTGGCGATTTGGTAGGATATGGCCCGCATCCTAATGCAGTCGTTACTCAAATTCGTTCTTTAGATATTCCCACCTGCGCTGGCTGTTGGGACGAAGATATTGTAGAGGGATTGAACGCTTGCGATTGCAGTTATCCCTCATTATTGGCAGAAAAAAGAGGAATACAAGCCCACGAGTGGACTAATAAGGAAATTAACCCAGAAAACCGCGAATTTTTAGCCAATTTACCCTACAGCCTCAAAGAGGGAAATTTAGCTTTTGTTCACGGTAGTCCCCATAGCAACCATGAATATTTACTACCTCAACTCGACGCTTTTGTAGCACTAGAGCGAGTAATTTCCACAGATTCAGATGTGCTTTTTTGTGGACATACTCATGTGCCTTACGCCCGGACTCTGGATGCTGGTCAGTTACAAGTTAGTGTTGGCATAGGAGAAAAAGCACAGGAAATAACTTTTACATCTCCTCTCAAAAGGATTGTGAATGTAGGTTCAGTGGGAGAACCCCGACATGGACGACCGAATGCTACCTATGTGATTTACGACACAGACACTCAAGAAGTCAAACTGCGAGAGGTGGCTTACGACTACCAAAAAACCTGTGCAGCAATTATTGAAAAAGGTTTACCTCCAATTTTTGCTTGGCGTTTAGCGCATGGGTTGGAGTATGCAGAACGGGCGGATGACCCAACTCATATTTGCACAAGGTAATCTCTCTCCCCTCCTCCGCGTTCCTCTGCGCTTTCCTTAGCGTTCCTCTGCGTTGAAAAAATATGAATAAATGGGCAATTTTAAGTGGAATTGAAGCTAACTTGGCAGCTTATGAAGCTGTAATAGCTGACATTAAGCGTCAGGGTGATAAGGTAGAAGCTTTGTATATTTTAGGCGATTTAGTAGGGCCAAGACCAGAAGCCGAGAAGTTAGTAGAACGAGTATTAAACCCACGTCGGGGAGAATTAGAACCCCTGATTTGTAAGGGATGGTGGGAAGAACAGTGTTTTATTCTGCATGGTCTGGGGCCGACTGGGGATGCTCCTGAACTAATGGCAAAATATGGGGGTGATACAGTAAAACTACTGTGGGATAGCGTATCGCGTAAAACTGTACAATGGTTGAGAAACCTCGATTTTGGTTTTTTTGAATTAGATTGTTTATTAATCCACGGTTCAACAGTAAGTGTAGACGAGGAACTTACCCCAGAAACTCCCCCAATTCAAATGCTTGATAGACTCTCAAGGATGCAAGCAAATAATCTGTTTTGTGGTCGTTCTGGTTTAACTTTTCAGTATCAGCTGCAAACTGGTTCCATCACAACTGCACTCACCACCCTTGATAATCAAATGCCTTTGCAAACAGTTACCGTTACACCGCGCCAAGTAATTGGGGTTGGGAATGTGGGACGCACACCAGGACAAGCAACCTATACTCTATATAACCCCGGAACGAATCAAGTGGAATTCAAGACTGTTTATTACGGCAATAGTAAGGGATTTCAAAGCCAACACAAGGATACAAAATCAAAATTTAGCAGTACGACGGATTAACACGCTTATGGCGCAGGTGTAGCCCGTCGTAAACATCAGCGATATTTATTGCTAAAATATCGCAATAAGTAAAATTATTTGTTAGATTATCTATATATAAATGCTATGACCTCCAACATCAGCTTTTGTTGTGGGGGATTTATTCTCCCGCACATTTTTTTAATTCCACCGAAGTCCAGGAGGTTAAAGAGATAATGATAGTTGTTGATTTTAGTGTCAATAATCATATTTCATTCGGCAATGCCGATAATTAATTTAAATATGAGTGAATGTCCTTGCTGTAATGGAACACTATTGCGTCATGTTCGCAATAGTAAAATTTACTGGTTTTGTGTCGATTGTCGCCAAGAAATGCCAGATATGAGTTCGGTAGTTCATGCTAAATCCCTATCTTCTGCTGTATTGTCAGCAAAAATCAGAGGAAAATCACTTTGATGAGGAAGGGACAATTTCTAGCCATCAAGAACTAATCTTCTGTTTTTTCGCCCTAGCCAGTAAACCATGCTTAGGTGCAAATATCATCGCCACGACAAATAACAAGGTTTGCAACACCACAATGCAACCCCCTGTCGCACCGTCAATGTGATAGCTAATGTATGTCCCCATAATACTCGAAAATACCCCAGAAGCCATAGCAATTAATATCATGTGGTCAAAACGGTCTGTTAATAAATAAGCCGTTGCTCCGGGTGTCACCAGCATCGCTACAACAAGAATAATCCCCACAGTTTGTAGTCCGGCAACAGCAGTTAAAGAAAGTAATGATAGTAAGATATAATAGAGCGCTCCTGTATTTAAACCAATGGAACGCGCATGAGTGGGGTCAAAACAAAATAACAACAGGTCTTTACGGAGGACTGCAATTGTGATTAAAGTAATCACACTAATAATCACCGTCTGAATAATATCTGATTGAGAAATACCCAAGACATTACCAAATAGGATATGTGTCAAATCTATGCTGCTTGGTGTTTTAGAAACTAGTACCAATCCTAAAGCAAAGAACCCTGTAAATACCAGTCCAATTACCGTATCTTCCTTAATTCTGGTTTGTGATTTGATAAAACCAATAGCAATAACTGAACCCACACCAAACACAAATGCACCAACGGCAAAGGGTATTTTCAAAATATAAGCAATCACTACCCCAGGCATAACCGCGTGGGAAACAGCATCCCCCATCAATGCCCAACCTTTCAGAGTCATGTAACAAGATAACACCGAACAAACTACCCCAACCAAAGCACTAACCAAAATTGCCTTGATCATAAATTCATTTTGCAAAGGTGCGGTGAACCACTCTACTAATTCCATTACATTTCCTCCTGATTTTCACGAGTTAATCGACTTTTACTCAGCTTCAAGTCACCTAGCGAACCACCAAAGGTACGAGAGAGATTTTCCTCTGTGAAAACTTCAGAAGTATTACCGTAAGCTAAGATAGTACGATTGATGAGAATAACTTGGTTACAAAATGTAGTAATGGATGCTAAGTCATGGGTAGAAATCAAAATTGTCTGACCTTGTTCTCGTAGTTCCAATAATAGGTCAATCATGGTTTTTTCTGTTGTGATATCCACCCCTGCGAATGGTTCATCTAACAATAAAACTGTTCCCTGTTGCGCTAAAGCACGGGCAAAAAAAGCACGTTTCTTTTGTCCACCAGAGAGTTCTCCAATTTGCCGATCGCGCATTGACCACATTTCTACTCTCTCCAAACTTTCCCTCACCACCCGTTTATCTTTCACGCTAGGAATTCTCAATATATTCATGTATCCGTAGCGTCCCATTATCACCACATCATGCACACTCACTGGGAAATTCCAGTCCACTTCTTCCGACTGTGGCACATACGCCACCAGGTTATTTTTTTGCACCATTCTGATAGGTAAGCCACTAATTAACACCCTTCCCGTTGTCGGTTTCACAAACCCCATAATTGCCTTAAATAGGGTTGATTTTCCGCTACCATTCATCCCCACTAATCCACAAATTGAACCGGCTTTGAGTTGCACAGTAGCACCATGTAAAGCCACTTTTCCGTGGTAAGCAACCGTCACATTTTCAACATCAATACTGATTGAGTTCATAGTCATTTCTCCCTCATCTCCCCTAATTCCCCTGCAAACCTTTAATCAACGTATTCACGTTATATTCAAGTAACTTGAGATAAGTCGATGCTGGCCCATCTGACGGAGAGAGGGAATCTACATAGAACACCCCACCAAACTTTGCGCCTGTAGCATTAGCGACTTCCTTTTGCGCTTTATCGTTTACCGTACTCTCACAGAAAACAGTGGGTATTTTATTTGCCTTAACAGTCTTAATCACCTTTTCCACCTGCTTCGGAGTGGCTTGTTGTTCTGAATTCACCGCCCAGAGGTAAACTTCTTTCAAACTATAATCACGGGTGATGTAAGAAAACGCCCCCTCACAACTGACCATGTAACGTTTATCTAAAGGAATGACTGACACTTCTTTTTTCAGGTTTTTATCAATCTCCTGAATCTTCTGACTATATGTTTGAGCATTAGCATTATAAGTATCTGCATTCGCTGGGTCTAAATCCACCAGTGCTTTGCGAATATTCTCTACATAAACCAAAGCATTTTGCGGCGACATCCACGCATGAGGATTTGGTTTGCCTTTGTAAGCATCCTCCGCAACTTCTATCGGTTGAATTCCATTACTTATGGTGATGTGGGGAACCTTGGGAACGCTGTTGTAAAATTTTTCTGCCCAGCGTTCTAAATTCAGTCCATTATCCAAAATTAAGTTAGCTGATTTCGCCCTCACTAAATCGCTGGGTGTCGGTTCATAACCGTGAATTTCCGAGCCTGGTTTGATTAAAGATTCGACAATTGCTTTATCTCCAGCCACATTCCGCGCCATATCAGCGATGACCGTAAATGTCGTCAGAATTACCTTTTTGTCTTTTTTCGCTGGATTGACAGCATTGGTAGCCTGTGGCGTAGCAGTTACCTGGGGCTGATTATCAGGTGTGGGACTGCATCCACTCAACCAGAATCCTAAGAGTAACCCAGATGCAACAAGCGATGTCTGCGACGGGCTACGCCTACGCCTGACTTGAAAATAGTTGAGGATTTCTTTCATTTACTTATTTTCACAGTTTTCTCATTTTTCAATGACTTTACCATAGAACGGAGAAAAATGAAACAAAAATGAGAAGAAGCATTAACGCATCACATCTGGGTTTTGCATTCATAAGCCCTTGATTTTACGGGTTTCTTTGTCGGTATCTACTAAAAAACATGAAGTTATGTAACATTATGAGAAAAATATGAAAGAACTATGAGAAAAATATGAAAAGAGAATCCTGTCGGCTAGAAAAGGCAGAAAATTTCATACCTTTCTTTGCCTTCTAGCTCTCTTGAAAAAATTTAACAATAGTAATCTTGCATATGAACGAAATCATTCAACAGACTCGTGAACTAGAGATATTCAAACGCTGGGAGTACTTTTGTGATTGGATTACCAGTGTAGAGAATCGAATTTACATTGGTTGGTTTGGTGTACTGATGATTCCTACGCTATTGGCAGCTGCTATTTGTTTCATCCTTGCTTTTACCGTTGCACCTCCTGTAGATATGGATGGCATTCGAGAACCAATTGCAGGCTCCATCTTGGGTGGTAACAACATCATCACAGCTGCTGTCATACCTACCTCTGCTGCGGTTGGACTGCATTTCTATCCACTTTGGGAAGCAGGGAATATCGACGAATGGCTTTATAATGGTGGTTCTTACCAGTTAATTGTGTTCCACTTTCTCATCAGTGTTTGGTGCTATCTAGGGCGGATGTGGGAGCTAAGTTATCGTCTGGGAATGCGCCCTTGGGTTTGTGTAGCTTTTTCTGCTCCGGCGGCGGCTGCAACTGCCATTTTTCTCGTCTATCCCATTGGACAAGGTAGTTTTTCTGAAGGAATGCCTTTAGGAATTACTGGCACTTTCCACTTTATGCTGACTTTCCAAGCTGACCATAATATCTTGATGCATCCTTTTCATATGTTGGGTGTTACTGGTGTTTTTGGTGGTTCTTTGTTGAGTGCGTTGCACGGTTCTTTAGTAACATCGAGTTTGGTACGAGAGACAAGCGAAATTGAATCTGCTAATGCTGGATATAAATTTGGTCAAGAGGCAGAAACTTACAGTCTGTTTGCCAGTCATGCCGCTTTCTTCGGACGCTTAACTTTTCGTAGCTTGGCTGTGGGTAGCAAACGTACTATCCATCTTTGGTTGGTGCTGCTACCAACTATTGGAATTTGGTTTACAGCACTGGGTGTGAGTACGATGGCGTTTAACTTGAATGGATTCAATTTTAATCAATCAGTTTTGGATGGAGTTGGTCATGTTATTCCCACGAACGCAGATTTAATCAATCGCGCTAATTTGGGAATTCAGTCCATGCATTCACCGAATGCTCACAATTTCCCTTCGCTTCTTGCTGCTGTTGATGTTGAGCAAGGGTAAAGTTTCCAATTCTGCTGCTGCATGGTTAACCCTGTTTTGTCACTCCAGGAAAAGAAAAATCAAAGCCAAATTTTGAACTGTAGATAGAACGGTCATTTGAGCGTTTATTTTCTAACACAATGGCTGAAATCATGGTTTTTTGGTAAAAGTCTTATGCTGTAAGCATTCCAGATTATTTTCTCCCGAAAGTGATAAAAGAGGGTTAAGTTTTATCTTTCCATCTCCCATCAACTTATTTTTTGAGGTGAAGGTCTATCCCCTTCCATTGTTCCGTTCCAACAATGTCCGTGCCTCTTTTTCCCTGAGCGTTTCATTCCTGTAGTCCCCACTTATACCAATTCAAAATTCAAAATTAAGAAAGTGAGATTTAGCATAGATTTTAGAGTTTGCTTTTGTATCATATTTTTTGTGAATTGATATTAGCCGGGTGTTAAAAATATATTGCAGCTTCATAAAGAAACGGTATCACTTCGTTTTTTGAGATTTGAACTGGCTAAAAAGCCTAGCTCTTTGATGAGCCATTTCTGGTCTGGTCAAAATTCCCTGAGTAGGACTCAAAAATAATGCTAATAAAAATAGTACAGAAACAACTAACACTATAGCTGCACCTGATGGCACATTTAAATAGTAACTAATATACATCCCAGTCACACTGCTAATCACACCAATAACAGCACCTAAATGCATCATTTGATATAACTCTTTCACTAATAAATAAGCTGTAATTCCTGGGCCAATCAGTAGTGAAACAACTAAAACAACACCTACAGTTTGCATACTGGCAATAATTGTCAGGGTGATAGCACCAGTTAAACCAAAGTGAATTAAATTAATTGGTAAACCACTTGCTTGAGCGCCGAGTGGGTCAAAAGTGTAAAAGAGCAATTCTTTGTAAAATAGCTTCACTAAAAGCAAAACAATAACTGTGATAATTACAGTCCGCTTTACATCATCTGTAGCAGAAGTGTTGAATGTTAAGAAAAAACCGATAAAAATAGCCCAAAATATGATAGATTTTGGGCGAAGGACTAAAATATCTTAGTTTAACGTGATTATAAAATCATTTCCCAAGATTGTCAAAGA
>JAHHHF010000031.1 GCA_019359495.1 Goleter apudmare HA4340-LM2
TCTTAGGCTTTAGGGGTTTAACTCAGTCTGACTCAGTTTGTAAAATAACTGGGGTAATTTCTGATGACTAGTTTGTTGGTTCGCGAGTCATACTCGCGAACCAACTTCTTTTTGTCCAAAGTCCAAAAGTTTAGTACTGGGAAAAAATTATTTGCTCACAGTCCAAGAAGAACCAGAACATGATTGCTTTGAAGGAGTAAGAACACGAATTGAAAAAAATAAAGGGACTATTCGTCGCCAAAATTCTGACTATTTAGCGTATGCTTTGTTAGATGCGATCGTTGATGGCTTTTTCCCAGTGCTAGAGCGTTACGGTGAGCAAATCGAAGATTTAGAAGAAGAGGTAATAGTCGAACCTACTCAGAAAACACTACAAAAAATCTATAAAATTAGACGGGAGTTACTGCAACTACGTCGCGCTATCTGGCCACAACGGGATGCAATTAACTCTTTGATTAGAGATGGTAGTGGCTTAATTAGTGAAGAAGTACGAGTTTATTTAAGAGACTGTTACGACCATGCAGTCCAAGTTATAGATATGGTAGAAACTTATCGAGAACTTGCATCTGGCTTGATGGAAGTTTATTTATCAGCAGTCAGCAACAAAATGAATGAAATCATGAAGCTACTCACGGTAGTATCTGCGATCTTTATTCCCCTAACTTTTGTTGCTGGTATATATGGAATGAATTTCAACACAGAAAAATCACCATATAATATGCCAGAACTCAACTGGTATTGGGGATACCCAATTTCTTTGACGGTGATGGCAGCGATCGCAGGTGTTTTGCTATTCTTATTTTGGCAACGTGGCTGGCTGGAAAATTCAGTCAAAATCAAATCAGATTCCAGAAATAAATAGATAATGAGTCAAATATACAAAAATTAATACAGGGAGTTAATCTTCTAAGTTATGACCAGAAGCGGTGACCAAAATTTAGTGGTGTTGACGCTTTTTATCATCGGCGTCTCCTATGTTTTCAATCGGATGATTGAATCCATTGATGATAGAATTAAATTTCAGTTTCAGAAAGCAATTGTGGATGAGCAACTCAAAGAGCAAAATCTCCAAGAGCAAATAGGAATTTCTTTTAAGTTGGCTGACTACAACGCCTTCGATGATGTCAAAGAATTATCGTTGAGTATTGAGAATAAATCTGAAAATATAGCCGTATATATTGATTGGGATAATAGTTCTTTAGTTATCGAACATACCAAACAATCACTGCGAGTGATTCGGAAATCTCCAGACCTGACCCGCGATTTAGCAGTACCGCAAAGTCCTAGCTTGGTTGCACCGAAGAAAACCCTTTCAGAAACGGTATCAGCAGAAAATGTATTCGAGCGGGATAAAGAAACAGGAACTTACTCAGCTAAAAAACCAATAATTGATATTGCTGCCCTGCAAAAAAATAAGGGACAGAGAAAGTTGTACAATGACTTTATTAACGGTAGAGATGAGTTAAAATTCTCACTGCAACTAGTACTGAGAATCTCAGAAGTACGTGTGGGTTTAGCTCCCGGCGTCAATGTTCCTCCCATGTGTATCCTCAATTGTCCCTTCACAGTCCGAAAACTTCCCTGGACATACGCTCTTCCCTGGAATAAAAAGAAGTAATTCAAATCGAACACATCAGGCAATCCAAGATTACACTGGATCTAGGGAGAGAGTAGGCGCAGGCGGTTACAGATCAGTCTTCATGGCTGGTTTGAGGAAAGTCCGGGCTCCCGAAAGACCAGACTTGCTGGATAACGTCCAGTGCGAGTGATCGTGAGGATAGTGCCACAGAAAGATACCGCCAAAACAATTCAAAATTCAAAATTCAAAATTCAAAATTCAAAATGAAAGAATTGAGAACTATGAATTTAAGTTGGTTTTGGTAAGGGTGCAAAGGTGCGGTAAGAGCGCACCAGCAGCGTCGAGAGGCGCTGGCTCGGTAAACCCCGGTTGGGAGCAAGGCGAGAGGAACTACGGTTGGTCTTTTACCAGTTCCGCGAACAGAGAGCCGCTAGAGGCGTCTGGTAACAGGCGTCCCAGATAGATAACTGCCCTCGCAAGAGAACAAAACCCGGCTTATGTCCTGCTCTTTCCCCTCTTTACAGTCATTTGTCATTTGGTAAAGACGTTGCAGTACAACGTCTTTACAAGGATTAAGGGTGATTTCTGCCCTATCTCCCCATCTCCCCACCCCATTCTTAACCCTGCCAATTCAATGTCTCTTGCTTATCCACGCCGTCAACGACAACTTGAAAATTTAGTCAAAAAATTAGGTCTACCAAAAGTAGCACCTATCAAATGGGAATTGCTGGACTTGGCGTTGACTCATCCTACGGTGTCGGATTCAGCCAATTATGAACAACTGGAATTTGTCGGTGATGCGGTAGTAAGGCTAGTGGCGGCTGTGATGCTGTGGGAACATTATCCAGAGTGTCCGGTGGGGGATTTTGCGGCCATTCGTTCGGTGCTGGTGAGCGATCGCATTCTCGCCCAATTAGCTAGAGAATATGGTTTGGAGTTATATTTATTGGTCGCTGGCAGTGCTACTGCTGATAAAATAGGTCAAGAATCACGATTAGCAGATGCTTTTGAAGCTGTTCTCGGTGCGCTTTACCTCAGCACTCACAATTTGGATCTCATCCGTCCTTGGCTAGACCCCCACTTCAAACAACTAGCAGCAGAAATTCGCCTCGACCCTGCTAGATTGAACTACAAAGCGGCTCTACAAGAGTGGACTCAAGCACACTTCAAAGTCTTACCAGAGTATCGGGTTGTGGAAATCAGTCAACCACATCGCAATCAAGAGCGTTTTGTGGCTGAAGTCTGGTTACACGACCAACAGTTAGGTCAAGGTAAGGGACGCTCAATCAAAGCTGCGGAACAAGCCGCAGCTAAAGTAGCTTTTTTAGCAATTCCACCCCAGGAATAGCACTGAACTCAAAAGGTTCTTTATTAGTTGATAATCATATCTTGATTGTTAGATGTATTTTTTTTACTCCTAACAAATCACAAATGACGAATAACAAATAACAAATGACTAAAATTAACATTGCTGTCATCGGGGTTGGGCGTTGGGGAGTCCATTTGTTGCGGAATTTTCTCGAACACTCTCAAGTGAATGTTGCGGCGGTAGTAGACCCCCATCTAGAACGGTTGGCGGGGGTGAAACGGCTATTTAATTTAGATGAAAATGTAGTATTAGCAACAGAGTGGCAAGCTATCAAGCAAGTTCCAGGGCTGACAGCAGTGGCGATCGCTACTCCTGCTATTACCCACTATGGTTTAATTAAAGATGCCCTAGAGTGGGGCTACCATGTTCTAGCAGAAAAACCTTTAACCCTAGACCCATCGGAATGCCAAGAACTTTGCCAGTTGGCACAGCAACGGCAATTAATTCTGATGGTTGACCACACCTATTTATTTCATCCAGCCGTTGAGCAAGGGAAAGCTGTGGTGCAGGCGGGTAAATTGGGTGATTTACGCTACGGCTACGCTACCCGTACTCATTTAGGCCCTGTCCGCCAAGATGTAGATGCTCTTTGGGATTTAGCCATTCACGATATTGCCATCTTTAACAACTGGCTGGGGCAAGTACCAGTGAAAGCCCAAGCAACGGGTAGAGTGTGGCTACAGGGAGATAGGGAGAACGAAAAAACGATTACCCAATCTGGACTAGCTGATTTAGTTTGGGTAACGCTGACATATCCAGATGGTTTTCAAGCATATATTCACCTGTGCTGGCTCAATACCGATAAACAGCGACGACTGGCGGTAGTGGGTAGGCTTGGTAGTTTGATTTTTGATGAAATGTCACCCTCATCACCCTTGATTTTATTGTCTGGTGAGTTTGAACGCCAAGAAAATCAATTTCTCCCTGTGAATCAAAAGCAAGAGGTTTTAGAAATTGCCAAGGGTGAACCATTACAGCGAGTGTGCGATCGCTTTATTACCTGTGTTCTCAATAATACTCCCCCGCTAGTTTCATCTGGCTGGGTAGGTACAGAATTAGTAAAAATTCTCACAGCCTTGACTGCATCTCTTAATCAGGGAGGGCAATCTGTTGATATATAAGCTAAAACACATATTCATTGCATAACTACTCATGAAGGTCGTCATTGGTCATTAGTTATTGGTCATTTGTATTAGCAAACAACAAACAACAAATGACAACTTCACCTTTCCCCATTGGCCAAAGCTCCTCCTGTTGGGAAGTTGGGCAGAATACTTTGTTGTGTAATCAGACTGACTTCACGAGTTTCTTCAATAATGGGTAGTTTGTCCTTGTCATCATCTAATCCATTGGAGTTAAGTATTGGTTCTTCTCGCAGATGAGGATAGCAATTTATCGATCTTGTGCCCTCATCCCCAGAGGAGACATTGAGATTTCCTAAATCTTCTGCTTCTGGAGGAAATAACAGCGAGATATCTATCAAAGGCAAAGTAATTGTGACAGTTGTGCCTTGATTAACACCTGCACTCGTGAGCATAATGTTACCCCCCATCAGTTCGATGAGGTTGCGTGAAATTGCTAGTCCCAGTCCCGTACCACCAAACTTGCGTTTATTAGCAGCATCAACCATCACAAAGGGGCGAAATAGTTTCTGCTGTTGTGTGGGATCAATGCCTATACCTGTATCTGTGATATTGACAATTACCTGAGATTTATGATTAATGTGTTGAATTTCACAGGCTACTGTAATACTCCCTTCGTCGGTGAACTTAGTGGCATTGCCGATCACATTAATTAGCACTTGCTTGAGCTTGGCTGCATCCGCCTTGACTGGAATTGGCTCGCTACCTAGGTCAATTTTCAACTGCAAGCCTCTTTGTTGCACATTCACTGATTGTATATTCACCACTTCCAACAGCACTTGTCGGAGGTCAATCTGTTCCATGATAACTGAGAGTTTACCTGCCTCAATTTTAGAAATATCGAGTAAGTCGTTAATAATACCTAATAAGTGAATCGCTGTTTCATCAGCCCGCTTGAGGAATTCCATTTCTTCTTCACGGTTATCACACAAGCCATCATGAACTAAGCGAACACAGTTAATAATGATATTGAGCGGGTTTCTCAATTCATGGGAAGTCGTAGCTAAAAATTGACTTTTAATTTGATTAGCAGTTTTTGCTTCTTTCCAAGCTATTTCTAGTTCTTCTGCCCAGGCTTTAAGTCTCTCAACCATTTGGTCTAGAGCTTGTGCTAATTGATTGAATTCCCGGATTTTGAAGTTGTGGGGAACTGGTTGTACGGCGTGGTGGTTGTAAATATTTAGAGCATAGTCTCGTAATTCTTCTACAGGCTTGGCCAAATAAGGCGCTAGATACAACGACGCTAACAAGCTTGCACCAATTAAACCAACTGTTAAAACTATCAGGATCAGTTTGATTTCTTCTAAACCGAATAGGGCATTGTTTACACTAGTCACGGCAAAAACTGCCCATTTTTGCATTGACTGTTTTGTCAGAGGATCGGGAATAGCTGTATAACCGGCTATTAATTCCTGTCCCTGTCGCAGCGAAAAATCTATAGTACGTTTCTCACCAATGTTTGCTTTTTGAATTAGGTTTTGGAGTTGGGAAGCATGAGGGTACTGTTCAATATTATTTCCCACTCTCTCTGACAAGGGGTGCGCTAAGATTGTGCCATCTTCGGTAATCACTGCCAAGGAGCCTGCGAGCGATCCTGGCTGATTATCGGTTTGTTGGTGCAATGCTGACCGAATACTTAGGGCATAAAGCAGTTGTCCGGTGCGATTGTAGACAGGGACAGTTAAAAGCAATAGCAGTTGATTTTGGGAGTCTCTTTGACCAGTTATACCAGCTTTTGGCGGTAACACTGTGGCGATTTCCACCCCTTGGCTAGGCAAAGGTAAGCTCAACTCACCAATTGCTGCATCGCCGCAGCTACTGGCAGCAATTTCACCAGTTTGCAGATTCGTTAGTTGAATACACTCAATGCGGCTTGGCAGTTCTGGTGCTAGCTGTGTGAGAAATTCTTGTGCCTCAGTCTCTGAACCAGACTGCATAAATTTGGTTTGACTGACAAGCAGCAAGCTGATTTTGAGGGTAGCGATCGCATCTTGAATTTTTTCTGCTTTGATCGCCGCGCTTTCTGTTAAATTTTGCCGGGCAGTTTGCAGCAGGCTAGAGCGGGCTTTATTGAGGGCGACAATCTCACCTATGAATAAAACCGGAACGAACAGAAGCAATATTCTGGTTAATAAAATACGCCGAAAGGATGATTGACGGTGTTTAGCCATCGTGTGTCTCACTTCGCATCTGCAAACCACAACAGCAACGATATGCAATTAGACCAGCTAAATGAGACATTTTATTAAGTTATTAGTACTTTATTCGCAACTCTTAAACATATCAAACATTTAAGCTGCAAAATGAAACACGGTATACCAAAACTACTAATTGGTATATCTAATAGAGACTGGGGTTGCATATCAATTACAGTTGTGAAATCAGTGAACAGTAGCTTGCAGGTAAAGGTTTTTTTTTAAACATTACACTAGCAAGGAAAATATCAAAACTATCAAACCAAATCAATGGTGCAACATCGTCCTCATACCACAGTGGTTTTGGCAATGAGCGCAGATGGCAAGATAGCAGATTTCAGGCGTGAGCCTGCTCGTTTTGGCTCAAGGGCTGATAAAACACACCTGGAAAAACAAATTGCTGCCTCTGATGCCGTTCTTTTTGGTGCGGGTACTCTCCGTGCCTACAGTACAACACTAACGGTATCACATCCAACACTATTGCAACATCGAACCCAGGAGGGGAAGCCTGCCCAACCAGTTCATATAGTCATTACACACTCTGCCAACCTCAATCCGGAAATTCACTTTTTTCAGCAGCCAATCAAACGCTGGTTGCTCACGACAACAACAGGGGCGTTTTCGTGGCAAGGACGTTTACAGACTCTTGATTTAACAGATAAAAGTCTCATACAGGAGTATTCTCCTAAATTTGAGCAGATTTTGGTTTTTGAAACACCAGCTGGTAAAGTTGACATTCCCGCATTTCTAGAACACCTGGCAACTATAGATATAGCACGCCTAGTGATCTTGGGTGGTGGTCAATTAGTAGCTTCTATGCTGGAATTAGATTTAATAGATGAACTCTGGTTAACGGTCTGTCCATTGATCTTGGGCGGTGTCAACGCACCCACACCAGTAGAAGGCAAAGGATTTTTAGCTGAACTGGCCCCTAAGCTGCAACTTCTAGAAGTACAGACAGTTGAGCAAGAAGTCTTTCTGCACTATCGGCTGCAACGACAGATAGATTAGATTACTCTAAATTAGGGACTAGGGCATTGAAGGAATTAACCTCAAAGCCTGAAAAAATTTTGGCGAAGGTGGCGAGATGTCTATGTAATAATCTCCCATATCCCATGCCCAATGCCCCATGCCCCACGCCCTATTCCCTAACAATGGTCGAAAAAAATCAGTCCCGCTACTCTATCCTTTGGATTAACAAAATTGCTGAAATACCCCAACAGGCTTGGGATGATTTAGCAATGCCACTCAAAACCCCTTTTTTAGAGTGGGAGTGGCTAAATAATCTGGAAACTTCCCACAGCGCTACGGCTAAAACTGGTTGGTTACCAAATCACTTGACACTATGGCGAGACAGAACACTCATTGCGGCGGCGCCACTTTACCTCAAAGGACATAGCGCTGGTGAGTTTGTGTTCGATCACCAATGGGCAAATTTAGCGGAGCGCATTGGTGTGGAATATTACCCAAAACTGCTGGGAATGACACCGTTTACCCCAGTTGAAGGCTATCGCTTCTTAATTGCATCTGGGGAAGATGAGGATGAAATCACAGCCTTGATGGTGCATGAAATTGATACTTTTTGTCATAAAAATCGGATTTCTGGCTGTCATTTTCTTTATGTTGACCCCCAATGGCGGCCTATGTTGGAACGCCACGGTTTTACAGCTTGGTTGCACCACAGTTACATTTGGGAAAATGGTGGGTTTAAGAATTTTGATGATTATTTGCAAGTTTTTAACGCCAATCAACGCCGCAATATCAAGCGAGAACGCAAGGCTGTAGAGAAGGCGGGTTTACGACTACAACCAGTGACTGGCGATGAGATTCCTCAGTCTTTATTTTCTTTGATGTACCACTTCTATGCTGATACTTGCGATAAATTTGGCTGGTGGGGGAGCAAATATTTAACAAAACGGTTTTTTGAGCAGCTACACGCTCATTATCGCCATCGAGTGTTGTTTGTAGCAGCATACAGTGAACAAGACGATCGCCGTCCGATGGGTATGTCTTTTTGTTTATTTAAGGGTGACAGATTATATGGACGCTATTGGGGTAGTTTGCAAGAAATAGATTGCTTACATTTTGATGCTTGCTATTATGCGCCGATTGAGTGGGCGATCGCTAATAATATCCAAAGTTTTGACCCTGGTGCTGGTGGACGCCACAAAAAACGGCGCGGTTTCCCTGCAATGCCTAACCACAGTCTGCATCGTTTTTATAATAGTCGTTTGGCGCAAATTTTACTGCCTCACATTCATGAGGTAAATCAACTAGAACAGGAAGAAATTGCAGCGATGAACGCTGAGTTACCTTTTAGTCAAAAACAAGGTGAGCAGTCTTAATTTCCGCTATGGCAATCATAGTTAAATTTGTGTTGGTGTAGCCTGCGCTGAAGCTGTCAGGCTTATACCATTTTGGATTGCAAGCCGCTTGGTATATCTGGGTTTTCTTTGTCCATCTGTCGCCATTATTTTTCAGAGAACTCTGGGATATTTTTGCTTGTGTAAAGTCATCATTGATAAATAAACAAGATTAAGGAAGAGAAGAATTACAATATAAATAGAGTGTGAAAACACTGAAGATATTTGACTTTAAGAATGACTATGGATTTGATAGTTGAAAACTTGGCAGCAATTGATGAGCAGCTTTCTCACCGTCATCTTGACCTTGATCCCAATGGTTATTTCATTGTTTACCTGGATAGAGAGGCGCAGTTAATTTTTGCCAAGCATTTTACAAATGTAATTGATGAACGCGGTTTAGCTGTTGATCCAGAAACAGGAAAGGTGATTCCTGCACGAGGAAAGGTAGAGCGCACTCACACGACAGTATTTAGTGGGAGGACAGCCAAAGAACTTTGCGTGAAGATATTTGAAGAAACTCAGCCCTGTCCCGTGACTTTATTTGACCACGCAGCTTATTTAGGTCGAGAATTTGTCCGCGCTGAGATGGCTTTAGTAACAGGGCAAGAGTATATTCAAGATTAATTGATGATGAGTGAATTGGTAATAGGTGGTTGGGTATTAGTCAAGCTATGAATCTTTTTCCATAACCCATTACCTAATTCACTATTATCCATTGTTCGATGGTTGATTAACTTGGTAAATGTAATAAGTTGCCATCGGAATCACTGTAGCGGCGATTAGCAATCCCACCACCCAAGCGATCGCATTATTTTGTTCAGCTTCGTTGGCTTTCTTAAAAGTGCTTTCTACCTGTACCTTCTCCACAATTTGGGGTGGCCCTGGATCGGGTTTACCAGAGAGGACTGCAACTAAGCGATCGCTAGCATCCAAGAAGGCTTGGTTATATTTATTACCATCTTTTAATGGTGCAAACAGTGTTTCCGAAGCCACACTATCGGCGATTGAGTCTGTCAATAAAGACTTGACTTGATCTCCAGTAATTATGGCAGTACCATTTGTAACTGTATCAATGACCAATAAGGTTTGGTTAGCTTGTGCTTCTTCTGCGGGAAACCATTGTGCAAACAGCGCTTTGGCAAAAGTTTCTGGTGTTTCCCCATAGTCGAGTCGGCGAATGGTGACAATTCTGGTTTCATATCCAGTTTGTTTGGCTAAATCCTCAAAGCTGCTGCTAATCTTACCTTCATTCAGACGGCTGATGACTTCTGCTTGATCCACAACCCAGGTGCTATTATCTGCTGCTAGGTTGGGTATGTCATAGACGCCGGTGGCTAAGGCAGATGGCACAACTAGAAAAGACATGAAAGCGATCGCCACTAATGGCAAAATCAGCCTAAAGAAGTATTTGGGAATGCTAAATATTTGATTGAGGAGCTGTTTCATGAGATAAACCCTAAGACGAACTTGCACAAAAATACTACACAAACACTTTCAAAATCACCTGGTTTATGGCTTGATCTAGACAAATCGCCAGGGCTGGTGTTAACTGAGACTTTACAAACATTCTTTGATATAGAACTATGATTTGATCGGTAAACCTGTTTGTAGTCATGATCTTCTGAGCACTAAAGTGCTTATTACAAACGTAGCAAAATTTTTGACCTAAATTAGTCTAAATATATGACCTTGATCTTGACTAACGACGACGGTATCGACGCTCCTGGAATTAAAGCGCTGCTCAAAGCTGTCAAGGACAAAGATGTGATTGTCGCTGCACCTAGAGATCATCAATCTGGCTGTGGACATCAAGTCACCACCACTCGCCCCATTAACCTGCAACGGCGTTCAGAAACTGAATATGCGATCGCAGGTACTCCCGCCGATTGTGTGAGAATTGCAATATCACAAATTTGTGAAGATATCAAATTTGTTTTGTCGGGGATCAACGCTGGGGGTAACTTGGGCGTAGATGCTTATATCTCCGGTACTGTGGCGGCGGTGCGAGAAGCCGCAATGCATGGTATTCCCGGAATTGCCATTTCTCACTATCGCAAAGCCAAGCAAGATTTTGATTGGGAACTCGCGGCTAAGTTAACTGCTGAAGTTTTAGTTGACTTACTCCAGCGTCCCCTAGAACCAGGAAACTTCTGGAATGTGAACCTACCACATCTACAACCAGGAGAACCAGATCCCAAAGTTCTGTTTTGCCAACCCTGTACCAAACCATTACCCGTCAACTATCGCCTTGAGGGAGATGATTTTTATTATGTAGGGGAATATGGCAAACGCGATCGCACTCCTGGTAGTGACGTGGATGTATGCTTTTCTGGCAACATCGCTGTTACCCAGTTAAGGGTATGAAGGTTGAAAATATGCTTCAAGCCTCCTCATCTGTCCCTTGCAGCATCAACATCAACTTATCTAGAGTTTCTGTTAGTTGAGTAAGTTTTTGTAGTGAATTATCTTGAGATTCTGCCAAGGTTTGTACAGCATCGCACAAAGCGAAGATTTGATAACCCTGCTGCTGTACTTGTTTTCCCTGTTCTTCGACTTGCACACTCAAAGTATCTAGTCTGTTTGCAAGACTTTCAATTGTTTCTGTTGTAGACAGTACTGCTTCTCCGATTTGCTCAACAATCGATTCCAATCTATTGATTTTGACTTCGACTCCTGTTGACATCATTTCTTTACCACCCCGATATTGAGAGAGCATCATAAGCAATTCAAAATTCAAAATGCAAAAATTTTTTTTGACTAGCCTGAGCGCTTCATAGATGATGTAACTTCAAGGCTAGGTAGCTAATTCGTGTTGCCATTAATACTTGTATTACTTAATCTAAGCATTAGTACTAAATACTGGCTACCAATCCGATGTTATTTATCGTTTTTTTACCAGTACTTTAACTGAATAAGGGCAACATTGTAATTGAGTCTAAATTGTAGTTCAGTCACTTTAACTCAAATCTGTGATCTGCTTCTTTGCTCCTGTATCGACACGGCTGATTGGTTACTCAATTAATAGGAGATTGTAACAAAAAGTGAATTAGTCCTGGAATTGACAATCACTAGTTATTCTCTATCAGGTACATTTAGTTCACTTTATCTTAAATTTGTAAAAAGTCATGGACTCAGGAAAAATAGCTGAATTAAGTAAAAATACGGTAGCCATAAATTGACTTAAATCACGCTCAGTCTATGCTGAGATTAAGACTCAGTAATTCTACTTTTATGGTTCCCAGATCACCTGAAATATTGGGGCATTTTTTAGAAAGTTGTAGTAAATAAAACTAATGCAAGGGGAATAAGAGTGATCAAAAGCCCATCTTTTTACTTATGATCACTTATTTTCCTGTTAACAAAAGTAAATAAAGATACTAAACTTATTTACATGATGGAGTTGTGTAAAAACACAATACCGACAGCGCAAAAAGCTAAACCAACCAGACGCAGTTTGCTCGGTAATATCGAGTTAATCTCTCTAGCACTAATCACAATTACATACTGAGTTAAAGTAATACCTAATATGTAAGTAGCTAGAGGCATGATTTCAACTCCAATAATGGCTGCACCATTAGCGTAACCGTGAAACAAACCAGCGATCGCTCCCAGTAATGCCAGTACAACCCAGTTCAGTTGACTGGAAGTCAACAACAAAGCACCAAAGGCGATGGCGGAAGTAGCGATCGCTATTTCCGCACCTGAAAAATTCAGTTGAAATAGATGGATGACTGTGCCCAAGAGGGCTGCAAAGACAAATGATCCAGCAATAAAAGTTCCGCGAGCAATACCGATAGATAACAAACCGATAGCCACAAGACTAACCAGACGATCCAAACTCAAGACTGGATCTGCGATTCCCCAAAGAAAACCTTCCCAGGAATTAGCAAGAGCATGATCAACGGGTGAACCACTTAATGAACTCAGTAGGCTAATCAAAACTAAACCTGCGATCGCTCCGAGATGGCGATGCTGTAAAGGTGTAGCAGACGCTGATAACTCAGTTTGTAACATCAATTTCTGCCAAATAAATTTTTAGGTAGTTTATGATACCCAAGCTCTCCAGCAAACTAACGCAATATTTAAGATTGGCTCAATTTGCAGCCATGCTTATTTAACAAGAATTTCAGACTCTGGAGTGCGATCGCCCTTTTACAAAACTGTTCGAGTGCGATCAGTTTTATATTCTGATCAAGTTATCAATTATTCAAAACAATTTTAGATTTCTATATTTACGTTAAGTAAATGTTTAAAATAGCAGAAAACATAGCAAAATAAAATTAGAAAGTTATTTCTATTATTTTACTTGTTGACAACTGCATGAAGTGTCTTTGGTGTGGCTTGAGTAGTGAGAATATCACAACTAGACTTGCTTACTTGTAGACATTGCGAGGTGACAATATGGATAGCAAAAAACTCCAGAGTCAATACGCAGCAGGAGAACGCAATTTTAATGGAGCCATTTTGCATAAAGCAAACTTAAGTCATGCTGACTTGAGAGGTGCGAATTTTGCTGAAGCAGATTTGAGTGGAGCCGACCTAAGTAGTGCCGACCTGAGAGAATGTAACCTCACGCGGGCTAATCTGACCAATGCAGACCTCAGAGGGGCTAATTTGCACAATGCCAACTTGAGTGAAGTCAATTTCATTGGCTCAGATTTAACGAGAGCTAACTTAGCGGGAACAAACCTCTGTCGCGCCGATTTACGGAGTGCTAATTTAGGTTTAGCAAACCTGTTTGGTGCCAACCTCAGTGAGGCGGAAGTGAGTGGTGCTGATTTAAGCGGTGCGAATCTCCGGCAAACAAATTTGATTTGCAGCAATCTCAATGAGGCAGAGCTCAGTGGTGCTGATTTAACTGAAGCAACCATCACTGAACAAGAAATGAGTGGAAACGTTTTACACGTAGGTTTATCTCATACATGGGTAACTTGGGCTGGGAGTTACTAAATTCTCCTAAATGAGGTTTTATCAACCTACATAATAAAATCAGGGCACAAGTAATGTTGTGCCCTTAGTTATAAGTTTCGCAAGTTTCGTAGTGAGTAATTTAGTGCTTAATACACCAAGGGTGTCACACCGCGCATGGCACGTAAAGAATTTATGCAAGCAGGACAGTCGCAGCCAAATAAATTGGCGGCTGCATCACTTTCTTCAATATTGAACTCAAGCATGGGAGCATCATCTTGAGACGTTGGTACAGATGTCTCTATTTCCGAATTATACTGAGGGATTTGAGCTAATACAGAAGCTCTAGCACATACCAAGCCGACTTTATGTTTATTACGTATACAAGATAAACGATCAGAGTTGGTATTAACTGGCTCTATCGCTTGAGCTTGGTTGATGACGACTCCCATAGAGAGAATGGAGCCGAGAAGTAAGGGGGTTGAAAGCAGGCTTAGTATAAATTTTTGCATTTGATTCCTAGGGAAAACAATTCCAACAGCTCAGATTATCCGATTAAATCTTACAGTGCCAGTAAATGTCCATCAGGAATACCTGAGTTGCAGAATGGCAACTAAAAAGATAACCCATAGCCCTGTGATCTAGGGGAACATGGCAAATAGAATCGAAACGGTCGTGTGTTAGATGCAGCAATGAGATAATTTATTTTTTGGAGTTTTTATTATATAGCAATCCTATTTCAGTTGTGAAAAATATCGGTTTTGGCTGTTGACTGTTGACTGTCAACAACCCTACATGTAAGATTTTACAAATCATTTAGGATTGCTATATGATCGCTAGGCTAAATTCAGTCAATATCCTCCAGTACTTGTAGTTCATCCTGGGCATCCTCCTGTCACTGTTAAATTCTACCTGAGATTTTTATCAGTAATGCTGCTAATCTTTGTGGGTTAAGAGTTAGATTTTTCTATCAGCCCGAACATAAGCACTGCATCAGCGCTGATATCCAGTTTCTGAGAAAAAATATTAGACATAATTCCATGAATTATGTCTAATATAGGACTCATATTTGATTTCTGAAAAACCAAATTGGTTAGAAGCTTGCTATGGGACTCATATTTGATTTTTGAACAGATACGTAGGGTGCGTTACGCTGTCGCTAACACACCCCCCCAAAGCTTTCGGTGCGTTACGGCTTGCGCCTAACACACCCTACACATACTGAGATTTTTTCAGATATCAAATCGGATTCCTATAACAAAGGTTTATTTCTCAGTATAATTAGCAAGATTCAAGTACGATTCCTATATTTTTAAATTATTCTGATATATGGCTCATAGTAGCTTGCTTCTCCGACACGAGTACAACCGTTTGCCTCTACAAGGTATCTGCAACATTCTTTTTTCAAATTGGTATCAGATCCCTGACTTCTTTAAAAAGTCGGAATTATTTTTATTGATTAAATAAATAAAGTCCGCTTGCGCGGACATAGGTTAGGCTTTCTGTCACTTTGATTGGCTACAATCATGTATGATCATGATGCTTTTATCTTTGCCTGAAACCCCAAATAAATCAAGCCTATTAAAGTAATAGTTTGGACATAATTACTTGAATTATATCTTCTGTTTAGAGAATTTTTAATAATAGAAAAACCACAGGTTATATTTGAATGCAATATGCAGTATGAATATGGCAAAACTAATACCATTTAAAAACACTACAAAAGTATCTGAATTGATGTGCTAGGTAGATGATGGAGTTTGGCAAATCGCCACAAGCTACAGCATGTCAGGGCATTTTATTTATTGGAATACGCTACAATCAGTAACAGGTATTTTTTTCCTGAAATTTGTATAAAAATCATTGCTCAAGACAATATATCACAGATTTCCCAGATCAATAACATCTATATCTCACCTCATTGAGAAAAAAATATATACTCAAAATCCATAAATTACTATACTTGTTGCCAATATTTTTTGGACAAAATTCAGGTATTTTTGTCTTTGGGATTTGACATTTTCAAATAGTTTTGAATTACAAATATAAAGGTGGTCAGGTATTACAACCCCAGGATATTCCAAGCCTGGGGTTTTATTTTGTTGCTGCTTAACTATATTGGCGTGGTGTATAAACCGCGATGCTACCATCGCTACGCTTTACGGTTCTGGTTTTAGTGGAACCGACCAGAATTACTGTCCGCATATCTGCTACTGCTGGTGCTAGTTGGTCAAGGGCGATCGCCTTCACAGTCTGTCCTGGTCTACCAACATTTCTCGCCAAAACTACCGGAGTATCAGGCGTTCTATATCGCAGCAAAATGTCCCTCGCTGCTGCTAGTTGCCAGGTACGTTCTTTGGAAACAGGATTGTAAAAAGCAATGACGAAATCAGCTTCAGCCGCCGCCGCAATCCGTTGCTCAATAATTGACCAAGGCTTCAAAATGTCAGAGAGAGAAATAGCACAGAAATCATGCCCCAAAGGTGCGCCAATCGCCGCCGCCGCCGCTTGCATAGCAGAAATCCCAGGTGATACATAAATTTCCACGCTGTCCCATTCCGCCTGGGGATGGCAATCTAGTACCTCAAACACCGCCGCCGCCATTGCATAGATTCCCGGATCACCAGAAGACACCACAGCCACATATCGCCCTGTAGAGGCTAAATCCAGTGCCATTTTTGCCCGTGCCAATTCTTCGCGGTTATCTGACTCATGTCGTTGCTTACCGTTCCCTAATCCACCCACTAAATCTAAATAGGTTTTGTAACCGACCAAATCAGTTGCCGATTTGAGAATTTCTTTCACCTCCGGTGACATCCACTGTGACCCACCAGGGCCAGTACCGATAATCGCTAACCGCCCTCGTGGCTGTCCTATGGTGCTGGGGTCGATGGGTTGGGGTGCGATTGCGATCGCTAGAGTCATATCAGCATGGGCAGCAGGGGATGTACCTGTGGCGGCGATCGCTGCGGCTTGAGCGGGGCTATAACCCTGTGACAGATGGGTTTCTAGTTGATTTGAGGTGAAAAACCGTGCAGGTACTCCCAAGGCGCTAGCAACGGCATTTATGGCGGGGTTTTTGGCAGCACTGATGGGGGCAAATATTCCAGCTACCGAGGAAGCAGCAAGTCCAGCCTGTGCCAGTAAAGCTAAAACATCCTTTTCATCCCCTGATGTGTCATTCATGCCAATTGCCACAGTAGCTGGATGATAGACAAGACAACTGGGTTCAACGGCGGAGGAGCGATCGCTAATTCTAATAGTCAATTCTCCCTTCGGGTCAATGGGTATTTGACTATTACTCAACCAAGGTGCTGTACCCTCCAATTTCACTTTCCCCCCAGCTAGCAAATCCGAGATGAATGTCTTGGCGTCTTCAGGATTAGCTAAATGGTATCCAGGGGGAGGCGACAACAGCGCTGTCCGGAAACGCAGGTCGCCGGTGGTGGTGATGGAGGCTGATACATCTAGTGCCTCAGCAATGCGACGTGCCAAATCATTCACCCCATTCAGACCACCCAACAGAGGCACAACGGCACTCCCATCTTCCGCTACAGCTATGACTGGCGGTTCTTGGCGTTTATCTGAAATTACGGGGGCGAGGGTTCTAATCAAAATCCCAGCCGCACAAATCCCAATTAGGGGCGTCCCTTCAGCGAACAATTCCCGTAACGTCTCACCAAAGTTAGTGAAACTGACATCAACCCCAGATGTGCGACCATCCAAACCGTATAGTGTCGCTCCTGGTAAGATATTAATGATTTTGCTTGCTACTGCTAGACTATTTTGACCCAGCATCACAACCGCCGGTGCAACCTTTGTGAGCATAAAAGTTCTACAACTTGAATAGATATCTGGCAAAGATATTGATATCTTTCAAATCAAACCACAAATATACTCTAAACGGTCAAAAATTGGACGTTGATCAGCTCGATCATGAAAGATATCATTCTTAAAAAGAATTGGTTTACCTTTTTTAAAAGTGGTTTATTTGTAAAAGTTTCAGGTGTGGTTACGTTTCGCCATATAGGGTTTATGCTCTCTGACTTACTTATCTGTAGCTCATGAATGCAGGAATCACTATAAATAATTACTCCATTGCCTTGCAAAAATAAAATTTGTAGTGGGAGCATCTTGCTCCCTAATGTCCAGGAAGCGGGCTAGAAGCCCGCACTACAAAAAAATCAATTTATACATTTGGGATGCTCCCCATCAACTTAAACCCAGGATAATTGGATAATTCTGACAAGTTAAATGTTATAAACACTGGATTTAGAAGTTTTTTTGAAAAACTAAATCGAGTCCTAATATTAAGACAATACAGTTCAATTAGTCTGAAATTCGATATGTTTTAGGGGGACGACCTCAGTAAAATTACAGTATACATCACAAGATTGTTGATGTTGTACCTCTATAGTCTGTCTTAACTGAAACTGCAATAATGGAATTGAATTGGTGAAAATCGCTAGTTTCAAAACCCTAACTCCTTTGACATTTAGAAGTTATTGTTTTTAACAATTTATACAAAACTTCTATAAAAATGCTCTGGATATGTAGCTGCTCCTCCCGCACCTCTACCCTATAAAAAATCATAAATTGCTGGAAGATATGATGAATTCTCAGGTTCGGGTTTTGAGTACATGATTAATAGCTATTAATAGATGCATGATTTGACCTGAGATAATCCTGGATGGAGTATTTATTGAGAGTCAAATTAATAGCTGTAGTCAATAATTAGATACCCGATTTCTCTGAGAGGTCGGGTATCTGAACCTGGTGATTTTCCAGATATATAACAGTATGCCGACTATTTAGCACTGGCTATTTCTCATTCTTATATTTACGAGTTCTCTTCATCTAGAAAAATAAGCGGAAATCATGCACAAAAATTTTGCCACCATTGATGGTAATGAAGCTGTTGCCCGTGTTGCCTACAAATTAAATGAAGTCATTGCCATTTATCCCATCACCCCCTCTTCAGCAATGGGTGAATGGGCAGATGCTTGGTCAGCCGCAGGTCATCCTAATCTTTGGGGTACTGTTCCCAGTGTAGTGCAGATGCAAAGTGAAGGCGGGGCGGCTGGTGCGGTGCATGGGGCGCTGCAAACAGGTGCTTTGAGTACTACCTTCACAGCATCCCAGGGATTATTGTTGATGATTCCCAATCTCTACAAAATCGCCGGGGAACTGACTAGCGCTGTGGTTCATGTAGCGGCGCGTTCCTTGGCTACCCACGCCCTATCTATTTTCGGTGATCATAGCGATGTCATGGCAGCTCGTGCCACTGGTTTTGCCCTATTGTGTTCTGCTTCCGTGCAAGAAAGTTTGGATTTTGCCCTGATCGCCCACGCAGCGACTCTAGAGGCGCGGGTATCATTCATGCACTTCTTTGACGGCTTTCGTACCTCACATGAAGTACAAAAAGTCAACTTATTATCAGATGATGATTTGCGATCGCAAATCAACCAAGATTTGATCTTCGCCCACCGCGCCCGCGCCCTCACCCCAGACCGCCCAGTTTTGCGGGGAACTGCCCAAAACCCTGATGTCTATTTCCAAGCTAGGGAAGGTGCTAACCCTTACTACAGCGCCACTCCCGAAATTGTCCAGCGCCTCATGGATAAATTGGGCGATCGCACGGGGAGATATTACCAAATCTATGAATACCACGGCGCACCAGATGCCGATCGCCTGATTGTGATTATGGGTTCCGGTTGTGAAACTGTACACGAAACCGTAGATTACCTCAACACCCGTGGGGAAAAAGTGGGTGTGTTGAAGGTGCGGCTGTATCGTCCCTTTGACGTAACCAGATTTGTCGCCGCCTTACCTAGTAGTGTAAAAGCGATCGCTGTCCTTGACCGCACCAAAGAACCAGGTAGCGCCGGGGAACCGTTGTATTTGGATGTGGTGGCGGCGATTCATGAAACCAATCCAAAATCCCAAATCCAAAATCTAAAATTCATTGTTGGTGGTCGTTATGGGCTTTCCTCGAAGGAATTTACACCAGCGATGGTCAAGGGTATTTTCGACAACCTCGCCTTACCTCAGCCGAAAAATCACTTTACTATTGGTATTAATGATGACGTAAGTAATACTTCCCTCAACTTTGACTCCAACTTCTCCACCGAGTCAGATCAAGTTGTCCGGGCAATGTTCTACGGCTTAGGTTCCGATGGTACAGTTGGTGCTAACAAGAACTCTATCAAGATTATTGGGGAAGAAACCGACAACTACGCCCAAGGCTACTTTGTCTACGACTCCAAGAAATCTGGTTCCATGACCGTTTCTCACCTGCGCTTCGGCCCCCAGCCTATTCGTTCCACCTATTTAATTGACCAAGCCAATTTTATTGGTTGTCATCACTGGGGATTTTTAGAGAAGATAGATGTGTTAAAAGCGGCTGCAACTGGGGCGACTATTTTAATTAACAGTCCCTATGATGCTGATAGTGTTTGGTCACATCTGCCCTCTACTGTCCAGCAACAAATTATTGACAAAAAGCTCAAGTTATACATCATTAATGCTAACCAAGTAGCTCGCCAAAGTGGCATGGGTCACAGAATTAACACCATTATGCAAGTGTGTTTTTTTGCTTTAGCAGGGGTCTTGCCACAACAAGAAGCAATTTCCAAAATTAAACAAGCAATTGAAAAGACATACGGTAAGAAAGGTGCAGAAGTTGTCCGCATGAACCTACAAGCGGTAGACAACACCCTAGAAAACTTGCATCAGGTGCAGATTAGAGATCAGGCAGATAACAAAGCTTTTTCTGCCCCTGCTTCCCCTTTCCCCAACGCCCCCGAATTTGTCCGGGAAGTCTTGGGTAAAATCATGGTTTGGGAGGGTGATGAATTAGCTGTAAGTGTACTCCCGGCTGATGGCACATTCCCCAGTGGGACAGCTAGGTGGGAAAAACGCAACGTCGCAGAAGAGATTCCCGTGTGGGATGAGGATGTCTGCGTTCAGTGCGGTAAGTGCGTGATGGTTTGTCCCCACGCCGCCATTCGCGCCAAGGTGTATCAGCCAAGTGAATTAGTTAATGCACCGCCCACTTTTAAATCAACTGACGCCAAGGATAAGGACTTCTCCAACCAAAAATTTACAATTCAGGTAGCGCCAGAAGACTGTACAGGGTGTACCATTTGCGTGAATATTTGTCCTGCCAAAAATAAATCTGAGCCATTGCAAAAAGCGATTAACATGGCACAGCAGCTACCTTTGCGAGAAGAAGAACGGAAAAACTGGGATTTCTTCTTGAATTTGCCTAATCCTGATAGAAGACAGCTAAAACTCAACCAAATTCGCCAACAACAACTGCAAGAACCTCTATTTGAATTCTCTGGTGCTTGTGCAGGATGTGGTGAGACACCCTATTTAAAATTATTGACACAACTGTTTGGCGATCGCGCAGTCATTGCCAATGCTACTGGTTGTTCTTCTATCTACGGCGGTAATTTACCGACAACTCCTTGGACAACTAACGCTGAAGGCAGAGGCCCTGCATGGTCTAATAGTTTGTTTGAGGATAACGCCGAGTTTGGTTATGGCTTTCGTTTATCGCTAGATAAACAAGCCGAATTTGCCGCAGAATTATTGCAAAAATTAGGGCATGGCGAATTGGGAATATCTCATGAATTGGTGCAGTCGATTCTAAATGCTCAACAAAACTCTGAGGCTGATATTTGGGAACAGAGGGAACGGGTGGAAACCTTAAAACAAAAGCTAGATGAACTTTTGCAAAAACAGAATGCAGGAAATTACCATGCTCCATTCCCAATGCCCTATTCCCAAATCGCTCGACTGAGCGTAGCCGAAGTCCAAAATCTAAAATCGATTGCTGACTACCTAGTGAGGAAAAGCGTCTGGATTGTCGGTGGTGATGGTTGGGCGTATGATATTGACTTTCATGGCATCGATCATGTACTAGCCAGTGGTCGCAATGTCAACATCCTGGTGATGGATACAGAAGTATATTCTAATACTGGTGGTCAAGCTTCCAAAGCCACCCCACGGGCAGCAGTTGCCAAGTTTGCCGCCAGTGGTAAGCCTGCGGGTAAGAAAGATTTGGGTTTAATTGCCATGACCTACGGCAATGTTTACGTAGCCAGTGTAGCTTTAGGTGCTAAGGATGAGCATACCCTGAAGGCATTTTTAGAAGCCGAGGCCTTTGATGGGCCATCGTTGATTATTGCCTACAGCCATTGCATCGCCCACGGGATCGACATGACTACAGGGATGAATCACCAGAAATCTTTGATAGAATCAGGGCGTTGGCTGTTGTATCGTTACAATCCCCAGTTGCAAAAACAGGGTAAGAATCCATTGCAATTAGATATGCGATCGCCCAAGCAACCGATAAATGAATCGATGTATCAAGAAAATCGCTTCAAAATGCTCACCAAGAGCTATCCAGAAGTTGCTAAACAACTGCTAGAACAAGCGCAAGCCGATGTAGATGCACGTTGGCAAATGTATCAATATTTGGCAAATAAGTAAAGATTATACTAATTCTGATTTCTGGCGTTGCTGCATTTAGGGATTATTTCACCTCACCCATTCGGCATTGGGCGGGCACAAAGAATAGACCTTTAACCTGGGTTAAAATCCTGAATTTATCCTATAAATATGCAACGCCTGATTTCTCATACTCAGGCTACTAAAGTGGGCGTGTAATCACAATTTAAATAGGATTTGCAACAGATTGATGGGTGATTAGGGTATGGCTTCTCCAATAAAAGTATAAGCTGACATTCTTTTTTCAAATTGGTATAAGTAAGTAGTAGTCTGTCAAGATAAAAATGATGGACTGTAGCATCTTGCCCGCGTGAGCAAGACTACCAAAAATCCCTCAAAACAAAATTGACAGACTAGTAGGTGAGAATAAACCAAACTATATTACAAAAAGTAAACAGGCCAATAATAAATGACGATCCTCTCCAGTTAACTTTTGGGCTGAGACAAGCCAAAGCCTTATTTACACCCACCTACTTAAGAGGTTGTTTGAAAAGCCTAAATTAATACTAGCCCTGGCGATTAGAAATCGCGCGCCACTTGCTACAAGTCGGGAAACCCGACGACAGTCGCCTCTCCCAAGGGGAGACGCTGCGCGAACAAGTCGGGAAACCCGCCCACGGCGCTGTCTCCCCAAAGCAGTGGCTTGGCTACACGGACAAAACCCACCTCCGTGGGTTGAAAACCTTGATTTTGTGTTAGTCCGCGCAGGCGGACTTTGTTTGTGTAGTAGCGAATTATATTCGCCCAAAACTTTTCAAACATCCTCTAACCTCGACTTTATCCAAAATTAAGAACTTGGCTTTCCTTATCCGGCAAAAATCCTAGTTTTTTGGCAAATACTTTTTCCATATCACTGATTTGCACTCAAGTCCAAAAACTAAAACTACTGTCCCATAATGGTTTGAGCGTCGGGTTTTGGTCTTCGTAAAAATGGATAAAGTCGAGCTAACACCATATATTGCACAATTGCGCTCTGCAATCTTATTCGCAAAGCGTCTCGCTAAGGAAGAAATAGAAGATGGAAGAGTTATTGACTTTAAAGGAATTATTGCATCAGGGGAAGGTATCAGAAGCTTTGGAGTTGGTGGAAGAGTTGGAGGAAATGAGTAAGTCTGATAAATTGAACAAAATTTTTAGTTATGGAATTATAGTTTTATTACACTTGATTAAACAAGCAGCTGAAAAACGCTCTACAAGGTCTTGGGAAACTTCTATTTTTAATACTGTTAAACAAATTCAACGCACTAATCAACGCCCAAAGGGCAAGGGTTGTTATTTACATGAGGATGAATTATTGGAAACTTTGCAAGATGCTTATGAATCGGCTTTAAGAAAGGCTGCTTTGGAAACTTTTGAAGGAAGGTATACAGCAGATGAGTTGAGGAACTTGGTAAATCAAGATGTGGTGATTCGAGCAGCTATGGATTTGATTTTGTCAGAGGGGAAATAGATTAATTTCTCCTGCCTCCTGTCCTCTGCCTTTCCGGTAAAGCAGTAATTCAAGGATGTTGGGCTATTTTCCCCTCTTTTCTTGCACTTGAAAATACTTCTTGGGTCTGAAAAACTAGAGATTTTGCATTTAATAAATATTAACTTTACACATTGGTTGAGGTGGGTTAGTGGGAATCTCTATCCAAAACTCTGTACCTATACCAACTTCAGAAACACAGTCAATCGCTCCACCATGTTTTTTAACAATAATCTGGTAGCTGATAGCAAGTCCCAGTCCGGTACCTTTGCCTACTGGTTTAGTAGTAAAAAATGGATCAAAAATTCGCTTTTTTACATCTTCACTCACTCCTGAACCGTTATCACCAATACGAATCAAAACCAAGGAATTATCAGATGAAATTCTAGTGGAAATCAAAATTCTCGGAGTTAAGCACTGAGAACTTTTAGTTTCTCTTTCCATCGCATCAATAGCATTGCTGATAATATTCATAAATACCTGATTTATCTGTCCGGCATAACATTTCACCAATGGCAAATTGCCATAATCTTTCAGTACTTCAATCTCAGGTAAATCGCCATGTGCTGAAAGCCGATGTCGCAAAATGAGCAATGTATTGTCAATACCTTCATGCAGATCAACAGGTTTATATTCAGCCTCATCTAGGCGAGAGAAATTACGTAAAGATAGCACTATTGACTGGATGCGATCAGCTCCTACTTGCATTGAGGAGATGATTTTTGGTAAGTCTTGTACTAAGAATTCTAAATCAATTGCTTTCTCTAGAGAGACAATTTCACTATGCGGGTGAGGATAGTGCAACTGGTAAAGACTTAAAAGTTGTAGTAGTTGTTGGGCGTATTCACTGGCGTAACCTAAGTTACCGTAGATAAAGTTAACAGGATTGTTGATTTCATGCGCCACACCTGCAACTAACTGTCCTAAACTGGACATTTTTTCAGTTTGAATCAATTGTGTTTGCGTTTCTTGGAGTTGACGCAGGGTAAACTCTAACTGTGCAGCTTTAGCCTTAGCTTGAGTTTCAGCAGCATAACTTTGCTCATAGAGTTGTGCTTGTTGAATAGCGATCGCTGCTTGATCTGCTAGCTGTTGTAGTAAATCAATTTCTCCATCCTGCCAATCTCTTGGGCCATCACACTGATGGGCAATCAGCAAACCCCATAGTTGTATTCCTATATTGATGGGAATAATTAAGTTAGCTTGCACTTGTAAACTTTGCAAAAACTCTTGATGACAAGCACTCAAATCACCAGTGGACACATTGTTAATTGCCCTGATTCTGCCTTGAAAATAAAGACGATTATATTCATCAGGGAAGCATTCTGATGGTACTTTCACGCCCAAAACTGACGGATAATTGCCATTATTCTCTTCCACAGTTACTTGGCAACCAGACTCACCTCCTATTTGGTAAATCAGCACCCGGTCAGAATTAAGCAAAGGGCGGACTTCTCTGACAATTGTTTGTAGAGTTGTATTGAGGCTTAATGTACTGCGAATCTGTTCTGTAACTTGCTTCAGTAATTTGGCGAACAGTAATGATTTTTCCAGTTCAGCAGTTTGTTCCTGTACCCGGTTTTCTAAGTTTATATTCAGTGTCTGTACCTGTTGGTACATTTGCTGCTGTTGAATTGCGATCGCAAAGTGATAGCACAAAGCTTTTCCCAATGAGATGTCTTCAGGCTTCCACTCCCGCGCTTGACCCTTTTTTTGCTCTCGCCAAACCTCAAAGGAAAGTTGTGGTAGCCGTTGTCGCTGATTTTGTTCGCAGCGTCCCGCCCACAAAATTTCAGTAGCAAATTCGGGGCGAAAAACACTCAATACACCGAGAAAATTTTGGCGGTAATACAAAGGAATCGCCAAGATGCCGCGAATCTCAGTAGACTGAAAGGCAACAGCTAAAACTCGCAAATAAGCTTCTTGATAAAGGTTTGTAATCGCCCAAATACTCCCAGGTTTGGATTGAGTCATCCAGTTTTGCCACACAGGATGCTGTTCCAGCACCAGATGTTTTAACTCATCGGGTAGTGTCGGCTGATCGCCCCAGGTGTAGAGTTCTCCACTCTCTTCAATGTAAAGTCTGCCACCTGTTCCACCCAAGGCCACAGAAGTTGCTTCTAACGCCGCTTGTAATTGGATTGTGGGTAGCTTATGTAACAGGGTGCTAACTCGATTAATTGTCGCCTCTCGCTGTTGCTGGGTGCAGGCTTCACTGAGTAGATTACTTTGAGCGATCGCAATTTCCACCTGATCGACAACTTGCTGCACCACCCTCATTTCCCAGTGCAAAATCCTGCGTGGTTGACTGTGGTGTGATACTAATAAGCCCCAGAGTTCAGGCTTTGCTGATTCTTCTTTCAGATTGGAATGCAAAATTGGGATTACTAGTGAAGACTGGACTCCCATTGAGCTTAAATACTGGATATGGCATGGGTCTACTTGTCGATAGTAAATGTTGTCATGTTCTGAGGATCTGCCAATTTCTGTAGAATATAGTGGCGATAATCCAATCTTGCCATTGACCACATCCACAATCGAACGTTGCCGCATTAGCAAAAACATCTTCCTTGCCACTTCTGGGATATCATCGGCGGGGAAGCGTAACCCCAATACAGATGGCAAACGCTGCTCATAAATCGATTCCGCAATCACTTCACCACTAGCATCCGCATTAAATCGATAGACCATGACTCGGTCAGTTCCCAACAAGGAACGAACTTCTGCTACTGTCGCTGTTAATATTTCTCTTAGTTGCAGCGATCGCCTAATCCGGCTTGTCATTCCATGCAGTAAACCTTCTTGGTCATAAGTCTGCTGCAACTCATTCGGTCTATCGGTAAATGCCATTGCTTATCTATACCTTGATCTAAATATTTGTTTAAAATCTCAATTGTAATTTTTCCGTTCTAAGTTAGAAACAAAACATTAATTAAAACTTAATTTTAATTCCTTTATTTGCGATGCGTATTCAGTATAATCACTTAGATTATGTTAGGAAATCACAAAGTTTTTCCTTTTTAAACTAAAAGTAGTGATATGCTTTAGACAATTATTTAGACTAAATTTATTTGTCCAAAAATTAAAACAAACAAAATCATCAAAACAATCAAAACTAATTGCTATATTTGCAATAGACAAGAGGCGAAATCAAAAAAGGCTGTTTAATATATACTGAGGTTTAAAATAGTTATAAAACTTACGCAAAAAACCGCTCAAACTCTTATTCCTCTGTGAACTCTGCGTCCTCTGCGGTTTATTTTTCCGTTACCTATGCGTAAGTCCTAAGTTAAATACTAATCCTATAATAATTAAAAGTTAATAGAGAGGGAAATACTCATATTCCCCTCTCTCTATAAAATCCCCATTATTAAGTGTAATTATCTCACAAATATCTATCAGGAATAGCTGTTAGAGAAACCAAACTACGGATTTCTGCACGCACACTCATCAAAGTTTTACCGAGATGGTTTTGCCCAGTTTTATCCGCGCCACAACCCCAGAAATAATCAATCGCGGAGTTTTCTACTAAGTTCTCGTTACCTGTGCTCAGAAGAATTTCTCTAATTTTACTATGAGTGAGAAACTTTTTGAGCACGGCTTCTCGCATTACCTTAGTTTTTACCACATCCCAATCAGAACGGAGTTGACGAGTGCAACAGCGTCCGAGTGCAGCCGCTTCTTCTGGAGTTTGGGCAGCATGAATCAGAGGTATAATCACCGCATCGATGCTACCCACAAACTTTTGCGCTTGATAATAATGCTCGACAGTCGGCCAGTAAGTACCCTGGATTTGGATACCGTGGGGAGAAAAGTTAGAAAAACAGCCATAAGGCTGCCAAACTTTGTAAAAGTAAATAGTCATTTGAAAATTGCTCTTTAATATCAACTTCTATCATGCCTGTAGATGATAGGTAGATGCACATAAATCAGTGTAAATATATCTTTTTTTTCCTGATGACACTAATCCCGCATTTCTCACAAGTGAGGAAAAAACACTTGGATTAGCTAGATTTAGGATAATTTAATTGATACGTCATCAAAATACGTCCAGAGCGTGGGTAACTCAACGTAAAAAACGAAATGATTAAAGTT
>JAHHHF010000032.1 GCA_019359495.1 Goleter apudmare HA4340-LM2
GGTTGGTCTGGTTACAAGTCTCAAAAACCTCCAGGAATTACTACTTTGACTCGGGGGCTTCAGCAGTTTGAATCCACCTTTTTTGGTTGGAAACTCGCTCTGGATCTACTTGTGTGTACACCGTAGCTTGGCGTAACAGGAGAACTATACATCAGTGGTGCCGGGTTAGCGAGAGGCTATCTTAATCAACCCGAAATGACAGGTGAGCGATTCATCCCCAACCCCTTTGAAAATTCAAAATTTAATCGTTTATATAAAACAGGGGATTTAGTACGTTACTTACCGGATGGCAAACTCGAATTTCTGGGACGTATTGACCATCAATTCAAGCTTCGTGGTTTCCGTATCGAACTAGGAGAAATTGAAGCAGTACTAAGTCAACATCCAGGAGTGCAGGAGAGTATAGTTGTTGCTAGAGTTAATGAGCTTGATGAGCAACAACTGATAGCATATATAGTTCCTTATCTAGAACAGACACTCACAACCAGCGAATTACATAGCCTGCTGAAGCAAAAACTACCCAACTATATGATTCCGTCAGCCTTTGTAATTTTACAATCCTTGCCACTGCTACCCAATGGCAAAGTTAATCGCCGAGTGCTACCTGCATCTGATGGATATAGACCCCAGTTAGAAGAAGACTTTGTCGCAGCACGCGACACTCTAGAATTTCAACTAGCGCAGATATGGACAAATCTCTTGAACATCAGCCCTATCGGAGTTAAAGACAACTTTTTTGATATTGGAGGGCACTCCCTTTTGGCCTTACGTTTAATGGCTCAAATTCAGCAACAATTTGGGCAAACTCTTTTGTTATCTCAACTTTTTGAAGGAGCAACTATTGAACATTTAGCAAGTACTCTGCGACAGCAAACCAGTTTTCAACCTCAATCCCCTTTAGTGGCAATTCAGCCTATTGGTTCAAAACGACCTTTCTTTTGCGTACATCCAATAGGTGGCAATGTACTTTGTTACCACCATTTAGCAAATTACTTGAGTCCAGATCAACCATTTTATGGGCTACAATCGCTGGGTCTTAATGGAGAGGGTGAGCCTAATACACGAATTGAAGACATGGCAAGCCACTACGTCAAGGAAATACTTACTATTCAGCCAGAAGGTCCATACCTCTTGGGAGGTTGGTCTATGGGCGGCCTTGTGGCTTTTGAGATGGCTCAACAGCTTCAAAAGCAAGGTCAAAAAGTCTCCTTACTCGCCTTAATAGATGGTAGAGTGCCATTTTCCAACATAAAACCTGTAAACATTGATGACTATGATGCCAAAATATTAGCCAATTTTTTTCAATATTTAGCTAGTTCTACTGGCAAGAATATATCAATTTCTTACGATGCTCTTCAGCAATTGAGTGCGGATGAGCAATTAAATTATATTTTGAAGCAGGTACAATTAACAAACCTTATGCCTCCAGATGCTGGGAAAGAGCAGCTTCGTTGTCTTTTGCAGGTTTTCAAAAGCAACCTCCAAGCTATGCTAAACTACACACCCCATATTTATCAAAACCAAATGATTCTCTTTCAGGCTAGTGATAGAAGTTCTGATGCTCTCAATGAGAGTACTCAAGGTTGGGAGCAATTTTCTTCCAAACCTGTCAAAATTCATACTATTCCAGGTGATCATTACACAATGTTATCTAAACCTCATGTTCAAGTTTTGGCAGAACAATTAATGTTCTACTTGGACAAAGCTCAATCTGAAGAGGTATTACCATCCATTCATTAATTTTGCTCTAAATATTTTGCACAACTGTAATCACTGCGCGTTCGCTTATTTTGAGATCGGGAGGGGAATTAAAGCCTTAATGCAAAAGGAAAAAGGATATTTTTAAGTAACTCGTTATTTGCAAGTAAAATTTATTACTATCATATTAGCCTCTTAGGGGGGATTATTTAAGGCACAGGCATAGCATAAATCATAAAATGGACAAAAGCTCTGTGCGCTCTAAAAATGCCTGAATCGATTGCATCGCCTGGATTATAAGCCCTGGCTTAATTAAATCTTGCAAGTTAAAAATGAGCGAACGTACAGTAATCACACTTTATAGTTTTTAGGACTTACGCATTGACAGAAAAAACCGAATATGGGGTATGGATGTCAGGCATTAAACCTTGATTTTTCGATTTCCATAAATCAATAAATTGATTTACCTGGTTATAAGTAAAAAATAAAACATTTAATAAAAATGAGAAAAAGGATTGTAATATGCAATTAAATAATCAAGAAATCTCCAAGAAAAATATTTTTTCTAAAACTGAAGAAGAGTTACAGTATAAAATTGCAGATAAAGTCATGCAATTATTCTTTCCATCAATTCATGAGCCTGAGCTAGCAGAAAACATGGATTTGCAAATCGCAAATATAGTTTATGATTTTTTAAATGCAAGTAATGCTAATACAAATATTGACCTTAATTCTTTAATACAAAAATTTAGTGATAGTCAAGTTCCTATTGAACCGTCTAGTTTTGAAAGTTATTTTAAATATTTAACCAATAACATCATTACTCATTCAATACACACATCATCCCCACGGTTTATTGGTCATATGACCTCTGCACTTCCATACTTTGTGCAGCCTTTAGCAAAACTCATGACGGCGATGAATCAAAATGCAGTCAAAATAGAGACAGCCAAAGCTTTAAGTTTTTATGAACGCCAAGCTTTGTCCATGATGCATCGGCAGATTTATAGCTTTTCCGATAATTTCTACGCTCAACATATTCAAAATAATCAGAGTACACTAGGAATTTTAGTTTCAGGCGGCACAATAGCAAACATTACAGCACTTTGGTGTGCCCGAAATACATCTTTGGGTCCAAAAAATGGGTTTGGTGGGATAGAAAAAGAAGGTTTAGCCTTAGCCCTAAATTTTTACGGTTACAAAGGGGCAGTTGTGATTGGTTCTGAATTGATGCATTTCTCTTTTGATAAAGCTGTGGATTTGATGGGTATTGGTACTCAAGGTTTGATAAAAATACCAGTTGACTCCAACAATCGAGTTAACATACAGGTACTACGCCAAGCTGTTGCCAAGTGTCGTAACCAGAACTTACATATTATAGCCATTATTGGTGTTGCTGGAACTACAGATTCTGGTAGTGTCGATCCACTCTTAGAAATTGCAGAGATTGCCCATGAAAATAATGTACATTTTCATGTAGATGCCGCTTGGGGCGGTCCTATTATTTTCTCCAAAAAATATCGACACAAACTCGCTGGGATAAAACAAGCTGATTCAGTGACCATTGATGGACATAAACAACTATATTTACCAATGGGTATTGGAATGGTATTTTTCCGTGATCCTCACCTAGCTTCTTCAATCGAAAAAGAAGCGAGTTATACCATGCGTAAGGGGTCTTTTGATTTAGGTAAACGTGCTTTGGAAGGTTCACGACCTGGTATGTCTTTATTTTTACACGCAGGCTTAAACCTGATTGGTCTTAAAGGATATGAATTCTTGATTGATGAAAGCATTCGTAAAACTCAATATATGGCAACTCGTATCTCTGCCATGTCGGAATTTGAACTTTTAGTAAAACCAGATACTAACTTGCTAACTTATCGCTATATTCCAGAGCCATTAAGAGAGGTTGTTGCTAAAAAGCAATTAACCAAAACAGACAATCTATTAATCACTCAATTAAACGAAAATTTACAAAAAATGCAGCGTCAAATTGGTCGTACTTTTATTTCCCGGACAACGAAAACAATTACTAGCTTTGATGAAAAAATTTCTGTAGTTGCATTGCGTGCAGTTATTGCCAATCCGTTGACCACTGAAGAAGACATTGATGCAGTTTTAAATGACCAGATTCAAATCGGCTCAGAAATTTCCATGTTGTCATTTTTCGCCAACTAATGTAGCGCGATGTGCAACTTATTATTTTCCTACAAATTGTTACGCAATATTAAGTCGCACATCGCGTAATGTACGCTGATTGTATATAAACCAATACGGTTCAGTTAAGCAAATTTATCTGTTAAGGCAGGCAGGGGGAGCAGGGGAGCAGGGGAAGCAGGGGGAGAGAAAAAAGCTTAACTGAACTGTATTGGTTTATATACAACTGTAAAGTTAAGTACATATACATAATGACTATCAGCATCTCATATCAAGCATACTGGGAACTGTTTAGAGAGGTTGACGAAACCCAACAAAATTTTGACCCCGCAGATAAGTTTGATGTGATTTGGAAGTATCCCCAAGAACTTGGTGAAGGCTATCGTCGTGTAATTAGGTTGCAAGAGGGTTTGCAGTTAGAGATATCTAGTTATCAGCTACGAGATAGCCTGATCATGCAACTATCGGAGCGTCCCCATCCAGTGCAATATAGTTTTCTGTTGTCAGGAAGTTGGAGCAGTGAACAGATGACTATGATTCTGGGACAATATAGTCTTTGTGGTAGTGGTACATTTCCCAAAGGAAGCTTTCAACAGTCGAAAGAGCAGAGATTTCAGGAGATTAATGTACACATAAACCCAGAGAGATTTCGTGCATTAGTCGGGGATGAGTCAGGTGAACTACCACAAAACTTGCATCACTTAATTCAAAAACCCATTTATGAGTGCTACACTCGCACGGGGACAAAAACCTCTCAAATGCAAGGTGTACTGCACAAAATTTTAAATTGCCCACATCAAGGTGGTATCAAACGAATGTATCTGGAAGGGCAAACTTTGGAATTAATGGCGTTGCTGTTAGAGCAAGAACTAGAATTACAAAACAGTAGTAAAGAAGATTTATCATTGAAACCCGATAAAGTAGAGCGTATTTATTACGCTCAGGAAATTTTACACAAAAGATTCAATAATCCCCCTTCTTTGATGGAATTAGCACGGCTAGTCGGTTTAAATGACTGTACGCTGAAGCAGGGATTTAAGTCAGTTTTTGGTACAACAGTGTTTGGCTACCTCTACGACTTACGGATGGAACAAGCACAACTATTCTTACAGGAAGGCAGGATGAACGTGAGTGAAGTGGCAAAAATGACGGGCTACGCCAGCCGTAAAAGTTTTGCTGCGGCATTTAAACGGAAATTTGGGAACAATCCTCGTGATTGTGGGCAATAGAAAAAAATTCCGTTTGCATGGCTAAAAATTCCGTTTGAAAGCCTTGATGTGATTCCATATTGCAAGAAATTCCTGTAGGCTTATTCATATTAATTCTTAATTGCTAATAGTTTGTTGCTGATCATATCTGCAAGTGCAGGCGGAATAAATCGCATCTGTACACAGATATGTCATGTTTTGCCCAATACGGTTCGGTTAGTCGCTCTAGTTATTTTATCCGCCCCCTCAATCCCCCAATCCTGGGGGACTTTCACAAATCTGCCTCCCCCAAAGTTGGGGGTTGGGGGGCTTAACCGAAAGGTATTGATGTTTTGCCGACTATTGTCACATTAAGAATATTTATTACTTTAGTTACTTTGGTATGTGGAGTTATGTTGTATCGACTGGTTTTAACGACGGGTATTGTTTGGGGGTTGATAATTCACTCAGTCCAGGCGGAGGAGGGACAAACGCCCACTCTTATACAAAGAATTTCCCAAACCTCAATTCCCAATGCTCAATCACAAATTCAAGTGACAGGAGTACAAGCTAACCCCACGGAAAAAGTTGTGGAGGTGATATTACAGACAACTCAAGCGAAACAACTACAAATTACTAATCGCAGTGCTGAGAATAACTTTATTGCAGATATCCCCAATGCTCAATTGCGTTTACCCAGTGGTGATGTGTTTACATTTCGTTCGGAAAACCCAGTTGAGGGAATTAGTGAGATAACTGTTACTAACTTTGATGCCAATACAATTCGGGTGACAGTAGCAGGTGAGACAGAATTGCCAGCAGTTGAGTTGTTTGACAGTAATGAGGGTTTAATTTTTAGTTTTACACCTGCTACAACGGCAATGCAGCCACCACAGCAGCCTGAGCCTGAGCAGCCAACGAGTGAAACACCGCCACAGATACCATCAGCGCAGCAGGATGAGCCAATTGAGTTGGTGGTGACGGGTGAGCAAGATGGTTATCGCGTGCCGAACGCAACAACTGCAACCAGAACTGATACCCCCTTACGCGATATTCCACAGTCAATTCAGGTGATACCGAGGCAGATATTAGAAGATCGCAATGTCACGGAACTCAGAGATGCTCTGCAAACTTTGGGGGGTGTTAACTATGCTGGTGGCAGGGGATCAAATTTTACTGGAGAGGGCTTTCTAGTCCGAGGCTTTGGTGTTACTCAATCAGTTTTACGAGATGGAATTCCTTATTTTTCACAGGGAGTGACTGCTACTAGTGATATTGAGCAAATTGAAGTTCTGAGAGGTCCTGCCTCAGTGCTATTTGGGATAGGAGAACCAGGAGGCATTATCAACTTAGTTTCCAAGCAACCTTTAGCTGAACCTTACTATTCTGTCTCAGGTACAGTGGGGAGTTTCAGTACCTATCGAGGAGGGCTAGATTTTTCTGGACCTTTAAATGAGTCAAGAAGTGTTAGATATCGATTAAATGCTTCCTATGACAACTATGGCAGCTTTCGTGATTTTGTTATTGGTGAAAACTGGTCAATTTCTCCTACCCTCACCTGGGATATCAGCCCGAATACATCATTTAATATTTATGGACAGTATAAAAGTGAGAGTGAAACACAAGATGGAGGAATTCCAACTTCTGGAGGTCGTGTGGTTGATGTTCCTCGCAGTCGCTTTTTAAGTGAATCGTTTGGTAGACGTGAACAAGATCAGTTAATAATCGGTTACACGCTGAATCATCGATTTAGCAAAGATTGGTCAGTGAGACACGCTTTTCAATTCTTACAATACGAGCCTGTTAGGTTTTATCCTCTTCTTCTTTCTTTTAACCAAGCAACAGGTAACGTATCTCGATTGGAATATCGTACTGGTGAAACTTACAGCCGATTGTTTACAAATGCTGAGGTTTTAGGTGAATTCAGCACTGGCTCAATAAAACATAAACTTTTGTTTGGTACTGAGTATCGCTCTAATTTGGACAATGCATCATTTCAGTTAGATAATCCTTATCCATCTATTAATGTTTTTAATCCAGTTTATACTCGAACACCCTACGATTTTGCTCCAACTTTTTTTCGAGATGATAATGTTAGTGGAATTAGTGTTTATTTGCAGGATCAGATTGATCTGTTACCGAACTTAAAGTTACTAGCAGGTATTCGCTACGACAGCTTTAGACAGTTCCGTACCGAGAGAACTTTGGGCAGCTCTCGAATAGAGTTTGAGCAAACAGATAGTGCATGGTCGCCCCGATTTGGTATTGTCTATCAACCGATTCAACCATTATCGCTCTATGCCTCTTATACACGCTCTTTTGCTCCCAGTTTCGGCACAGTTCGTAATGCAGATAGGTCAGCCTTCATTCCAACAACTGGAGAACAGTTTGAGGTTGGTATCAAAGCAGACTTATCTAATCAACTGAGCTTCACCTTAGCAGCTTTTGATCTCAGAAGGCAAAATGTTTCGACTTCTGATCCCGACAGACCGGGTTTTTCCATACAAACAGGTGAACAAACCAGTCGCGGTATTGAACTCAATCTAGCTGGAGAAATTCTACCTGGTTGGAATATGACAGCATCCTATGCTTACCTAGATGCTTTTGTCAGTCAAGATAACAGATTTCCTGTGGGTAATCGCCTCACTAGTGTGCCTGATCACCAGTTTAGTTTGTGGACAACCTACAACATTCAACAAGGTGACCTTCAAGGTTTAGGATTTGGTTTAGGATTATTTTATGTAGGTGAGCGACAAAATAATCTAAATAATACATTTGCACTTCCGAGTTACTTTCGCACTGATGCGGCTCTGTTTTACCGTCGTGATAACTGGCGTGTCCAGTTGAATGTTGAAAACCTTCTAAACGTGGACTACTTGAATCCAGATAGATCAATATTTGTCATACCCGGAAAACCTCGTGCTGTGACAGCATCATTTGCAATTGAGTTTTGAGCTATTTTTAGTTAATTTCCAATGTTGAAAAGATTCAATCACCTAATTTTACTGTCGTTGTTTGGCATCATAATTATTTTTATGGTTTCTGCCTGCAACAAACAAACTGGTGATACTTTAAATAGCTTAGATACTTCACCTTGGTTATCATCATCAAGTACACGAATTGTTAAACACGCTGGAGGAGAAACAAAAATTCCTCTGAAACCCCAACGTATTATTACCTTACATGACTCTACTATTCTCGATCCTGTCTTGGCTTTAGGTATAAAACCAATTGGTGTAGCTACTTACAGTCCTAGAACACAAGTTTTATTTCGTGGCATTACCAAAGAACAGGTGGCAAATATTCAGCATATTGGTAGTATATCCCAGCCTTCTCTGGAAAGAATTCTCATGCTTAAACCTGATTTAATTCTAGGGCGTGAACTCCATAAAGATATTTACAGTCGGCTTGCTAATATTGCCCCTACAGTGTTGATTGATTGGAACAGTTTTACATCTTTTCAAGATAATTTTCACTACATTTCCCAAGTTTTAGGTAAAGAAGAAGAAGCCAAGCAAGTCCTCAATTACTACCAAGAGCGAATTCAAAAATTACAGCAACGCATGGGCAAAGAAGTACAGGAAATGGAAGTATCTGTAATCGCAATTTCTGGGCAAAACTTCAAATCCTATAATAATAAGGTTGTGTTTAACCAAGTTTTGGATAGTGCAGGTGTGAAGCGATCGCTTATTCAATTACACCAAAAAGAATTTGTTTTAAACTTGAGCATAGAGTTTTTAAGTAAATATGATGCTGATATTTTGTTCGTGATTAATGAATCTAATACTCAACTGCAATCTTACTTAAATAATCCTATCTGGTCTCAACTCAAAGCTGTACAAAATAAACAGGTGTATGAAGTTGAGACAAGTAACTGGTTTGGCCTTGGCCCTTTAGGTGCCAATAAAATACTTGATGATTTATTTAAATATCTAGTGAAGTAATCATGAATATATCAATTAACAAAACTCGTAAAAATTGCCGTTTCTGTTCAGAGATATCCCAAGCAAACGGTGAAGACCCCATCGGTTCAGCCATAGTTGTAGAACAATACTTAATTATTGAAGCTGCACAACCATGGCCAGTTAACATTTGGATTGAACCTGAACCAATGCCCCAGGGTGTATTAGATGCTTTAAACTATGTTTGGGGAAGTAGCGGGACAATTCGACAACTAGCGATCGCACCAGACAAAGAATACTCCCATCCAGATTACACTCGCGTACTATACTATTGCCGACCAGCCAAACTTTTTGCCCAAATCGCCGAACGAGAAATTTGGATGCAAGAGGGTTGGAGGTGGTTGGAATATCACAAAACAGGTCAAATTTTAGCAAGTGATGAAATTAACCAAGAATGGGCTGATGTTCGCATTGACTTTACCACACCAGATGGAAGTAGCAGTGCATATCAAGCCAGGGTAGAGGTTAAAGGTTCTGTAATTACAGCGTGGAACTCAGCAGAACAACCATCTTTAAAGGAAGTCAAGCAGTATCACGTCAGTAGTCTAGTGAAATTGACATGATGAAAATCGGACTACAGCAATACTGCAACTTACTTGTAGATTATCTGCAACCCCAAAAAGGCAGGGTTTTCAAGTTTGCGATCGCCCTTTTGGTCAATATCGGACTACAATTAGTCAACCCGCAAATTCTCCGCTACTTTATTGACACAGATGTAGCTGGTGATTCTGGACAAAACTTACTTATTGCCGCCTTGTTATTTATAGTTGTAGCTTTAATCACTCAAGCTATGACAATTGCTGCTACCTACTACGGTGAAAATGTTGCTTGGAGAGCTACTAATGCTTTACGTGCTGACTTAGTTAAGCATTGTTTGCAACTAGATTTATCCTTTCATAAACTCTCTACACCCGGTGAATTACTGGAGAGGGTAGACGGAGATGTTCACACCCTATCGCAATTCTTTTCCAAATTTAGCATTCAAATCTTGGGCAACTTCTTATTGATACTAGGTATAGTCATCGTACTATTTGCAGAAGATTGGCGAGCGGGTGTGGGAATTGCATTATTCGCCTTGACAGGACTATTGACCTTAATTCGCCTGCGTTCCATAGCCGTCCCTTATTGGAGAACTTATCGCCAAATCAGTGCCGAGTTTTTTGGTTTCATCGGGGAACAACTAGCGGGGATAGAAGACATTCGAGCTAATGGAGCCACAAGCTATGTCATGCAACGCTTCCACAAAATTTTACAAGGCTGGTTGCCCAATTACCACCAAGCACGCTTTGCTGATACAACTCTGTGGACAACAACTATTGGTATCTTTGCTTTAGGTCAGGCGATCGCCTTAAGCATGGGTGCTTACCTTTGGAGTCAAAATATTATTACTATCGGTACAGTGTACCTATTGTATTATTACACCACTCTTCTGAGCGAACCAATTAAGCAAATTCGCAACCAAATTGAAAGCCTACAACAAGCACAAGCCAGTATTTACCGCATTCAAGATTTATTGCAAGTCCAATCCCGACTTAGTGCAGGAGGTGAAAAGCAACTTCCTAATGGCGCACTGTCTGTAACTTTTGACAATGTTTCATTTAGATACCATGACCGAGAATCAGAATCTGGAGATTTGGTATTGCAAGATATATCTTTTAATTTACCTACTGGTCACATACTAGGGTTACTAGGGCGTACAGGTAGTGGTAAATCTTCCTTAGCAAGGTTATTGCTGAGATTATATGACCCACAATCAGGTGTAATTCGTTTAAGTAATATACCAATTGACCAAACTCCCCTAACAGATTTACCGCAAAAAGTAGGATTAGTCACTCAAGATGTACAACTATTTCAAACCACAGTCCGTAACAATCTCACCTTTTTTAACCAGAACATCAATGATGACTGCATCTATGAAACCTTAGAAATATTGGGATTATCAGCATGGTTAAATTCATTACCCCAAGGTTTAGATACGACTTTAGGGCCAGATAGTAGCGGCTTATCTGCGGGACAAGCACAGTTACTTGCCTTTACGCGTGTGTTTCTCAAAAACCCCGGGTTAGTAATTCTAGATGAAGCTTCCTCTCGCCTTGACCCCATTACAGAAAAACTGATTGAAAAAGCCGTAGATAAATTATTAACTGGACGTACAGGCATAATCATTGCCCATCGTTTGGCAACTGTAGAAAGAGCCAATCAAATTCTAATTTTAGACCAAGGTCGAATTAGTGAATACGGTCAACGAGCAGAATTAATTAAAGAGCCACAATCACGTTTTTCCCGGTTGTTACAAACTGGATTAACCGATTTATTAACTTAAGAAATATTTTTTATCTCTTTCATGAATAAGGGTCTAGGATGAGGTTCTACGAACTACAAATTATTATGGCATCAACGAAAAAGCTCAAAACTTGGAAATTATTATGGCAACTGATTTCCTACAAGCCGAAACTATATCTAATTGATAGTTGCTTCTGGATTTTCGTTATGGGTTTGCCTGCCCTTCCAGGGCTAATCATTCGAGAATTTTTCAATACCATTACAAATAAAGCAAATTTTGGATTATCACCTCTAGCTTTAATTGCATTATTACTAGCTTTGAGTTTAGGACATATTGTAGTTATATTGGTAGGACGCATTACTAAAACGCAACATCGCTTTATCACTAAGTCATTACTACAACATAATTTATTAGACCGCCTGTTTAAAAATCCCATCGCCCAGCCAACGTTGGTTAATCAGGAAACTGCAACAACTGTGTCTCAAGGAGAAATAATTAGTTATTTTCGTGATGATACCCAACAAATAGAAGATTACATAGCATGGATATCAGAAGTAATAGCACAATCAATATTTGCTATTTTTTCTGTGGTAATTTTATTAAAAATTAATGTGCAAATGACACTGTTTGTTTTTGTGCCATTAGTCGGAATCATGGTGATTATTAAACGAGCAGAAACTCGAATTAGAAAGTATCGTCAAGTCAGCCGTCAAGCTACCGAAAAGGTGACAGGGATTTTAGGAGAAATCTTTGGTTCAGTACAAGCAATTAAGGTAGCCGGAGCAGAAAATAATGTATTGGATTATTTTGACAATCTCAATGACCAACGCCGTCAGAGAATGATTCAAGATAGCCTATTCAACTCTCTTCTCAATTCTTCATTTCAAAATATGGTGAATTTGGGAACAGGGATAATTTTGCTACTAGCTTCTCAATTAATGCAGAGTGGTGTAGGTCAATTGACGGTGGGTGACTTTGCTTTGTTTGTCTATAACCTTTCGTTTGTTACTGGCTTTTTTAATTTTTTCGGCGGCTTCATAGCTTTTTATAAGCATACAGAACTTTCTTTTGAACGGATGGCTGATTTACTATCTGGTGCATCAGCAGATACCTTAGTAGTTCCTAATCAACTTTATCTTAAAGACTTGAATGGTCGCAAAAAGGATTTACCACCAATAGAACAACCGTTGAAGAATCAGAGTAATAGTCTCCAATATTTAAAAGTTTCTCACTTAACTTACCATTATCCTGGTACTAACCAAGGAATCACAGATATCAGTTTGGAAATTCAACGTGGTACTTTGACTGTAATAACTGGTCAGGTTGGTTCTGGTAAAACTACATTGCTGCGGGTGTTGTTAGGGTTATTACCTCTGCAAAACGGATGTATCTATTGGAATGGTCATCTGATTGAAGACCCTGCTAGTTTCTTTGTTCCACCTCGCAGTGCTTATACTCCTCAAATTCCACAACTTTTTAGCTATACTCTGCGCGAAAATATTTTGTTGGGCTTATCTAAAAATGAGACGGATATCGCCACAGCTTTAAATATGGCTGTGTTTGAACAAGATTTAGCCACTATGGATGAAAGCCTGGAAACGCTAGTGGGTTCTAAAGGTGTGCGGCTTTCTGGTGGACAAATACAACGAGTAGCAGCTGCACGAACGTTCGTCCGTCAACCCGAATTGTTAGTTTTTGATGACTTGTCCAGTGCTTTGGACGTAGAGACAGAATTGGCGTTATGGTCGCGGATATTTGTCAATAGCACAGAACAAGAGCAAAATCATTGGCAACCTACCTGTCTTGTCGTTTCTCATCGCCCTGCTGTATTGCGTCGTGCTGACCAGATTATTATCATGGAAGCAGGTAAAGTCCAATCTCATGGGAGTTTTGAGCAGATTTTTACCCATTGAACAAGCCACTTAACTTCAACAATTTTTGCAACAACACTAAGTTTATGCTCAATCTGGATTATGGATAATTTAGATTCATTAAAAGCCAAATTAAATGCTCAAGGTTATCGACTCACTCCTCAACGCCAATTAATTTTTGACATTTTTAAAGCTCTGCCAACAAGTCATCATTTAAGCGCCGAGTCATTACGCTTGTTGCTGCTAGAACGTGGGGAAGCAATGAGTTTATCTACGGTTTATCGCAACCTCAAAATCATGACAAGGATGGGGATTATCCGAGAAGTAGAATTGGCACAGGCACAAAAACACTATGAACTCAACACTATCTCTACCCATCATCACCAAATTGGAGAGCGATTTTTTTCGGGGGAGATGGCACTGGCAATGCGGTAAGATGAGCCAATGACCGATTCTGAGAAACTTGTTATCTACCAGCTTCATATTTTTATCTTGGGCATCAGTCCAATGATTTGGCGTAGGGTCAAAATCCGCAGTGACAGCACAATCGCCGATTTGCACTACATCATCCAGATAGCAATGGGATGGACAGATTCCCACTTACATCGTTTCATAATCCACGGTAAGCATTACGGGATTGCTCAAGTTGGGGGAATGTGGTTTTCTGACGATCCAAGGGCTGTTAAACTATTAGATTTTGGCTGGCGAAGTAGAGAGCGTTTTTTATACGAATATGACTTCGGTGATAACTGGCAGCATCAAATTCGGGTTGAAGCAATCCTCACTCCAGAATCCAATTGCTTTTATCCAGTATGTATTGATGGTAAACGCGCTTGCCCTCCAGAAGACTGCGGTGGCTCGTGGGAGTTCATGGCACAAAAGCAGGAATACTCAGTAAGACATATAGCTTCTCGGTTAAGTGAAATTGTGGAAGAAGGTGATATACCTGGCAATATTGAAGAAATATACGAACTACGTCAATGGTTAATGGTTAACCATTTTGACCGCCAAGAAATAAACCAACGTTTACAGCAATATGTGGCTGGGGATAAACAAATGTTATTTGAGCAGAGGATAGTGTGAAAGTCAAAATCCAAATAGTTGTGGAGTCAGATAATGGAGATTCCCAAGTTGTGCAAGAAATTATGCTCCTTGAGCGCGGTGCTTTACAGCCAGAAAACTTGGGACTAAAACTAGCAGAAGCCAAAACATTACTACAAAACCTGCAACGCACCCTAGCCGAGCAACAGATAGCAGAGTACTCTCTGCAACAGGAATCATGTTTGCACTGTAGCAAGAAACTGTTGCATAAAGACAAGCGTACAATTGTATACCGCACATTATTTGGCAAGTTACATCTCCAATGCCCTCGACTATTTCACTGCCCGTGCCAGAAACAACCAACCCGTAGCTTTAACCCAGTGTCCAACTTACTACCAGAACGTACTTCCAGAGAACTATTGTATCTGGAGTCAAAATATGGGTCTTTGATGTCTTACGGATTATCTGTGAAACTATTACAGGAAGTATTACCAATAGAAGGTGAAATAAACACTACAGCGATACGGAATAACTTACACACAATTGGTCAACGATTAGAAGACGAGTTGGGGGAAGAAAAAGGAGGATACATTGAAGGCTGTCCCAGAGATTGGGAAGAATTGCCCCGACCTGATTTACCGTTGGTACTGGGAATGGATGGCGGATATGTTCGTTCCTACGACAAAAAATCGCTTTCCAAAGGTAATTTTGAAGTCATCGTTGGGAAGAGTATAAAAGCAGACGGTACATCCAAGCGATTTGGGGGAGTTTATTCTTACGATACCAAACCCCAACGTCGGATCTTTGAGGTGTTGAAATCTCAAGGGATGCAGATGAATCAACAAGTAACTTTCCTCTCAGACGGTGATGAGAAGATACGGGAACTACAGCTTTATCTCAATCCCAACGCAGAATATCTCCTAGATTGGTTTCATATCACCATGCGGCTGACAGTAATGAGTCAGACTGCAAAAGGACTTAGCAAAAAAGATACCGAACTAGATACTGACATCCCCAAAGAGCTAGAACGAATTAAGTGGTATTTGTGGCATGGAAATGTGTTTAGAGGATTGCAACTGATAAAAGACCTTGTGGACGACCTAGAAATCGTGATTTTTGATGGTAATAGCCGAATAGAGCTAAAAAAACTGTTTAAAATGGTGCGGGAGTTTGAGAGCTATATTTCCAACAATGGGGCTTATATCCCAAACTATGGAGAACGTTGGCGAAATGGTGAAGCTATTGCCACTGGGTTCGTAGAATCAACGGTTAATCAAGTCATTAGCAAGCGATTTGTCAAAAAACAGCAGATGCGGTGGACTCCTAAAGGTGTTCATCTTCTGCTTCAGGTGAGAATGTTGGTTCTCAATGAAGAGTTAGAAAGCAAATTCCAGCAATGGTATCCTGGTTTTAGAGTAGATAGCCAGCCGATTAAAGAAGTCTCTCAAGTCGCTTAAGTTATCAGTATAAAAAGTAATTTAAGTTACCTTTAAGTGACGATTCACCGTAAAATGCTGGACTGTTTTTTATGTCTTGGTGCTTACCAACTTTGGAGCGTAAGTTGGTAAAATTAGCTCATACACCCCAAGGTTTTCAGGGGGTTGAGTCATGGCAGCACAAACCGTCCAACCATCGAAAGTTGGTAAAACCGAAAAACCAGAGCGTCAATCGCCTAACTCTCACAAATACTCAGAGGTTAGGACTAGGGAGCATTTGTTACCAGAAGAAGTTGAGTTGATGCGGTCAGCTATCAAAAAATCCAAGGGCCGCCACGCTCACCGAGATTCAACCATAATTTTGCTTTGCTACCGTCACGGATTGCGAGTGGCAGAGGTGGCATCTTTGCGGTGGGAGCAAATAGATTGGAATGGTGGCACAATTTACGTGAAGCGAGTCAAAAAAGGAACACCCTCGGTTCAACCACTTTCTGGTTTGGAGATTCGCTCTCTCCGTCAGTTGCAACGAGATTATCCTGTTAGTCCCTATATTTTCCAATCGTCTCGACGTGGCCCGTTGGCACATGATACGATCGCGGGCATTGTTGAGCGGGCTGGTGAGTTAGCTGGTTTGCCTTTCCCTATTCATGCTCATATGCTGCGGCATGGAACAGGTTATTATCTGGCGAATCGAGGCACTGATACCCGAACGATTCAGAGTTATTTGGGGCATAAAAATATTCAGCATACTGTTCGTTACACCGAACTTGCATCTACTAAGTTTCAAGGTCTTTGGGATGATTGATGTTTAAGGCCCCTGCTTAATTGTTGCCCATCTCCCCCGAAAAAAATCGCTCTCCTTGTACTGGACATATTTAGTTAATAATTGCCTAACTTTTGCTCTGTATTCATTTAGTTTATCCATTGCTCTATTTCCTCAGTTTCAACGTTATAAATAATCAGCTTCAATTTGTTTTCGTTGACTACAGTTTGAATAAAAGGCAACTTAAAAAAGTCGTTATAAGTTACTCAAGGTACCGCTAAATATAAATTTCTTGAAGGCTCTTCTACACGTAATGCAGTTCGATAATTAGGGCTTGCTGAAAAAGTGATGAAAAGCCAGAGAAGGATTAATTAGCTACGGAAGCAAGAGTCAGTGATAAGTTTTTATTGTTTATTTTTAGAACAATATTATTTTTAGTAATAACAGGTGGTAAAAAAGGTGTAGTTTTCAAAAATAGACATAAAAAGGCACAAAAAACCCGTGACAGATGAGTAGAAAGATTCATTACTAAAAAAGTAATAGAAATTGCTGTTTGAGAAGTATGAGAAAGTTTCGCCATCACTCTACTCAGGCTAAATCTTCTTTTCGCTTGTCCAAACTTTCCCTCAATAGAATTACGAATTCTTTCGTCCTCTTGAGCTTGCTTCTTTTGTTCTTTACTCACATTTTTTGGAGGTCTTCCTAAAGGAACTCCACTGATTCTAATACCTCTATCTTTGCACCAAGCTCGGTTCTTTCTGGTTCGATAAATTTTATCAACATGGACGGATTCTGGATAATAACCAGTGTAGTTTTTAAAGGCTTCGACTTGTGCTTTTAAATCTCCTGATTCATTAAAGTTATCCCAACTAATATGGTCTAAAAATACATATCCATTGTAATAACTAGCCGACAGCTTTGCCCCGAATTCCACGGCTTTACCCGCTTTACCGCGAACAATTGGACGGATATGTGGTTGGCTTAAGCTGACAATACGGTCATCAATGCTCTGTTTTTTATTTTCAGACAACCATAGTTGTTGACGATAGACTTCTGTAACTACTAGCAACATCTTATATTGCCTATTACTTAGTTGTTCTAGAGTTGCCCCTGCAATGATTAACTGTTGAATATGAGAGAAGTTTCTTTTAATATATTGAAGCTGTTTTTTAATCCCTTTGGTTCTTTCTTTGTGTGATACACGCCGCTTTTTAGCTACTTCTAAGTAGTCACGTCTGGCGATTTCTCGATAAGTTCTCGGTTTTTTCTCTAATTGACCCTTTATCTGTTCATAAAGAGAGTCTATAATTTTTTCTGTCTGCTTCCTGGCTTGATTTAGTAGCCCGATATCTGTCGGATAGCTGATATCACCTGGCGCACAAGTGGCATCTAAAATTAATTTTCCACGATTTTTTGGTTCAATTACCTCTTTCTCTTCTAATTCGGTTTTTTTTTCAGCCTCTTGAGAAGATGTTGTCTCTAGCATCTTCTTCACCATTTCTTGATTCACTTTGTTAACTATGTCAGCACTAATTCTTGAGCGAAAATGTACTAACATTGATGCGTCAAATGGAGATTCATTACTATAAGATGACATCCCTATAAAGTACTGTAGATAAGGATTCTCTTTAATTTGTTCTACTGTTTCCCTATCGCTTATCCCTAGCTTTTCCTTGATTATTAATGCCCCTAATGCCATCCGAAAAGATTTTGCGGGTGCGCCCATCTCTGGAGAAAATCCGGAAGAATATTCCGACTCAAATTCTTTCCACGGTATTAAATCAGCCATAATTACCCATCGATTATCTGATGATAACTTTCCCTCAAATGGAAGTTCAAAGCTTGACGATGGAATTGGAGTTGATTCTTCTTTTCGGTACATGGTTATATTGAATACACTGGGTTGGGGTTGACCACAGTGATGCAAGGATTTTTAGCTATTTTACCTTCTTATCTTGCACCGAAATATACTTCTTTGCTCTGAGAATCTAGAGACTGTGACCTTTTCTTTTTTTCAGCAAGCCCTAATTAATAAACTGTCCTAACGCCATGTGAAATTCTGAAATCTTTGATGCACTTACAAAATTTTTGATTTCAACTGCTATCTTTTCTCCAGCTTTTTCCGCAGCTACTAGGAGTTCTGCACCTAAATCAATCTGAATATCAACTCCACCACACCGGATATTTAGTGGATCATCTGTAACTAACCAACCATCTTTCTCGCTTTACAGACCTTACAATATTGTGAAATAAATCACGAGCCATAATAATACATACTTTTCATTAATATTCAATTTCGTTGCCATCTTAGCTGATTACTTTTCCCTAGCTCGCGCTTTGAGTAAAATCATCATATGTTCTAATTGCTCGTAAACATCTAATTCTGCTATTTCTATTGGAGTCAGTGAACCAGAGCGGTTTTTTTTAATAATACTTGCAGTCGCATTTGTGCATGGGGCGAAACTTTAAACTCAACAATTTCTTCTGGTGTTAGACGCTTAATTAAGAAATCCAGCACTTCCAGATAAACTGCGGGAATTTCTATAGTCTCTGCACTGCTTGGAGGCTGTTGCATTGTTTGCATTGGCTCAATATCTAGCAATCGCCACAGCAATCCGGGTAACCGATTTTGTAGCGGTTCTAAACGCCCGACTAGTTCATCTGGTATTTCAATGGTGAGTTTTGCCACCCTGGAAACCATTAACTGAGTTAGTTGCTCATATTATGCTTGAAAATACAGTGTAGTACAACACTACAACACAAAATAAGATACCCTTATCTTATCTACGATAAAAACTCCGATTAATATCACAGCGATTAGGTTATACTAAACTCAGATCCTTGTACTCTGGGAGTTTCATGGATGCCATCTCCCTTCCCTGGCATGAATCCTTATTTAGAATTGCCTGCTCTATGGCACGAGTTTCATAACCGCTTGATTGTGGCACTTTCTGATGCGCTCACCCCTGATTTGCAGCCCAAGTACTACATCGCCGTTGAAACCCGCACCTACCTGGATGACGACAATCCTCAATTGCTGGTGGGCATCCCTGATGCGCTCGTGCTGTCCACAACAGAACCTGCCTCAACACCAAATCAGGCGCTCGCTACACAAACTTGCCCAAAGCAAATCCAACTCCCGATGCCAGTTGAAGTCAAACAGCGCTATTTAGAAGTGCGGGAGGTGGGTACCCATCAAGTGATTACAGTGATTGAGGTACTATCACCTAAGAATAAACGCTATGGAGTTGGGCGAACTGCCTATGAGAATAAACGACAGCGGGTGTTGGCAAGTGAATCTCACTTGATTGAAATTGACTTAGTTCGAGAAAATACACCCATGCCCATGATCGGTGTAGAAGCAACCAGCGACTACCGCATCGTCGTCAGCCGAGCCACTACCCGTCCAATAGCAGATCTATATGAATTTCAATTGACAGATCCAATCCCCAACTTCTCGTTACCCCTCAAACTCGACGAAAAAGAATTAACAGTCGATTTGCAAACCATTGTTCTGGGTGTTTATGATCGCGGCAGTTACCAATTTCGCATTGATTATCGCCAACCCGTCCCTCCACCAAAACTATCTCCAGCCAACCAACAGTGGGTCGATGAGTTACTTGCTCCCATTCGAGGTGCCTGATAGAAGAATACCGTCGCGCACCCTTTTCATTGGAGTGAAAAGTCAACTTTGAAAATTCTTGCAAAATGCCTGAAACAAGACTCCAAGAATATGATTCCAAGTGATACCAATTTGAAAAAAGAATGCGACAGATGGATTAACAGAAGCTATACGCACAAGGCAATCCAAAATCTAAAATCTAAAATCTAAAATCTAAAATGGTATGACCTCGTGATTGCCGCATAATTTCCGACCCTTTTTTACGGTGACGTGTACTTAGGCTTTGATTTTTCTCGCTTTTCCAGCGCAATTTCTCACTCAAATCAGAAATAATTCTTCAATTTGATAGTCAGCTTCGGGACTTAAATCTCTAATTACCCAAATGCGATCGCTAAATTTTGTCAGATTTTTTTCACTATGGTTTCCAATTAAAATGGAGAAAATATTTGTTTCGAGGTGCTGTTTGTGAGAAGAGAGTTTTTCTAGAACGTCTTGGCGCATATCACACAAAGCATCTGTAATCAGAACAATATCTGCTTTGTGCAAGCTCTTGGTGTTGTCTAGGCATTTAATAGCTGACAACAAAGCTGGTTCCCAATTTGTACCCCCACCACTGTAAAAACTCAGCATCGAGTCCAGAAATTTCCAGTAATCATGATGTTTTGGTGGAAAATCATCTGTCCGCCGAACCCTAGTATCAAAATGGATGACACGGAAGTGACGGTTATCCTTGTGAGCAATTTGCAACAGAACTGCTGTTACTGCTTTAGCCCAAGTATCAGGGAGTCCGGCCATCGAGCCAGAAGAATCCAGGCACACAATCAATGGGCCTTTGGACTTTTTCTCCTTACCTACAATTTTGTACTGAAGTAAAGAATGCTCATAGTACCCTTTGGCGAATAAAGGAAACAGTTCTGGTTGTGCGAGTTTCTGAAGTTCCAAAGGCAGGAGTCGAGTTAAATTATTCCCCAGTTCAAGACTGCTGAGTTCGCCAAAAGCATCTAGAGTTTTGGTACGGCGTTTCTTATCTGCAATATCCTTTAAGGAGCCTGACAGCTTTGCAATCAGCTTGAGTTTTTCATTGGTCGCAATTCTACTAGCAAGCTCCATCTTCTGGGCCGAGGAAACGGTCTGCTCTGTTGCCTCTTCTATGCCCCAGCTTAAACCCATCATTTCTAGCCATTGGGAGACTTGTGATAATTTCTCCTCAGTTTCTGCCACAGCTGCTCTTATCATTTGCCGGATTTCTGAGGAGTCCAAGCCTTGAGCATAATACTGGGCATCTTGCACCGCAGATTTACCCATTTCACGAAGTGCTGCCACCACTTCATCTGTATCGTTCTCGACTGAGCCAATCAGGTCGTTGAGTTCTTTTTTCTCCTGTTTGTTGAGATTAGACATCTGCTGGAGAATTTTTGCTGGAGATTGGGAGGAATTTTTAAGTCGTTTGATGAAGTCCCTTAATTTCTGTGGGTCTTGTAACTGATACCTGGGTTGAGGCAATCGGTCTAATACTGTTTTGCAGAATTCCATTGTTGCTACTCCGGAGGCCAGTTGATTGCCCTCGCACTGCCGTACCAGATTCTCAAATCCGATTATTTCTGAGAATTCATCATGGAGTTTTTCTGCCCAAGCACTCTCCGGAGGTGATGGGTCTATTTTTTTCGGTGCGGATTCGTAGTATAGGCGATGAAATATTTCAACTGTAAAACTCGGAAACCCTGGCAGTCTCGCGCCAAGAGAAAACAATTCATCAGCATGAAAAGTAATCGCAAACTCCCTCCAGAACAACCGGGAGAGACTGCTAACTTCATAAACAAACGGTGGAAACTCTTCAGGAATCATAAGGAGAGGCAGGAGGCAGGGGGCAGGAGGGAAGAAATTAATCTTTTATTTTTTGGATACTAGAAACCAGCATTCCCTGAACTCTATCAACGTGATGTAAGACAGGTTCAAATAATTCAGGACTAGCTAATTTCACTTCTTTTGCAATAATCAACTGTGTATCCAATTCTCTCAAAGAGTCTAACGCAATATGCAAAAATTGGATGTATTCATTCTTAGTTCTGCGACCATATCCTTCTGCTATGTTGCTGGTTACAGAAACCGAAGAACGTCTTATTTGACTAGTTAATCCATAAAGCTCTGATTTGGGAAACTGCTCCGTTAGTTTATAGCAATTTATAGCTAATGTAATACCTTGTTTCCAAATGAATTGTTCTCTATAACTCATGTGTTTGAAGTAGGAAGTTTGGAGTATGTTGATGGTAAGCTGTTACACATTTGACTTGCATAATTATGTCGGGCAAGATGCCCACTGCAAAATAGTTATAGACATTTTAGATATGCAAACTAAATGTGGTTTAGCTTAACACTCTATTCTCTTCCCTCCTGCCTCCTGCCCCCTGCCTCCTGCCTCCAATTACGAGTAAACTTTTTCTTTGTACTTGGCGACCTCTAACATCAAATCTTCCCTAATGTCCGTCAGCATTCGCTTTGCCCTACGGACATTCTTACCTTGATTCTGAGACAGCAACTTCTCAATTTGACGAGAGACATCCTCTAAATGTTTGGCGGCACTATCCGCAGTTTCAATGAGATTTTTCTCCGTGTCGTTACGAGGACGGAGATCGTATTCTTTAGCAGCAAGTTGTACTTTTTTGACTTCTTCTTTGGCTGCGTCATACCAGTTTACTGCCTGTTGATTGACATCAGGGATAAATGTAGCGACCTGCAATGCTAATCGCTCAAACCTGCAATCATGACATTTACAAACCAGGATTATTTGCAACTATAATTACGCTTCAGCCAGGATTATTTGCAACTGAGCCAGGATTATTTGCAACCAACCTGCAATCATCGGTTTGAGCCAGGATTATTTGCAACTAACCGAAAGTCCCGTCAAACGCTAGGCAAGACAGTTGGCTCAAAAAACACTCTGACTTGTAGAAAAAAATAGTTGAATTTCAGCCAGGATTAATTGCAACTATAAAGGTAAAGAAAACGGTCGTTTTCTTTACCACTATGATTGATATCCAAGTCCCCATAGAATCGGCTCAAGTTTGGTAACGAAACTCAGTAAAAATATTATCGGCAACATATACTTTTCAGTAACGAGTTTATTTACTAACTTGCTGGGCTTCAAGTCATGTTGATCGGCTATGCGCGAGTTTCAACAGATGACCAAAAATTGAACCTGCAAATGGATGCCTTGCAGCAAGCTGGTTGTGCAAAAATTTACTCAGATCATATAAGTGGAGTGAAAGCAGCAAGATCTGGACTAAGCCAAGCACTGGAAGTAGCAAGGACTGGTGATGTCCTAGTGGTGTGGAGGTTAGACCGCCTGGGAAGGTCGCTCAAAGACCTAATCGAAATCATATCCCAGTTAGATGATAGAGGAATTGAACTCTCTAGTTTGTCAGAATCCATTACTACCACTAATAACAGTGGCAGGCTAATTTTCCATCTGTTCGGTGCATTGGCAGAATTTGAACGCAATCTCATCCGTGAACGCACAACGGCGGGTCTTGTGGCAGCGCGTGCGCGTGGTCATAAGGGAGGTAGACCAAAAGCACTAGACCGAGCAAAACGCCAATTAGCAGTAAAGCTTTATACCGAAAGGCAATACACTATTGTTGAAATCTGTAGACTCATGGGGATTTCTAAACCAACTCTCTATAACTACATCGCTGAGATAAACACATAACATGGCACACAAGGAAATCCCGGTAGAGGCACTCATCAACTTACGCCACCGCCTCGACGGATTGCCCAGTCGTTGCCAAGAGCGTCGAATTCTCATTGAAGAAACAGCCGTACTGTATGGAGTGTCAACTGATACGTTATATCGGGCGTTGCGTAATTCATCACGTCCAAAATCTATAAACCGCTCAGATAGCGGGACACCCAGAAAGCTTTCACTTTCAGAAATGGAACGTTACTGCGAGGTCATCGCGGCGATGAAAATCCGTACCAGTAACAAAAAAGGACGACATGTCTCCACAGTACGGGCGATTGAACTGTTGGAAGAATTTGGGATGGAGACACCTGATGGTTTTGTCCAACCGCCTAAAGGCGCATTGACTAGAAGTACTGTCAATTATTATTTGAAAACCTGGGGGTACGACACTGAACGTATGACTAAGCAACCGCCTGCGGTGCGTTTTCAAGCAGAATACAGCAACGAATGTTGGCATTTCGACCTCAGCCCATCCGATCTCAAACACGTAAAACAGCCATCATGGGTGGAACCGGGTAAGGGTAATCCACTACTGATGCTGTACAGCATTGTTGATGACCGTAGTGGCGTATGTTACCAGGAATATCACTGTGTTTATGGGGAGGATGTTGAAGCTGCATTACGTTTCTTATTTAATGCGATGACGGTGAAAACAACTGACGGATTTCCCTTTCATGGGATTCCAGAAATGATTTACACCGACAACGGACCAATTGCTAAAAGCCATGTATTTCAAAATGTGATGGATTGCTTGAGAATCAAGCTGGTTACGCACATGCCTGCGGGTAAGGATGGTCGCAGGGTAACAGCTCGCTCCAAGGGCAAAGTGGAAAGACCTTTTCGGACGGTCAAAGAAGCTCACGAAACTCTGTATCACTTTCATGAACCGGAAAGCGACGTTGAAGCTAACTTGTGGTTACGCCAATATTTGTTGCATTACAACGACAAACCACACCGCATAGAACCACATTCGCGGATAGAAAATTGGTTGCGAAATATACCCAAGTCTGGTTTACGTTCAATGTGTAGTTGGGAGCGATTCTGTAACTTTGCCCGCGAACCACAACGTAGAAAGGTTGGTTCAGATGCCAGAGTATCAATTGAGGGCGTAGCTTACGAGGTAGAGCAAGACTTGGCTGGTGAAACCGTCGTCCTTTGGTGGGGTTTATTTGACAACGAGCTATACGTTGAGTTTAGCGATCGCCGCTACGGGCCATTTTACCCGGTTGATGGGCCCATCCCACTACATCGCTATCGCAAACACAAGAAAACTAAAACCGAAGAAAGGGCAGATAAAATTGCTGATTTAGCAAAGAAACTGGGCTTGCCACGGACAGCATTGGACAAAAATGCCGATCTTCAATTTTTGGTGGACAAGTATAAAGATATTGAGCCGACTGTCACACCTTTTAACGACCCAGACCCATTCCAAGAATTTACATATCCCAGCATCATATCCGCTAAATTGGCGATTTCAGATTATCTAGCGCAGCCGTTGGCCAAATTATCTCCTGAACAAATGGCATTTATTAATGCACTGCTAACTGAAACCCTCAACAAAAAAGTGATTATTGACCGGGTAAGGCAGTATTTCCAAAAGCCAAAAGGAGGGGAACAAAATGCTTACTGAGGTCATGGAACACTTTAGTTTGGTTAAGGAGTTTCCCAAAGCTGGGTACTACGAGACTGAACACCAAAAACAAATGTTCAAGGATATTAAAGTTGCAATTCATTCGGGGAAGTTGGTTGCCATCAAGGAATTATCGGGTGTGGGAAGACAACGACTTTACGACGTTTGTTTGGCGTTTTGGAGCAAGAAGGTAAAATCACGGTCTCAAAATCGCTTTCTGTCGATAAAGACTGAGCGACGCTACCAACACTAATTGCTGCCTTATTCTACGATTTATCCACAGATAAGGAAATTAGAATCCCGAAAGATGGTGAAAAACGGGAACGAGAACTACGCGACCTGATTAGAAAAGGTAAAAAGCCAGTGGCACTGTTTGTTGATGAGGCTCATGACCTTCACTACAGTACGCTGACGGGACTTAAACGTTTAATCGAAGTAGTTGAAGACGGTGGTGGCACTCTCTCGGTGGTGCTGGCTGGTCATCCGAAGCTCAAAAATGATTTGCGCCGTCCCACGATGGAGGAAATTGGGTATCGGGCAACGGTTTTCTCTTTGGAGGGTATTGTCGGCAATCAACGAGAATATATTCAGTGGTTGGTATCAGAATGTACTATGGATGATACTCCCATCAGTGACATATTGGATGCTGAAGCTATTGAATTACTTGCTGCGCGGTTGAGGACTCCACTACAAATCGAACAACATTTGACACTAGCTTTGGAAGCTGCGTACCGAGTTGCAGTCAAGCCTGTTACTACGGTGATTATTGAGTCGGTGCTATCGAAGCTTCTTGATGATTTGGAACCGACTCTCACTCGGCATGGCTATAACGTGAGGGACTTGGCTGAACAGTTCAATGCTAAACCGGCTGAAATTAAGTTGTTGTTTCGTGGTCAACTTGACCCAACGCGTGCGCGTGAGTTGCAGGAGCAAATGTTGGCGGCGGGATTGCCACTTTGAGCCAATTGAAAGTGCAATTTCTCAGCAGGTTCATTTATAGTTGCAAATAATCCTGGCTCAAACCGATGATTGCAGGTTGGTTGCAGATAATCCTGGCTCAGTTGCATTTAATCCTGGCTGAAGCGTAATTATAGTTGCAAATAATCCTGGTTTGTAAATGTCATGATTGCAGGTTTGAGCGATTAGCATTGCAGGTCGCTACACCTACGGTCGTGTTTAAAGTTACAAGGTTGGGTAAAAGCAATCCCATCTGAACGCCAACGCTACACTTATCTTCAGGCGATTCGGGATTACCTGCAAGTCAAACAGTATGATAAAGCAGCTCAAAGATTAATAGCCAAATTAGTTGCAGAAGCTGCGGAAGTTAAAGACCATCCTGCTGATTTAATCAATGTAGCTATTGAAGAATTAGTTAAAGAACGATACGAATTACCTGCATTTAGTACCCTTGACCGATTAATTCGCCACATTCGGTCAATGGTCAATAATCGCTTGTTTGCACTTTGTTCTGAGGGGCTTTCCATCAACGAGCAGATTTATTTAGGGCTTGCTGAAAAAGTCAGAAAAAAGCAATTCTTTTGGGTTGACTAGTTATTTAAGCAAGGTCAAATATAAGTTTTTGTTGCCTCTAGCTTGCAAAATCATAATGCTCAATTATGTTAACTTTTAAAAAAAGTCTATTTTTGAAAAATAGACATAAAAAGTCACAAAAAACCCGTGACAGGTAAGTAAGTCGTGGAGAAAATTTACAAGTATGTAACAAATAGTTAAGCAGAAGAGTTAGAGTTAAATCTTACACGCTGTGTACTGTAGTTGCCCTTTTCTCCTCTTGTTTGAATTCCATCAATGACA
>JAHHHF010000033.1 GCA_019359495.1 Goleter apudmare HA4340-LM2
ATTCACATTTATTGCTGGGATTCAATCAGTTAATTGCTGCAATGAACCAATTTAAACCTTATTATGCTTCTGGATGATTTCACTTATTTACTACTATCTCACTTCGGAAAGTGACAGAAGAGGGATACTATGGATGCTAAAGCTCTTGAATTCCTGAAGCATCGCATCGTTGGCCATCCTAGAAATGAATCACTTCTTCAATTCGTTGACGTCACTCCTGACAACGATTGGCAACTCCAAACGTGGCGACAAGCGGATTGCGGATTTGATGAAGGTGGCCAAATCTTCTTTGACAACTATGGGCAACACCTACCAGAGAATACAAAGTACACGCTGTTGATTCACAACTTAATGGTCAACCCGGAAAACGGTCTCATTTTCGGCGCGCACTACAGTCGCTGTACGTTCTTTATCCGTTGTGATTTCAATAAATGCAGGGTTGCAAATTCGGACGCGCTGCGGCGTGGCGAAACGCTCGATGGAAGAATTGATATAGAATGCCTCGGTTCTGAATGGGCACTGCTCAGTTGCTTTGTCGAGCAAGAATCGGAAAACTTTGAATGGGCATATTTACTAACCCAGCGAAACGAAACATAACAAACGGATACACCGGAGCGGGAAACCGTCGGCTAGTAAGAACAAAAGCCGCAATAGACTCTTATGTGCGAGTCGGAATTTCCCACGTTTTGTAGCTCAGAAAGTATGACAAAAAACTACAATTTACTTCCTGCGCTAAAAACCATTCAGGCTGAAACCCAGATGTTGATTTTGGTGGGCGATGCCCACCTTAGGTTTATTGCCTACACTACTACCTTTTCTAAGATCAACTTAGAACGCTTCACCTGTTCAGGAATGGGAACAGGGTAATCTCCAGTAAAGCAGGCGGAACAAAAATTATTTGTGTCTTCTTGGGTTGTTTCGAGCATTCCCTCCCAACTGAGATAGGCCAAGGTGTTTACCTCTAGTTGTTGGGCGATTTCTGCCACTGACTTAGTAGCAGCAATTAGCTGGTCTTGGGTATCGGTATCAATGCCGTAGAAACAAGGGTGTGTCACGGGAGGAGAGGAAATACGCATGTGTACTTCGGTAGCACCTGCCTCACGCAAGGCTTTAACCAGTTTGCGGCTAGTGGTTCCCCTAACGATAGAATCATCGACAATAATCACTCGCTTGCCTTTGAGTACATCTTTGAGGGGGTTGAGTTTCATGCGGATGCCTGATTCGCGCATCGTTTGGGTTGGCTGAATGAAGGTGCGACCAACGTAGCGATTTTTAATCAGCCCTTCAACATAGGGAATAACAGAAGCCTGAGAAAATCCGATCGCAGCTGGTATGCCAGAATCAGGAACACCAAAGACGATATCGGCATCAACGGCGGATTCTGTCGCTAGTCTCCGTCCTAACCGCATCCGATAACTGTAAAGACTTTCATTGTGCATGATGCTATCAGGGCGGGCAAAGTAAATCATCTCAAAGATACACAGCTTCTTTTGGGGTTGTTGATTCCAGTGGTAGGAAGTTAAACCTGCTTCGGTAATCCAGACTAACTCTCCTGGTTCCACATCCCGCAGGTAATCAGCGCCAATGATATCTAAACCACAAGTTTCCGAAGCCAACACATAACGGTCTGGATCACCAGCTAAAGTACCAATTACTAGAGGACGTATCCCATTGGGGTCACGCACACCCATAATGCCGACAGGGGTGCCAATTACCAAACTAAAAGCTCCTTGACAACGGTGAAACGCTCGGATAGAGCCATCTAGCCAATCTGCGCCAGCGTTGACTTCCTCTGCGATCGCAAAGGCGATCATTTCTGAGTCGGTTGTGGTGACTAAGTTGCATTTGCTCTGGAGCAACTCTGCTCGCAATTGCACGGTATTGACTAAATTACCATTATGTGCTAACGCCAATGAACCTAAACGGCTGCCGACGACAGCAGGTTGGGCATTGACTTTGCGGCTAGAGCCTGTGGTGGAATAACGAGTATGACCAACGGCATGGCTACCGGGTAACTCATCCAAAATCGATTCATTAAAGACTTGAGACACCAAACCCATGTCTTTATGCAAGTGGACTTGTAAACCCTCAAAAGTGGCAATCCCAGCTGATTCTTGACCACGGTGTTGCAGGGCATACAATCCAAAGTAGGTCAATTTAGCAACGTCTTCTCCTGGTGCATAGATGCCAAAAACACCGCAAGCTTCTTCTGGCTTGTCGGGACGATTCTCGTGACTGTGAGTCTGTTGGGGATAATCATCCGAAGTGACGGAATGGATGGGAATCATGCTGGCTTTGCTCCTGGTGGGGGTGTCAAGTCACTGGGATTAGGCAAGTGGATGGTAGGGGAGTTCTTAATAAAACTTTAACCATCCATTAAAACAGTACCTTAGTTAAGGGTAAAAGATGAATGATCAAGTATGAATTTTTAGCCTGCTTAGGTACTAGCATCAATCGCTAGCCGTCTTTTGATCGCCTGCGAGTAGCGATCGCTAATATCTTTGATGCTAACCTTTATTAACGTTTGGTTATTGGAGGTTAAAACCCCCAAGCCTGCTTCAGAATCAGTTACAGTGCCTATTTGTTGCCATTCCTGCTCCAGATGCTCTTGTAGGTATAATTCCCACATTTCCTGTTGCTGTGGTGCTACAGAGACTAAAATTCGCCCACCACCTTCACCAAAAAGCACTTCATCCAAGCGGGGTAGGGATTGATTGGCTGGCATTTCTAATGTGATAGCAGCACCGCAGTTACCAGCAATACAGCATTCTGCTAAAGCCACAGCTAAACCGCCTTCAGCACAATCATGGGCTGAACGTATCCAACTAGCACGAATTCCTTCACGGCAAACTTTTTGTGCGCGACGTTCCCAAGCAAAATCCACTCTTGGGGGAATGCCCGCCACAGTGCCGTGGATAGTGGCTAAATACTCAGATGCCCCTAAAGTGATGCCAGATGTCAGAGGCGACCCTAAAAGATAAATTACATCACCAATGGCTTGCCAAGCTTGACCACAAATTTTGCTTAAATCGGGAATCAAGCCCACCATCCCCACAACCGGAGTAGGATATATTGGTTCTGGGTTGCCTTGGGAATCGAGGGTTTCGTTGTAAAGCGAGACGTTACCGCCAGTCACAGGTGTAGCCAATTCACGACAACCTTCAGCCAAACCACGACAAGCTTCGGCTAATTGCCAATAACCAATCGGTTTTTCTGGACTACCAAAATTGAGATTATCTGTCACTGCTAGCGGTTCCGCCCCTACACAGCTAAGATTTCGTGCCGCTTCTGCTACCACAGCCTTAGCACCTTCATAGGGATCAAGGTAAACATAGCGAGAATTGCAATCTACCGTTGCGGCTACTCCCAAATTTGGATTTGGGATTTGGGATTTTAGATTGGGGATTGCTTCCAAGGGACGTAGGCGCACCACAGCCGCATCTGCACCACCTGGTAAAATCACAGTATTGTTTTGGACTTGATGGTCATATTGGCGATATACCCAACTTTTAGAAGCGATCGTCGGGGTATCGAGCAATGTTAATAAGATATCATTCCAACTTTGTAGACTTCCTTGAATTTCGATACCAAGATTTGTGCAGGAAGACAAAGCATCAGTCGTCCATTCCCATGCTTGGCGGGCATATTCCGGCGGTGAAGCCAACAACTCTCGGTTATACAGTGGTGTATTCTCTGCTAAAGCCTCAGCTGGAATTTCTGCTGCTATTTCACCTTGAAACAGAATTCTGACAATGGGTTCAGCAATCACGGTCCCCGCTACCACTGCTTGCAGTCCCCAACGGTGGAAAATGTCGATTAACTCCTGTTCCCGTCCCTTGTGGGCGACAAACAGCATTCTTTCTTGCGATTCTGACAGTAGGTATTCATAGGGAACCATGCCAAATTCCCGCACGGGAATTTTATCTAAATCCAATTCAATACCGACGCCACCTTTAGCAGCCATCTCTGAGGTAGAACAGGTGATACCAGCTGCACCCATATCTTGTGCAGCCACAACAGCACCCGTTTTGAACGCCTCCAGACAAGCTTCAATTAACGACTTTTCCAAAAACGGGTCGCCCACTTGCACAGCCGGACGGTCATCTATAGACTGGTCACTCAATTCTGCACTGGCAAAACTTGCTCCACCCATGCCATCACGCCCGGTAGTAGAACCGACATACAGCACCGGGTTGTCTAAGCCAGATGCCCCAGATTTGACAATTTCTGGGGTTTCCATTAACCCTAGTGCCATGACATTTACTAGGGGATTGCCAGAATAAGCCGGGTCAAAGTAAACCTCACCGCCAACTGTGGGAACTCCAACGCAATTACCATAATGTGATATCCCTGCTACCACACCTTGGAACAGCCGTTGAGTTTTCCCATCTTCCAGGGAACCGAAGCGCAGAGAATTTAATAAGGCAATGGGACGTGCACCCATTGTAAAAATATCTCTGAGGATACCTCCTACTCCTGTTGCCGCACCTTGGAATGGTTCCACGGCTGAGGGGTGGTTATGGGATTCAATTTTAAATGCCAGTTGCAGTCCATCGCCCAAGTCTACAACACCAGCATTTTCACCAGGCCCAACAAGAATACGGGGCCCCGTGGTGGGGAACTGCTTGAGTAAAGGGCGGGAATTTTTATAACAACAATGCTCTGACCACATCACCCCAAACATGCCTAGTTCAGCTTTATTGGGGTGACGCCCTAAGCGGCGGACAATTTCTGCGTATTCTTCTGGCTTCAAACCTTCGGCGGCAATTTCTTGGGGGGAAAATGGGGCAGAGGAAGTGGCAGTCATGGAAATAATGCACCAAGGGGACAGAGGATTATTCTATCGATTTAATTGCCCTGTAGGGTGCAATTTGAAGAATGCAGATAACTCTTCTTGGAATATTTTTTCCTGCACCACTGGAATTACAAAGTTGCCAGCTTCTTCTTTTGACACTTTCAAACTGCCACCATGCAACGTTGTAAAAATATCTACAGCATTTGAAGGTGATTTTCCGGTATTGTATATTTTATACTAGTATTTAGTGTTTATATAAATTTATTAATTGTATTTTAAATCACATTTTTATCGGTTATGCTGTGTTCCACCTACCTCTAGTCAGAAATTTCCGGGGCAGATACAGTTAGACTGTAACAATCAAGTGATTATAATCACTGGTTTATATGATTAAGATCGTCTCGCTGTTGTTTGTAAATTGGCATAATTACTTACAACTGAACTCTAGCCGAGTCATTAATAGGGAACACACTAATTGCTGACAGCCTTTATCCAAAGACTGTCGGCTTTTTGTATTTTCCTCAGTGATTCGGTTGTCAGGTGTGACTAGCCTAGAATAAAATTTCCCCACAGATGGTCGATAACTTGACACAGAACATGCCAGAGCCACTACCAAGTGTGGGGAGAGTATGATCAAATTAGAAATGTTATGGATGTCGAGCGCTGATATCTGCCACTCACTCTACTAGTAGACCAAAATTCCACTACTCGGACTAGCATACACTTTATATCAAGACATAGCTTGAATGATGTAATCAAAGTAGGGTGCTGCTTCAGCAGCGTCTTCGGCACTTAGTAAATCAAGGGAGGCTTTTTTCAAGGAATTGATAGCTTCTACCATTCCAGGCACAGGAACGCCCAGTGAATTGTACATTTCCCGTACACCAATCAACCCAATTTTTTCAATTGGCTCTTTGTCACCAGCAAGTACACCATAAGTAATTAGGCGTAAGTACCAGCCAAAATCACGGATACATAGAGAACGTTGACGTTCTCCGTAAGCATTACCACCAGGGGAAATAAAGTCAGGACGTTTCTGCCAAAGCTGCTTAGTTGCTTCCTGAACGATCTTTTTTTCATTTTCAGCTAGAGTGGCAGCGATCCGAGTCCGTTTAACCCCAGTGTGTAAAAAATCTTGGATACTTTTGAGTTCGCCACTGCTGGGATAGCGCAGTTCGTCATCAGCTTTGAGAATAACTTGGTTAATTACAGTCATGATTATTGCAATCAAGCGAAATATTAATTGCTAGTTTAACGAGTCTGAGGTACAGAAGTGAAGGGAAAAGTTATTTTGGGGCATTGGGCATTGGGAGATGGGGAAGATGAGGGAGAAGGAATTAATGACTCTTGACCCTTGACAAATAACCAATGACAAATGACAAATGACTAAAATCCTTTGGCAGCAGGGTGAATTAATCGAAGTGACGATCGCCGACTTGAGTGATACAGGTGATGGCGTAGGACGTTATGATCAACGCGTGGTATTTGTCCCTGATACAGTCCCAGGCGATCGCGTCCTTGTGCGCTTGCTACATGTTAAACCTCAATACGCTCATGGTCATATTCAACAGCTATTAACACCATCGCCCCACCGTGTACGTCCCAGTTGCATTGTGGCTGATAAATGTGGCGGCTGTCAGTGGCAGCATATTGATTATGAGTTCCAGCTAGCATCCAAGCGCAATCAAGTAGTCCAAGCTTTGGAACGTATCGGTGGTTTTGTAGCACCACCAGTAGATCCAGTGATTGTGGCTACTTCGACTTTGGATTATCGCAACAAAGCTACTTACCCCTTGAGTAAATCAGCCACAGGGCAAGTACAGGCTGGTTACTACCAAAAAGCTAGCCACCAATTAGTTAACTTGAATCAATGCCCAGTCCAAGACTCAAGATTAAACCCTTTACTTGCCCAGGTGAAGCAAGATATCCAAACGCGGGGGTGGCAAATTTATGATGAACGCCGTCACCAAGGACAAATCCGCCATTTGAGCTTACGTATTGGACGACGTACAGGGGAAATTTTACTAACTTTAGTCGTTAAGGATGGGAATTTATCAGGAATAGAACAGCAAGCCCAAGAGTGGTTAAAACGCTATCCCCAACTGGTGGGAGTCTCATTAAATCGCAATAGCGATCGCACAAATGCCATCTTTGGCAACGAAACCAGTTGTGTTGCTGGTGTTCCCTACCTCAAGGAAAAATTTGCAGGACTGGAATTTCAAATTCGCCCAGAGACGTTTTTTCAGGTTTACACTGAAACTGCTGAAGCACTGTTGCAAATCATTCAGTCAGAACTGAACCTCCAAGGGCATGAAGTGCTAGTAGATGCTTACTGTGGTATTGGCACTCTCACATTGCCTCTAGCCAAACAAGCACGACAGATTACTGGTCTGGAACTACAATCAACAGCAGTAGAACAAGCGATTCTGAATGCCCAGCACAATAAAATTCAAAACGTTACATTCCAAGTCGGGGCAGTAGAAAAAGTCCTTCCGAATTTGGGCATAATACCGGAAGTGGTACTACTTGACCCCCCACGTAAGGGGTGCGATCGCGCCGTGATCGAAACTTTACGGCAATTGAAACCATCCCGAATAGTTTACGTCAGTTGTAAAGTAGCCACCCTTGCTCGTGACCTCAAACTACTCTCTCAAGATGGGCTATACACGATCACACGGGTGCAACCTGCTGATTTTTTCCCCCAAACCGCTCATGTGGAAGCTGCCGCCTTTCTTGTGTTATCACATTTGTGATGAGGGGGCAAACTTCTTTCAAAAAACTCAAATCTGAAATTTGTAGTCTAGTGCATAGTAAAAATGCTAAAATCGAATTAAGCTAAAAATAGAATTAACTTTGTTTAAAAAATTTGATGTTGCATAGGCTCTAAATAATTATGAATAAGGTTGTCTAAATTGCAAGTTGACTAATACACCAGAGTATAGATATACTCCCTAAAATTTCTTGCATTAGCAGATCATTTCTGGTCATACTTGTGGAGAATTCAACCTACTCATAAGCCGAGTCAATGCTCCCTAGCATTTTCAAAATTTAGTATTAAAGACGCAAGTTTGAAGGCAGCATGACCACCTCAACTTTTATCAGGGTGCCTGTAATAGCAAACTGATGTCTAGCTAACTGAAAGCTATGGGGTTTCTCTTGTGATTACTATTTCCCTCCGTCCAGTAGGACGATATTGGGGCACTATTAGTTTTGCCTCGACTCTCTATCTTTGTCCAATATTAGACTTACTATTGGCAGAGATTCCCGCAAAATTGCAAGTGGAATTGCGGCTAGGACTTCAAGAAGCCTTAGTAAACGCAGCTAAACATGGCAATAATCTTGATCCTGGTAAAACCGTTGTAGTCCGTTTCTCCTTAATAGATAATCAGTATTGGTGGGTAATATCCGATCAAGGTGTCGGCTTTAGTCCTGCATCCGAACCGGATTTAGATAGCGATCCGACAGACTATCTACCACCAGATGAGGCAGAAAGTGGTCGAGGTCTATGCCTTCTGCATCAAATTTTTGATCAGGTACAGTGGAATCGTAAAGGCACAGAATTGAGACTTTGTAAACAACTGGAAAATCGCCCCAGGTTATCTCTGCGGCGTTGAGGAGTATGAGGAGGAGATGGGGAAGTAAATTAAAACTCACCCTCTTTACTTCTTATCACCATGACTCGGACAAGGAGGCGCAGAAATTGAGCGGTCTAACCAACCAGCCGCTTGTTCTAATCTAGCGAGGGCTTCTTGTGGCTGTTCTTTCAGGAGAAACACAATGGCTGCTGCTGCCTGTTCCCTAGCGCGGGAATTGCGGTTAGACTTGAGGCGATGCCAATCATTAGGAGAAATACTCAGTCTTTCCATCAGGGCTTGAGCTAGTTCTAGAGTACTAAGCTCATCTATGGGGCTGATCTGAGGTTGCTGGGTTGATTGAGACATAATTGGTTAGTTGTTATTTGTCATTGGTCGTTGGTCATTTGTCAAAAGTATATTGACCGTTGACTGTTGAAGGTTGACCATTGACTAATACTCAATCTTACTACTTGTACATGAAGCCGCCAGAAGAAAATTCAGAAACAGCATTTGCTCAAGAAATAGAGGAAGTAGAGCGATCGCTCCTAGACTTGAAGGAACGCTACAAACAAGTACAAAGCGATCGCCAACAACAGGCACAATGGCAACAGCGCCGTCACGAACTCAATCAAAATAAATATCACACACCAGAGATCAAAGCCGAGTTACGGCAAATTAAACAACAGCTAGAAGTGCTAGAAATTAACTTAGAAAGCCAGTTATTTTCTTGGGGTAGCCTCAAGAAACCCTTCTGGCAAGCCGTCCGCTTTGGTGGATTGGGCGTTATCATAGGCTGGATATTAAAGTCCTGTGCTGGGTAAATTATGGTAAATCGACGGATTGCAGAAATATTGCGAAGTGGGCAACCTGATGAGTCTCTCCTAGTTCAAGGCTGGGTAAGGACGAAACGCGAGTTGAAAGGGTTTGCGTTTATTGAAGTCAATGACGGCTCATCCCTAGCTAATTTGCAAGTCGTCATCAATCAGGATTTGCCAAACTACGAAACTTTCATCAAGCAGCTAAACACAGGTGCTTCAGTGGAAGTAGCTGGTGTACTGGTAGCTTCCCAAGGTAAAGGACAGCGAATTGAATTACAAGCCCATACAGTACAAGTCTACGGGGAAGCTGATCCCGACACTTACCCACTGCAAAAGAAACGCCATTCCTTTGAATTTTTGCGGACTATTGGACATTTGCGATCGCGGACTAATTCCTTTGGTGCAGTTTTCCGCGTTAGAAATGCCTGTTCAACAGCGATTCATCAGTTTTTCCAAGAAAGAGGCTTTTTGTGGGTACACACACCCATTATCACCGCTAGCGATTGTGAAGGTGCAGGTGAATTATTTAGCGTCAGTAGCTTGGATTTAAAGAATATTCCCCGCACGGAAAACCAAGCTGTCGATTACAGTCAAGACTTTTTTGGCAAACCCACATATTTAACGGTTAGTGGCCAGTTGGAAGCAGAAGTCATGGCGATGGCGTTTTCTAACGTTTACACCTTTGGCCCTACCTTCCGTGCAGAAAACTCCAACACCTCCCGCCACCTAGCAGAATTTTGGATGGTTGAGCCAGAAATGGCTTTTTGTGACTTAGAAGGCGATATGGATTTAGCTGAGGCATTTCTCAAACACATTTTTAAATATGTGTTGGAAAAATGTCCAGAAGACATGGAATTTTTCAATCAGCGCATTGATAATACCGTCTTAGCAACAGCTGACAATATCATTAATAATCAATTTGAACGCCTCACCTACACAGAAGCCATCAAACTTTTAGAAAAAGCAGATTTTAAGTTTGAATATCCTGTAAGTTGGGGCTTAGATTTACAATCAGAACACGAGCGTTACTTGGCGGAACAACTCTTCAAAAAGCCAGTGATAGTTACAGACTATCCAGCACAAATCAAAGCTTTTTACATGCGCTTGAACGACGATGAAAAGACTGTTCGTGCAATGGATATTTTGGCGTCTAAGATTGGCGAAATTGTTGGCGGTTCCCAACGCGAAGAACGCTTAGAAGTTCTAGAACGGCGTGTACTAGCCCAAGGAATGCAGCCAGAGGATTTATGGTGGTATCTCGATTTGCGTCGTTATGGTACTGTTCCTCACGCTGGTTTTGGGTTGGGATTTGAACGACTCGTGCAATTTATCACAGGTATGGGAAATATCCGCGATGTCATTCCTTTTCCTCGGACACCACAAAACGCTGATTTTTAGTATCAACCTCGTGTAATTTCTCATTCCCAGGTTCTCACCTGGGATCATAATTTAATCTTTTCTATACGCCGCTATGGAAATACCCGCGCATTCCTGCTAGTCTGCGGCAAAATACCTTTAGAGTAGAATTCATCACCGATAAAGCTATCTCCCTCACCGTCAAATCTTTCCTCTGGAAACCTCTGCTAATAAGTCTGACAGAAGTACCCCATAGTCAATATGGAATAGGAAGTTATCACTGTAATTGCGGCAGAGGGAATCAGCTTATTCAGAAGCTTCAGTGTATAGCAAAATAGTGTGAGCTGATAATGTGAAGATTGAGATAAAAATCACTAGCGAGGTTAGACTTTTCTAGAAATTATTCAGTAGCTCTCATGAAGCTCGTATACTTGTACGTATAAAAATATATTTTCTATACTTTTTGTTCAGTGAATTCTCTAATCCACGAAAGTAGCAAAATTTTCTGTGTAAGGGCAACCCGGAAATTTTAAAAGAATTATGAGTGGGCTAAAATGCAGTTTTTTTCAGAAAAAACCTTGATTTAATTGGTCTTTACGCCTCTAAGGAGTTGAGAGTCCGCAAGAAAAGCCAGAGTTGAGGAGTTGAGTTTTTGACAATCTCCGTGATATATTTATACTAGAAAAACAAAAGTTATCACACTGGTATTAAAAATAAAATCAGTTAAGCAATGACGTTTTGAAGTATCGGTATTACTGGTTAATTTTTCACTGTTCTCTGAGAAAATACTGTTTCTAATCTGTTGTGCCAGATGCTAAATTTTTAAGTGCTAATCTTTGTTAGCAATTTGACAGCACTAGCCTATAACTAACGCCAAACATATTTATCTTTCCAGTTAAGTATAGGTTTTGCAGTGTGTAATTTTTGTCCAAAAAAAATGTCGTATTGAGATACAGTCTAATCCATAATCATGTACAAGTTTGAGACAGCATTTGCAGATGCTGCCTCACTTGCTTCCGATTTATTGACACCCCTAGGTTGAAAAAACTGTGCAACGTCAAACCTGCATCCAAAAAGTTGAAGTTGAATAGGAAGCTACAATGCCAACTCCCAGTAAACAGGTTCAATCTACTATTCATTTAGCAGATCAGCGACGTACCCAAACTCGTATCCAGATATGTATCCCCAAGAACTTACATGAAGAGCCTGTGATTTCACGACTAGTTTCTCATTACAGTGTCACAGTCAACATTGCGGCTGCTCAAATGGATGAGAACTTGTCGGGAGACAGTTGCTTCATTTTGGAACTCCGAGGAACAAAATCCCAAATTGATAGTGCTTTAACCTACCTGGATGAGTTGGATATAGAGATTTTACACCAATCGACCCCGGAAGAGGATGGATGGTAATTTCCAAGGCTAAAGTATGAAAGCTGAAGGAAAAAATTTCTTAATACTTCAATACTTCATACTTCATCCTCCTTTCTCATTTAAGCCATTTGATTCTCAATCGCCCACCGCGCCAACTCAGTGCGGTTATGGAGATTAGTCTTGCCCAACATATTGGACACATGGCTTTCAACGGTGCGCTGACTAACATTGAGTTCTTCAGCGATTTCCCGGTTAGCCAGACCCCTAGCTACGAACTGTACTACTTTCAGCTCGGTTGGGGTTAGCTGCACATCGAAAGGAACTTGGATGCGGGAACCGTTTTCTCCTCCTTTTGCTTGGTGTTCTTTCCAACGGATAGTTTGTTTCAGCGAAGATTCTACTTGGGCTACGAGTTCTTCTGGTTCAAAGGGCTTGACCATGTATACGTCAGCGCCTTTATTCAGACCTTTAACTCGGTCTGCGCTTTGTCCCTTAGCTGAAAGGAAAAGAACGGGAATCCAGCTGGTGCGTTCATTTTGCCGGACTTGTTCTACAAAAGTATATCCGTCCATTTCCGGCATCATCACGTCGCAAATGATCATGTCTGGAACATCATGCTCTAAAATTTCCAGAGCTTCGCGTCCATTTTCGGCGGTGATGACTTCGTATCCCCGGAATTCCAAGTAATCCTTCACCAGCAGGATGAGGTTAGGGTCATCATCAATCAGTAGAAGTCGTTTGTGATCTTTCATGCTGGGCTCTTTCATAGCAGTGGCACTTGTCGCGCTTCGGTCCATCAAGGTCTTGAATAGTTATCCTCTATGGTGGAGATTTGAGATGTTGTCGTTGCGTCCCGCTTAACTTGCTTTTGCTTTCTGGAAATCTCATAAGTGAGAATCACTTTTGGGAGAAAGCTAGCTCTTTGGCAAAAGTCCAGTGAGGATACGTAGAGCAGTAGTAACTATAATGCGTTATTATATATCGCTTTGAAAGTGGCGGGTGAAAAAACACTGATTAAATAATAATCCTTCGGATTCACGAGTAAGTATTGGCTCAAGATGACCCCAGCTCAAAACCAACCCCCGCTTCAGAGCGTTTACTGCTTTACGATCTCCTTTGGCTGTTAAGCATACATACGTCCACAAGCAACCAGAGAAGTTTTTGGCAAAGGATAAGTTAAAAATGCATATTTTTCAACCACCATTATGCCTATCAAGTGTTCTTTGATGATCCGCTCAATAACTTCTGGATTTGCTTGGCGATACTAGACACCATCCGGGTAAACCACCATTATCGGTTCAGAACAACAAACTCGCAAGCAATTAGCCTTAGTTCTAAAGATGTAACCGGGATGACTTTTTTGCGGCTGGTCGAGTTTGAGCTTTTTGAGTCGCTTTTTTAAGTAATCCCAGGATTCCAGACTAGCTTGTTTTGAGCAGCAGTTAGCAATTGTCTAGTCAACACAAATAGAAATGTGCTGCTGAGTTTTTGCCATGCATAGAGTTTCTACACAATTACTTAGGGTTTTGTTGTCCAGAGATTTGGTGGTTTTGGGGATTTGAGGGCTAGATTGGATCACTGTATTGTTACTCATCGAGCGGCTCCCTGATTACAGTTCTATAACAATTTCCCAGCTTTGCAAATAAACTTGCCCGAGAAAGGGATTGGGGATCGGGGATTAGGGTTGAGAAAAACTCTTCCTGAGTACCCAGTGCTTAGGCCCTAGTCTCTAATCTCTAGCCATATAAAAATATTCGTAGCTTATGGAACGAAACCCGAAAGCTAGGATTAATTAGGTATTTATTCTTAAGTAAGGCTGCCCACTCTAAGTTCGGGAACCCGTACACAGGTAATTGTTGCCATAGTGTGGTCTGTTTCGGTAAATTAGCACTCAGGAGTTGAGAGTGCTAACTCTGGAGAAATTTTCGTATGGCAGCTGTATCTTTAAGTGTTTCGACAGTCAAACCTTTGGGCGATCGCGTTTTCGTGAAAGTGAGCGCCTCTGAAGAAAAGACCGCAGGTGGCTTGTATTTGCCCGACACCGCCAAGGAAAAGCCCCAAGTAGGGGAAGTAGTCGCCCTTGGCCCTGGCAAGCGTAATGATGACGGTTCTCGTCAGGAATTAGAAATTAAGGTGGGAGACAAGGTGCTGTACTCCAAGTACGCTGGCACTGACGTTAAACTCGGCACAGAAGAATATGTCTTACTTTCTGAAAAAGACATTTTAGCAGTTGTTGCGTAGTAGTCATTCGTTATTGCTCATTCGTCATTAGCCAATGACAAAAGACAAATGACAAAAGACAAAAGACAAATGACAAAGGACAATTAACAATTATGGCAAAGCGCATTATCTACAACGAGAACGCTCGTCGCGCCTTAGAGAGAGGCATTGACATCCTAGCTGAAGCTGTGGCTGTTACTCTTGGCCCCAAAGGTCGTAACGTAGTCCTAGAGAAGAAATTTGGCGCACCGCAAATCGTCAATGACGGTGTGACTATTGCTAAAGAAATTGAATTAGAAGACCACGTTGAAAACACTGGTGTGGCTTTGATTCGTCAAGCTGCTTCTAAGACCAACGACGCTGCCGGCGACGGTACCACAACTGCTACAGTTTTGGCCCATGCGATCGTCAAAGAAGGCTTACGGAACGTTGCAGCTGGTGCGAATGCAATTTTGCTCAAGCGCGGTATTGACAAAGCAGCAGCCTACCTTGTAGAGAAGATTGCTCAACATGCTCGCCCAGTAGAAGATTCCAAAGCTATTGCTCAAGTGGGTTCCATCTCTGCTGGTAACGACGACGAAGTCGGTCAGATGATTGCCCAAGCAATGGATAAGGTGGGTAAGGAAGGCGTTATCTCTCTAGAAGAAGGTAAGTCTGTCACCACCGAATTGGAAATCACTGAAGGGATGCGCTTTGACAAAGGCTACATTTCCCCTTACTTTGCTACCGATGCAGAGCGCATGGAAGCTGTTTTTGACGAGCCTTTCTTGCTGCTGACTGATAAGAAAATTGCCTTGGTACAAGACCTAGTACCTGTACTAGAGCAAGTAGCCCGCGCTGGTCGTCCTTTGGTGATTATCGCCGAAGATATCGAGAAAGAAGCTTTAGCAACCCTAGTGGTTAACCGCCTACGTGGTGTATTAAACGTAGCTGCTGTCAAGGCTCCTGGTTTTGGCGATCGCCGTAAGGCTATGCTAGAAGATATCGCTATCCTCACCGGTGGTCAACTGATTACCGAAGATGCTGGTCTCAAGCTAGACAACACCAAGCTAGATAGCTTGGGTAAAGCTCGCCGCGTCACCATTACCAAAGACAGCACCACCATTGTTGCTGAAGGTAATGACGTTCCTGTCAAGGCTCGTGTTGAACAGATCCGCCGTCAAATTGAAGAAACCGAATCTTCCTACGACAAAGAGAAGTTACAAGAGCGTCTTGCTAAACTCTCTGGTGGTGTAGCGGTGGTGAAAGTGGGTGCAGCCACTGAAACCGAAATGAAAGACAAAAAACTACGCCTAGAAGATGCTATCAACGCTACTAAAGCGGCTGTGGAAGAGGGTATTGTTCCCGGTGGCGGTACAACTTTGGCTCACCTCGCGCCTGACTTGGAAGAGTGGGCAAAAGGTAATTTGAAAGATGAAGAGTTGATTGGTGCTTTGATTGTCGCTCGTGCATTACCCGCGCCTTTGAAGAGAATTGCTGAAAACGCAGGTCAGAACGGTGCTGTAATTGCTGAACGCGTCAAAGAGAAAGCATTCAACGTCGGCTACAACGCTGCAACCAACGAATTCGTTGATTTGTTTGAAGCTGGTATTGTTGACCCTGCGAAAGTAACACGTTCTGCGCTGCAAAACGCTGCTTCTATCGCTGGTATGGTGTTGACAACCGAATGTATCGTTGTTGACAAGCCTGAACCTAAGGACGCTGCTCCTGCTGGCGCTGGTGCTGGCGGTGGCGACTTCGATTACTAATATTCTGTAGTCAAGTAGATTTTAAAAACAGCTGCTTCTCTTGTGGAGGCGGCTGTTTTTTTTGCATTGCCTTTAGGGGATGAATTGAGCCATCCCTGAGAAATTTTGCTCAACTCGCCCAAAATTCCGGCGGAAGCTAAACAACGCCTACAGCCCGACCTCTTACCCCTGTTGCAGCGACAGCCTGCCCATGAAGGGATGGTGAGTCATAATACCTAACAACTGCTTTAGCTCAGAGGTTTAGTTAGGTAAAACTAACATACTAAGTACTGAAGAACCAGACTTAATTCACATTAAACGTGAATTGCTAACATGGGGTCAAGTTGACCTTGGGTATCTAACTTATAAAGGTCATCACAGCCGCCGATGTGCTGGTTATTGATAAAAATTTGTGGTACTGTGCGGCGTCCATTGGCACGTTCGGCCATGTTAGCTCTGGCTGCTTCGTCACCATCGATTTTGTATTCAGTGAATTGTACACCTTTCCACCACAGCAGCATTTTGGCACGGATGCAGAAAGGGCAAGTTTGCCAAGTATAAATTTCCACGTTGGCTTTGACTCTTTCTGGGTGGCGATTTAAAAGAGGGTTGAGAAAGTCCAGCATATTTTAATTTAGGGATTTTATCTGAATTAAGTGACTCTAAATTTATTGTAATTGGGTTAGTAGTAAGCGGGTCTGGGCCTTTGTTAGATTTCTACGGGGAAGCAAGCTAGGCACAGCATCTCATAGAAAAGGGAGGACCGAAGTTCTGGCTAAAAATCTTTGATTATGGTGTTGGTGAGCGCATGGGGGCTGGTACCCATTGTTGAAAAGTTTCTAAATGACTCCAGTAACCCAAATACCCAATAAAGGCCCAAATTAGAGCCGCTACTATTAACACGGCTGCACCAATTAGCCGCCAAGTGCGGTTAGTTTTCCAATAGAGAGTGGGTGCGGCACAGATACCACCTAATCCAGTGAGAATAAAACCTATTCCTGATAGTAATGGCTGCTTGGTCATATTTAAGTTAATGAGGCGTACACCTACTACAACCGCAACCAATCCAGCGAAGAAAGCATAAATTGCTATGGTTAGTAAATCCCAACTTAAGGAAAGTGCGATCGCTGCTGCTATGAATAATATTCCTAACAGGACAGTGGTTTCACCGAAAGCTATGTTAAAGCTCCCACGCACTGGCCAGGTGAACATCATGTGCAAGCCAGTTGTTAAAGCGATCGCCCCTGTAATTCCAAATCCAGGTATCCACTGTTTTTGATAAGCGTTATCTATGCCCCGATACACGTAATCAGCCAGTATAAATAACCCGGCTACCATATTGATCAACATGAGTGTGATGTAGTCAATAAACATAATTAACCTCTAGATTTTGCTATTTGGTGTTTGTTATTTGTTATTTTTTAAATGCCTGAAAGGAAAATGAAAATTTAATTTATCAATATTTATTTTTGGACTTTGTGTTTATATATTTAATGATCATTTTAGAGACTTTTGTGCATATATTCATTAAGGTAAGATTTAGAAGCCAGAAAATCAGAGAACCACAAATGAACGCAGGATGACGTTTACATGATAAGCATCCAAATGTGAACAAAATATGACCACATAATTGGAACTTGGTCAAATCACCAGCAGCAAAACTTAACAAAGGATAAAATCACAGAGTATTTTCCATAGGTATCCGCCCTTTGGTAGACTTGAAGACTGAAATAGCTAGATAAAACGACGGCAAGTCAAGCAATTGAGAGGGCGACTCTGTGGAAAATACACTTGGGTTAGAAATTATTGAGGTAGTAGAGCAAGCCGCGATCGCATCTGCGAAGTGGATGGGTAAAGGCGAAAAGAACACTGCTGACCAAGTAGCAGTGGAAGCTATGCGGGAGCGGATGAACAAAATTTACATGCGCGGTCGCATTGTAATTGGGGAAGGGGAACGTGACGATGCCCCCATGCTATACATCGGGGAAGAAGTTGGTATCTGTACCCAGCCAGATGCGAAAAGCTTCTGTAACCCTGATGAACTAATCGAAATTGATATTGCCGTTGACCCCTGTGAAGGGACAAACTTAGTCGCCTACGGACAACCTGGTTCTATGGCTGTTTTGGCAATTTCTCAAAAAGGTGGATTATTTGCTGCGCCTGACTTCTACATGAAGAAATTAGCCGCACCCCCAGCAGCTAAAGGCAAAGTAGACATCAACAAATCAGCCACAGAAAACCTCAAGATTCTCTCCGAGTGTCTAGATCGTGCTATTGATGAACTTGTGGTAGTCGTGATGAAACGCGATCGCCATAACGATTTAATCAAAGAAATCCGCGATGCTGGCGCGAGAGTGCAATTGATTTCTGATGGTGACGTCGGTGCAGCCATCTCTTGTGGTTTCGCTGGTACTAATATTCACGCCTTGATGGGTATTGGTGCTGCACCAGAAGGTGTAATCTCCGCCGCCGCCATGCGTGCTTTGGGTGGTCACTTCCAAGGTCAACTGATCTACGATCCAGCAGTAGTGAAAACAGGCTTGATTGGGGAAAGCAGAGAAGCCAACATTGACCGTCTCACATCTATGGGTATCACTGACCCTGATAAGGTCTATGATGCTCAAGAACTCGCCTCTGGTGAAACTGTTCTGTTCGCAGCTTGTGGTATTACCAGTGGTAATCTCATGCAAGGTGTACGCTTCTTCAAAGGCGGTGCGAGAACTCAAAGCTTGGTTATTTCCAGCCAGTCAAAAACTGCTCGTTTTGTAGATACCATTCACTTGTTTGAGCAGCCCAAGGTCGTGCAATTGTACTAATTAGGTCATGGGGCATGGGGCATAGCGCATAGGGAGATAGGGAGACTAAAGAATATACTTCAACCAATGCCCAATGACACCACTTGCTACAACGCGGCGGCACGTTTTGAGGGGAAACTTCCCCCCAAAAGCTGCCTTGGGAAACCGCGCAACGCAGGGCTCTGCCCCAATGCCCAATCCTCAATAACCCATTACCAATTACCGATAAGAAATGAATATTGCAGTGGTGGGGTTAAGCCATAAAACAGCCCCAGTTGAAATCCGGGAAAAGCTGAGTATTCCAGAACCACAAATTGAAAGTGCGATCGCTCACCTAGCCAGCTATCCCCATATTGACGAAGTTGCTATCCTCAGCACCTGTAACCGTTTAGAAATTTACATTGTTACTAGTGAAACAGAGCATGGCATCCGGGAAGTTACCCAGTTTCTTGCCGAACACAGCAAATTGCCTACACTATCTCTACGACAACACTTATTCATGTTGCTGCACGATGATGCAGTCATGCATGTGATGCGAGTCGCGGCTGGATTAGATAGTTTGGTACTCGGAGAAGGTCAAATTCTAGCTCAGGTGAAGAATACTCACAAATTGGGACAGCAATACAACGGTATAAAAACAATTTTAAATCGCCTATTTAAACAAGCATTGACCGCCGGCAAACGAGTACGTACCGAAACAAGTATTGGGACTGGTGCAGTTTCGATCAGTTCGGCGGCGGTGGAATTAGCACACATGAAAGTGGAGAATTTAGCCGCTTGTCGAGTAGCTATTCTCGGTGCGGGTAAGATGTCGCGGCTTTTGGTGCAACACTTAATTTCTAAAGGTGCTGTGCAAATTCGGATTTTAAATCGCTCCCGTGATCGCGCTGTCGAATTAGCCAAGCAGTTTCCTGGACAACCGATTGAAATTCATCTGCTGTCGGAGATGTTACCTGTAATTGCCAACAGCGATTTGGTATTTACAAGTACTTCTGCCACAGACCCAATTCTTGACCGCGCTAAATTAGAGATGGTTTTAGAAACTAACCAGTTTCTGATGTTATTTGATATTTCCGTGCCCCGGAATGTCCATACGGACGTCAATGAATTGGCAAATGTCCAAGCCTTCAATGTTGATGATTTGAAGGCAGTAGTGGCGCAAAACTACGAAAGTCGTCGTAAGATGGCTCAAGAAGCTGAGAGAATATTAGATGAAGAAGTAGAAGCTTTTGATATTTGGTGGCGATCGCTAGAAACAGTGACTACCATCAGCTGTCTGCGAAATAAAATCGAAACTATCCGCGAACAAGAATTAGAAAAGGCTTTGTCGCGTCTGGGTTCAGAATTTGCAGAAAAGCATCAAGAGGTGATTGAGGCTTTAACAAGAGGAATAGTTAACAAAATTTTACATGATCCGATGGTGCAATTGCGGGCACAACAGGATGTAGAAGCTAGACGCCGATGTATGCAGACTTTACAAATGTTGTTCAATCTGGATGCGGAGGAACAGTTTAGCTGACTCAAGAGAGGTAATAACTTCAGGCAAAATTGTGGCACATCTCCCCGATTTATCTAAAATCGGGGAGATAAATCTTGATATTGTGATTTGGAAGTCTTAAATAAAACCCCACCTTAGTGGTGGGGTCAGCAATTCTGAAAGCAATCTCTTGATAGTACTATTGTACTATAAATGTCTAAAGAAAGACAAGCGATCGCTTTAATTGGTATTGAAAGCAGCAGAAGTGATGAAGTTTGACGGCTGTTGGCTAAGTGAACAAGGGCTGAATCCATGCAATTGCTACTGAATTTCAATAATGATGTCTGTGGTGTCAGATTGAAGCCATACCAGCCCTGGAGTTGCTTTTAGTTGCGCGTATATTTAAGGATTTTCTGCCAGCCAACGATTCACACAAATTATGAAAATGGTTTTCTGCAAGTCAGGGATATATGCAGTTTACATCTGACATTAGAAGAGAGTTTGAGTCCCTAATGGGTATTTTGGCTAACAAAAGGCGATCGCATCGCACTTCAACAAGCAACAAGTCTGTTTTGGCGGAATGTGGGTATAACACTACCAAAGACATATTTAGCCTAGGTTTGGGGGTTTGTATCTGTCCCTTTATTTTTTCAAATTGGTATTACTTTCACCTCTACTATCATCGCCGATAAGCTGATTTGATTAGATACATCAGCTTTTTTTGTCAAGTCCTATTGACTTTTTGTAACAATATTGTTAAATTAGTTTACATAAGTTAACAAGCAAGAGAAAAAAATATATGTACACCACAGTTAATGAAGACGGCGTTCTCAACAACTATGCAACCGAACCCCAAATTTACTATTCCGAGTATCCTGCAATTTGGGAACAACGCAAGTACGCTATACAAGGTGTTTTTGCTAGTTTGATTGTCACCACTTTAATTGTTGTTGCTTTAAGCGTTAGCTAAAACTTTTAGACTCCGGTATCTGGATATCTCATCGTCATTTAGACTTCTCCATTCCACCTCGGTTAGTTTCGCCGGGGTTTTTTATTGCTTTAGGACTTACGTAAGAGTCATATTTTTTTCGTTGAGATTGTCAAGAGTCTAAAAAACCTGAATTTTTGACCTTAATTCCAACATTCTCTCATTTAAAGTTGATGTTTGAGTTGTTTATCCAAAACACTACGTTTGATTTGCTGTCTCTCCAGATGTACGGAGTTTTTTCAGAAATCAAATACTAGTCTTATAGGTAACTACAGAAGTTTTTTATCTCTGTATTACGCCAGGTTTACCTTACTGCTAGCGCAAACTTTTATATCTCAATCAAACAAATGAATCCGCTATTTCTTGCAATTTTTTCTTTAAGTTCTCTTTTTTGTAGGGAAGCTTGAAATAATTTATAGCATTAAAGAATGGTTTTTTAATATGCTCTACATAAGCTGTCATCACATCTTTTAGTTGATGGTTTTTATCTGCTAATAGATAGTCAATTACTTTACTATCTTCTACCCCACGTAGATTGTGCATCAACTGGTTACGCAGGTCATCATCTGTATTTCTATTAGACTTACAATACCACTGTAATAAAGGCCATTTTGGAAAATTTTTATCTATATTGGTTAACCAAGCAATTAGAGCAAAGTTTTTGTTGGTATCATTATCACTAAATCTTGAAACGGGAAATTTTAACTTCTGCAAAATATCTTTTTTAAAAATAATACTTTCAACGTTCAAAGATTTAGATAAAAATAACCCAGATGGAGTCCACTGAATTAATTTAGAAACTTTTTGAGAGTTACCTTTGAAAGTGATAGTTTCATCAATCATCGCTACTTGTGACAGAATGGCTACTTTTAGAAAAGTTTCTTGAGCAGCTGCAAGTAGGGTGATACCTTGGAGATAATTTTTTTGATTAAAGAAAAAGCCAATGAGGTCAAGAGTGTCAACAATTCGCTGAGTAGCTTGGGGAATAGTCAAGTCTTCGTTGCTATTTGTTAGGGGTTGATGGAGATTGAAGAAATCAACAACTTTTTCTAAGTCATTAATGGAATTTTGATCTATTCTGTCTAGCTTCTCTAATATTTTGAGTGCAGCACCAGGAAAACCACCTATGATTAACTGCTTGGCTTTTTGAATCTGTATTCCCCGCCAATAATTAGAAATTTCACTAACTTCTGATTTAGATGTCTGTTGATAGTTCTCATCAAAATATTCATTACTTACTAAAAACTGAACTTTGTTAAATCTACCTAAACTGACAAATTGTACTGCTGAAGATATAGCTGGGGTTCCGGCTTGATGGCTAACATAAACTGTTTTTGAGGGATTATAGTCTAACTGGCTTAATGTTTTTTCTACCAGAGAAAGGGTTTCATTCCAATTATCTATACCTTTATTTGGGTTTGTTGGTGTCAGAGTAAGATATGAAAATTCTGGCTGATACTTAAACTTATCTTTAAAATACCATTCCAATAAAGGTTTAATTGTACAGGTATCTTGCCAATAGGGACATTTTTCGTAAATTGTTTGTTCTTGATTAAATATCGGAGATTGGTCTGTCAGCAAAATTATAATTCTTTCTGGCTTGATTTTTTCAGCTTCAAAATATTTGTGATAAGTATCCAGGAGAGGAAATTTTAAATCAGAGTAGTATTCAGGTTGATGACCATATACTAAACCCAAAACCCTAGCGGGTGCAGTATAGCCAGCACTTTTATCTTTGAGGTCTATTCTTGGAACCGATGAAAATTCTGGACACTCTAAATCACTACTTATTTCACCATATAAACTTCCCCAATTTTTATCATGTTCGAGAATGATATCACTGTTCCCTGTGGTCACAATCCAGATACTCATAATTTATTTTCCCCAAAGTTTGGTAAATCCGCTAGTTGGCAAAAAGGTTAAAAATTCCTGTGTTTTTTTATCCTTTTTATCAGGAAAAATGGTGAGTAACTCTACATATTCTCGCCCTTTACGCTTCATTTCACCTTCTTTATTTTTGATGTAATGCGGGTACATCCGATGCCAAATTCTGCCGATTTGACCCATCTTACCGGTGAGGCTTGAACCTTTAATTGATTGGACTCCTTTGTAATTACCATGAAACCATTTCACAGCTAAACTATCATCTTCATCTTCTGCAATACGTCCCCATATTTGCACTTTTTGGGGATGAAATGATTCACGCCAAGAACTGATTTGATTATTTGGGGTTTTACCTTTTAATTTCAGCCAATTATTTACAGTGTTTTGAATGTCATTGAGAATATTAGTGATATGACTGAGGCTATTTACTGGGAAGTAATATTTATTTGATTGCGGGGTAAATTGCCAATGACAACCTATCATTGGTTTGTTATCTTCTAAATAATCTGGAAAAAAGATGCGGTGGTCAATGCGTCGCCACGATTTACCAAAGCCACCAAGCAGCATGGAAAATCTGAAGATTTGTGTGGCTAGGTTTCTCAATTCTTTTTTGTATTCTGTTGAAATATTACCCATGCTGAGAATATTGAGAGTACCTGTATTTAATTCGTAAATAGGCATGAAATTTCTACCATATCTATATTCATCCATCTCTAAATCAACAGCATTAAAAGCAATTCCCAACTGTCCAACAACAGCGCCATTTTTACCAGCGAAACCTCCCCAAAGTTCTCTGGTTAATTCTTCAGATGTGTTTTCATCGGTGACACCGCTAAATAAGCGCAGGGTGTGACCGCGTAAGACAGCTTTAAAAATATTGGGGCGAAATTCTCCAGATTTATCAATTAATTGTGAGGCTAAACCTTGTCCACGCAGGCTAAAAGTAACTAACTTGCTTTCTGGGTGGTTTACTGGTTGACCGTAACCAGCACTCACTCTGGAACCAATACCTTTTTCTATGGCTTTATCCCAAATATTCCAGATGGTTTCCCATTCACTATCTGTTAATTCTAAGGTGCTGGAAATGCCAAATACTAAGGTGGGTTGATAGAGGGATATCTGTAAAAAAGCTGAGTGGCTACTGTTATCTTTAACTTGCCATTTCTCTTGAGGATGAACAACATCAATTAATGGTTGTTCAACCCAGGTTGCATCTTGAGGATAACCACCATGAAAGCGTAAAATTCCCGGTTGGGTATCGTTACTATTGAGTTTTCCGCCGCAATATCTTTCACGTTGTGCTGGGGGACAGGTGCGTAAAAAAGCACCTTTCATACTTGCGCCTGGATAAAAGGGAAATCCTTTAGCGGCGATGACTGGTCGAATGATATCTTCGTCTTGTCCACTGTTAGAAACAAAGCGCCAAGTGATTTTATATTCTTTAGTTTTAATATTGCTGCTAAATTGAGGTGCATCTATTGCAGCAGCTTCTACCCACTCATCAACCCATCTTTCAGATTGTTCGGGGTTTCTAATATATTGAATTTGTCCCCGTCCTGAGATTTGCGCTTGAAACATCAACGGGACTTCGTTACTATTAGTCATCGCCGACTCCTGATTTTTTATAGCGTTGAGTCCACCACACTAAGCTGTCACAAAATTGAGTGAGCACAGCTAAACAAATTCTTTGGTCTTCTATGGGGAGTTCCCATAATTTAGCGGCGATTTCTTGAATTTTGGCGGTGTTATTATTGCTGATATCTTCTTGGGGAAGCTTAATTCCTGCTAATTGCATGATTTTGGCAAAGCTTTTCCAGGTGTCGCGCCAGTATTCGCCTTTTGGTGGTTCTTTATCTAACAATCTGAGTTGTTCTCCCCAAAATCTTTCTAAACCAAAGGCTACGGTTGTTCGCATTTTGTGGGATTGACCAATGACTCCTTTTTGGTCACGGTGTTTGAGGACTAGGCGTTGTGCTTCTTGGTCTAAGTCGTATGATTTCCAGGTCATAAAAATTTAAGATGAAGAATTTTTTTCACGCAGAGGCGCGGAGGCGCAGAGAAGAGTTTAAGAGATTTACACGCCGTTTAAGGTTAAATTGCAGTGACCAAAGCCGATGGATTCTAAGCCACCAAGGTAAATATCTGTGGTTTGGATATCATGGAATGGCTGCCATTTTTTACCTGATTTATCGTCTTTGATGGCGATGGGGAAAATTAAGATGGTTCCTTCTGGTAAGGCTTCGGTGTTGAAGAAGCCGCCACCATCAACTACTTTTTGGTCAGGTTTTAAACGGACGCGACTTTGGCGATATAATGCCATGTCATGAATCATGGAAATGTCGCTGTCGTCTACTATTACTGCTGGTTTTTCTTTTCCGGAGGGGAACCACGGTGATAGGTCTGTGGTTTTGTTGATGCTTAAAAAGCCTAGGTTGAAAAATAAGGTTTTTTTACCTTGTGATTCTCGCGCTTTTAAGTTTTTTGAACCTGTGTAGGGGTCGGGTATATCTATTTCTTTGAGAGGTTGACCATTAATTGTGACGCTATCGCCGGCGATTCTTTGGTAGCGTTGGAGTAGGCGGGGACTAGTGACCCAAACTATTGGCTGACCCGGACAAAAGACTGGTAGCCAGAGAATGGATGCGTATTCAAATTTGATGATAGACTCGTTATTACTTTCTGATTGTTCTGAGCCTGCTTCGTTACCATACCAATAATTTGCGGCGGTTTCTCCATCTAATGAACGCATTTCGGAACGCAGGCGACCGCGAATAGAACTACCGGGAAGGATACCTGTTTGGGTAAATTGGTCACGAAAAATTAAGTTTAAATTACCGCTTTCTTCTCCGGCGGTTGCACCGACATGCAAAGGTGCTAGGGTTTCAATAATGCCATAGGCTTTTTTGTACATTTTAGGCGACTCCTTTAATTTCTGTTGGTAAACATAGACCGCATCCTACTTGTTTGAGGCTATAACCTTCTTTGGGAAACCATGCTTCATCCCATTCCCACCAAGGTTTGTTTATAGGTTCTGCAAGTACGTACACACTACCAGCCGGAACGGCGTAACGTCCTCTTCCTAAGTTACCTTTGGCGCGGTAGCGGTAGGGTAAGGGTTTATCAGTTAGCATCTCTATTGTTTGGGGAAAGGTTTCGTGTTGGGGATGGCGGTAAGATAAACGGTTAGAACCCCAAGTAGCTGGTGTAATTAAGGCGAAGGTGCGGTTTATGGGTTGATTTATAAAGAAATTGATGTCACGTCGCCAAAATTCGACATTCAACAAATCTCAACCCAAATCCAACAGCTTACGCGTAGTATAATTAACCGTGCTAACCGTAATTACCACATTACCTTACACGCCTACAGCAGACTACTGGACTTTGAACGGTTAATGCATTTAATTTCCCTGATTATTCGCTATCCGGGAATAGGAAATCTGCAAGCAACCGAACCTAATCAGCTAGAAAGCATATTTGGTGAGGTTCCTGAGTTTGCCGATTCTTTAGAAGAAGTTACCGCCTGTATGGGTAAATTATGTGGCAACATCTACGCTGATGCTCAGGCGATCGCATCTGATTTACACTGGCTACAACAAAATTTGCTCATTGGTGTCAATGCAATTCCCCCCTCTCTGGCTTTCCCCATTACCCTACCTTCCCATCACCCCACCTCTTCTTTAGTCACTCATGCCTATTCTGACTTTGACACCTTCCAAAGATTAATCAAAACAATTCGCTTAATTCTGCATCACCCATTTTTGCAAAATTCCGGACAGGGAAGTCTCAAAACTTTAATATCTGCACTCAGGGACAATGGCATTATTGATGGTGATGGCTTAGATATTGGACTTTGGACAAAAAGAAAATAGTTCGCGAGTGAGACTCGCGAATAAATGAATGATTAATCCTGTTTATAGTGACGAGCAGAAAAAAGCATAGCCACCAGAGACCCAACAAATAGTAATATC